>CALEHY010000027.1 GCA_937876375.1 uncultured Clostridia bacterium | reverse complement strand
ATATCATCTTCCCGTCAATATAATAGGTGTGGGGTGCGGGTGTCCAGTGGACACCCACACTCCTACAAATTTCTGTTGCAAGAACATTGAGCAACATTTTAGATATAAGTAACAGTAGAAAAAACAAAAGATGCTTGAGAGGAATCTCAAGCATCTTTTATATTATACAGTTTTATCAATATATGATGAAGCAGTATATTTCGTTGGAGACAGGAATTCGTTGAACATATCCTTGTTATCAATACCAAGCTTCTTCATAGCAAGGTAATCACGAGCGTTGATATATCCATTCTTGTCGTAATCGACAGCAATAATAGGAATATCGGCACAATGCTTATCACCTGAGCCAACAACAATACTAACTGTTCTAGTAACGCCATACTGATATGTAATAGTAGCTTTGTATGTAGTGTTAGCAGAAACACCAGTCATAACGAATGAACCATCATCAGCTGTTTTAACAGTTTTGCCAGCTAACAACACACTAGCGTTAGCAACACCAACAGTACCAGCGTCATCAGTTGGGCTGTTCATAGCTACTACTCTACCGTAAATGTCTGGCTGACCAGAAACTGTAATATTTGTTGCAGCAGATTTACCACCGTCATATGAGTAGAATGTAACTACGCAGCTACCCTTACCCACTGGGGTAACATTACCACTAGCATCTACTGTAGCAACGCTCTCATCATCAGACTCAAAGAAGCCGTCCTGAATATTAGGTGATGAGATAGAAGCCTTATAGCTTGGAGTAATCTTCTGACTAGAAGCATTAACACCATCGAATGTCATCGAAGTAGGATTTACAGATACAGATGATACAACATTCTTTGCAAACGAAACATAGATAATGTCCTTATACTCCTTACCAGAATACTCATCACGAACTGTAACAACAATCTGTCCGTACGCTGGGTTGTTAGCAGATGGCTTAACGGTATTGCCAGATAGTGATAGATTGTTATTCTTATTGCCGATAGAATATCCAAGGACAGTATACTTAGCATCCTGTGGATATACCTTAACATCGAAGGATGCAGACTGATTAGTATATCTAGCAAGCGAACTAACATTAATTGATGCGAAGTCAGTCTCGTTGCCATTGTATGTTGCGACAACAGAGGTAATATATGGTACTGGCTTGAATTTTGCGATATATGTACCAGCATTAGAAGCGCTAAATCTCAATGTTTCGTCACGAGAAACAATATTTCCATTTTCGTCATACCAAGCCTCTAGCATATAATGCTCATCAGCAACAGAGGAAACAACAACGCTATCCCCTCTCTCTACCCTGATGGATGAGATATGCTCGCCATTAATAGTAGCGTATCCATTGCCAATAGAAGCAACCTTTAGCTCAATAACGTCAAGTAGGACTAGTGAAGAGATAACAGAGTTGATAGCAGCTACAGCAGAGTCAACCTCTTCTTGAGAAGCGAATGCTGTGTCATAAATACCCTGTGCATAATCAATAACTGAAGAAACAGCCTTGAAGCTATCCTCTGTGTAGTCATCAGCCTTTAACGCTTTGATTATGCCAAGTGCCTCAGCCAATGCAAATTTGTCAGCATAAACATTGATAGTAAATGTTGCTGTACGACCACCATCAAGTGAGGTAAATGTTGCTACTGTAGAACCAATAGCCTTTGGCGAAACAACGATTGAGGTTCCACTAGACATATAAGCATCAGCAATTGAGTCATCAGCAACAGAAACATTGCCCTCCTGGATATTAGCTGCACGAGAATCAGCAGTATATGTTACACCAACTGACTGTGCTGGGGCATTAACACCCTCAAATGCAATTTCGGACTTGTTGAGTGATACAGCGATAACACTATAGTTAGCAAACGATACCATAATGCTATCGGTATATGTTTTACCATTAGACTGGTCAAGGACTGTTACATATACTCTACCATAAGCAACCTTGTTCTCTGATGGAGAAACCTTTGTACCATCAAGCTTTAGGTTAACAGCTGATGGGTCAACAGTGTATTTAACAGTGTAATGAGATGAGTTAGATGGATTAATACTTACACCCATATTAAAGCTATATGAGGTATATGTCTTTAGGGTAGAAACGTCCTTTTGAGCAAAGTCACCGACTTTGCCATCATATGTCATATCAATGCTAGAGATATACACAAGCTCAACAAAGCGTGCTGTGACAATAGTTTCACCCTCTGCCATTGTAGTATAAGTTGGGCTAGAGGAAATCATATTGCCAGAACGGTCGAACCAACCAACGAACTCGTTGTCAGCATCTGCTCTAGCAACGAATGTAACCTCTTCACCAAATTTTACAGTAAACATACCAGACTCGGTATGTGTGTCGCTACCTAGTGTAACAGAGCCATTACCCTCGATATTAACCTCGTATTCTACCAAATCAAGCTTAACAAGGTCATTAATAGCCTGCTGTAATGCTCTAGTAGCAGAATCAACAGATGACTGGTCAGCATACTCGATATCACGAACAGCCTTTGCATCAGCTAGTGCAAGTGTCATAGCGTTATATGACTCCTCGGTAAAGTTACGCTTAATCACGGCATCACCACTGGTGATAGCAGAGTTAAGTGCTGACTTGTCAGCATAGACCTTAACAGTCACATATGTATTAAATCCACCATCGTATGCTGTGAACTTGATAGTACAAGAGCCGATACCAACTGGTATTACAACGCCATTCGAATCTACTCTAGCGACGCTCTCATTGTTGCTAGTGTAAAATCCACGACGAAGTGATGGGGTCTGTGATGAAGATGATGCAGAATAGTCAATACTGATTGTTTGACTAGGAGCATTAACACCCTCAAATATCATTGTGCTAGGTGATGCAGAAACAGAAGCAACCTTATATTTTACAAACGCTACTGTGACTGTATCGATAAACTGTTCACCAGTAATAGTATTAGTAACTACGACGTCGACAACAGCAAAGCATGTGTTGTTATCAGCTGGGACCAGCTTGCCATTTGCATCAAGATTAACTGTTGTTGATGAGGTACGATACTGGACAGTATAGAAATTAGCATTAGCTGGATAAATCTCATAGGACAGCTGTGCTGACTGTTTAGTATAATTTGCAAGAGCAGACACGTCCACCGTATAGTACTCTGTATCATTCTTATCAGCAAAAATCTTTACTCCAGTAACAGAATGCACCTCTGCGAACTCTGCCTTAAAGTATGCAGAATAATCAATGGTAAAGGTCTCTGTTTGATTAGTAGAGATAGTATTGCCATTAGCGTCCACCCAACGAGTGAAATGGTAGCCCTCGTTGTCGACAGCTGTTACGGTAAGTCCATCCTCGATAAGAACACGAACCTTGTTATTATCGCCAGTATATGTAGTGCCATCGTGAAGAACGCTACCACCATTACCAGCAGAGATATAAACATTAGCATATGGGTTGCGAACAAGTCCAGCTAGAGCTGTCTCTAGTGTTGCTGTTATTTCGTTAATCTCCTGCTGTGTAGCATCTGTATTAGCATATACAGTCTTTGCATCAGCAAGTGCAGAAGTTACAGCAGCGAAGCTATCCTCTGTATAAAATTCCTCTATCAAAGAATTTGCCTTTGTAATAGCGTCATTCAGTTTTTTCTTGTTAGTAGATACTGTAACATTAGTAACACCAGTATAACCGCCATCGTACGAGTAGCAAGTAATGGTGCATCGACCAATACCAACTGGTGTAACAAGACCGGTATTAGCATCTACAGTAGCGATACGCTCATCGCTAGAAACGAAGAAACCAGACTTTATTGACGCAGAGGTCAGTGATGACGAAGTGTTATATGTAGCCTTAATAGTAGCGTTAACTGTTTCGGCATCCTCCCCTACACCAACGAAAACAATATTTGTTGGGTCAACAGTAACTGAGGTTACTTGGTATTTTGAGAACGCAACAAACATATCCTGTGAGAACTTGTTGCCATTCTTTGGATCAGTGACAGTGACAGTAATCTTTGCCCAAGCAGCATCAGATGATGACACTGGTCTACATACACCGTTTGAGTTAACAACAATTTTGCTCTCATCAGATGATTTGTATGTAATGATATAGTACTCTGCTTCCTCAGGGTAAATGGTAGGATTGATAGTAGTAGAGTATTCGGTATAGTTCTTAAGTGCTGGGACGTCAATTGTAGCAAAGCCATTACCATCAGCATCATCAGAACATGCTATGCTAAGTCCAGTGATTGGAAGATAACGAACTAGACCATGGAATGCGTTAGATAGGTCTTCTGTGAGCTTATCTACCTCTTTTTGTGACTCGAACAAATTACCATCTAGTTTTTCTACTGCCTCTTGATAAAGGGCATCAAATGTTTCCCAAGATGCCTCTGACCAATCGTATGGGTCGAGATTTTCATAATCACATTCTGCCATAGCAGCCTTAAGAGCACGATAATCAGGCAATATCTTGACAGTAACAGTACCATCTATCTCGCCAAATACTGATGTTGCAGTAACGGTTACTGTACCAACATCACGACCGATAAAGATACCAGCACTAGAAATTGTAGCAATGTCAGGATTAGATACATTCCATTCTACATCCTCAAAGCCTTGATTTTTCCAGGAGCCTGGCTCGCTCATACGGACATGAGCCTCAAATGTGATTTGATCGCCAGCAGTAATGAGATATGAATTCTCACCAACGAGGTAATCATCATCCTCAAATGCAGTTATATCAACACTTGTAACAGATACATTAGCAAACGCTACAGTAGCGTCATCAACGAAGCCACCAGTCTGTGACTCTACCGTCAAATCAGCATAGCAAGCTGCATTACCGATAGCGTATGCGTAAACTCTTGCATAACCATTTTCATCAGCCTCAACAGATACTTTTTGTTTTGCTTTTCTTCTATCTTCAGTCAATGCAGCAGAAGCATACTGTGCTGTAGTAAGTGGAGTAGCAGAAAGGATAACACTTTCTGTATCAAGAGAGGTAAATGTCAATGTATTGAAAGACGCATCAGCAGGAGTAAGATAAGCTGATACCTCGCAAACAGAACCACGAATACCTGTTGAAATAGTACCAGAGTCAGCCTTTTTCCAGAAATGTTTCTTGGTGAACTCAACACCAGTTGTCTGCACACCGGACATAATCTGTTTTGTCTGGAATGCACCATTAGAATCTTTAACGACCAAATCATTTACTGTACAGCCAGTAGCATATAAAACGCCTTCACTGGTTACATATGCTAGACCATCCTCTGTATACGATGGTGTATCTGCTGTTGCAAACTGATATGTTCCATCAGCCATTATCCATCCATACTGCAAGCTAGCATCAAGTCGCTTTGGATATGTAGTAGGATTAACTGCAGTAGGCACACCAATATCGAGATACTCATTACAGCCAATCTTGATATATACAACCTTTTTATTGTTCTTTCCGTACACCTTTAGGTCATAGGATTTGTCAATACTCTCCATAGAGCATTTAATCTTTGTCTTATTAGGAGTGACATAGTTATTGTTCCATGTTGAACCATCGATACCGAGCACTGTCATCTTGTCAGTGAACACAGCAATCTCCTCATCCTCGATAGAAAAGCTGTAATCATGAGCAACAGCACCCTCTGGCTTTACATTAGTGAACTTTAGGTCAGTTGTCTCACCCTCTGTGATTTCGTCATCGTAGCTCAAATCATATGAAGTGATAGGAATAGCATCTGGGGCAACAATTTTTATAGTGATTGAGTCCTGATAGATAACATAAAGAATAAAGTTTGCAAGTGGGGTCATTATCTCATCAGTAAATCTGATTGTACCATCACCATCAACAACACCACTATCAACAATTCGTGTAATAATCGATACTAATGTTGTGTAGTTATCAGAATTAGATGGAATACCAAGGATAAGCAAAATAGCCTTTGCAATAGTATCACTATCGACCAAATCACCAGCCTTTGACATAGCCTCAAAAGCCTTTCGAAGTTTTTCAGTTAAGCCCTTAATATCTGGAGATACTTTAATTTGAACAGTACCGACGGATTTGGCTGTAAAATGACCATTCTCATCAACTTCTGCTAAATCAGAGCCAAGAATACCTGCTTGACCAGTAACAGTCCATTCACATTTGTAGTGGGTACGAACTGGAGTAATGATACCATCCATATCCATCTCATAGCCAACAGCTACTGTTCGTGGAATTGAGTCATAATTCTTAATGAATGCTGCATTTGGTACAACGTCAGTCAAGAGCTTATCACTCTTTGTAACAAGAAGACGAATTGTATCTCTAGTAACCTCTTTACCCTTTTCATCTCTCAAAATGGCAGAGATACCAACGTCGAACTTGTTAAGATATTCTGCAAGAGATGAGGTAAGCTTGTTTCTAGTATCTTCGTCAACATTAACGCTTTCTAATGCTTTATCAAGGAGTTTTGTGACGTCCTCGGTATCAAGATTATCAATATCGGTAACCCCATTATCAAGAAGCTTAAGGAGAAGATTTTTAAGAGTACCACCAACAACTGGAATAGTGCCAACCTCATTATCGAGCCAATTACGGATAGCCTCACCCTTTGTAGCGTCGTAGCCGTGAATTTTGCCATCGTTCTTCTCACAAAATGCTAGATATCTAGCGTCAGAGTACCACTCTAATGTGTAGCCCTCAAATACTACTGGCAAACCAGATGAAGTGATATTCCACACAGTACCATCAGGATATACAAGACAAGCGTATAGCTGGATATCATACTGCTCCATTACGCTAAGCTGTTCTGTAACCTCTACGAACTCTTTGTTTGCATCTTGATAGTAAATCTGTAGGTCATAATCCTCTGCAAAATCATCAACAGCATAGGCATACATAGCGACACTACAAGAGGTCACTATCATAACTACAGATAAAATAATGGATATAAGTCTTTTTACCTTTTTCACTAAAATCTCTCCTAGATATAAAAATACACATTAATTATATATTATATATTATTAATACTCAATACAATTAAATCTGTATCTGTACACACTTGAATATTTGTATAAAAAATATCGCACCTCGTTAATACGAGATGCGATATCACTTAATAATATTTATCTGTTGTAAATAATTTCGTTTACACGATCTTGGATTATCTGATATGAATAGCCCTTTTCTTCTAGAGCATTCTTTCTATACTCACCATTACCCCAATCACCTCTGATTACAGATTTTGCAAGCTTTTCGATTTCGTCATCTGTAAGCTCAACATTATCCTCATCAACTGGTTCCTCTGGTTTTGCAGGCTCTTCAGTATCATCTTGAGTTTCTTCTTCAGACTTATTTTCAGTCTCCTCATCCTTAATTGGAGCACTAATTTGTGGATCAGTAATATCAAAGATAGAGTCGAGCTGTGCGTTATCAGTTAGCTCACTGAAGGTTGCATCATCATAGCTAGCCTCACCGTCATAATCCTCAAGATAGCCATAAGATAGTGTGATAACTGTATCCTCTGTCTTCTTGGTATCAGGATTATATTTGCGAAGGACAAGCTCTGGAGCTCCATTCTCATCCATATCCTTAACAAGATATGATGAACCAGCTTTAACCTCATCAGGTAGGTTGTTAATCATCCACTGTACAGCCCAATAATACTGACGATGAATGTTATACGCAAGCTGTGACTGACGCTCAGCAGAATAGTTAACATCGATAGATTTCTTGAACAACATATAGTCGTACTGTGGACGCCACTGGTCACCAGTTGTAACAGATGATGAGAACTCCTCCTCAGTATATGCTGTGTCAAAATATGTTACACCGTGAAGCTCATCATTCTCCTTATATACAGAGTCCCAAAAAGCGTGGTGCTTAATCTCCTTAATAGATGATGGGAGATACATATACGCAAGCGCTCTAGTGTAATACAAGGCATCTGAACCGATGAACTCTAGTCCCTCTGGTAGAGATGGATAAATCTCTGTCATAGCATCGATACCCTTGTATGTTGTATCAGTAACGCCCTCATCGGTCTTGTAAGAATAGATGTTAGTCAAAACAGTGTTCTTAAAGATTGCCATATTATCCATAACCTTAACACCCTCTGGGATATAAAGGTCAACGATATTTGAATATGCAAAGCATAGCTCACCAATCTTTGTTACTGTTGATGGGATAACATATGTACGAGTATTACGATTGTACTGCTGATAGAACTTTTCGTCATACTTCTTTGTTGTACCCCAAAGCTCCTCCATCTCGTTGTCCTCATCATCAACAAGAGTGCTATGCTGAACACCGTCCTCGTCAAGCTCAGCATAACCATTCTCTAGTCGTAGCTGCTTGTCGTGGTCGTTTGGATAGAAAACAGCCTCGGTAACGTCTTTGTTGTATACAACGCCATCGATATCACAGTAATATGGGTTCTCGTCATCAACGAAAACATTAGTAACCCACCAGCAAGAATAGATAGACTTGCCATCAATCTCCTTTACGTCCTTACCAAAGGTAATGGTGCGAAGGATATCATCACAGTTAAATGCATACTCATGAATCTTTGTAATAGGCTTTGTCATATCCTTTTCGCCAGTTTTCTCATCAACGACAACATAGTCAATAGTGATATCGCTAATATCACCACTGTTAGAGAACTTAACGAGCTCGTATGTACCATCTGCAAGCTCATTGTACTTGTACAAATCGCTATGAACAGCACGAACCGATAGAAAGATCGAGATACCGATAACGATAAGTAGCACGATAACTACAACAACTTTCTTAATCTTTGCATTCTTAAATGGCTTATTGATATGAGGTGCTTGTAGTCCCTCAATCTGATAGGACCAAATTTCATCCTCTGGTATGTCAAGAGTATAAGCCTCTGCTGTTGCCTGATTTTCGGCAGCCTCTTGAGCTAGGAAATCCTCATTCTTCTTTTCCTTTTTCTTACTCATGACAACACCTCCTCTGCAACAGGCTCATCAATCTGGGCATCAGCCTCCTCTACAGCTTCTGCTGTATCAGTTATGCCATGCTCCTCGTTATAAAGCTTTCGAGTAACCTCTTCTCTACGACGAAGAACCTCCATAACCTTGTTCTGCTTTGCGTCGTCGTAATCCCAAATCATATACGGAATAGTCATAAGGATATAACCAGCAATATCAAAGAGAATAGGTACAACAATGATATTTATTCTAGATGAGTCGATAAATAGTACGTCCCAGTTACTGTTAAATCCATAACGAAGAAGTAGCAATGGGATAATAAAGCCAACAAACTGTGTGATAGGGCCAGTGAACCAGCCGAATACACCAGAGAAGCTCTCTAGTCTCTCACCTGACAGATACATTTGATAGTCGTTAACACGGATATCCATATCGTGGCTAATTGACTTTGGTACAGTTTGGAACATTTCGGTAATGAAGAGCATTACAACGCAAAGAGTACCACAAAGAATTAGCTTGTCGCCAAGGAACATATAGCAAGCAACGATTACAGAATAGCACACAGCACGAGATAGCTGGTAGAAAATCATAACCTGCTTGTAGGTATATTTCTTGATGAAATATGGAGTAAAGAAATCTGGAGGGGTACCAGCAAATGAAATAAGTGCTACGATGAGCGAATATGTAAGTCCAGACAATCTAAATGTGTATAGATATAGGATAGAGGTGAACGCAAGCATACCATTGCCAAGAGAGTCCAAAAGACCAACGATGGTCTGAATCCACTTGTACTTGTTACGCATAACGCCGAACATACCGTCCCAGAAGCTAATCTTTACCTTTTTCTCTAGAGGTGGCTGTGGAATACGCTCCTTAATTCTGCTAGCACAAATCATAGTGATAACAGCGAAGACTGTGAATGTGATAGGAATGATATACTTGAATACAGCGATATCAGCCCACTCATCCTTACACATACCGATGAATACAGGTAGGATGATAGCAAGGATCGACTGGAACAAATGTGATAGCTTGATAGGATATGTACGAACAAAGATACGCTCACGAACATTAGGTGAACAGTTCTGGGCACATACCTCAAGGTTGTTACCAAATGGGAACAAGTTGTAAATAGCAAACAACAGGTTAGCAACCCAAACACGATCGATAGTGCCAAGGTTACATACGCTGTACTTGCCGAAATCATAAGCAGCCCAACCAAGAACGAATACCATAATTACCTTTGGCAAGAAATCGCAGTATAGGCTGTACTTATATCTACCGAACTTTGGTACAAGCTTCTTACGGTAGAAGATATTACGACAACCGGTCCAGCCATTCCACAAAATATGTGTACCAAAAATCTTTATAGCAGAGGCAGCGTTAACGCCCTCAAGATGATTGAGGTAATTTACTATGCTGTTGGATGGATTAAGCATAAATGAGAAATCGCCAACAATCATTGCTATACCAGCAATAAGCAAGAAAACATATAGTCCAACAAAGCGACGCTCTGTCTTCTTTGGCAAGAAGCCAAGGTTGTCATTAATTACCCAGCCAATCAAGGTCCAAATGTAGTTGAGTGGCATATTGATAATGTTAATGATAGAGAATGTGAGAAGTGGTAGCTTGTAATGATACATCATCAAATAACAGCTAGACGCAAATCCCAAGTACTCCAAGGTTTTTGTACCCGCATAGTTACTACCAACACCAAAAAGAATGTCCAAATACTCACGATAAGGAACATATTTTCCAGGTGCTGGAGTTTTCCAATGGGTTTTGATATCAGTACCCAGTCTTTTAACAGCTGAGCCTTTCTTTTCATCTGCCATAATGAAAAACTCTCCTTTTACGTTAATAAAAATATTATATCATATCTTTGTAACATTTGCACTATTTTTTTGAATAAAAAGATAAATTTTTATTTATAATTATTAAACATAACAAAAAGCCCGACTTTGTCGGGCTTTTGTAAAATATCTAACGATTACATCCAAGGATTTGTCTCGGATACGTAATTATCTTCGTTGATATACGAATTGTCGTCACTACCACCAGCAAAATAGGTACTAGATTTAGTTAAGATATCCTCTGTGTTAAATTTGACAACAGAGATATATGGTTCGTTAAACTTTTTCATACTCTATTCCCTCCTTATGCCAATGTGCCATCAACAGCGATATTAGCAATCTTAACGTCACTGTAGATAGTATTCTTGTTTCCATCTTTATCAACGAATGTCAAGTATGTTCTAGCAAAGATATACTGCATAGAGCCATAATCTGTTGTTAGAGTTACTGTGAACTCGTTCTGATTAGACTGCATTGTTGATGCAAGCTTAACAACGCCTGCACCACCAATCTTGAAGTCGCCATTCTTGTTGCATAGGACAGCACCAGTCTCCACAAACTGACAATCAGTTGGGATATAGAACTGACCATTGATTGCAAGCTTCTTCTTGGTGCCCTCAATGAATTTTACATATCCACCAGTAACACCGATTGTAGCATCTGTTCTCTTTGGTAGGACCATAACATATACAGTAGCTCTCTTTGGTGCATGGATGGTAGATACGTCATTAAGGTAAGTTAGGATATTCTTGCCTTCCTTATCTGCTGATAGAACAAGCTGACCATCAACAGACTTTGAAATTTCAACAATATCATCATATGGAACGTCGATACCTGCATCGTTATTTGTTGACTGTCTGCCACCATTAGTGATAACGACATTCATACCACCAACAAACTTGCAATACTTTGCATCGTCGTATACATATACAGCCTTATATGTAGTATCATCAACAGTCTCCCAGCTATCAAACACATAGAATGGAATCTCTGGTGCTTGAGGCTTAACAATATTTGTTGTATCTGATACATAATCGATACCGATAGTAACATTCTTATTGCTGAGATAGGTAATCTTTGTTAAACCAGAATCAGCAGTCTTTTGCTGCATTGTATATACAGTAACTACAGCATCACCCTTTACAACGAACGAAACATTCTTGCTATCGGATGGTAGCTTCTTTACAGTGTTGTGATCCTCAATAGTCCACTTATATACGTCGCCATCAATATCAGTAGCATCAAGAGTTGCGATATCGCCATAGGTGTAATCAGCAGTTGATACTGTAGTAGCATCGCCCTCAACCTCTGCAACAAATGTTACAGTGAATGACTTGTAGGCTAGCTCGTTATATCTAGTATCTACCAATGCTGTTGCATTGTCGATTTCTTCCTGTGTTGTCAATGTGTAATCTGGCACGATAGCATCATCAAGTGCTAATAGAGAGTCAGCAGTATAGATATCTCTGTCAATCTGCTTTGCGATAGAAACAGCTGTCTTGTACGCTGAATAATCAAGATCAGTAAGGACATACATATCGTTGTCATCAATTCTTGTAGATTTGCCATCTACGATATAGCTTTCCTTTGGATCAACAGTGAACTCACCACCAGAGATAAAACCTGTACATGTATCAGATAGAACAGATGCTTCCTCACCAATATAGTCACCACCATAGATATTGATAGTAACATCGACAAATTCCTCTGCAACGCCTTGAACATTAGACTCCTTAAGCGCTGTAAGAGCAGTGAATGTACCACCATAAATATTAACCTCTACTGGATTAGGCAATGGAGCCAAATTGTGCTGTGCAATAGCAAGTGCAGCACCACTAGTTGTTGGACCAGAGGTATTAGACTGAGCCTCTGAATATCCAGTATATGTACTTGTAAAGCTGTTCTCATCACCTAAGACATTGAACACACCTGCTCTAATCTCTGCACCACTGATATAACCAGTGAAGCTGGTTGCTGTTGCATTAACAAGAGCATATCCAGCGATATACATAGCAGAGGTTTGATTAGAGGTCAAGTCACTAGAGGTGAAGTCAATCTTTGTAGTATTGAACTCATCAAGATTAGCGTAGTTACCATTGTTAACAAGGCAATAGCCCTCTGATGATAGAGATGACTCATTGATATTTAGAGTAATACCATAGTACTTATATGGTTTGCTCCATCCTGGGTTAACTAGAAAGATAACAGAACCCAAATTATTTACACTACCACCATCATAGGTATTAGCAACATCAACATTATCTAGATTCAATGTAGAATATCTCTCAACACTATCATCTGTGGTACCATACATAAGGAATGTATTGTTAGAATCACTGTCGATAGCACCATCCTTAACAGTTAGGCTACCACCATTGATAACGAAATATCCAGATGGATGAGTTATTGTATGGCCATTAAGGTCAAGAGTAATATCCATACCATCAACGATATTCACACTATTGCTAACAGTGATATCCTGTAACAACTCTACAGTTGAGCCATCAGCATTTTCTACAGCTTTGTAGAAATCATCATAAGCTGTGTCACCAACAAGTGCTAGAGCTGGATATTCCCCACTCTGATAATGACATACTGTACACTCACTAGCAATCATAGCAGACTGTCTGTCAGCAGAAACAGACTTTGTAGTATACTCAAAAATATGGTCAGCAACTATATATGAAGTAGTTTCATCTACAGTCTTCTCTGTAACATGCTTTAGGCTATTGATATCATTATCCTTATTACGAATATAGATATTACCATTAGAGCCGAAATAGCCCTCGTTATATAGGGTGTTCGCATTCTTTGCAACAGAGCAATGACGGATATTACCAATATAGCCGTCTGTTTCTACAAGCCAAGGACAATCGGTAGTCTCACAATTATATGTACCACCCTCGATAACAAGGTTGCCATCCTCAACAGTGATAGCATAGTCCTTCGCATTGATAGTACCGTATCCAGTAATACCATCACCAGCCTTGTATGACCACTGGTATGCACCAACAAAAACATTACGATACATATCCTTGAACTCGAAGGCATTGCCATTAGGTGCAGATACAGTCTTGCCATTTAGTTCAAGATAGAATGTACCACAATCTGCATTAGCCTCTAAATCTGTATAAATGATTGGCTCATCAAGAGTTACGTCCTTAAACAGTGTAATAGTACTACAATATGGATTTGTATTAACATACTCAAATGCCTCTTGTAGAGAGTCAAAATAGTATATTTTGTCCTCTGGATACAAATCAGCGTAATACCATGAGCTTGCAGACGCAACTGAAGTAGTCTTTTTCTTCGTTGAAGGAGCAGCGTATGCCACAACGGCACTAAAAGGTAGTGCTGATACAACCATCAAGACAGAAAGAAGAACACTAACAAGTTTCTTTGATAATCTCATCAAATCATCCTTTCATATAATTATACATTTTAAATATAATACCTACTATATTGATTTGTCAAGAAAAAATAAAAGAGGGTCGCAAAAGGCTACTCTCCATAAGGATTTTATGCCCTAAAAATGCATCTTTTTGGTTAAATATGTCGTTAAAAATAGACCATAGGCGTCAGCCTATGGTCTATTTTGTGCCTAATCTTAACGCAAAAATTTTACATATTAATTACCTTTTTCAAGACTGATTTCGTCAAAGATTTTGAGCAAATCCTCTACCTTTGCATTTTTCTTTTCTTCACCCTTGATATCAAGGACGGCCTTGCCCTCGTGCATCATAACAAGTCTTGAGCCATACTCAACAGCAAAACGAAGATTATGGGTAACCATCATGGTAGTAATACCATTCTTCTTAACTAGCTGATCTGTAAGCTGCATAACTCTCTCTGATGATTTTGGGTCAAGTGCAGCGATATGCTCATCAAGAATAAGCAAATCGATATCAGACATATTAGCGATAACTAGAGCAAGTGCCTGACGCTGACCACCAGAAAGTGTGCCAACCTGAACACCAAGTCTGTTCTCCAAGCCCATATCACACTGTTCAAGGAGTGATTTGTAATAGTCAATTCTCTTTCTGTTAACACACTTGCCAAGTCCAAATCTCTTGTTTTTATTATCAGCAAGTGCCATATTCTCAAGGATAGTCAAATCAGCGCAGGTGCCGACCTTTGGGTCCTGGAACACACGACCGATATGCTGTGCTCTCTTGAACTCTGGAACGCTGTTAATATTTTTATCATCGAGAAGAATGATGCCCTCATCTGGCTTAAGAGATCCACAAGTGAGGTTCAAAAGTGTTGTTTTACCAGAGCCGTTAGAGCCGATAATAGATACGAACTCGCCATCCTCAACCTTGAAATTAAAGTTGTCAAAAACAGTTGACTCATCAACAGTACCGACATTGAATTTCTTAACTATATTTTGTAACTCAAGCATTCTTGTCCCTCCTCTTCTTTGTGTGCTCCTTAAGAGTACCACTGAATATTAGTGCAAGGACAAACAAAACAGCCATCAATAGCTTGTTGTAATCACTAGGTAGACCGATGACAACAGCAATCTGTAGGCATGCCTTGTAAATGATTGTACCGATGATGACCATTGTTGTGGCCTTCATAAAGCCAACACGCTTGAAAACAGATAGACCGATGATAACACTGGATAGACCAAATACAACCATACCAACACCCATTGTTGTATTAGCTGTTTCGGTGCTTTGAGCAATGACAGCACCACTGATACAAGCAAGACCATTACCGATAGCAAGACCTAAAATCTTGGACGCACCAGGATTTTTTGCAAGCATAACAACATACTGCTGATTAGAGCCAGTAGCACGAAGTAGCATACCACTCTTGGTCTTTAGGTACATATCAATAACAACCTTAAGCACAACAACGATGATAGCAAGGATGATAAGCTTGCGAATATTGATACCACTAACAGCCATTGGGAAGATATTAGCAACACCACTGTTAAATATAGTCTTCTTGCCAAAGATTGAGGCAATAGACTGTCCGTCAGTACCGAGCTTAATCAATACCAAATTAACCGTCAGCAAGGCAGTATATACCAAAATACCAGATAGCAATGGCTCTAGTTTTAGCTTAACATGGAGAAGACCAGTAACACAGCCAGCGACCAATCCACAGCCAAATGCAACCAACAAGCTAAGCCAAGGGTTAACACCATGGAGTATCATAACACATGACACAATCGCACCAAGTGGCATTGTACCATCAACAGACAAATCTGGAAAATCCAAAATGCTGTATGACAAATAAACACCCAGAGCAAGGATTGCGTACTTAAAGCCTTCTTCAAATACTACCTTAATAATATTCAAGGTTTCCATTAATCATCACTTCCATTCAAGCAAAATAGGCAGAACGACGTTCTGCCTATCGTAGCCAGTAAAACTTATTCTGCTGAAGTAGTAACCTTCTCTACGTCAGCCAAAGAAGCAGGAATTTCAATATTAAGCTTCTTTGCGATATCCTCGTTAATTACAAGGAATGAATCTGTAACAGTAACAGCTGGATATGTTGCAGCAGATGCACCGTTAATAACGTCAAGACACATATTACCTGTCTTCTCACCAAGAGCAACATAGTCAATAGAAGCAGAAGCAAGACAACCCTTCTTAACCTGCTCAATCTCTGAACCGTAAACTGGGATACCTGCTGTCTCTGCCTGCTCAAGAAGAACTGGCATATTGTCAACAACGTTGTTATCAGTTAGGTTTGTGATAGCGTCAACCTTTGTAACAAGAGAAGCAGATACAGATGCAAGCTCTGCAGCCTCTGTGATACCCTGTGCTACAAGCTTGATGCCAGCCTTGTCACACTCTGCCTGAAGAGTCTCAAGCTGTGATAGTGAGTTAGCCTCTGAAGTTGTGTAAACAACACCAAGAGACTTGATGCCTGGCTGTAGAGTCATAATGAGCTCAACCTGACCAGCAATATCAAATGCATCAGCAGTACCAGTAGCGTTGTTACCAGGAGCCTCCATAGACTGAACTAGACCAGCCTTAACTGGATCAGATACAGCACAGAAGATAACTGGAATCTCAACACCTGCATTCTGTACAGCAGAATATGCTGAAAGAGCAGCTGGAGTAGCAACAGCAACGATAGCATCGTAGCCAGCAGAAGCCATCTGCTGTGCATAGCTGTCACAATCAGTTACAGCACTACCACTTGAGCCAACCTGTACGTCATACTGAACGCCAGCAGCGTCAAGAGCATTCTTAACACCCTGTGTACAGTTATCAAGGCTTGAGTGAGGCATAAACTGTAGAATAGCAACCTTCTTGTCTGAAGCATCTTCGTTTGTTTTACCATTATCCTTTGCAGAGCAACCAGCAAATGCAGCCACAATAAGTAGCACTGAAAGAACAACAGCAACTAATCTTTTTGTCAATTTCATAATATAATCCTCCTATTTGAAATCGTTAATAGATTAATTATAATATTATAATAAAATATTGTCAATAATTATTTATTTTTCTTAAATCTTAACACATTCCAAGAAAATGGCTTAATATCAAGTGTAACTGTCTTGCCATCAACAAGAGGTAGCTCGTTATTATGAGGCTTAACGAATGGGTTGTCGATACCATTAACGTCATACTTGCTATGACCATCCATAGAGATAAACTCTACTGGTGCAAAGCCATCAAAATCGAGCAGATTGATATCAATAACTGCACCCTCATCCTGACTCTTGTTAACGCAGAACACTGTCATCTCGTCATTCTCTTCGTCATATGTAGCGATAGACTCGAGATAAGGAACGTCAGTAAATTCCTTACAATCATACTTTGGTGACTCAACGATTGGTTTAAGTGATGCACCCTTACCATAGGTTGACAAATGCTGGAATGGGTAGAAAATAGTCTGCTTGAATATTCCACCACCAGTCTCTGTAAAGATTGGAGCAATAACATTAACTAGCTGTGCTAGACATGCAATCTTAATTCTGTCAGCATGTCTCAATAGAGTGATAAGCATTGAGCCAACAAGCAAAGCGTCCTCAAAGTTATAGATATCCTCTAGTTTTGGTGGTGCACTGCTCCATCTTACATGAGGTGTATTATCACTATGATACCAAACATTCCACTCATCAAATGACAGGTTAATTGTTTTTTTCGAACGCTTCTTTGCTTTGATATAATCACAAACACAGATAACGGTATAAATGAACTCCTCAAGCTCCATAGTACGAGCTAAAAATGTTGGGGTGTCGTCTGCCCTGTTTTCATAATACTGATGAAGAGATACATAGTCGACGCTATCATATGCGATATCAAGTGAGATAGCCTCCCAATCACCAAAGGTAGGAGAATTACGACTAGATGAACCACAAAGGACAGTCTCGATAGTATTATCAGTCCATTTCATCATTTTTGATGCTTCGTTAGCAAGCTTGCCATAATCAGCAGCAGTTTTTGCACCCATCTGCCACGCGCCATCCATCTCGTTACCAAGACACCAAAGCTTAACGCCCCAAGGCTCGTCATAGCCATGTGATTTTCGCAAATCGGACCAAGCAGAATTGCCAGGATGATTCATATACTCAACAAGATTTCTAGCCTCATCAGCACCACGGGTACCAAGATTGACTGCCATCATACAGTCAGAATTAGCCTTGCGACACCATTTCATAAACTCGTTAGTACCAAATGTATTTGGCTCTATTGTGCCCCAAGCCAAATCAAGACGACTAGGTCTTTTCTCGACAGGGCCAACTCCGTCCTCCCAGTTATAGCCAGATACAAAATTGCCACCAGGATAACGGACAATAGGAACATTTAGCTCCTTAACACAATCAATAACGTCTCCCCTAAAGCCATCCTCATCAGCTGTTGGATGACCTGGCTCATAGATACCACCATATACAGCTCTGCCCAAATGCTCGATAAAAGAGCCAAACATTCTACGGTCGATATCGCCAACCTTAAATTCCTTAGCTAGTGTAATCTTTGCCTTCATAATAACTCCTTGCAAAATGCTTATTAATTTAAAATCATTTTAGCACAATAAAGTGTTATAAGCAAGAAAAATAAGTAACATATTTTATACACTCGAATAGGATATGGATAAGGAGTGATTATATGTTCAGTTATATCAAAAAATTACAATATCCAATAAATATCAAGCACCCTGACCCAAAGGCTGCGTCGATAATAATTAGTCAATATGGTGGACCAGATGGCGAGCTAGGTGCAAGCTTGAGATACTTGTCACAGAGATACTCTATGCCATATCCAGAACTAAAAGGATTACTTACTGATATAGGTGTTGAGGAGCTAGGTCATCTAGAGATGATCGGTGCAATCGTGCATCAGCTAACACGAAATCTAACAGAAAAGGAAATCGAAGAATCAGGCTTTGCACCATATTTCGTTGACCATACTAACGGTGTATACCCTACTGGTGCAAGTGGTGCGCCTTGGACAGCAGCGTATATGCAAGTATCTGGTGATCCAATCGCAGATATTAGTGAGGACCTTGCAGCAGAGCAAAAGGCAAGAAAAACATATGACAATATCTTGAGACTAGTCGATGACCCAGACGTTATCGAGCCAATCAAATTCCTACGAGAACGAGAGATAGTACACTATCAACGATTTGGTGAAGGACTACGCATCATCACTGACAAGCTAAACAGCAAGAACTACTATATGACTAACCCAGCATTTGATAAATAAATCCGATATATAGTAAATTTCTCGTATTATAGGCACAATTTATTTAATATACTAGGTGTTTGAAATATTTTTTGAAATGTATTGACATTCAACAAATATGTGATATAATGTAATTGAATTTAATTTGGCAAACTTATCGAAAGGTAAGGGCGCAAAGCTAGGTGTCTAAACATTTTATTGTATGATCGACCAGCTGCAAGTTTTTTGTAACACTTGTAGCTGGTCTTTTTATTTTTCTAACAAGTAATAAGAACTAAGCTACTACGATTTAGAAAGGAATAAAATTATGAAAAAGACAAACGCAAAAATGATAACAATCCTATTATCAATCATCGTAGTTATAGCAGCATTTATGGTATTTGAAATCCCTGCATTTGCAGAAGAAATGAATCTTTCTGATGATAATATCAAAGTAACAGTAGAAAGCGAAAACGAGATAGAATCTGAAGAGCAAGAAACTGAAACTGTTGAGAACGAAAAAATTATCAAGGCTGACTTTGAATTTGATTATACATTTGAAAACAAATTTGATTTTGAAATTGATTCAGAAGAAAACGACTATGATAACTCAATCTATATTGTAATATTAGATATAACAGATGAAAACAATACTGTTGAAGATGAAAACAACGACGAGAGTGAAGCAGTCGCTAAGGAGCCAGCTAACGAAGAAGAAACAACAGAAGAAGAAAAAATTGAAGCTGTAGAAACACACGAAAATCAAGTAATCAAAGCTTTTGAGAATGAAGAAAAGGCCGAAGAATCAGCTATCAATGAAACAACAGAAATCAAAGAAAACGCCATTGTAAAGACTGCAGAGCAGGCTAAGCCAGAAATCAAGAAATGTGAAAACATATTCTATAGCGAATTTGCATACATTGTTATCGCAAAAACAGAAACAGAAGCAACTGATATACAAAACGATTTTTCACCTGTTACAGATTTTACATTAAATTGGGTTCAAGATATTGACACTTTCCTAGTTAATGAAAAAAGAGCAATTATTGCTTAAATCCCCCTTTTAAATTCAATACAAAAGTAAAAGAGTCTTGTTCAGATGAACAAGGCTCTTTTACTTTTTTGATAAGGAAACGATGGTTTCAACATGATTTGTGAACGGAAACATATCTACTGGCTGAATTTTTTCAACCTTATATGATTTTGATAATTGTTTCAAATCTCTAGCCAAGGTTTCTGGATTGCAGGAGATATAAACAATTCTATTTGGCATAATCTTTTGCACAGAATTTAAAAATTTTCTATCAGAGCCAGCTCTTGGTGGATCCATAAATAGAACGTCAATTCTTTCACTCTGCTTTGCCCTTTCGACCAAAAATTTGCCAGCATCGTCACAATAGAATTCTATGTTATCGATACCATTGATTTTTGCATTTGAAATCGCATCATTCACAGCATTCTTATTTAGCTCCACGCCGATAACCTTTTTTGCACTCTTTGATGCTATGATACCAATAGTACCAGTACCACAATAGCTGTCAAACACTATTTCGTCACCAGATAGGTCAGCATACTGTACAGCTGTTGAATACAAAATCTCTGTCTGCACTGGATTTATTTGGTAGAAAGATGCTGGCGATATTCTAAATGTATAGCCACACAGCTCATCCTCTATATACCCATCTCCATACAACACCTCATAATACTCGCCAAGCATAAGCTTTGTTGTGCTATCATTCACATTATGGGCGATAGTGGTGATTTCAGGATGATTTTTTACAAGTGCGTTGACGAAGCTAGTTTTCTTCTTAAACTCCTTTGTGCCAGACACAATAACCACCATAACCTGATTTGTCGAGAAACCTCGTCTAACCAAGACATGACGAATGAAGCCTTTTTTCGTTTCTTCATCATAGAGCTTTAGCTTAAATGATACCAAGAGCTTTCGGATAGTTAAAACGATTTCATCAGCAATTTTGTCCTCTATCATACAGTCATCCACTGGACATACCCTACCAGTAGAAGACTGGTAGACACCAGAGGTTAATTTTTTGGTCTTATACTCTGAGCAAAAGGCTGATTGCACCTTATTTCTATAGTTCAAAGGGTTATCCATACCAATAATATCTTGAACGTCACAGTACTCCCCTAACAGCCGATTTACCATATTCTGTTTATGTTCTAGCTGCTGGGTATAAGTCAAATTCTGTAACTGACAGCCAGAGCATTTTCGCCTGTGAGGGCACTGAACAAGTGTATTTTTATTCATAATTCACCATATATCTATAAATATAAATTCGACAATATTAAAAGCAAAACACCAGTTGAAACTGGTGTTTTTATATCTTCTTTTGAATTTTTTCTACTCGTTGGACAACTAGATTTGCAACAACACCCATCAAAAGGCCAGTAAGCATACCAGAAATCAGCAATACTGGGAGATAATATGCAATTCTAACCGTTTCGGTAAGGAGCACAGCGACGGTAAGCTGACCGATATTGTGACAGATACCACCGACCATACTAACGCCCATCATAGACAGCTTAGTTTTCTTAAGAAGCCACATAACAAGTAAGCTGAACATACCACCAGCCATACTATAAGCTATGGTCATAACATTACCGAACAGAAGTCCAGACATAATAATTCTAATTACAGCGATGATGAACGCATCCCTAGGTCTCATTGTATATAGAGCAAAAAGAACGACGATATTAGCAAGTCCAAGCTTTACTCCAGGGATTGGGATAAGTGCCTCAATAGGAATAAAGCTTTCGAGATAGCTAAATATCAACGCTAGGGCGATCATCACACCATAGAATGCGATATTTTTTACCTTATTATTCTTCATATAACAACCTATGCGACTGCATCAATTTCGGAGTCGTTATCGACCTTATCCAAAACAGTCACAACCATTTTATGTGGAAGACAGATGATTGACTCACCTGCTCTACTGATAGGCATATGATTTGAGCATATACCGTCAGGACAATTAGCCTCTATAACAGATGCCTTGCCATCCTTAATCTGTAGGGTGTTGGTGTCACCGTCAAAATCGTACTGTTTTTCGACCTCGTCATCAAGCTCAAATGTTTCAATGACCTCGCCATTAACCTCGACCTGAACATATTTGCCACTATCTCCGTTAAGTCCATATAGGACAAAAACAAGCACAGCAACGACAGCTAAAACAACACCGATTACAATAAAATCTGCTTTTTTCATTCTGCCAAATTAGCCTTTACATACTCCATAGCGTTGTTAACACCATCAACAACAGCCTGAGATGATACGGTGCTCTTTGCAATAAGGTCTACGCTAGAGCCACTTGAAATGCTGTTAGCGCCCTTGATAGGTAGTTTCTTGTTGTCAAACTGTGAGGTAAAATAATCCTCAATAATTCTAACACCAAGATACTCTGTTTCCTCTTGGTTGATAATCTCGATACCACATACAACGCTAGCATCTGCTGTGATAGTTGTTGACATTTCGATAGGTACCTCTTGGTTATATCCAACGACGCTACCACCGATAATATAAGCTACAACATTGCCACTGTTGTCAACAGCCTTCTTAACACTAGTGATATTTAGCTCATTCTCCTCAACAGCGATAGGTGTTGAAGAGCTGATGGTGAAATCGAGCTCTACTGGTTGATTGTTCTTGTTCTCTACAGCCTTGTTAATAGCGATTGTGCCAAAGATAACGCCAACGCTCAAAACAATCATAACTGCAAGAGAAATAATCCATTTCATTGATTTTGGATTGCTATGTGCCTTCATACTCATAATATTATTCTCCTTAATCTGTAATATATTTTTCAAATCCAGATGAAAATGTTTTGTTATATCCCTTGTCGACCCAGACAGCCTCTACGCCATCCATAGACTCAACAAGCTTTAAACCATCATCAATGCTCATATTAAATAGTGTAGTAGAAAGTGCATCACCTAATGCAGAGTCACTACACAATACAGATACGCTAGCTACATATTCGCTAGGCATAAGTGTATCTGGGTTAATGATATGACAATACTTTTTGCCATCGACCATATAATAACGCTGATAGTCGCCACTGGTAACAACACAAAGGTCTGTAATCTTAACCTTTAGCAGATAATCACCAGCAGAAACGTCAGGATTTTCCACACCGATGGTCCACATTGTTTTGCCATCGTTATCCTTGTAGCCAAAAGTTGATACATTGCCACCGATACTCAAGGCTGCATTCTGCCACAGGTTCTCCTTTGCCCAATCAGACATTTTCTGCACAGCAAATCCTTTTGCTATAGCACCGACATCGAGTCGCATATCCTCATCAGCAAAGAATACTGTAGAATTTTCCTTGTCGATAATCAAGTCATCGATATTAGTATGCTGACTAGCTTCTTTGAGCTCATTAGAATCTGGTAGCTTTGGAGTATGCTCCTTGGCATTTTCTCTCTCATTATGCCAAAGTGCCAAAACTGGACCAAAGCAGATATTGGTCTTGCCACCAGATAAGCTATATATCTCCTTGCCATATTCTAGCAATTCGATAATGACTGAATCAACCTTTACAGGCTCATCAGCAGCATGCTTATTAACATAGTAGAGGTTATTTACACCATCATAGTTATGGTAGATATCAAAGAGATGGTCATACTCCTCCAGCTTATCATAAAAGAGCTGATAATGTCTGTCGAAGCTATCCTGACTATCGTCATATGCAATGATGGTAGATGCTGTATCGAACAAATCAAGAAAGCTAGCAGTAAAGCGTTCTGTCTTTTTGCTAGCGCTACAAGATGCCATACACAGCACAATAGCAACGGACATAATAATGGATAATAATTTTTTCATAAATAAAATTATAACAGATTAATATATTAAGTTCAATATAAAAATAATGTAAAAAATAAAAAGGAGTCCGAAGACTCCTTTTTAAATGTCGTGTTTAATTACTTTGTAGCAGCAGCTGCAACGTTTGCAATGATGCCAGAAACAGTAATTGTGCAACCAGCTGAAAGATCAGCATCAGCTGACTTACCGTCCTCACCAACAGCAGCCTTTAGCTCGTCAGCAGTCTTGCCAACAGCCCATGCCTCGAAAGCAGCAGCCTGCTCGAACCACTCGCCACCACCAGGGATAACGCCGATACCAGCAGAAACGTCCTTCATACCATAGTCGCCCTGAAGCTCCTTCTTTGTCTTGTAAGCACCCTTCTCAACTGTGAACTTGCCATCAGCGATTGAGCACTTAGCCTGTGAAGCATCAATGATGCAAGAAGTGATCTTGCCATCAGCGTCTAGAGTTACGATAGCGTAATCTGAATCGTACTGTAGGTTTGTCTCGTTGCTCTCATAGAACTTCTGTGTTGTTACATTAAGAGCTAGAGTATCAGTAGCCTTAGCACCGATCTCTGTTGCGTTAGCCATAGCCTGTGCTACAACTGAAGCAAAGCCACCTGAGTAAATTGTGCAACCAGCCTTTAGGTCAGCGTCAGCAGCATAGCCATCTTCGCCAACACCAGCCTTAACCTCGTCAGCTGTCTTACCCTTTGCCCAAGCCTCGAAAGCAGCGATCTGCTCGAACCACTCGCCACCATCAGGAATGTTACCGATACCAGCTGAAGTCTCCTTCATACCGTAATCGCCCTGCTTCTGTAGCTTTGTTCTAAGGTCAGCAACATTGCCATCGTCCTTTGTTAGGTCAGGCTTTGTCTGAGCCTCATCGATCTTTACGTCGATAAGCTTACCGTCTGCATCAACAAGAACAGCAGCACATACAGAGTTGATCTCAAGAGCAGTCTCTGACTTATTGTACTCGTCCTCTTTGATTTCGCTGTATACAGCATAACCTGTCTTAGCTGCAGCAGCTTCTGTTGTGTCGTCCTTAGCGTCTGAACCGCCATTGCTACAAGCAGCAAAACCTACTGCAAGAACACCAGCAAGACCAAGAGCAAGGATCTTCTTCATCTTTGTCATAGTAATTGTCTCCTTTTCTTAAAATTAAATAACTATGATTTAACTGTATAATATCTTAAAAAATGTATAAAGTCAACACTTTGTTAAAAAAATATCATACAGAAATGAACAAAATGTGTTTAATAGGTCTTTATTATCTTTCGTGGACATTCATTTGCACAAATACCACACTGTGTACATTTTGAGTAATCAATCTTTGCAATATTATCAACTACTGTGATAGCACCACTAGGACATTTCTTCTCACAAACCTTACAAGAAATGCAACCACTTGTACAAGCGTCACGAACGTCCTTACCTCTAACATGAGATGAACACTGAACTCTGTAATGTGAATTAGCTGGAACAAGCTCAATAAGTTTTTGTGGACAAGCTGAAATACAGTTACCACAAGCAATACACAAATCCTCATCAACGACAGCCTTTTTGTCGATGATACGGATAGCACTCTGTGGGCAAACCTTTGCACAAGTGCCATAGCCTAGACAGCCAAACTTACAAGAATATGGACCAGAGCCAGGCATCATAGCTGCATAAGAACAGCTATCGATACCGATATAGTTGTAATCTCTAGTTCTCTTGTCGCTATGACCATCACACTTAACATAGGCGACCTTACGCTCCATTTCGCCAACCTCTTGACCAAGGATAGCACCAATTTTCTGTGCAACAGCAGTGCCACCTACTGGACAGCCAGTTACAGGAGCATCACCCTTTGCAATAGCCTCTGCCATAGCGTCACAGCCAGCATAGCCACAGCCACCACAGTTGCTACCAGGTAGAGCCTCACGAATAGCCTCTGCCTTTTCATCTTTTTCGACATGGAACACCTTTTCAGCGATACCAAGAATGATACCGATAATCAAGCCAATAACACAAAATACAACAATAGCAATTAGAATTTGTTTAAAATCCATAATATACTCCTCTCTGCATTATGCAAAGGCAGTGAAGCCATAAAATGCAATTGACATTAGGCAAGCTGTCATAAGTACAGCAGGTGTACCCTTGAAGCAACCTAGATAATCATTGTTCTCTGTCTTTTCACGAACACCAGCCATAATAACGATAGCGATAGTGAATCCAACTGCTGTACCAAATCCAGTAACAACGCTGGTCAAAATATCGTTTGACTGCTGAACATTTGTTAGTGCTGTACCAAGAACGGCACAGTTAGTAGTAATAAGTGGAAGATATACACCAAGACTCTTATATAGAGATGGGATAACCTTCTTCAAGAAAATCTCTACAAGCTGAACAAGAAAAGCGATAACAATAATGAACATAATAGTGGTCAAATACTGTAGATTTAGCTTTTCAATAACAAGCTTGTACAAAACGCTAGATACAAGTGATGATAGTGTGATAACAAACACTACAGCGCCACCCATACCAGCAGCAGTTTTTGTTGATTTTGATACGCCAAGGAATGGACAAACACCAAGGAACTGGCTCAAAACAACATTGTTAATAAGTGCTGTAGTAATAAGCACTAAAAATAGCTTTGATACCATATTATTTGCCCTCCTTTTCTGCAGATGGACACTCTGCACAGTTGCCATCGCATCTTGTCTGTGCCTTTGCTGTGTTGCCAGTCTTTGACTTAACCTTGTTCATAAGTGCACATAGTAGTGATAGAACTAGGAATGCACCAGGTGCAAGGATAAAGATTGAGATAGGCTCATAGCTTTCTGGCATAATCTGCTTGCCAAACAATGTACCACTACCAAGTAGCTCTCTAACGATACCGATAGCTGTTAGACCAATAGTGAAGCCTAGACCAACACCGATACCATCAAAGATTGATAGAAGAACATTATTCTTTGATGCATAAGACTCTGCTCTGCCAAGAATGATGCAGTTTACAACGATAAGTGGGATAAAGATACCCAAGCTGCTGTAAAGTGGAGTAACGAATGCATGCATAAGCATTTCTACAATAGTAACGAATGAAGCAATGATTACGATATAAACTGGAACTCTAACTCCGTCAGGAATAATCTTGCGAAGAAGAGAAATAAGTAAATTTGACATAATGAGTACAGCCATAGTAGCAACACCCATACCAAGTCCGTTCAATGCGCTGGTGGTTACAGCCAATGTAGGACACATACCAAGCATTAGTACGAAGGTTGGATTTTCCTTAACGATACCGTTATAAAGTCTTTCTAGAATACTTTTCAAAAAAATCACACCCCTTCCTTTATGCTGCTGTTGCGCCAGCTTCGACGTCAACAGTTGAATCAGCAATAGCACTTGTATCAATCTCTACAGAGCCATCGCCAAGATTTGTCTGGTAGAACAAGATAGCTGAGTTAACAGCATTTGTAATACCGTTTGTTGTGAATGTAGCACCTGAAATTGCATCGATATCGCCAGCACCAAGGATATTAGCATCCTTGCCAGCAAACTGTGAAGCAAATGGCTCATCTGCACAAGCAGCACCATAGCCAGGTGTCTCCATATGATTAACTACAGCATAACCAGTAATCTTGTTATCCTTGATACCGATAACGATCTGGATAGGTGCTGTCTTTGCAAAGCCAACGCCAGTTGTTGAGATAACATATCCCTCACCACCGTTAACAGCCTTAATCTCCTCTACTGTGCAAGTATCAAGCTTTGCAGAAGCAAGTAAATCAGCTGACTTTGCAATCATATCATCGCTACCCTCAACATCAGCAAATTCCTTTGCGTCTGGGTAAGCAATCTGATAGAACTCTGTAAGGTCTGGACCCTCAATCTCTTGAACGCCACCACCGAAGTTTGACTGGTAGAAGATAATAGCTGCATTGACAGCCTCTGTAACAGCCTTTGTAGTAATAGTTGCACCAGAAAGTGCATCAATCTCTGTATCAGATGAAGCTCCTCCACCCTTTACATATGACAGGACTGAAGCAGCCTTGCCAGCGAACTGCTGTGTAAACTCTGGTGTAGTGCAATTAGCACCAAAGCCAGGAGTCTCGCTGTTCTTTACTGGCTCGAAGCCTGTTAGCTTGCCATCCTTGATACCGATAGCAATCTGAATCTCGCCACCATATCCATTTGGTGAAGTAGATACGATGATATAGCCCTCTGTATCGCCACCAGCGTTTTGAACAGCAAGAGCGTCTGTAATAGTACAGCCAGAAAATCCATTCTCATCGAACAATGCTACTGAATCCTCAATCATCTTGTCAACGCCATCAATCTCTGCAAATGTTTCAGCCTCGGCATAAACAACCTTATATGCCTGTGCCTTTGCATTAACCTCTGCCTTCTCGATAGGCTCAAGTGTAATTTGATTTACAATAGCAAGAAGAGCAACAGCGATAGCTGTAATTACAACAAGAACAATTGTGTTAAGTACGATATTATTCTTTTTATTAGCCATTATTTTGCATCTCCTTTCGCTTTAACTGAGCCGAAAGGCTTTGGAATTGTAACCTTCTCGATAACAGGAACAAGTAGGTTGCAGATAATGATTGCATAGGATACGCCCTCTGCTGATGAGCCAACAACTCTGAATAGTGCTGTGGCAAGACCAAGAACTATACCATAGACAATCTGTCCCTTTGGTGTGATAGGACTGGTTACATAGTCAGTAGCCATGAAGAATGCACCAACTAATAGTCCACCAGATAGAACCTCACCAATCAAATAGTTAGCTGAAATCTCGTCACCAGAAATTAGACGAATTGCAGCGATAAATACTACTGTTGAAAGAATGTATGACAAAGGAATTCTAACAGAAATAACCTTTTTAACAATTAGATACAATCCACCGATAAGAATTGCTAGAGCAGATACCTCACCAATTGTACCACCGTGTAGACCAAGGAACAATTTTAGCAAATCAACATTTGTTCCCTCACCTAGAGTAACAAGTGGAGTTGCACCAGAAACAGCGTCTAGTCCATCAGTATGACCAGCAAGTAGTGAAAATGCACCCTTGATATCAACGCCCTTGTATGCACCATACATAGCGAAATCATTCATCTTTGCAGCGAATGAGATGAGCAAGAAGCATCTTGCAGCAAGTGCTGGGTTCATAAAGTTCTGTCCCAAGCCACCGAACAACATTTTTACAATAATGATAGCAAATGCACCACCCATAACTGGGATATACCAAGGCACAGATGCTGGCAGATTAACTGCCAAGATAAGACCAGTAACAAGAGCACTGTTGTCAAAAATAGTTACTGTTCTCTTTGTTACAAGCTCGAATAGTAGCTCGCTAAGCACGCTAGATAGTACGCACAAAACGATAACCATAAGAGCAGGAATACCAAAACGATATACACCAAAAGCAAGAATTGGAAGAAGTGCAATAGCAACGTCACGCATAATTGACTTTGTGGTGTTCTCAGCTCTCAAATGAGGAGCCACTGAAACATTATACATAAGCTACTCTTCCTCCTTTACTTTTTTCTAGCTGCCAAGGCCTCAGCCTTGCCAAGCTTAAACATTTGGGTTAGTGGAATTTTTGCTGGGCAGGTGTATGAACAGCAACCACACTGAACACACTCCATACCACCAAGAGCCTCAAACTTTGCATAATTCTCTTGCTTAACAGCTTGAGCCATCATCTGTGGTACAAGGTCTGATGGGCAAACGCCAACACAACGACCACAGTGGATACAATTTGACTGGTCCATAACGGTAACGTCGTCCTTGGTGAATGCAAGGATTGATGCAGAGGTCTTCTGCACTGGTACGTCAAGAGTGCTCATAGCAAATCCAGTCATAGGACCACCAGAAATAATCTTGCAAACGTCATCCTTTAGTCCACCACAGAAATCAACTACTGACTGGTGGTCGATACCGATAGGCACCTTGATATTGTTGCAGTTGTTTGCACCGTCACCAGTAACAGTCATATATCTATGCACTAGTGGGATATTCTTGTATAGTGCATAGTAGATAGCAAGACATGTTGAAGTGTTGAGCACAACACATTTTGCATCAGCAGGCAGCATACGAGAATTAATCTTTCTGCCAGTAACAGCGTAGATAAGTGAACGCTCACCACCCTGTGGATACTTTGTCTTAAGGGACACGATATCCATATTGTCCTCTGGCTTGATGAAACCATGGATAACCTTGATGCTATCAGCCTTGTTGTCCTCTACACCAAAGATAGCCTTTGCATTAGGCAACAGCTTCTGCACGCATCTTACAGCCTTGACAATCTGCTCACCCTTTTCGAGCATAACACGATAGTCAACAGTAAGATATGGCTCACACTCACAACCATTGATGATGATAGTATCAATCTCATCTGCATTCTTTGGAGAAAGCTTTACGTTAGTTGGGAAGCCAGCTCCACCAAGACCAACGATACCAGCATTCTTGATGATATCAAGTATCTCCTCTTTACTAAATTCCATAGCGTCTCTATAAACGCCGTAGCCCTCAATAGTCTCACCAAGACCATCATTCTCGATAACGATGCACATAGGTGATGAGCCATTGATTACAGGGCGATTTTCGATAGCCTTAACTGTACCAGATACTGATGAATGTATTGGTGCAGAGATAAAGCCATCTGCCTCTGCTATTTTCTGTCCCATAAGCACTCTATCGCCAACAGCAACAACTGGGGTCGCTGGCTTGCCGATATGCTGACCTAGTGGGAATACCATAGTAGAAGCAGCATTAACACCTGTAATAGGGAAATCTTTTGAGAGCTCCTTGCCCTCATAAAGATGCAAGCCCTTTTTTAATGCTTTCTTTTGCTTCATAAACTACATCCTTTCATTACAGCAATATATAAATATACATACTTTGCTATCGTTAATAATAGCATATTAAAATAATAATTACAATATGAAAAAGTTGTCAATTCAGTTACAAAATAAAAAATGCTGGTAGAAATCTACCAGCATTAAAATTCAATATATAGTTATTTGTAAAGTGGACCATAGTTCTTGCAAGCAGCATAATCAGCAGCTTGGGTATCAAGAGTGCCAAATCCAGACCAAGAATGTGGACGGAATATTCTGCTCTCATCAACATTGTGCATATTAACTGGAATGCGAAGCATTGATGCGAGAGTGATGATATCAGCACCAACATGGCCATAAACAGTTACACCATGGTTAGCACCCCAATTAGCCATAACGCTATATACGTCCTTGAACGCACCAGTACCAGTAAGAATTGGAGCGAACCAAGTTGTTGGCCAAGATGGGTCAGTACGCTTGTCGATAGTGTTGTGAATTTGGTCTGGCAAATCACAGGTATAGCCCTCTGCAAGCTGAAGAACAGGACCAATACCATCAACAACATTAACACGAAGCATAGTAACTGGCATCTCTGCTCTGCAACGGAAGTGGCTAGAGAATCCACCTCCACGAAAATACTCATAGTTAGCACGACACCAATCAGTAGCATCAAGGCAAGCCTTGATATCTGCATCAGTCATATCCCAGAATGGTTTCATACAACCTTCGCCCTTGTCATTCTTTGACGCACCAGATCCATCAAGTGCTGTAGCACCAGAGTTGATAAGATGGATAAATCCGTCCTTTGCCTTACCCTCTGGACGCATACCAGTAACACGCTCACAAGAGTCTGGGCTCCAATATGTGCGAACGTCGTGGAAGCAAGGTGCAGAGCCAGAAACGAGTGTACCAAGAAGCATTGCAACACCATTAAGTGTATCATTCTCGGTAGCAAATGCTGTAGGCATTTTCTTGCCATTCCAATCAAATGTAGACGCCATAATTGACTCTGTAAAGTCAGCATTTGGTAGCCAATCGGTCCAGTTACGCTGACCTTGGAAACCTGCAGCTACAGCGTTCTTGCCGAGTGCCTCTTCGTGCCATCCCATATCGTCAAGCTTTTTATTACCAAACATAATATCACGCATAACGATAGTCATCTTTGCGATAAATTCCCAATCCTTATCAGCTGGAATATGCTTTGATTTTCTAATAATTTCTGGCAAGTCCTTGCCAGCATTAACGTCAAATCCCTCTGGGCAATTAGCCTTTATCCAAGCAAGTGCCTTTTCGTACTCATCGTGGTCATAAATCTCGAGTGTAATACGACGAACAATCTCGGTCATATCGACCCACTCTGCACGAATGCCAAGATACTTTTGGAACATATCGGCATTACAATATGAGCCAGCAATACCCATAGAGATACCACCAAAGTTAACATAAGCCTTGTTCTTCATCCAACCAACAGCGACAGCACACTGTGCAAAACGAAGTATTTTTTCTGCAACGTCAGATGGAATTTCGGTATCATTGATATCCTTAACCTCTGTACCATAAATAGAAAATGCTGGCATACCACGCTGTGCATATGCAGCCATAACAGCAGCAAGATATACAGCACCAGGACGCTCTGTACCATTAAATCCCCAAACAGCCTTGATAGTATTAGGGTTCATATCAAATGTTTCAGAGCCGTAGCACCAACAAGGTGTAACAGACAAGGTAGCTACTACATTCTCACTAGCAAACTGCTCCTCGCACTTTGCTGCCTCTGCTCCACCACCAATGGTAGTATTGCTGATAACACACTGTACTGGTGTGCCATCTGGATATTTAAGAGTTGATGAGATGAGCTCTGCAGCAGAGGTAGCCATAGTCATAGTCTGCACCTCTAGGCTCTCTCTAACACCACCCCATCTACCATCAATAATAGGTCTAATACCAATTTTTGGATATAACATAAGTGTTTCCTCCTTACTTATTTACAACATTATTTTTGAAATAATCATAAGCATTGTCCCAATCATCAGTATGATTAGGAGTATAATGCAATATTTTTTCACTCTGTGCGATAAGCTGTCTGCCCTCGTTCACATTGTCCAATTCGCCAAGAGCAATAAGCTGAAGAATAATATTACCAAGTGCTGTTGCCTCTACTGGTCCAGCATGTACTGGCATATCAATACTATCTGCTGTTAGCTCACACAAAAATCCATCCTTTGTGCCACCGCCAAGCAGATTTAGCGATGAAAAATGCTTGCCCGTGCACTGGCTAATCTGCTCCAAGGCATATCTGTACTTTAGTGCAAGACTCTCGTAAACACAACGAACAAGCTCACCAACATTTTCTGGCTGTGGCTGGCTGGTAGCAGAGCAAAATGCCTTGATTTTGTTAGGCAAATCGCCATGTGATGACAGCGTAGGACTATCAGGATCTACCAAGCATTTGAATGGCTGTGACGCTCTAGCAAGCTGTTCCAAATCATTGTATGAATAGTCCATACCTGCCTTTGCAAGTGCCCTCTTGGTCTCTTGAATGAGCCAAAGACCACTAATATTCTTCAAATAATCAATTTTGCCATTAGCGCCTAGCTCATTAGAAAGCTCAAGAGCGTTGCTCTGCGCTGTTAGAATTGGTGCATCAAGTTCACAACCGATAAGCGACCAAGTGCCACAAGACAAAAAAGCACAATTCTCATCATCACTAGGCATAGCAGCGATAGCGCACTGAGTATCGTGACCAGCAACAGAGATGACCTTTATTCCCTCATATTCACCACAAACAGTACAGCTCTCTACAAGTGGAGCAAAAATATCATCAATACCAAAGGATGACAAAATCTCGCTACACCATTCTTTACCATTAGGGTTAAGCATCTGTGAGGTCGAAGCAATAGTGTGCTCACATACCTTATTGCCAGTTAACAAATATGAAAACAAATCTGGCATAAACAGGATGCTTTTTGCCTTGCTCAAATTCTTATCACAAATAAGCTGAAACAAGGTATTAATATTCATAATCTGATTACCTGACAAGGCATACAGGTCATCAGTGCTCATCTTGTCAGAGATAGTGTCTAGGACATTTGCTGTACGCTCATCACGATAATGATATGGCTGGCAAACAAGCTTGCCATTTTCGTCAAGCAAAGCATAGTCAACTCCCCATGTATCGAAAGCTAAAGAATCCACTTGTCCAGCCTTTTTTATCGCAGTCTTGACCTCATCAATAATCATATCAACATTATGGTGCACACCATCATCAGCGATGATAGGCACATTGTCAAATCTATGTATCTCCTCATACGATATAGATTTGCCATCATAAAATGCTTTGATAGCACGGCAAGTTGATGCACCAAAATCGAATGCTAAAACTGTTTTCATTTAACTACACCCTTTTTGAGAATAATATTGGCATAGATAGCTTCTTCACCAGTGGCGATAATAAGCTGAGCGTCCTTTGCCCTTTCGTAAAATGCAAAGCGCTCTATATACTCAATATCATTATTATCCGGCTCATATTTTTTCAAAATATCGATATATGTCTGCCAAATCTCCGGCTCACCACAGGTATCACCTTCTACAAGCTGCATAAGACCTACTGGTTTTTCAACATATGTATCAAGTGGAATAAGGTGCAATATAGCGTCCAAAATCTCTGGAACACCATGACCATCAGCACGAACGACATGGGCATTCTTGCCAATACGCTCTGCTGGAAAATTGCCATCAGCGATTACAAGCTCATCGCCATGACCCATCTCTGCAAGATATTTTAGCATATCTGGAGAGATATACTTTGGTACTCCCTTTAGCATACTAATCCTCCTTTTTATGAAGAATCTCGTCATCAGGATTAAACACCTTATGACCTGGATGACGACCAGTCACACGATAGTATCCACGAAGGTCAATAAGTTTTTGGATATTCTCGTTACTAATATCATGACTACCACCAAGGATAACGGCGTTAATGGTAATCTTCGCCCATAGCTCTAGGCTCTCCATACGATAAAAAGCTGTAATAACATCGCTACCAACAGCAAGAGCACCATGATTTTCGAGCAACATAACGTCGTGCTCCTCTAGATAAGGCTCAATAGCATTAGGCACCTCAACAGTAGATGGTGTGCCATATGGAGTAAGAGGAACAGCGCCGATAACAGCAACGTCCTCAATCATATTGTACATATCCATAGCCTTGTGAGCGACAGCAAAACCAGTTGCTCCAGGTGGATGAGCGTGAATAACAGACATAACATCATCACGCTTGTCATAGCAACGAAGGTGCATCTTTATCTCACTAGAAGGACGCATACCATCGTTAGCCTCTAGTACATTGCCCTCACTATCAAGAATAATCAATTTTTCTGGTGTAATGAATGATTTGCTGATACCAGTTGGGGTAGCAATAATCCTACCATCAGACAATCTGGCACTAACATTTCCATCATTTGCAGCAACCCATCCAAGCTGCCACATTTTGTGACAGACGTCACAAATTTGTTCCTTAATAATAGTAATCTCGTCCATATTTCCTCCAAAGAACATTATTTCACAAATACATTATATCATAGAAACAAGAAGTTTAAAATAAGGTATATTGTAGAATGATTTAAGCCATTTTTGTACATTTTGCATATAATGGAATATGCAATGAAATGAGGTGACTTAAATGTATTACACAATAAAGGTAGGCTCTATCACGAATGCACAAAGAGGTGTTAGACTACTCAAAAATAAGGGCTACAGACCAACTATGAGCAGACTAGAAAATCCTAGCAAAAGTGATGGCTGTGGCTACGTTATAAAGGTATATAGTGACAGCGAAAAGGTAATAAATATATTAAGAGCAGGTAGCGTAATGATACTTGGAGTTGATAGTGAATGATATATTTTGACAACAGTGCAACAACATACCCAAAGCCATCTAATGTCAATCGTGCGACCAGCTATGCACTAAAGAATTATTGTTTCAATATTGGCAGAGGTGGATACAGGCAGAGCATAAAGGCCAGCGAAAAGGTGTATGAGGTTAGAGAAAAAATTGGCGATATGTTCGGCTTTTCACCACAGAATGTTATATTCACAAAGAACTGTACAGAGGCACTAAATATCGCTATCAAAGGTAGTGTAAAAGCTGGCGAACATGTCATTATCTCCGACCTTGAGCACAACAGCGTTAGCCGAGTTGTAGAGTCATTAAAGCGTAATGGTATAGTCGAATACGACAAAGCAAAATTCTCGTTCAATGAGGACGAGACGGTTGCTAATTTTGAAGCACTAATAAGACACAACACGACAGCTATGATATGCACACATTCTAGCAACGCATTTGGTGTTACATTCCCTATCGCAAGACTTGGCAAGCTATGTAAACGCAAGGGCGTTCGTTTTATTGTAGACGCTGCACAAGCAGCTGGAGTTGCTGATATCAACGCAAAGCGTGATGACATAGATATTCTCTGTGCACCAGGACACAAATGCTTGTTCGGTAATATGGGCACCGGATTTTTGGCAATTAGTGATAGCACAGTGCTACTACCACTAATGGAGGGTGGAACTGGCAGCAATTCGATATCCCTAGACCAACCAAGCTACAGTCCAGACAGATACGAATCCGGTACGCTAAACAATCCGGGTATCATATCCATTGGTGAAGGTATCGACTATATCAACACAATAGGTCGTGAAAAAATATATCAACACGAGATGGGATACGCTAGTTTCATCTACAAGCGACTATCAGAAATCGATGGCATCAAACTGTATACGCCTGCTCCAAAGTTGAACAAATCAATGCCGATAGTGTCATTCAATCTAAAAGACTACACCAGTGAAAAAGTGGCAAACGAGCTAGCAAAGGATGATATTTGTGTCAGAGGTGGATACCACTGTTCTCCACTAGCACACGAGCATTTTGGCACAATGGAGAGTGGAACAGTACGAATCAGCCCAGGCTGTTTCAACAACGAAAAGGAATGTGCTAGACTTATTAATATGATAAAAAGTTTATAATTTATACTTTATTTATTAACTGAAGTATGTTAAAATAATATGGAATAAAACTTGTGGCAAAGTTTTTTGTCACGGATAGGAAGAAAAAATGCCATTTGAATTAATTGACCTTGCATTAAGGTTCCGTTATTTTAAAAATCTGGGCAACTCGATAATCAATTTCTTAAATCAAGCAAAGGGGCTATTCGGCACCTTTGGTATCATTGATGCTGTTGATATCATATTCGTTGCGCTAGTGCTGTATATGGTTATCCGTATTGTTAGAGAAACTAGAGCTATGCAGCTCATCAAAGGACTGATATTCCTTGCTGTGCTATACGGTGTCGTAACATTTCTAGGAATGGGCGCATCTAGCTACATTATGAAGAGCATTTTCTCAAACATACTAATAATTGTAGTCATCCTCTTTGGTCCAGAGATAAGAAATATTCTCGAACAAATGGGCAAGGGTGCTGCAAGAAGCAGTATCAAGACAATGATACATTCCGGTGTTGCTATCGACGTTGCTGAAATATCAAAAACTGTCGATGCTGCTTGCAAGGCATGTGCAGAAATGTCTGACACAAAGACCGGTGCTTTGATTGTATTTGAAAACGAAACTCTGCTTGGTGATATTATTTCTACCGGTACACAGATCGATGCCAAATCATCAAAGGAGCTAATAGAAAATATATTTTATCCAAAATCACCACTACACGATGGTGCGATGATTATCAGAGGTGACAAGGTGTTCGCTGCTGGCTGTATTTTGCCACTAACGCACGACACCGACCTATCCTCTTCCCTAGGCACAAGACACAGAGCTGCTATCGGTCTGTCACAGCAGAGTGATGCTATCGTGTTCGTAGTTAGTGAGGAAACTGGTGAAATCAGCGTCGCTATCAATGGTACACTACAGAAGAATGTATCTACTGGCGATATGCGTGATATACTAACAAATAATTTTATTCCATCTGGAGCATCCTCCGATGACAAGATTATTAATAAGCTTGTAAGGAGGATTAAAAAATAATGGATAACAAAGAAAACAAGTCTAATTTTTCGATAAGAAGACTAATCTATAACGATAAATATCTAATCATTGTATCGCTACTACTTGCTGTTATTATATGGGTAGGTACGTCACTTAATGTTGGCACTGCAGAGACAAAAACAATCAAAATCTCTGCTCCTATAACACTTGGTGATGAGATATCAGAACAGCTGGGTATGAAATACTTTTCTCTACAAGACCATGTTGATATCAATGTCACCATCTCTGGTGCAAAATATGTTATCGGTCAAGTTACAGAAAACGATTTAAAGGTTAAGTTCGACACAAGCAATGTCAGCAGAACTGGTCAACAGACCATACCAATCCTAGTATCTAATGCATCTAGAAATCTTGATTTCAAAGTTACTGGAACATATCCATCATCTATCGAAGGATTTTTTGACGTATCGGCTGTAAGCTTTCTTGAGCTTGAGCTTGACTATGATAAAAGCAACATTGCTGACGGATATGTGTTTGGCACTCCAGTACTTAGTGAAAGTGCTGTAATGGTAACCGGTCCAAAGACATATGTCGACAGAATTGAAAAGGCAAAGCTAAATGTAGACTTTGGCGACAAGACTAACCTTACCCAAATGTACAAGGGTAACTACGATATAGAGTTTGTTGGTAATGGTATTGAGCAGAACTACTTTACTGTATCTTCAACAAAGAACAGCGACACAGAGATTAAAACCGTATCAGTCAAAATCCCAGTGCTAAAGAAAACGACATTGCCAGTCGAGGTTGACTTTGTTAACAAGCCTACTGATTTGAACAGCAGTGCACTAAGTGTTAGATATTCTACCAACAATGTTGAAGCTGGTGTACTTGACTCAACAGATATTGAATCAGCAATTATAGGCTCAATCAATTTTAACGAAATTGGAGTAGGCACACAAACATTTGACTTTGACGTAACAAAGCTAAACGGAATAAAGATTCTTGATGGCACTAGTCAAATCACAGCTACAGTCACTCTATCAAACACATATAGCAAAAAGAATGTTATAGTAGAAAATAGAAAGATTGATATTGATGGTGTTCCAGAGGGATATCGTGCAGAGATAGAGAAGATGGACACAAATATTATCTCTGTTATCTCCCCTATCAACACCAAGATAACAGCTAGTGATATGACGCTAAAATGTGACGTCAGCAAAAAGAGCAAGGATAATAAATATCCAATCGAAATAAGCATAAATAACGACAATGCTTGGTGCTACGGCACATACAATGCGACTATCAATCTAATTAAAGAATAAATTAAACGGGTACAGCATCGAAGCTGTACCCGTTATTTTTTTGTAATACTATTATTACGCTATTAAATTAATACATACCACCCTGTGAAGCAGCAGCCATTGCAGCAGCCTGTGCAGCATCAGCAGCAGGGTCCTTGATATCAGTTACAAGTGACTCAGTTGTGAGCACCATAGCAGCAACAGAAGCAGCGTTCTGTAGAGCAGAACGAGTTACCTTTGCTGGATCAACGATACCAGCCTCAATCATATTGACATACTCGTTAGTAGCAAAGTTAAGACCAAATCCCTTGTCGCTGTTCTTAATCTTATCGACAATAACAGAGCCCTCTAGTCCAGCATTAGCAGCAATCTGGCGTACTGGCTCCTCAAGAGCCTTAAGAACGATTTTTACACCAGTCTTGTAATCAGCGTCGTCAGTATCAAGAAGAGCCTCTACAGCAGGAATAGCGTTGATTAGAGCAACGCCACCACCAGCAACGATACCCTCTTCTACAGCAGCCTTTGTTGCAGCAAGAGCGTCCTCAATACGAAGCTTCTTTTCCTTCATTTCTGTTTCGGTAGCAGCACCAACCTTAACAACGGCAACACCACCAGCCATCTTTGCAAGACGCTCTTGTAGCTTTTCTCTGTCAAAATCAGAGGTTGAAGCCTCGATAGAAGTCTTAATCTGTGCTACACGAGCCTTGATATCATCAGCGTTACCAGCGCCATCAACGATGATAGTGTTCTCCTTTGTAACCTTAACCTGACGAGCCTGGCCTAGCATAGCCATAGTTGTGTCCTTTAGTTCCAGACCGATATCAGTTGTAATAACCTGACCACCGGTGAGAATAGCGATATCCTGTAGCATATCCTTGCGTCTGTCACCAAAGCCTGGAGCCTTAACACATACGCAAGTGAATGTGCCACGAAGCTTGTTGAGAAGGATTGTCTGAAGAGCCTCGCCCTCAACGTCCTCTGCTACGATAACAAGCTTTTTGCCAGCCTTAAGAACGGACTCTAGTAGAGGAAGAATATCTTGAACAGTGCTAATCTTCTTATCTGTAATAAGTAGCATAGCGTCGTCAATAACTGCCTCCATCTTGTCGGTATCAGTAACCATATATGGAGAGATATATCCTCTATCGAACTGCATACCCTCTACGACCTCACAGGTTGTCTCTGCAGTCTTTGACTCCTCAATAGTAATAACACCATCAGCAGATACCTTATCCATAGCCTCCGCGATAAGAGAGCCAACATAATCATCAGCAGCTGATACAGTAGCAACACGAGCGATATCGTCATTGCTAGATACTGGAACAGAGCCATCCTTAACAGATGCAACAGCAGCATCAACAGCACCCTTAATACCGTTCTTTACAGTCATTGGATTGGCACCGGCAGCAACATTCTTCATACCCTCTCTAACAAGAGCTTGTGCAAGCAATGTAGCTGTTGTAGTACCGTCACCAGCGTCGTCATTTGTCTTTGATGAGACCTCTTTTACTAGCTGTGCACCCATATTCTCGAATGCATCCTCTAGCTCAATCTCCTTTGCAATAGTAACACCATCATTAGTGATAAGTGGTGAACCATATTTCTTGTCAAGAACTACATTTCTACCCTTTGGGCCAAGTGTAATCTTAACAGTGTCAGCAAGCTTGTCGATACCAGACTGAAGAGCCTTACGAGCCTGCTCGCCATAAATAATATCCTTTGCCATAAGTAATCACCTCAAATTATTCTACTACAGCGAGAATGTCCTTAATCTCGCTAATTGTGTACTCTGTGCCATCAACCTTTACCTGTGTGCCAGAATACTTGCTAATAATAACCTTGTCGCCAACAGCAACAGTCATTGGATGCTCCTCTGTACCAGGACCAACAGCAACGACCTCACTAATCTCTGGCTTCTCCTGTGCTGATGCAGCAAGAATTAGACCAGAAGCAGTTGTCTCCTCTGCCTCAACAGACTTTAGCAGAACTCTATCTGCAAGTGGTTTAATAGTCATATATTTCACCTCAAAATTATAATATAATCATAGACGCTTTTTGCAAGCGATAATACATATTTTAGCATTTTTTTCCTATTCGTCAATAGGATTAACACTTTTTTAACAAAGTATAACACTTATACTACATAAATAATATATGCCAATATTTTACTTGAAATACATATAAAACTGGCAACGAATCATACCATTGTACAGCTTTCTTCTCTTGTCAGCCTTTCTGCCAAAGCACTTTTCAAACTCCTCATCTGGAGAGATAATACCATAGCTCCAGCCACGCTTTGCAACGAACTTGTCACCCATAATGCGATAGAGTCTTTCTGCCTCACGGATATCGAGCATACGCTCACCATATGGTGGATTAGTAATCAATGTACCACGCTCGGTAGTTGGGTTAAAATCCTTAATATCAGCGACCTTGGCGTTAATGAATTTGTCGACCTTGATATTCTTTGCATTCTTCATAGTAAGCTCAATAGCATGTGGGTCGATATCAGAGCCAAAGGCTACAAAATCAGTGTCAGTCTTTATCAAATCATGGCAACGCTCACGCTCTGCCATCCATACACTCTCTGGGATAAATCCCCAACGGTCAACGTCAAAATTTCGATTAATACCAGGGGCAATGTTGTTAGCAAGCATAGCTCCCTCAATAAGCACTGTACCACTACCACAGCAAGGATCATACATAGTGTGATAATGACGAAGTCTACTCAAATTGCACATTGCAGCAGCAAGCGTTTCTCTGATAGGTGCATCGTTACCTACTGGACGATAGCCACGCTTGTGCAATCCCTTACCAGAGGTATCAAGAAGAATAGTAACCTCGTCCTTCATAATAGAAAACTGGACTTGGTGAACTGGACCAGTCTCCTCAAACCAAGAGATATTGTAATCCTCTTTTAGCGACTCAACGATAGCCTTCTTGATTATTTTTTGGCAATCTGGGACTGAATGAAGAGCTGAATTAATAGAAAAGCCCTTTACTGGAAATGTGTCAGCAGAGCCAATAAACTCTGACCAAGGCAGAGCCTTTACCCCTTGAAACAGCTCCTCAAATGTGACAGCTGTAAATCGGTCTAGCACGATCAATATTCTCTCACTATAGCGTGACCAAATATTTGCTCTAGCAAGGATTGTTTCATCACCTTCAAAGAATACTCTACCATTTTCGGCAGACACATTCTGAGCATCCATCATCTTTAATTCGTCAGCAACAAGCCCCTCTAATCCCAAGAGACAAGGTGCCATCATAAGCATTTGCATATTATTCTCCTATCATCAAAAAGGACAGCCATTGGCTGTCCTTAACCATACTATTTACTAGATGAAATGTCGTAATACACGACCTCTCCATCCTTGCCATATCCTTTTTCTCTAGCCTTTTGCTCGATATACTCATCCTTATCCTCTGAGTTCAAGGCTGCCTTAAGCGAATCATTCTCTTTCTCCTGCTCCTTAAGCTGTTGCTCTGCAGCAGAAGTCTGAACCTTAAGACGCTTAATATCGGAAATATTGCCAATAGTCTTTACAGCACAAACTAGCGCAAGAATAGCAACTAGCGCAATGATAATAATAGTTTTTACTGATTTTTGGCTGTGCTTTTTTTCGTCCTTGGCTTTCATAGCAAATCTCCTTATTTAATAGATATATTATATTATATCTCGTCGGTAGATTGCAACACTTTTTTGAAAGTTTTTTTGCGTGACAGAATTGTTCTATGAACACTAGATGACAGTCGGTCAGACAGTGGCAAGATGATCTTGTGCAAGGTCGAATAGTAGGTAAAAAATCCCAGTGATGATAGCAAAATAATATATCCCCTAATCTCACCGTTATTATATCCAACCAAAAAGCAAAAGAATACGATTGTAATAGTGCTCAGCATAATTATATCTAAAACAAATGTAACCATCTTGTTCAAAAAAAATCGCCTAATAGTCCTAAATATCTCGCAGTAAATAGCAAAGGCTATACCAAGCAGGTAAAATACAAAAATAATCTGTACTATGAAAACACCTTCTTAAAAAATCCCTTTTGAGCTACTGTGTTTGAATACACTAGAGCTGTGATAGTACCAGATACAGACAAATTGCCAGTCTGCAAATCAAGGACCTCTACAGAAAGGCTACTACCCTTTATCACAATATTGCCATAATCAGTGACAGCCATAACCTCTTCCTCATTAAATGACTCAACGTCGCTAACGCCAGTAATAGACAGACTCTCCCTATTCTCCATAGACAGAGTGTGTTTTTTCTTATCAAAATCAGACATATAATCACCTAGTAATTATATGAAAGAAAAAAGCACTCAATGAGTGCTTTTTACAAATTATTCTGCGATACAAGCGTCAAGAGCCTCAATAATGCCCTTCTTGTCCATACCACGACCGATGAAAACAAGCTTGTTAACTCTGTCGCCATATACTGGATTCCAAGCAGCAGCGATATCAGGATTCATAGCAAGGATTTGCTCTCTTTCACGCTCTGGGAAGCATGCAATCCATCTGCCATCATCAGTAGCTGTCTTCTGCTTGCCACTCTGCTCAAAGATATATGCTGTTTCTGGATCTTCGATAATCCAGAACAATCCCTTTGCACGAATAACCTCTTGAGGCCATTTTGCAAATACGAAATTCTCAAATTTATCACGACTGAAAGGTTTGCAATTCTCATATACAAATGTTGAGATACCATACTCCTCTGCCTCACACTCACCGTGATGATGGTGATGATGACAATGGCACTCGTGACAATCACAATCCTCGCCATGCTCGTGATGATGCTCATGGTCGTGGTCGTGATGATGGTGCTCATGATGGTCGTGATGGTCATCATGCTGATGCTCTGTATTCTCACCCTCACGCTCCATAGCTTTAATCCAACCAGCAGACTCAAGAATACGCTCATAATCAAATCTACCAGTAGACAAAATCTCTGACACAGACACGTCACCATGGGTTGTCTCGATAATCTTTGCCTCTGGCTGTAGAGCCTTAATAACCTCTAGTACCTGTGCCTTTTCCTCATCGGTAACAAGGTCAACCTTGTTAAGAACAATAGTGGTACAATACTCAATCTGCTGGATAAGTAGATTCTCGATATCCTCTTCATCAAGATTATCATTCAACAGAGCCTTACCAGAGCCGAACTCATCAGCCATACGCTTTGCATCAACAACAGTTGTAATATTGTCGAGGTATGCAACAGCTGGCAAGTCGAAAGAGTCATCTGTGCCATCAAGCATACAAATAGAACCAGCAATAGGACCTGGCTCACAGATACCAGATGCCTCAATAAGAATGTAATCAAACTTCTTGCTCTCTGCTAGGGTGATGATTTGATTCATCAAATCAACCTTTAGTGTACAACAGATACAACCATTTGAAAGAGGAACAAGATTCTCATCCTTTTGTGTAACAGCACCACCCTTTTGGATAAGTGATGCATCAATATTAACCTCACCAATATCGTTAACGATAACAGCAACACGGTAGCCCTCTTGATTTTGCAAAACCTTGTTGAGCAATGTGGTCTTACCAGCACCAAGATAACCAGTCAACAGAGCAACTGGTACTAAATTCTTATTTTTCTTAAACATAGTTAACACTCCTAATATTTAGTCCGAATAGATTATACCACCTAAAATATAAAAGTCAAATAAAAATACCACTCAAGGAAGGGTGTCCTACATAAAGAGTGGTATAGTTTTTATGCAATTCGTGGTGTGATGAATGGGATAATCTCTGCCATTGTCTTTACTATTTCATCCTCTGTCATACGACTGTCACAAGATACGACAAAGCCTTTACCCTCATCATTTGTTACTGTTGAATAATTGTTCTTTCTATCGCTCAAATAAAAGCCATTATCTAGTAAAAATCTCATATCTATCTCCTATCTGTTCTTAACCCAAAATGCAAGCTCTGTAAGCTCTTGACCAGTAAGCTCTCTAGAAAAAGCGAAGCGAACGATTGCTCTACCATTTCTAGATACGCTGACATAATAATTTTCGTGCTGTGTTAAAGTCATTCCGTCCATAATTAAAGTAGCCATATTTTACACCAAATCCTTAATAACCTTTACTGCGATACCTTGAACAACAAGCTCATCGACATATATATCCGAATATCTCTCGTTCTCTGGGTGGAGATAATATCTGCCCTCGTTATCTCTACCAAGACGCTTTAATGTAGTGTCCTCACCATTAAGAGCAACAACAATCTCGCCTACTCTAGCAGAAGATGATTTTTTGATAATAACCAAATCACCACTATCGATACCAGCATCAATCATAGAATCGCCATCAGCCTTTAGCATAAAGAACTCACCACTACCAACAAGAGAAGCAGGCAAACGAAAATAATCGGTAATATTCTGCTCTGCAAAAGTAAGAGGTCCACAAGAGATTGAGCCAACCAATCCGACATTAACGCTATGGCTATCAACCTTGTCAGTAATCTCTGTCTTGATACCACGTCTGCCATCATAAGAGATTTCGCCATAGTCACGAAGACGCTCCAAATATCTCTGTACAGTTGACTTACCACAGCCAACAGCGTCTGCTATCTCACGAACAGTTGGAGAATAGCTGTATTCAAAATAATAGCTTTCTACGAAAGACTTAATATCCTCTAAAAGTGTGGTATTTACTGGCATTTTGCAATCTCCTAGGCTGATTTCTTAAACTGGGACAATTTGTCCCACTACCTACATTATACATATAAAATGATAAAAGTCAATAGCTTTTTGCAAAATAATTACAAAAAATTACAAATTTGTTACAATCAAATTTTGACGAAAAAATAGGGCGACATATATCGCCCTAAAATCATTATTTAAGATATTGTACCCATACTCCAAACACCTCTCTAGTGAAGAATGTCGTACGAGAATATTTGTCACCATAGGCTGGTATTGACGATGCATTTAGACCATTCTTCTTTGCAATAATCGAGGCACGCTTTTCGTGGTAGTCAGAGGTTGCGATAGCTATATCTGTAGACAAATTGTTTTCCTCAATTATCTTCTTACTATTGGCTATATTTTCCTCTGTTGAGGTCGACTGGTCCTCGATATAAAGTCTATCAGATGATATACCCTGCTCTGTTATTAAGCCTAGCATACACTCTGCCTCGGACATATTTTCATCAGGTCCTTGACCACCAGAAAGGATTGCAACAGCATTAGGATTATCAAGCAGATATTTTGATGCAACATCGCATCTCCATTTTAGCATTAGACTTGGTCGGTCACCGTCCACCTTACAGCCAAGGACGATAACTGTTGGTTCATCGTTTGCTGTATATTGAGCATAGTCCACTATAGATTTGTACGTTATGCCAAATATAGAGAAAAAACCTATAGCAATAATACATATTAGAGATATAATTATTTTCCCTATTCTATTTCGCCAAAGAACAACAGCTAAACTTACTATTCTATCGAACAAAATACTAATTGCTATTATCCCAACACCAAGTGCAATACCAAAAATATTGCCAGCATTAAGTATTCTACCGAACAGAGGAAGTGTATACAAAACTAGCACCCACGCTCCAAGTACAGCAAGAGCTATTTTAGTAAATTGCTTTATCCTCTTTTTCATATAATCACTCCTTACAAAAAAATTCTACCACAAGTGTGAGGACAAGTCACTCCACTCATAGTAGAATTTATCTATAAATTATGGAATTTTGGATTAATTAGTATTATTTCTAATAGTATCAGCGTTCACATACTGCTGACCAGCTTTTGGTGCTTTACCAGTCTTTGCATAAATAAGCTGTTCACAAGTAACTAGCTGATAACCTTTTTTCAACAATGCTGGCACCATCTTTTCAACAGCCTTTGCTGTAGATGGATACAGCTCGTGCATAAGGATGATATCGCCATCCTTGACATTCTTCATAACAGCCTTGTACACAGCGTCGGCATTCTTGTTTTTCCAATCGAGAGTATCGATGGACCAATAGTATAATGGCATTTTTTCTGCCTTACATTCATTAAGAATTGTTTTGGTAGTGTTACCACCAGGAGAACGAAACGCTGTTGGATACACTCCACACGCCTTATATATAGCATCACTAGCTTTTTTGATATCGCTCTTGGTGACATTATTACCATAGTGGGCATGAGTTTGGGTATGGTTACCGATTTCCATACCAAGCTTTACCTTACGCTTAAGATTTTTTGGCTGATTGGCAGCATTTTGACCAACCATAAAGAATGTAGCCTTTACATTATATTTTTCGAGCACGTCAAGGATGCGATCAGACACATTATTATATCCAGGACCATCATCAAAGGTTAATGCAATCATCGGCTTTTTAGGGTCAATATTGCTAGGCTGAACATATCTCCTCTTTGTCTTAACGATTTTTATATCGCTCCATGCACCATAAACACGCTCCTTTTGGAACATAGAATATGTACGAACACGAACAGAATAATGCTTGTTGTATCCAAGCTTTTTTATCGTGTATGTAGTCTTTGTACCCTTTTCGATATCAATAGTAGTTGCTGACGAAAAGTCGTCAGTATCACCCTTAACATACTGAATCTGATAGCCATCAGCCTTATCATTAGCAGTCCATTTTACAACGATTTGCCTCTCCTCATCGGCAGACACTTTCTTGATTTTCTGTTTCGCTGGTAGAGTGAATGCGTCAACCGTTTTGTGCTCCTCACTCTCTATTACTTTGTTGATACGATTTACATAAGAATTTACAAAAAATGTATATTGCTCAGCAGAATCCAAATCCTCTATGGTATATTCTGTCTTGGTAGCATTACTAATAGTAGCTATCTTTTTTGATTCATCACCAGTCTGTTGATAAAGATAATATCCATCGACCTCATCGCTCTTCCACTCAAGCGATACGGACGCTGTGTCGACATTAGTAACAGCAAGACCATCAACAGCCTTGACAGTAGGATTTTGATAAAAATAAAACCCTAACAATCCTGCAACAATCAACAGCAGAACAGCAAAAACAAAATATTTTTTTGTCCCCTTCTTCTTTTTCATACTACACCCTCTAATATAGATATGTATGTATTATAGCATATTATTATACAAATGTATACATACATAAAATAAAGAAAAGTAAAGAAAAAATAAGGAAATTACCTTGGAGCACGATTGGAAATTGTGTAATAAAAAGAGTATATGTTCATCCTTTCGCACAAGCGTGAGCTTTGCTCACGAGCACAACAAAAAAAGACACCATAACGGATACCATCAATGAAGAAGGTATCCGTTTTTTCAACTCTTTTCAGCAGATACTTTTGATATCGTGCCAACTTTTGTATCGAAGTTGTATTGAAAAAATGAGTGGATGTTTATTTTTGCTCATTTTTACTTGTTATCCTATGTTAATATTGATTGAATAAATAGTTTGTGTTAATATATCAAAAATTTTTGAAACTTTTTTCTTATGATTCACGATATATAAGTGAAAGGACCTTTCAATACAGGTGGTGATTAATTGGATAATAACAGTTATATCGATGCTGTAAAACGAAATAATAAGCGAATTTACTTGATTGCATTTTCATATTTGAAAAATCAACACGATGCAGAGGATGTTTTGCAGGATGTGTTTCTTAAATTATGGAAAACTAAAAAGGAATTTGAATGTGATGAGCATATTGATAAATGGTTAACTATTAATTGCATTAGCAGATGCAAGGATTATTTTAGGCTATCGTTTTTCAATAAAACAGATTCTTTAGACGAGGTAAAGGCGTTATATTCGTTTGACAGTAATGAAAAATTAGATGTTATAAATTCAATTATGTCATTGCCACAAAAGGAGCGAATTGTAATTCACTTGTTTTATTACGAAGGTATGTCAATAAATGATATTGCAGATGTATTAAAAACAAATCCCTCAACTGTAAAAACAAGATTACGAAGAGCAAAAATTCATTTAAAAGAAGATTTAGGAGATGATTGGATAAATGAATAATAAAGAATTGTATATTGATGTTATGTCAGGCATCCAGCCATCCGAAGATGTAATTGAAAGGATAATGGATATGACAAATCAAAAGAAAAAATTTAAACCAAGAAAAAGCTTAATTGCTGTATTAGTCGTTATTGCAATGTTAGCCTTTGGTGGTATAACTGCAAATGCTGCAACAGACGGAGCAGTAGCAGAATACATTAGCAATACTGTAAAGGTGCTTGTAAACGGAAAAGAAACAGATTCTACTGTTACAACTGATGAAAATGGTGGAAAGCATATTGAAATTGATGGCAAAGTTCAAGATGGAGCAAATGAAATCGTTATAAAAGACGAAGAAAATGGGACAGAAGATGTTGTTCACTATGATATTCAATTTGAAGATGATGGTGTTGAATGGTCAAGTGATAGTGATGTAAATATTAGTGTAGACAACTTCAAAGAGCCAACAACCTCAGTTCAAGAATAAATCAAATTAAAAGCGTTGGATAATTTCCAACGCTTTTGTGTAATATTTAGAGATGTGTCGGCATTGCATTTTGGCATTGCGACAAGATTGGCATTGAAAACACAGGGCATAAATGATATAATTTATACAGATAAATTAGAATTCGTAGAGGTAATGATTATGAAGAAAATGATAGCAATAATGCTTTGCCTTCTGCTTACACTATCTGTCATTGGTTGTGGTAAAAAAACTGATAAAATAACAAATACTACAACTTCAACTGTATCAAAACACGAGATTCAATCGGAAATTAAAGATCCTACTGGTGAAAGACCAGAATTCTATATTGACACTGCATCTCTTGATATTGATAACGATGGTATTTACGAAGAATGCTCTATGACAAGTGGACCAACATCTGGGCTGTTCACCGTTGTTATCACAGCATCTGTTGACGGGACTATCAAATATAAAAACACTTTTAATATTATTGGAGTCGATGTGTCATTTGCAGAAAAAGGCGGAATTGCACAATTTGTTCGGGGTGGTGAATATCACAGATTATATGTGGAAGATAATCGTATTGTTATTGAAAATCTTGACCCACAGTATGAAGGATACTGGGGCGATTCTGAATGGAATTATGACTTAAAGTAAGAAATAACAAATCCCAGCTTGTAAAGCTGTCGCAATATTTTAGTATCATACCGTGATGAAATATAAAGACCCACTACAACACTTTCAACTTGAAAGTGTTATAGTGGGTTACATACTTTCTAAAAGTATTATTTATGGAATTGTTTCGTTTCCTTTTATTTTTGCAAAAACACACCATCTTTATTGAGGGTGCCCCAAAGGTGTCTTTTTGTTGTGGTTGCGGGGGTATATATGTTTAACTTATCGCACAGGGCGTTGCCCTGTTTGCACTCTTGTGGTACCCAAAACTTGTTACGGCTTGGGGCGCCTACAAGTTTTGACCACTGCGCCATAACAGCCTGCGCTGTTTCTCCCACTGGGAGCGCTTGGCTGTTATGCTCCGGGAACCCGTCGGTCGCACAAGCGTGAGTTTTGCTCACGAGCACAACGAAAAAAGACACCGTAAAGGTGTCTTTTTTCGTTGTGGTTGCGGGGGCAGGACTCGAACCTGCGACCTCCGGGTTATGAGCCCGACGAGCTACCAACTGCTCTACCCCGCGGTATCTCTCAAGTGCTCTATTATTATATCAAATAAAATATATTTGTCAAGGGGAAATTTAAAAACTTTAGAAAAAACAAAAACGGGTAGCTTGGTGTCCGCCCAAAACTACCCATCTTCGTTGTTTAATAAATAAACAAATTCTCTTTTGTGCCATGCTGATACTGACACGAGTGCTATTACCATCACACTCATCGCACTCTAGCGACAAGTCAATACTACACCAAATAAATTCATTTGTCAATAGAAAAAACAAAAATTTTAAGCGACAAATTTTGCAAACGCTACCAGAATATGAAAATGTTGCTTATACTAATTATATATGATAAAATATGAACGGTGATGATAAAATGAAGATATTAATAGCTACTGACTCATACAAGGGATCGCTAAACGCCAAAGAGGTATGTGAAGCTATATCAAATGGTTTATGTGAGAATGACAGTAATATTGAGACAATATGCCTTCCCCTATCCGATGGTGGTGAAGGATTTACTAATTGTATGGCAGAAATATGTAAAGCAGAGATGCTTTACACAAAATGCCATGACATATACGGCAAAGAGATAAATGGGCACATTCTTGCATATGGTGACACAGCCATTATTGACAGTGCTACAGCGTCCGGACTACAAGGACGAAAGAATGTTATGCAGGCGTCATCGTATGGTACTGGCGAACTGATAAAATACGCTAAACAAGTGGGCTTTAGCAATATTATACTTGGTCTTGGTGGCACAGGATGCTGTGATGGTGGCATAGGCGCACTAGCAGCGTTAGGAGGAATATTCTACGACGAGAACTGGAATATTATATCAAAGCCAAAGGCTAATGATATGAACTTTGTGTTCGGTATTGATTTTAGAAATATTGTAAAGGATATCAACTTTACATTCGCCTGTGACGTGGAGAACGAATATTTTGGCAAAAATGGTGCTGCTTATGTATTCGCACCACAAAAGGGTGCAAGAAAAACTGACGTAGTCGAGCTAGACGAAGGACTACAAAGGATGAATGCGTTCTTCAAAAATGACATAAGCAAAATCAAGGGTGCTGGTGCTGCTGGTGGAATATGTGGTGGACTATACTCTATCTATGGTGGAGAGATAAAATCCGGATTTGACATAATTGCAGAAAAGTCAGATTTTGAAAATCTAGTTAAAGAATGCGACATAGTTATAACTGGTGAGGGCAAGACTGACAAGCAGACAGTAATGGGCAAGCTACCTTACAAGGTATGTGAAATAGCAAAAAGGAATAACAAAAAATGCATAGTCATCAGTGGCAGCATTGAGGACGTTACACTGGGTGACAAAATGATTAGCCTAGTCGATGAAAACACAACTGTCGAATATGCAATAGAGCATGCATATGATTTGCTAAAAGAAAAAGCCAAAAGTATCTTGCAATAAGGTGGTTTTAAATATATAATATAAGCATTAAATCTGAAAGGACACAAAACAATGAAGGTTAGAATTCCAAAGCACAGAGAGTTTTTGATTAAATTCGAGGATAACTACGAGCTAGAGAAAGAGGCTTGGGCAGAGCTTGAGCAAATCGTAAAGGACTACTCTGTTGATGGCAAGAGCGTTTACACTCCAACATTTATTGAGGATAATGAGGACAAGGTAAAGGCTTTGCAGGAGAAGTATGAGTTCACATACGAAATTATCGAAAAGTAAGGAAGCCATCACAATGGATCAAAACAAAATTTTTACAGTTGCGACTGCTCATCTCGACACAGTGTGGAGATGGGAGCTTGCAAAAACTATAGAGGAATTCATTCCTGATACCATCGAAAAAAATTTTGATTTAATCGAAAAGTATCCTAACTATCGTTTCAATCTTGAAGGTAGCTACAGATATGAGCTAATCGAGGAGTACTATCCAGAAGCATTCGAGCAAATCAAAAATTACATAGCTGATGGTAGATGGTGTGTATCTGGTTCTGCATATGAGAATGGTGATGTTAACATCCCTTCTCCAGAGGCATTATTCCGTAATTTTCTATATGGTAATCATTATTTCAAGTCAAAATTTGGTAAAGAAAGCAAGGATATCTTTCTACCAGACTGTTTTGGCTTTGGCTACGCATTGCCATCAATCGCAAAACACGCTAATCTGCTAGGCTTTTCTACACAAAAGCTTGGATGGGGTGGCGCATATGAGCGTCCATTCGACATTGGTATTTGGCGTGGTGTTGATGGGTCAGAGATTTTTGCAGAGCTAAATGCATTATCATACAGATACAAATTCAACGGTGACGTTAGGGGCGATACAAGAATTATCAGCAAAATCGCTGACAACAGTGTTGCTGCAAAGCTACCATGGGCGATGAACTACTATGGGACAGGTGACTGGGGTGGTGCTCCTACAGAGGAGTCTGCAAAATCAGTTAGCGACAGTGTTGACAAAAACGACACCAACGAAAACACAAAGGTTATCTCTGCTAGCAGTGATGAAATGTTCATCGAGCTCAGCAAGCTACCAAAGAGTGATAGAGCTAATCTGCCAGTATGGGACAACGAGCTTGTTATGAGGTCGCACGGTGCTGGTGGATACACCTCTAGAGCAATGAGCAAGAGGCTAAATGCTAAAAATGAGGTGCTAGCTGACTACTGTGAAAGAGCATCAGTACTAGCAAGCGCTATCACCTCTTACAAATATCCAAAAGATATTATCGACACTGCTTGGAAAAGAGTCATCAGACACCAGTTCCACGATGATTTACCAGGTACGTCGACAATGCTACAATACAACGACAGCTGGAATGACTATTTCATTTCCCTATCCCAGTTCAAGAACGAATATGAGGGTGCTGTTGGTGCTATCGCAAACGAGCTGGACACCTCTTGGTGTGAGGAATGTGCTGTAATAGTTAACAATCCAGTCGCTATGAAACGTAAGGAAGCTGTTAGTGCACATGTTAAGCTAAATCACAACACAAAATATATCAAGGTTGTTGACAAGGCTGGTCACGAGGTGCCAAGCCAGATAGTTAAGAAACAAGGCAAAGAGCTTGATATTGTATTCTTGGCTAATGTTGAGAGTGTTGGATACAAGGTATATGACGTTCAAGCAAGTGACAAGAAATACAGCAAGAAGAATGTACTAAAGGTAACAGAACACACACTAGAGAACGACAAATATCGCATTATGCTAAACAAGAATGGTGATATCGGCTCTATTGTTGACAAAACACTAAAGGTACAGATTCTTTCTGCTCCAATTAAACTAGCTCTTCACCACAATATTGGTGAGCTCAACTATCCTAGCTGGGAAATGCGTAAAGAGGATATCGACAGCGAACCATATTGCTACGCTAACACTCCAAAATTCGAGATTGTTGAGGATGGACCAGCAAGAATTGCTATCAAAGTAACTCGTGAAGCAGAATACAGCACCATCGAACAGATTATTTCTCTTGGTGCAGAGGACGAATTCATTAGAGTTGACAACAATATCGACTGGCAAACTAGAAGAACACTACTAAAGGCGCAGTTCCCTTTCACCTGCCAAAATGAAAAGGCAAGCTACGACCTAGGTCTAGGATATATCGTTAGGGGTAACAACACCAACAATCTGTACGAGGTACCAGCACAAAAATGGGCTGATATCACTGATGAAAATAATAGATATGGTGCGAGCATTTTCTCTGACTGCAAGTACGGATGGGACAAGCCTAGCGACAATATGCTACGACTAACCTGCATTCACACTCCAGCAGGTGCATTCACAAAAGACGCTAGACAAGATTTGCAAGAAATCGGTAGAAATATTTTCTCATTCGGTGTATACAGTCACAAGGGTGAGCTAGGTGCAAACACACAAAATCTGGCACAATGCTTCAATCAACCACTTGTTGCATTCCAAACAAGTAGCAGGCGTGATGGCAAGCTTGGTGACAGTTTCTCAATGATGAGCATTAGCAACAAGAATGTTATCGTTAGAGCAATTAAGCAAGCTATGGATGATGACAGTGTTGTTATCCGTGTTAACGAAGGCATTGGCAAGGCACACAGAAATGTTGCTATCAAGCTATTTGGTGAAATCACAGAGGCTAGCGAGATATATGCTAGTGAGGAATATATCAAGGATGCCAAGATAAAGGATAATGAACTCGTATTCGATATCAAGCCATTTGAGGTGAAAACTTTTAAGCTAAAGATTAAGGCTGAAAAGAACAAGGCTAAGGAGAATTACAAAAAGCTCGACCTTGAATTTAACTCGAATGGTATCACAAGTGACGAATACAAGGTTAACTGTATACTACAGGGCTCTGGCTGTTCCCTACCAAACGAGCTAATACCAGAAAGTCTAACCATACACGGTGTTACATTCAAAATGCCAAATGTGGATATGCCAAAGAATGTGCTTATCCCAAGAGAGCAAGAGATTGAGATACCAAAGGGTAGCACAAAGCTATATATGATAGCAGCTTGTATGCTTGGCGACAAGGAAGTTGTATTCATGGCTGACAACAAGGAACGCCACGCTACAATCTATGCTATGAGAGAGCCAGTTGGTCAATGGGATATGGCTGGACTAGGTCAAACAGCAAAGGTAAAGGATGCTAATGTTGCACTAGAGTTTACCCATACTCATCATCCAGAGGGCAATATCGCTAATGGTAAGGCTCTATTCTATATGTACGAAATCGACGTTAGAAACTGCAAAACACTAACACTGCCAGAGGAGAACAAAATCATTATCCTTGCAATGACAGCTGTAAAGAAATTCTCTAACACAACACTTGCAACAGAGATGATTGACAAGGTTAACGATGATTTCAAATTTGGCGAAATACCACCTATCGACAAGATACTCGACAAGGCTGATTTCGTAACAATCAGAGCTGGTAAAATCCAAGACCAAGCCAAAGGTGGCAAAGGAAAAGGATTTAAGCGTGACAATATCATCACAAATATCATCCGTTCATATACCAAAAGTGAATGGTAAACATTAAATTAAAAAAGCATCCATCCGATACCCTTCATAAAGAGGGTATCGGATTTTGTGTTTAATGCACCTTGGCAGACATTTTGGTATCGCGACAAGATTAATATTGAAAATGTAATGATATGAATGTATAATTTGTTTAGAAAAAATCATTATTAAAGGAGATAAAATAATGCTTGGAAAAATCGTCAAAGTATTAGTTGATAGACCGCTTGGTAGTTATCATCCAAAACATAAAAATATATATTATTCTGTAAACTACGGGTATATAGAAGGGATTATTGCACCTGATGGAGAGGAGCAAGATGCATATATTTTAGGCGTTAATTATCCCGTTAAGGAATTTACAGGCAAAATAGTTGCAATCATACATAGGCATAATGATGTTGAAGAAAAATGGGTAGTTGTACCAAACGAATATACTACTACCAAAGAAGAAATCATAGAAAAAACAAAATTCCAAGAACAGTATTTTGAAATAGAAATAATAATGTAAAGTTTTCACAACATTTTTAGTAGGGGCGACCTGTGGTCGCCCGTTTCGTTTCTATTATGACATTGTTGGTAGATACAACGGGAGACCACAGGTCTCCCCTACAAAAATCTGTTGCAATCACCTTGTCATGATATTTTAGTATTATACCGAAAAACAAAACCCATTATGACACCTTTCGATTTAAAAGTGTCATAATGGGTTACATACTTTATAAAAGTATATTTCAAGGAGCAATTCATGCTCCTTTTTCTTTTTATTTAATTCTCAAATAGAATGTGTCGAGGATTGTCTGCATCAAAAAGTCCTCATCTGGAGTGAACAGAGCATGCATATAGCCCTCACCAGCAGAGTCTTGCTCAACATTCATCTCTCCCTCAAGAGTGATGGTGTCAAAATGATTAGTGCCCTTGCTACGAAGGAGAGACGCTAGGTATGTAACCTCGCTAAGTGTCATATTAGTCTGGCTATACTGTGCACCAGTATTATACAAATCAGCAACAGTAGAGAAATTAATAATAGTCGCTGGTATAGTCTGGCTAGCAAACGACTCTAGATACTGCACTTGGCGTCCTACACGGTCGATACTACCATTAATATCAGTCATCGAACGAGTACGAACATAGCTCTCTGCCATATCGCCCTTTAGGGTGACAACCTTGCCAGCCTCAATGTCATGCTGTGGAATATCGACACTTGATTTTACGATTACACCACCAATAGAATCATTGATAGGAGCGATTCCGTCCAAATCCAAGGCATAGTATTTCTCAATAGGAACACTCTGCATAATTCGACTAATAGCGTCAACCGTGTTCTGACAGCTCTTTTCCTTGCCATCGCCATAGGAATATGCCAGTGCAAGTCTTTCCTTTTCTATACCGAGATACTCGCCATTTTGGAATATATCGATATCGACAACTGTCTCACGAGGTATAGCAATCATTGCTGCTGTGCCAGACACAGTATTTATCGCAACAACGATATTAGTATCGTTAGCACCGACAAAATCAGCCTTTGATGCCTCTTCCATATCCCTTTGGTCAACACCAATAAATGCGAATGATACAACGTCCTCGTTATACTGATAGAGGTGTCCATTATACTCTATTTGCTCGTGATATTCTGTATTATCAGCAAGATTTGGCTTGATGCTATTCTTGCCCTCATTGCGATAATAAAAAAACAATGAAGCAAATGTGATAGCCACAACAAGCAATATCACCAAGATAGCAAGCAAAACTCGTTTTATTATTCTATTTCGCTTTTGGGTTGCTTTTTTTCTTTCTATCTTACTTTTCTTTTTCATTAGTCATTAAAAAATGCCAACGCATTATCAATAGTTGTTTTTCCAGCATCGTCAAATGGGTTAAGCACGCTGAAAACATGTGGCTCGTTAACGCCAAATGCATCCTTGTCATAGTCTGCAAGCTCACACTTAACGCCCTTTTCCTTAAGTAGCTCATATGCTCTAACTGTTTGGTCATGTGCTAGGCTGTCGCCACTACTAGTAATCAAATATGTAGGTGGCATATTAGGTGCATAGTCGATGATTTTGTCAAGGTCCATATACTCATATGTTGCCTTTTCCTTATAATCCTTGCCCCATAGAAGCTTTGTGTAAATACTAAAGGCTCCACCATCATTCATAAATGCAACAGGAGAAGTCAAAAGTAGTGATGAAAGCTGCATATTAGGGTCGACTGTATCGAACAGTCCTCTTAACTCTGCACTCTGCATAAGCACAGCAGAATAAGCAGAGAGCTGACCACCAGCAGAATCACCAGTAAGCATAATATTATCCTTATCACAAGGGTAATCACCCATATTATCACTAATCCACTTTAACGCATATGCACAGTCCTGGATTTGCTCATTAACAGTAACGTCTGGTACAAGTCGATAGCTGATATTGAACACAACATATCCCCTATCAGCGAGTGCCATACAGTAATAATCATTCAAGTCCTTGTTGGCATACATCCAGCCACCACCGTGAATATCGATAATTACTGGTAGCTTGTCAGTAGGCTTTGCATCACTAGGATACATAACGTCAAGCTGATGATACACATTTTCATCATCAAGATATGGAATATCCGCAATTTCGGTAACATTCTCTGGTGGTGTTTGAACAGAATGCTTCTTCTTATCTCCACCATCACAGAAATACCACACCATCTCCATAATCTTCATCACTGGATTGTTCTTGATGCCCTTTGCACTATCAAACTGGTAGTCAATGTTATCACTAGTAACCATACCACCAACATATACGACCTTTTCGTCATTCTCATTTCTAGGCTTTGTAACTATAGAAATGAATACCGTGGCAATAATTGCGATACATAGAATGATTGCAATAATGATAGTAAGTACTTTCATTCCTTTTTTACCCTTTTTCTTTTCTTCAACTTTTGGCATAATCCATACCTCCTAATGATTTAATTATAAAACAAACACATATTTTGTCAAGAAAAAAAGGCGACCAATGGTCGCCTTTAAATTTAGAACACGAATTATTTTTCGTCAATCTTCTTTGAATACTTCATAAGATATACAGTTCTCATTAGGAAGCACTCTGCCTTTGGAACATAGTGAGGACGATTGAAAATATCACAATCGATAACAGCAGCAGCGCCCTTATCCATAATGATTTCAAGTGCGTTCATATCGCCATCAGTGTTACCAGTAACGAGAGCACCATTGCCCTGGATAAGAACGGCATTTCTATCCTCGATAGCCTTGCCAACCTCTTTAGCACAATCATCAGTGTCGCCATCGATCCAAGGACAGTTCTTAACGTCTAGACCAACAATCTGTGCAAAATCATCAATCATAGGAATCATATCATCGCCAGATGCAGATACAGCAACGATATCTGGAGTAGCAAGATGCTTAATCATTGTAACATCCTCTGCCTCGTAGATAGCCTTGTGTAGCTTTGCAACCTTTGGAGCGATACCATTGATACCAAGACCAGTCTCGATATCAACGTCAACAGTCTCACCAGCAACAGTAAGAGTAAATGTGTTGCCATTTCTAACTGATGAACCAAGATCACAAATCTCTGTTGGCATATCGCCAGCATCATTCTTCTTTAGGAAGTAAGCTCTACGGTTGTCATCAGAATATGTCTTATCCCAAGAATGACGGATGTAATTATCCTTGATAACCTTGCCACAGCAATCCTCAAGAGCCTCTGCAAGAGCGAAAGCGTGATCGTAATTGTCACCCATAACGAGTGCACCGTGGTGCATCATCATAATAGCTCTAGCGCTTGGGTTCATCTCGATGCATCTCTCAACCTTCTTGCGAAGTGAGTTTGTAGTAGACATAGCGTAAGCACCACAAGGTACTACGTCGCCAAGGATACCCTTGAACTCGTCATATACATTTCTAATCTCCATACCAGTGATAGATACGATAGTAGCATTTCTCTGGTGTGTATGGATAACAAAATCAACAGTTGGATGATGACGATAAGCAGCAGCATGAACGCCCTTCTCTGATGATGGCTTAATGTCACCCTCGTGTGAGCAGTCCTCGATATTAACTACAACAATCTCCTCTGGTGTCAAATCCTCATATGCTCTACCTGATGGAGTGATAACGAACTGTGTATCGCTGATACGAGCAGAAACATTACCCCATGTACGAGCAATAAGACCAGACTCAACTAGCTTCTTACCTGCTTCTACAACTATTCTTTTAGCTTCTTCAATTTCGTAAGCCATAGTTTTTCTCCTTTATAATGGATTAAAAGGAGTGAGCAAAAACCCACTCCTTATTAGTCGTTAATATTGATTAATAATCAATCTTCTCGCACTTTGAAAGTACCTTGTCAAAACGACGGATGCACTCGTCGATATCTTCCTCTGTGTAAGCTGAAGATGTGTATAGACGAGAACCAGCAAGTGTAACAAGACCCTCTGCCATGTAAGCAGCGCCCATGTACTGCATCTCTGTCTGACGGATACCTGTCTCCTTAAGTACTGATGGAATAGTCCAAGGAGTCTTCCAGTTAATTCTGAAGTGCATTGTAGCTACTGTGTGAAGCTGGCAGATAGAACCAACATTGTAGCATACGAATGGAAGATCATACTTCTTGATTGACTCATTGATACCCTTAACAAGTCTGTCAGCCATCTGACCAGCAACCTGGCAAGCATTTCTCTTCTCGATTTCTTCGATTACTGTGTAACCAGCTACGCAAGAGATAGGTGTAGCAGCCATTGTACCACCACACATAGCCTTATGAATCTTCTTGCCCTCTGCCTTATCAAGACCAGCACCAAGATACTTCATAACTTCCTTGTGGCCACCGATACCACCTGCACCAGGATAACCACCAGCGATAATCTTACCAAAGATTGTGATATCAGGATCGATACCATAGTAACCCTGAGCACCAGCTAGACCAATACGGAAACCACATACAACCTCATCACAAACGAGGAGAGCACCGTACTTACGGCAAAGTGCCTGAACGCCCTTAGGGAAATCCTTATCTACTGGACGAGTTGCTGACTCTGGACCACATGGCTCAATGAATACAGCAGCTGTACCGCCACGGAACTTGTTGAGGATAAGCTTCTTCTCAAGATCCTTAAGATCGTTAGGGAAGAACTCCTGAGTGTGCTTAAATACGAACATAGGTACACCGTGTGACTGTAGGTTTAGAGTACCAGGAACACGCATACCCCAAGCAAGCTGATCAGACCAGCCGTGGTAAGCACCACCCATCTTGATAATGTTCTTATGGCCAGTAGCAAGACGTGCAACACGAACAGCACACATACAAGCCTCTGTACCTGAACCAAGCATACGGAACATTTCTACTGATGGTACGCACTCGCTAATCTTCTTTGCAAGCTTATACTCATAAGGGTGGAAAAGACCTGTTGATGGACCACAGTCATCAAGAAGCTCCTTAACCTTCTCCTTAACAACGTCATCGTTAGAACCGATAATTGTTGGACCACCAGCCTGTAGGAAATCGAAGTACTCGTTGCCATCGATATCATATAGCTTGTTGCCCTTTGCCTTTGTCATAACGATTGGGAATGGGTAGTTAAATGCAAGGTTGTGCTGAACACCACCAGGAATAACTGACTTAGCCTCAGAAATCATTTCCTTTGACTTAGCACACTTCTTCTCGAAGTATTCTTCTTCGTACTCCTTAAGAGCAGCACGGTTGATTGAATAAATAGGTTTTTTGATGAGTGCATCAAGCTGAGCTGTAATAGCAGCAGCGTTAGGATACTCTGTAATAGCGAATCTTGTATCCATAGGTAAATTCCTCCCTTTCTATATTGTCGTGAGCAGCTGCTCACTTTTATCATGTGAGCGGTCACTCACTGAATTTACACTTTAAGTATATCACATTTTACCGATTTGTCAATTCAAAAGTCAAAAAATTTTGTTCATTTTTATTGCAATATTGCACAATTAATGTTAATATGTACACAGTGAATTAATGCTCACCAAAGGAGTTTTGTACCACTTGCACAAAGCAATTATTCCCCTTTTGTGCAAGACTACAAAAATTTGATAATGTTTGAAAAAAGATACAAGGATGCATTCGAAAGAGCGTCCGAAGATAGAAAAGAAAAAATTCTTGAGGTCGGCATTGAGGAGTTTGCCACCAAAGGATTTGAGAACGCTAATATTAATGTTATAGCAAAGAATGCTGGCATAAGTATTGGATTAATGTACAAATATTTCAGCACAAAAGCTGATCTTTTCGTTACCTGTATTCAGCGTGGTATGGAGATACTGGATGACGCTATCGACGAAATTATCGCTAGTGATGACAAGCTGCTTGTCAAAGCTGAAAAGCTTATTCGTACCACCTGCAAGCATTCACAAGGCAATTCTAACTACATTAAACTATATAATGAAATAACTAGCGAGAAAAATGGCGAGATGGCGAAGCTCCTAGCTAGAGAGATAGAGAGCGTTACCAGTCGAAAATACATTACCATTATCGCACAAGCGCTTGCTGCTGGGGACGTAAGGCAAGACCTTGACCCTAGAATGTTCGCATTCTTCTTGGATAACCTTTTGACCTCGCTACAATTTAGCTACACCTGTGATTACTACAAGCAGAGATTTGAGATATACACTGGTGTAAATGTTGACGAAATGAATGAGGACCAGATAGTAGAACAACTGCTTAAATTTATCGAGTCTGCATTCACATTTGAAAAGTAATTAGCACGACTTATGTCGTTTTAGGAGGATATTATGAGCAAATATGTTATTACCTATGATATCGGTACAACTGGTATCAAGACCTGCCTTATCGAGATAGACAAGGAGATGAAAATCCTTGGCTCTGCTACAGCAGGATACAATCTCTATGTTGAGGAGGAAACTGGTGTAAAGGGTGGCTCTGAGCAAGATGCTGACGAATGGTGGGAAGCAATGTGCTCCACAACAAAGACCATCTTTGAAAAGGTGCCATATATTAATAAGGATCAGATAGAAGGTATCAGCTTCTGCTCTGCTATGCAGGGACTTGTACTTGTTGACAAGGATGGAAACTGCATTCGTCGTCCAATGACATATATGGACCAGCGTGCTAGAGAGGAAATCAAAAAGGGTATCGCTCACGGTGTACAAATCGCTGGTGCAGAGGCTACAAAGTGCCTAAAATATCTATATTATACTGGTGCTGTATCATCATCAGTAAAGGACCCAATTTGGAAATACAAGTGGGTTGAGGCACACGAGCCAGAGAATTTCAAGAAGATTTACAAGTGGCTTGATATCAAGGAGTACTTGATTTGTCGTGCTAGTGGAGAGTTCGTTATGACTACTGACTCTGCATTCGCAACATTGCTATACGATACACGTAAGGGTCACGAGGGCTGGTGCAAGCCAGTATGTGATATGGTTGGTGTAAACATTGAGCACCTACCACCTATCAAGAAATGTACCGAAAAGGTTGGCGAAATCACAGAAAAAGCTGCCAAGGAGCTTGGCCTTGCTGCTGGAACAGCTGTATACGGTGGTGGTGGCGACGCATCACTCATCGGTGTTGGTACTGGTGCTGTTGCTGTTGGTGACACACATATCTATTCTGGTACTTCTGGCTGGGTTGGCACAGTTGTTGACACACAAAAGGTTGACGCTGGTGCTATGATGGCATCAATCGTTGGTGCAGACCCAGAGGCATACAACTATTTTGGCGAGCTAGAGACCTCTAACAAGTGCGTTGGATGGGTTAAGGATCACCTTGCTCTAGATGAAATCGGTGTTTATCTTGCAAAGCACAGCAACGCTTCTGACAGTGTTGAGGCTGTACAAATTAACCTATATGATTATCTAGAGGAGGTTATCGACAGAGCACCTGCTGGTGCTGGTGGTGTAGTGTTCACACCATGGCTACACGGTAACCGTTGTCCATTCGAGGATCCTAATGCTGCTGGTATGTTCTTCAACATTCACCTAGAGACTGGCAAGACAGAGCTAATTAGAGCTGTTGTTGAGGGTGTATGCTTCCATATGCGTTGGATGCTAGAAAGACAAGAGAAGAAGGTTAAGACCTCAAAGGCTGTTCGTTTCTGTGGTGGTGGCGCTCTTGGTGAGAGCACTTGCCAAATCCTATCTGATATCCTACAGAGAGATATCGAGGTTGTTGATTCTCCACAGAATATCGGTGCTGTTGGTGCTGCAGCTTGTATCGCTGTTGGTATGGGCTATATCCCTACTATGAAGGACGTTAAGAAGCTTATCCCAGCAAAGACTGTATATCATCCAAACAAGGCTAACAAAGAGGTTTACGACAGAAACTTTAAGGTTTACCAGAACCTATACAAATGCAACAAAGAAAACTTTGCTATCCTAAACAGCTAATATAATAGTAATAAATATATAAGAGCTTACTCTATGAGTAAGCTCTTTTTTTGCATTATTTAGGATTATATTCCCATATTGTATATCTAGTTGGATAGTACTGAACGCAGATAGGTCCTTTTTTGAAGAATATTCCCCTTCTGATTTTTGTCCAGCATTCTCTATGTGCGAAATATTTGCCACACACTGAATCACCATAGTAATACATAGTTACCCTATGATTAACTGTATCTTCAATTTGAGCAATCAATCGCTGAATTTCCTCATCATAGAATGGGTTAAACATAAACATAATATTATAATCATTAAAATCAAGGTCGAATGCATCACCCTCGATAACTGTAATATTATCATATGATTTCGTCCATTCTTTAGCAGCTTTAGCAACTACTGGATTATACTCAACTCCAGTAATCTTGCCCTTGAATCCAATGCTGTTCATATACGCAAGTGCCCTGCCCTTGCCACAGCCAATATCCAAGAACGAATCATCATCGCCAAACTCTGCGCCATCAAACACAGCCTTTAGCCCACCATAGCGAATAGGCTCTGAGGTGGCACGCTTGCCATCAGGTGATTTTATTGTGCCATGTAAAAATGTGCCAGTATTCCTTTTATCAATAAACAGCTCAATAAAACTAACAAGCTGACCACATAACTTGCGATATAATGTGCCAATCTTTGTATAATAAAATTTATATTTTTTCATCATTACACCCTATTATAATCTAGCTGTTGTATACGCTCTACAATGCTTAGACTCCTTGAACAATGTTTCGGCAAGCATAGGTCTAAAGCCTCTGCCACCACATGACTGTGCAGCCTGCAAGCCAGGACCAGCATTAGCCTCAATAACAACCCAGCCTCTATCCTCTGTACAAGCAAAATCCCAACCGATATAGTGCTGTTCAGGACAAATTCTAACAAGTTCCTCAATCATCTCGTTAAACTCATCCCACAACGGAAGCTGTGTGCCCTTAAACTTCACATTAGAATAAGGGTGACACTCCTCTTCTCTACCAGAATGGGTGAATCCATTAGAGCTAATTACACCCGTATCCAAGTCAACATTTGCACTAAATCCACCAGCAAATGCATTGTCAACAACAGAGCCATCATTACCAAATCGTACCATACCATACAACTTTGTCAACTTGCCATCCTTATAGTATGTTGTGTATCGCAAAGTATTAACGGACTCACTATGAAAATCTGACAGCACCTTGCACTGCTTGATATACTCCTCCACCAAAAAGTCGCCACTGCCAATTCGTTCAACAAAAATATCGTGTAGCTCATTATCAGTGAGTGATGAGTCAAGTATTCTAACGCCCTTGCCACTATTGCTGCTAATAGGCTTTAGTATCAGTTTATTATATCTATGACACAGGTCAAGAAATTCAGTCTCCTTGTCAGCGTTGTCAAAAATAACAACCTCTCTTTTGTAGAATTTCTTGTACATTTCGTAGGTCTTGTGCTTGTACAAAAACTTATCATAGATAGGCTTGTTGCAGATTACCTCGTCGTATAATCTCATTTTTTCATACGATGGAAAATACTCCAGACACTGCTTTCTGGATTTTTTCTCCAAGCGATAACTAACAAATTCCTTGTATGAAATCTCATAAGCATAGCGATAGTACACCATCTTGAGCATAAGCTTCATTCGGTTACGCTTGTTGGTGATATCGGTCTGCCACTGATATTTTAGTATAAATTCCCTTATTCCTTGTGGATTTTTGCCAACCAGTAGCTTTAACAAAGCCAATGATATAATTGGCAATCTCAGATACCATTTTTCTCTAGCGAGATTAGGTATCTTGTTTTTTTTATACACATGTTTCATACATATACTCCGAATAATTAGTAATTATATTTACCTAGTGCAGACATAATTCTATGCTTTAGTCCGTGACCAAAGGTATTGCCATAAATCAACTGGATAGTGTCGATATTAGGCTTGCTGTTACCCTCTATTAGCACCCAACCATCGTCAGTAAGCGCTAAATCCCAACCAACAAGTTTGAATGCAGGTGTCAGCCTATGCATTTTCTCAAGCATTGGCATAACCTCATCCCATCGAGGTATTTGGTGACCTTTAAACTGTATCTTTGTATCTGGATGACAGTCAAAATGCTCTAGCTTTTTTGAATATCCATCAGAAATGATAACTCCAGTCTCCATATCGACAGCACAAGCAACGCCACCCATACTAGCGTTATCCACGACCTCACCATTTCGTCCAGTACGGAACATAGCATAAATCTTGTGAAAGTCATCACCGTCGAGCATTGTGGCAACACGAACAGTATTAACTGATGAGGAATTGAACAATTTCATCTCCTCACTCTGTTCTATCCAAGCCTCACATACACAGCCACCGTACTGTAAAACCTTGAAAAACGCAGCCTTTACAGGTGTGTTCTCGGTTATGGTGACCTTGCTGATATTGCTACCAAGTGAACCCTCTAGCTCCTTGACAATAAATGTTTTGTTTTTACTAGCAAAAGCAGTGAACTTTGCAAAATCCTCGAAGCCATTAACCTCTATCATATCTCTCTTATAATAATCCTTAAATATATTATAAGTTTCATTCTTATCCTTAAATGTGGATATAGAATTCATATCAACATTGATACTGTTCTTAACACATTTTGTATACTCAAGAGCACCACAAAATGTTGATCTAACATCATCTGGCATACCAAAGAACTTAAATTTGAAATATTCATCATAATGCTTTAGCTGATATTTGGTCATAGCAGAAAGCACATCGTCAATAAGCTCCTGCATAACGCTATCGTCCTTGCTCTCATAATTCGGAACATAAATCTTAACAGCAGATAACAATTCTTCATCATAATTATCCCAATTAATCACAAAATCACCACCAATAGCATTATAAAACAAAATATATAAAAAAACAAGGGGTGCAAAAGCACCCCTTGAAACACATTATGTATTTTTTACATTAGGATGAGTAAGGCTTATAGATCCTCCTCTTCACCCTCAGTTGGGTTTAGGCCAGATGTTGTAATAACGTCCTGTGCGTGGAACTTCTCAACCTCTGATACTGGCTTTGTGTACTTCATTATGTTTCACCCCCTTATCAAATTCTACTTAATTATATATCCTTAATAAAATTAAGTCAATAATAATTTGTGCTTAATTAAACACCAAAATATGCCTCTGCAGCACGACCATATCTCATCTGCTGCTGAGTAATACCATAGTCAGATGATGTAGTCTTTCTACCCTGAGCATAAGACTCAGCACTGTACTGTAGAGTATTTGTGATAGCAACACCATTCTTCTTTAGAGTAATGTAAATAGGTGTTCTTAGACGGTTAGACTTCAACTCCTTGAAGTAGAAGTAATATCCGCCAACGCCATCAGCTTCAAATAGCTCTGGATACTCATCGATTGGGTATGAGTATGTGAAGCCAGAAACAACAACCTCAGCAACAAGGCCTTCTGTTGAAACAAGCTCTCTTGTTCTTAGCTTGATCTCTGTACCAGCACCGAATACAAGTGTAGCTGTTCTCCAAGTTGTCTCGGCATTTTCAATTTCCTTGTAATTAGTATCAGTGTGCTTTGTTAGAGTTAGAGCATCAGTTGTATGAAGAGCCTTCTGCTCAGCTGTTAGAAGATCTGTCATAGGCTCGTTAGCCTTGTAGCCAGCAAACTTCTGAGCCTCAGCACCGTAGTACATTAACTCAACAAGTAGGTTCTTCCATGTAGCTGAAGATGAAGACTTGTTCAACTGGCTAATGATATAGTTTGTTGTCATTGTATAAGTGTACTCAGGACCCCAAACATCAATGCCATCCTTAGTTACAGCATGGTAAATAACCTTTACAGGAGAATTTAGACCCTGTGGAGTTACACCATAGTTGAAGAATAGGTTACCAGCAGAAGAAGTCTTCTCATAACCATCCTCAACGATTGTTGAAACGCCATCCTCACGGATGAATTCGCAAGTTACGCTAGCGAATGAGTTTGTCTGAGCTGTCTTTGTAGCAAGCTGCATGATGATCTCACCACCGAAATCACAGTTAGCAGTTCTTGCACGAAGAAGACCTGTGTTAGGGATTGTCTTTGTATCCTTTGCACCACAAGTACCACATGTTCTTGTAGCTGTACCATCCTTATAAACTGATGAAGATGTGTACTCAGCATCGCCATTGTACTTGTACTCACCATAGTTGTGAGAAGTTGGATCAATAGTTACAGGTGTTCTGCTTAGCTCTGTATGACAATCGTTACAGTAAACAACTGAATCATAAGAACCAGCCTTTGAACATGTAGCATTAACCTTGTTCTCCTCAACAGCAGCTGCTGGGTTATGCTTGCCTGTAGCAGCGATATCCTGTACTGTGAAGTCGTACTCACAAACCTTACATGTGTACTTTGTTGAGCCCTTCTTATCGCATGTAGCTGGAGTTACAACCTCTGATGTGTAATCATGATCAGCAGTTGTCTTAACTACAGTGTAAGTAGCATCAGCAGTAGCTGTTGCAGATGGAGTTACATCCCAAGCATATGTTGTATGCTGAGTTGCTGTATTTGTCATCTTTGGAAGCTCTGGGATAGTTACAGTAGCACCCTCGTCATAAACTTCCTCAGAAATTACATCACCATTAGCAGCAACGAACTTGATTGTGTAACCTGATGGAGCAACATACTCATTCTTTGTCATGAATGTCATGTCTGTCTCACCAATAGCACCAGCTGCTGGCTCGTATGTTGTGTAATCCTCTGGATCTGTACCCTCAGTTGCGTCAGCGATGTAGTAAGCACCACCATAAGTAGTGTCCTCATCCTCATCACCATTGTAGATACCAAATGTGATAGGACCAGCATCAACAATCTGGAATATGAATGTAGCGATAACTGCCTTACCAGCAAAGTTATAGCCTGTCTCACCTGTAGCAGGATTTGTTAGACCCTCTTCAGATGTTTCGCTAACATCAGCATAATCGCAATCGTTAGCAGCAGCAGAAGCAACGATAACGTTATTTTCTGCATCTACGAATGATAGGTTACCAAGAATACTATCATTTAGGCCCTCGTAAATTGACTCATCTAGGAATGGAACAGTACCGTCAACATCCCAATCATCATCTACGAAAGGTGCAATAGCGTCTGAATAAGAGATAGCTGCCTCAAAAGCAGAAATCTTATCAACATTATCCAAACGAACAGTAAGAGTGAAAATATCACCCTGCTGTAGTGTATAGCTCTCTTCGATTTCTTCCATACCGAAAGTATCGTTCCAAGCAGCATACTTATCAGCGTCTAATACAAGAGCGCCGTTCTTATAATCTACAACTGGTCCATAAATACCAGATAGTGAGTAGTCAAAATCCCACTGATTCTCTTGGTTAAGAGGAGAACCTGCAGATGCATTCCAGAATGTACCAAACTGAAGCTGGATATCTGGCTTGTACTCACCAGCAGCAGCTAATGCTGTGAAAGGCATTGAGCAAGCTACCATAATTACTGATAGAAGAACAGCAATAGATCTTTTAAATGACTTTTTCATTTAAAGTTCCTCCACTATTATTTCAATGTTATTGCAGTATATCTTACTGTCTTGTTGAAGAATGTCTTGAATAGAGCAGAATCCTTGTTATCAACTGCGCCATCCGCATTCAAGTCGGTAAATGCTGTTGCTGTAGTATACAATGTAGCATCGGTAGTATTAACCTTGCCATCCTTATTGTAATCACAGATAACAACACCAACTGCGTCAACATTAATTTGATCGTAGTCAACAGCCTTATCAGCAGCGACTGTTAGAGCTACCTCTCTATCGATTGTGGTATCACCACTAATAACTAGAGTATAATTTCCTGCATTAATTTCAGGAAGTGTGTATGATCCATTCTCGTCAGTTACAGCCTTAATCTCTGTGCCCTTTACAGAAACAGTAATACCTGCAACGCCGTTGGTAATTGTAGCGCCAGTCTTGTCACCAGCAGGAGTAATCTTGCCGTTAACATAGAATGCTGTAGGAGCAATATAAGGTGTAACATCTGCTGTCATTGGGTAAAGCTTGCCAGCAGAATATGATGCATTTGCATTAAGTGCATAACAATCATTGTAACCATCACCATAATCAGCCTCGATGAAGGTTAAGTTTGGATCATCTGAAAAACTAAAGACATCTGCGAAATCGCAGAAGGATGATACAGTAGCAGAAAGTGTAAGCATAACTGTACCATTTTTATCAATAACAGATGTATCAGCATTTTCAGAAATCTGAAAAACAGTAAGGTTGCCACTCTCTAACTTCTGTCCACCAAGTTCCATGTCGTGGTTATCAGCATAAGTGCTCTTAACTGACATAGCGGTAACAGTGCTAGTAAAGTTAGCAGTTAACTGAATAACTGAAACTGCCTTCATACCTGAAAGAACAACATCAACAGTATAAGTACCAGCTGGAAGTCTATTTCCGTTTACTACTTTACCGTTTGCGTCATAATAATTACAGGTAATAACAGGAGTTTCCTTGCCAAGAGTACCTGTCTCGGCAGAGGCATTCATAGGTAATGCCAAAAGAGAAATTATTAATATTAAACAAACGAATGGGGTAGTTAAGAAGCTTTTGATTGAATGTTTCATAAATTGAAACCCCCAAAGTTCTTTAGTATTTTTTTATATGATACCCTACGGGAAGAAATCCCCCCGTAGAATATCATAGGACACTAAATCGTAAATAATTTAGTAAGAAAATCTAATAATTAATTACAATATATAATTACTTATTAAGTGAAGCAGTTGCATATACAACCTTCTTGTTGAACATCTTCTTGAATGCATTAGCTTCCTTGTTATCTGTCACAACAGATGAAGCAAGAGTAGCATCAATAGTATTGATCTTGCCGTTGTTATCAAAATCGAAAGCAACTACGCAAGCCTCAGCACCACTGATAGGAGCTGTAGCATCAACAGATACTGTTCTAGCGATTACATTCTCACCAGAAATAGTAACCTCTGTTGTGTCGTTAGCAATGATAGCTGTGAATGTACCATCCTCAGCTGTTGTAGCAACAACCTCACCGTCAACGATGATCTCAGCACCAGCAAGTGGATCGCCATCAATCTTTGTTGTACCATTTGCATCAGCAGCCTTGTAGATTGTACCAGAAACAGTTACAGTAGCATCAACCTCTAGGTTGTTCTCTGCAATCTGTAGCTCCTTCTTAGCGCCATATACGCTAGATAGAGCCTCTTCTGGTTTTTCAGCTGTAAGTGCTACAGCATGAGCAAGTGCATTTACATAAGCTGTCCAAGTCTTTGCTGTGTAAACAACATCACCCTCGTTAACGAGCTCGCCACCCTTAACAGCACCGAATCTTACGCTCTTAGCAGTTGTAGTAACAACAGCTGGAGTAGTCTCAGTAGCCTCTGTAGCTGTGAATGTTGTATGAGCAGCACCTGTTGCACAAAGGATCTCCTTCTCAATAGCATTACCCTCGTAACCACGACCGATAACTCTATCTCTGTAGATCTCATAGATACGAACAGCCTCGTCAACCTCTACCTTTGAAGCAGATGTTGAGTACTCAACTGTACCGCTTTCTTCATCCTTAGTTGCATTAATTAGGCTCTCACCACTCTTAGCAACACGAACCATCTTCTCGTATGTTGCTACATCGTAGTTAACGCTATCCTTACCCTGACGGTCTTCCATAACCTTAACACCGATCTCAGCAGCGATCTTACCATTAACCATGCTTCTAGCCTCTTGTACTCTGTAAGCTAGAGAATCCATTTGCTTCTGATAGTAACCACGGTAATCGTTTGTAGCGTCATTCTCCTTAATAGCAGAATGAGAAATGCTGAACTTGTATGCCCAGTCATCGCCAGAACCAACCTTTGTACCATCAGCTGTGTAATACTGATACTGTACCTGATCATATAGAGGATCGCCTGCCTCATTAACAGCAAGTTCATCTGTCTTGCCATAGTATGGAGCATCCTTATACATACCAGTATACTTCCACTCGTACTCCTTAGCACGAGCATTAGCTAGGTAATAATTACCATCAGCCTTCTTAACAACAGCCTGACCAGCAGCATCCATACCGTCAACTACGTCAGCATCTGTTAGAAGCTCGTTTGAGTACATTGGCTGCTTGCCCTCTGCATCACGATAGTAGATACCATCAATAACAGTAGCGTTGTTTAGGAATGCAGTCTTATCAGCATCTTCTGTCAATGGCTTGTAAGCAATATCGCCAGTTTCAGATGTTGTAACTGCTGTGTTAATTGTATTTACATAAGTAGAAGCAAGTCCCTCAGCGCTTGCTAGAGTTACAGGAGTAGATACTGCCTTAACTACGTTCTGGAATGCAGTCTGAAGCTTGTTATAAGTCTCAGATACAGGGAACTTAGGGTCTGAATCATCATAATCCTTGAAGTCACTAGCGCTGTAAGGAGCCATCTCTCTTAGGTTTGTATTGTACTGATTCATCAAAGCGTTAGCTTCGCTATCGTTTGAGATGATAACCTTAGTTGTTGTAGCAGATGGACCAGCTGAATTCAAGATAGCGATATTCATATTGAATGTCTGTGGCTGAAGTGTTGTAGAACCATCATATCTTAGCCACTTCTTCCATACAGTTGCACTATTAATGCTACCTGTGTATAGAGGAACCATATTGATGCCAGGAACCTGTGTTGCAGCTGTGATCTCAGGTGCATTACCATCATTTGACATTAGGTAAGCTGGATCAACGTAAACATTAACAAATGAGTCGCCATCCTTCTCAACAGCCTTGATGATACCGTTGTCGATACCATCTTCAAGTGTGTATGCAATATGAGTACGAACCTCAGCATCCTCTGGATATCCAGCATTTTCAAGTGCAGTATTTACAGCAGCCTCTGTTACGCCGTTTGTCCAATCATCTTCTGGAGATAGTCTGTAATCTCTCAAATCAATATTAAGAACATCACCAGTAGCCTTATCAAAGTTTGCATAAGCAAGCTGTGTTGCATCACCATACTCACTAACGATATCGTCACGAGATGAAGTCTCACAACTATCAGGATCGTAAACGATTGTTGAATCATAGTTAGTGATATATGCGTCAGCAGCATCTTCAGCAATATAGCTGTAGATAGCATCTACACCGCCTGAACCACCATCAGCTGTGATAGCGATACCAGCAGTATTCATTGATGCAGGATCTGCTGATGAAATTAGGAATGTATTAAATGCATTCAATATCATATTGCTACCAGGAGCTTTATCAGTTCTATGTGTCTGTGCAGTTAATAGGTTACCATTGTTATATAGGATATCAGAGTTTTCAACTGTAGCATTGTAGAAATCTGACTGCCAGCTGTTCTCACTTGATAGATATAGATAACATGTAGCCTTTAGGTCATTGTAAAGACCCTTTGCAGGTACAGTTGGAGTACCCTTACCCTCAAATACGTTGTATGTAACAACGAACTTGATTAGCTGTGTACCAGGTGCATAGTTACCTGTCAAACCAATCTTGATGCTTGACTCTGGAGCGATAGCGCCCTTTGAGTATGTAGATAGGTTGAAGTTTGAAGGAACATTGCCTCTTTCATCTGTATATGTTACATCAGTAACGTTGATGAAATATCTGTCATCCTGATTCAAGTTACCGTGTTCATCTCTCCAGAATCTGTTAAGACCGATACAGTTATTCTTGAACTCAAGATTTGTAGCTGCCATCTTCTGACCAGGAACAACACCTGTCTGTGATGCGTTTGGAATAGAAACTGTAGCAGCCTGGAACTTATGCTCAGAAAGCTGAGGAACGAATGATGGAATGAAGTTGTTTACAGCCTTAACTGCGAACATAGCACCAGTCCATGCGCCCTTTGCCTGAGCAGCAGACTTGTTGTTACCACCAAGGATTTCGAACAAGCTCTGTAGTAGACAGCCGATAACGCCGTCTTCCTTACCATTTGCGCCAACAAACTTAGCAAGTACATTTGAGTTAACAAATGTATCGAAAGGAGTAGTTGATTTTAGATCAGCGTATCTTGGAACAACCTTTGACATAGTCATACCATTTACGCCTCTGCTACCAAATAGTGCATTAATCTCCTGTGCAAGGAAGTCATAAACTACCTCGTCAATGCCCTTTGTTGTAGGCTCAGCTGTAAAGATAGTAATGATCTGCTCTAGGATTGTTGTAACACCATGGTTAGGACCGATATCAAGGATACCCTTGATAATCTTGTTGTAAAGAAGATCCTCTGTGCTTACAGAAGCCTCTCTACCATTTAGGAATGTACCTAGGATAGGAAGTAGCTTGTTAACTACAGCATCAAGGTTCTGCCATAGGCTGTTTGAACCCTTAACTAGGCAGTTACCGTTAGAATCTACAACACCAAGTAGTGAAGCAACGCCCTTACCTGTTGTTGACTTTCCTGTACTTGGATCTCTGTAGTTATCCATGCTTGCATAGTAGCAAACTACTGAGTTTAGAATCTCATAAATAGTAACATCGTTATTAACTGGAGCATCATAAACGTTCCACTCGTTACCATTCTTGTCACGGCAAGGTACGATAGATGAAAGTAGGTAACCTACTGCATCACGAGCCATGATCTCGATATCCTCAAGCTCAACATCATACTTACCATTAGTCTTTGGAGCAAGCTTTGAGTAATCCTTATTTGGAAGTACATATGATAGATACTCCTCAAGTGCTACGAAAGCAACACCCTCAGCATCCTTACATGCATCCCACTTCTCGTCATGAATCATCTCAGCGAATGAGATATTCTGTAGAGCAGCAATAAGGAATGGAATCATTGACTCCTCAAAGTTCTCCTCAGTTAGGTTGTACGCTGTTGACTTGTTTGTAATACTATGATTTGAATAGAAAGCATTTAGAATGTTTTCATCAGTAGCATTAGCAGCATACTCAAATACCTTTAGAGCGTTAAGAACAACTGTTGAACCAATCTCTGAAGTAACATTTGTCTTTGTCATTTCAGGTAGAGATAGGCTTGTTGTAACATTGTTCTGACCATCGCCAAGACCGATATTGTCGCTGTTAGGGAAGAAATCCTTAACTGCAGCAACAAGTACGTCGTTAGCCATAGAAACGATAGTATCTGAATACTGAGCATCGTTAATAGCACTATCAAGGAATGCTGTAATATGTGGAGCACCTGTCTCCATGAAGTATAGGTTTAGAGGACCTGTCTGCATATTGAAATACAAGTCAGCAAGTGGGTTATAGCGAAGCTTGCCCCATAGCTTTGTTGAATCAATATCCTTCCAAGAATTCTCAGGAGTGTCAACAACATTTCTATCCCAATCGAATGTCTCTCTAACAAAGCCTAGGAACTCATCAGCGTTCTTAGCTTTGTACTCAGGAGCCATTGCTGTAGCCCATGCCTTAACATTAGCATCAGAATAGTTTGACTTCCAATCCTTTGAATTCCATAGACCCTTATCCATCATCCAATAGTAGAAGTTGTTATCAAAGTTTGTACCATGACCCTCATCATGTGCGTCATAGTTAACATGAACGATACCTACTGTTGGCTTAAGAGCAGTATTCCAAGCAAGACGAAGAGCATCAGTAGCTACCTGTACAAGCTTGCTGTCCTTTCTAATAGATAGATTATCAAGACCCTCATACTGGAATAGGTAAATGTTACCATCACTAGTATACTTTAGGTTTGGATCATATCCAAGAGCTAGAGAAGCAGAGGCGATATCGCCACCATTATTCTCAATGTACTCCTGAATCTCAGCATAACGAGTTCTAGAAGTATCCTTTAGCTCCTCACCAACCTCGTGTGAAAGGTTGCCAGGATATGTAATTTCAGCATTGATGTTAGCGAGTAGCTCTGTTGATAGCTTGCTAAATAGCTGATCATCGTAGTTCCACTTTGTACCGCCATTACCCTGTAGGTATGACTCAAAGCTCTGAATCTCTGACTCACTATACCAATTTGTTTTGTAGAAAATGATTTCTGCAACTAGGTTGTAAACTAGGTTGTTCTGATAGCCACTCCATAGGTTAAGACCTAGAGAAGAATTAAATACCTTGTCCTTAAGAAGAGTAAATACATCACTACCAAGAACACCGTTCAAGATACCACCAAGGTTCAACTGACCCTTGATGAACTGACCGATAACATTTTTGTTACCAGTCTGATCATTGGCATTGTTTACCAATGTTTGTGCAAGTGCCATAAGAATGGTCTTTGCGCTGTTTGATGCACGATAGCTTCTACCGCACTTAGAAATGATTTGGTCACCACTTGTAACAGATGGAAGGTTTGGTAGTGCTGATAAGTTAACGTTGTTAACGTCGCCACCAATAAGACCGCCATAGCTGTTTAGAAGACCCTGAGCCTGTCTCAAAGCATCGATAAGACCATCAACGCTATCAAGATACAAATGAAGAGAAATTGTAGCAATTACAATATTCTGCTCAAAGTGAATCTCGTTTGAGCCAAGAAGACCTGTAAGAAGGTCGCCAAGGTAAAGGTCAACCCAATCAAGAAGTGCTTCTGCTGTTTGCTCATCAGTTGTTTCTGCCCAAGTCATGAAGTTAGCAGCAAGATTATCATCATGGAAATTTCTTGCATCGCCTTCTGCTGCGAAAACGGTAACTACTCCAGTGAAAGAAGACACAACCATAACAATTGCGATGAACAAAGCAATTAGCTTGTGCGAAAAAGTTTTAAAATTAGATTTCACTTTTTAAATTTTCCTCCATAAATATTTACGAAAAATATGCCCACCGATTACGTATCTGTCACATTCTCTGACCAACTGCAAACAATCGCAGCAGAACGAAAAGCACAAAGCTTGACACATAATTATTCTGCAATGGCGCATATTACGCAAATATATTAAAACATTTTATATTAAAAAAGTCAATATATAATCCTTAAAAAATTTATTTCCATATTATGTTTTCGGCATATGTGTCAAACAGCTCTACCTAGCAAAATTAGAGTTAAATTTTGCAAAAAAGTATTGATTTTTTCATCAAATTATAGTAGTATACAAGTGAAATGTTAACAATTTGTTCAAAATTAATTTACATTGTGGCAAATTTTAACTTTACATATTCCAAGATTTGTAAAGTTTATAATTGGCCGTTTTTTTGACTATTTTTGTTAAACATTTTGCCAAATTATAGCAAATATTTTGGTTGAAAAAGTGATAATTTTTTCGTTATTTTGACAAAAAATTGTTATGTGTCTTTATATAGATTGTATGATAATAATTTATTTGTTAAGATTTATTTAAAAAATTATTGACATGAATTAAAATATTTGTTATAAATATATTGACTTTGTTCGTGCGTGGGGGTATTTTGCGCTCAAAAATACCAATGTGCAGCACACTACCCTTGCGTCTAATGACACTTTCATGGTGTTAATCATTAAGTAAAGGAGAGATGATTATGAAAACGAGCAAAAAGCTACTCAGCTTCTTCTTAGCTGTAGTAATGGTCGTTACAACATGCTCTGTTGGCTTCACAGCATTCGCTGAAGAAGATACAGCAACAGCATATTGGACCGACAAGAACAAAACGGATGCTGATGACGCATTCCAATCACTAAACAATCTTGTTGACTATCTAATTCCAACATTGTTAGGCATCAAGATTAACGACGATCAGACACTTGCTGACGTTCTTGGCATTAATGATGCTGACTCTGCAAGCCTATCCGACGTTGTAAAGGGTGCATCCCCACTTCTTATGGGCGTACTTGGTGTAGCCAAGGCTAGCGACAACGATAAGAAGCAAATTATCATGGAGCACCTTGGAGTATCATCATACAACGGTATGTACGATAGTTATTTTTCATACCTAGATGATGAAAACTCAACAATTTCTTTCTTCGACTTGTATCAGTTCTGCAAGAACAACAAGACTAGCAGCACTGACAAGACAACACTAGGTGGCTGGTGTAACGAGACTCTAAAGACTCTCGACACATACCTAGACCTTTACGACGCTGCTGCTGCAAGCGTTACAAAGGCTGACACAGCATACGGCAAGCTAAAGGCTGACAGCACAGCAGAAAAAACAGCAGAAAAGAAGCTTAATGGTGTTGCATATGCTGATCTTGCTGATTCTGCAAAGAATCCAACAAGCTATGCTGACTACCAGCAGGGTATCGACAACGCAAAGGCTTTCTTCACAAAGATTGGCGTTAACGTTGAGATTAATAACCCAGCAGATGCTCTTTACTACTATTATTCAGAAGATGCACAGAATTTTGTAAATGGTCTTATCGCTGTATATCTTGCAAACGGTGAAATCAGCAGTTCTGCTATCGCATCACCTGCACAGGGTATCACTACTTCAAATGTAATGACTATCCTTAATAGCAATCTTGCTACATATGCTGCTGCAAACTCAACTGGCGGTTCTTCAATGACACTTTCAGAGTTTATTGCAGATCATCTTGATATCATCACAACAACTGGTATTACATACGAAGATGGTGGCGTAACAAAGACACTTGATCCTGTAAAGGATATGACAGCTGCAGAGGCTGCTGCTGCTGGTTTATACTATGTAAATGCTGGTAAGCAGTATAATGTACCTGTTACAGGTTGGCCTGTACAATTACCTTCTTCACAGGTTCCTGCTGCAACTACTACAGAAGTAAAGAATGACCCAGTTGGTGCTGCAAACAGCCCACTTAGATTCTACTACTATGTAAATCCTTCTACTGGCAAGCTCATGAAGCTTTTAAAATCTGCTGCTGATAACCAGTTCACCACAGCATACAATGCTATCGCTGCTCCATACCTTGAAGCATACAACAAGGCTAATGCAACTGTTAATGCTGTTGAAATGTTTGGCAAGATGCTAAGAGCTTGCTATATGGATATCGCTTCTAGCGATAACAACCTTGGTGTATATCGTTCATCAAAGTATGACATTATGGTAAAGAATGCTCTTGAGGAGACTGGTCTTTACGAGGATGTTGATACTGCTATTGCAAATGCAAAGATCGATGACGCCGATATCAATGCTGCTGCTGCATACGCAAAAGAAAATAGCATTGAGACAGATAAGGCATTCACCGACTATATTAAGAGCAGTAACTGTGCATTCTCTGCAGAGGCTTCAAACTTCATGCAGAGCATTACTGATGCTGCTACACTACAGGCTCTTGCAAACGCTTTGAACAAGAAGACTCCTGCCGGTGTTGACAGCTCTTTATCAGTAGCTGAGCTATTCAAGGCTGTTACATACAATCAAGAGCCATATAGCCTACACGGTGCTACAACAGTATTTGATGCTGTTAACTACTCTATATCATCAATTATGCTATATAACTATATTGGCACAGAGATGATCGACTCAAATAGTACAACATGCAAGACTGGTTCAAAGACAGCTAATGTTCCTGTAATCTTCAAGGAGATTTACAAGTACAGCATCATTGCTCCAAAGCTAAACAATGATGAGAACAAATTCCAGTACACTGGTGCTCTTGAGATTCCTAGCACATTTGCAGTTGATATTGTTAACTCAACAATCAACGGATATATCAACGATTACCTAAAGGCTAATCCAGAAGATCCTGGTGCAATTGGTAATATGGTAAACGAGATTCTTGGTGCACTTATCGAGTCTGATATTGACCTACATTCTGTACTATATAACATTTGGAAGAATCTTGCTGAAAACCCAATTGAGACAGTATTCAATCTTCTTCCAGTACTTACTATCGCTCTTGATGAGCTACTAGTACCTATCCTATTCAACCAGCCAAAAATCACTGATGGCGCTAATGCACATGACAAGGATGCTAACTACAACCTTCTATATGATGCATTGTTCGCAAAGGATGGTCTACTCCAGATTCCTGCTCTTCAGGCACTTACACTTGAGAGTGGCAACACAAATGTTGGTATTTCACAACTAAGCTTTGATTTGAATGCAATCCTTCCTGGTCTTCTTGAGTGGTTCAAGTACAATGATGGCTCAGACGATAAGAAAGCTGTAGCATTCAGCAAGGCAAACGCTTATGTAAGCACATATGCAGAGCGTGGCTACGCAACAATCATTGAAAAGGATGACGAGGGTAGCGAGACTATCGTTAGGGGTACTGACGTTCTTTCATTCACTGGTATCTATGTAGCTGATAAGGCTCTTATGGGTGCAAACCTAGGCACAAGCTTCATCAGAGTACTTAAGAATGCTGGTCTTGACGAGGCTGTAGCAACTGGCATTAACGAAATCGTTGAGGTTGTTGTTGATATCGCTGATTCAGCTGTTCTTGACTACATTGATGAGGGCAAGCATATTACAGACGTTAGATACACAACTGACGGCATCAGAGCTACAGAAGGTCTAAACGATATCTTCACCGCTCTACCACAGCTTATCGACAGAATTGGCAAGGAGCTACTTGCTTACTTCAATGTAAATTCTGATTGGACATACTGCTTCGATGGTAAGCTATATAAGAGTGAGGATAAGAACTCAAATATGGTTCTTAGAAACAAGAGCTTAGTTGATTTCAAGTCTCTTGCAAAGTCAAATGATCCATCACTTATCCTAAATACATTTATCAATATCTTCATTGGTCACCAGCTAAATGCTTTCATTGATCTATTCAATGACATTTTTGCTGACCAGAACAATGATATTACAAAGAATATCCCACTTGTACAAGCTCTACTAGAGGCTCTTGGTGGTCTTGGTGAGAAGAGCATCATCACTGACGTACTTGATGGTCTATTCCAGCTTAAGAGAGCTGACGACGTATCTTTCGAATTGAAAGAAAGAGACGAAACAGGTTTTGTAGGATTTAGCACAGAGAGTGGTATTTATCTCATCGCTAATATCTTCTCTAACCTAGACAAAGAAAACGCAAAGAAGAACACTGGTATCGTTCCATTCATTCTTGCACTAGTTAATGGTACAGAGAGCGAAAGCACAAAGAATGCTTCATTCAGAACACTTGGTGCTAGCAAGAGTGCTCCTCTACTAACCCTTTCAAACAAGAATGTTAACTACAGCACAGCTCTAACAAAGAGCAATATCAAGGCTGCTGACGAGCTAATCGGCAAGCTTGATACTCTTCTTGCATCTCTCCTTAAGAATACTACAATCAATGGATTTGATTTAACAGCTACAGACAGCATTCTTTCTGGTGTTGTATCAGTTGTATCAAACTACATTGGTGAAAAGAACACAAACGATCTACTTAATATTGTTGACCTATATCTACAGACAATCGTTGGCGACAACAAGTCATCAAAGAATGGCAAGGTTGATAAGAACAAGGTATACACCTCAAAGAAGCTTTCAACACTTGTTATCGAGACATATGGTCTTGTAGAGAACATTGCTGATTATCTCCTCAAGGGAGCACTTGGTGCAAAGGATCCAAATGGTATTATTGCTGATGCAATTTCTGGTATCATTTCTCCAGATGCTGTTGGTGTTCGCATGAGCGATGACTACAGCACAGCTTCAAAGACTCTTCTAAAGAAGACTAACCTAACATGGGCTGACGTTAAGAAAGGCACAACTGATCTTAAGTATGGTTTCAGCAATGGTAACAAGAAGGAGTTCTACAACGCACTTGGCGAGTCACTAGGTGGTATCTCTGCTATTATCGGTGCTGTACTAACAGCTTCATACACAGATGCTGCTAAGTCAGGCAACCTATACAGTGCTGTTCTATATCCTGTATTCAAGTCACTTGCTGATGCAACTGGTGCAACAGGTGTTATGTCACCAACTGCATTCAACAAAGCATCTGACGCACAGAAGCTAATCGGTGGTATCATTACTCCACTTGCTAGCATTCTTGATCAGCTATACAAGGCTCCTGCTTCATTCCTACTCAACACACTAAAGGGACTTGCTGGTCTACTAACTGACAAGTCTATCACTTCAATCGTTAACGGTGCACTTGATGCTGTAAAGAATATCTTCACTGGTGTTGAAGCTCTTGTTGGTACAGTATCACCTACACTTGAAACAGTAGTTACAAAGGCTCTTGACGATGCAATCGTAAGCAAGCTAAATATTAAACTTGCTAAGAAGAATGTACTTGCTAACCTAATTTCTGGCATCAGCATTGGTGATGGCGAAACAGTTGGCGATATCGTTAAGATTGAGAGCATCGACTTTGAGAAGCTTTCAAAGGCTGCTTCTCCTGCAGAGGCACTACTAATCATCTACGCATATGTAGTTGATAACGCACTAAAGGCTGACGTAGTAGTAAATCTAATTGAAGGTCTATCACCTCAGATTGCTAAGTTTATTAAGAACTACACAGCTGGCGACGTTCTAAATCTACTAGCTGGTATCCTTTCAGTAGTACAGAGCCCAACAGAGGTTTACTGGACATTCTCTGAGTATGCTGGCAAGATTACAAACACATTTGTATATCCAAAGACAATCACAAATGCAGAGGCAAACAATGCTGTTGATCAGCTAGATGGTGCTGTATCAGCTGTATTCGCTCTACTTAAGGACCTAGGCGTTGTTGATATCGACGGTCTTGGATCACTTGTAAATGACAATCTATATACAAACTCTCTACTAACCACAATCGCTACTGGCGTATATGGTGCTCTAGAGAAGAACGACACAATCGTTACAGTACTTGACATTCTTGGTCTTGACCTATCACCTGCTGGATTTGCAGAGATTCTAACAGACAAGAGCTATGGTAACACATACTCAGACGCTGCAAAGGCTCTAAAGAAGGCTGGCAAGTGGTCAAATGTTAAGTCACTAAACTGGGGCTTCAAGGATGGCTCTGCAAAGGCTGAGACCGGTTTTGTAAACGGTATCGCTGCTCTCCTAAGACCAGTTAACAATATCCTCGCTGTTCTACTAACTTCTGGTGAGCTTGGTATAACAAAGACTGATATCAACGATCTAGTTGGTGCTCTTGACCTAATCAATGTTAACGAGAAGTTCAATGTTGGCGACGGCGACATGGGTTGTATCCTAACCCTAAAGATTAAGGACGGTATCCTTTCACTCGTAATTAATTCAAATAACTCAAAGGAAAACAGCACAGTTAAGCTAAACATTACAAATGTTGTTAAGGACTTCCTAAACACATTTACAGACAAGAAGCTCTATATCGGTTCAAACGGATATGAGAACGCTGTTGTTCCTCTACTTGAGGCATTTATGTGCGACGGTCTAAAGACATATGACCAGTACGTAAAGGATTATGATAAGGCTAAGGATAACCTAATCATTAACATTCTAAAGCCAATTACTGGCTTCATCGGTTACGTAGTAAATGCTCCATTTGACACAGTAACAAAGGTTCTACCAAATCTAGCATACTTCATCGACAGCAACGGACTAACTCAGGCAATCGGCAATCTACTTGCTCCTATCACAGCAAAGAATGGCTTGCTTGGTATCCTTGCAAAGAACGGTATTGACGTTGACAAGATCATCACACAGATCGCTGGCAAGAGCCTTGGTAAGATTGTTACTGATGCACTTGACGTAAACGTTAAGCTAACACTTGACCTAGGCAACCTTAAGACATGCAACATTCAGGATATCGTATATCCACTTGTTAGCAAGCTACTTAAGAATGAGTTTGGTCTAACACTTCCTCAGTTCGACTTTGCTACAATCGCTTCTCACGGCACAATCAAGGTTGTTAAGAGCGCTGCAAAGAACGACGAGGGCAAATACACAACAAGACAGGTTGAAGCTAACCAGGGTGAAGTTCTTGTAGCTGTACTCAGATATGTTGCTGATACACTAATCAAGAATGCAACACCTATCAAGAAGCTTCTAACTGGTATCGATGCAATCAAGAAGAATGCAACTATCAAGAATATCATCAACTCAGTATTCGGCACAATGATGTCTGCTGATAAGGACGATATCGTAAGAGCTATCTTCTACTTACTAACAAACGAGCCAACTGATAACTTCTTCGATTACAGTGAGTTCAAGGCTCCTACAGGCTTTAACTTCTCATTCGGTGATATGGATGAGGAATTCTGCAGAAAGCTTGCTCCAATGCTTGATGGTCTAATCAATGGTCTACTCGGTGAAAAGGGTGGCTTGAATGGCCTAATCGGTGGTCTACTATACAAGGATGACCTAATCGGTAAGCTTGCTACTGGCCTATACGGTGCAGTTGAGGGCGTAAGCCTTGGCGATGCAGGTTCACTAACTGGTCTACTTGCTCACTTTGATATCGATTTCTCAACAGCTAATGTTGCATCACTACTTACAAATGAAAAGTATGGTCAGACATATGCTGGTCCTGCTGGTGTAATTAGCAGAGCAGGTTCTTGGAAGAATGTTAAGGCAGAGAGCCTAAGCTTCGGCGTTAAGGACAGAAAGACATTTGAGAACGCACTTTGTGCAGTACTCAGACCTCTATATCCAGTACTTGACGTATTCCTAAATGACAGAGCTTTGAACCTTGCAAACATTGCTTCTGTTCCTGGTTCTGACTGCTACTCATCAACAATCGTTCCTCTACTTGAGGCATTCGGTTGCTACAATATCAAGACTCAGTATCAGTACAGAGAGGATATGGGCAAGGCATACGATGCTATCCTACTTGACGTGCTAGATCCACTACTCGACAAGGTTGAGGATATCCTATATGCTCCTATCGAGATGGTTGCTGACATGCTACCTAACCTAGCATTGTTCTTCGCTAACGATGGATTGCTACAGATTATCGACAATCTTCTAACTCCTGTAACTGCTCTACTCGATGCACTAAGACCAATCGTTGACGTTAATGATATCCTTAATGCACTAGGCTTCAATATCAATAGCCTACTTGCAAAGACTGGTCTAAACCTCAACATTAACCTTGATCTCTACAACTTGAAGGATACACTTCGTCCACTTATCGGTGCTGACAATGTTGTAAATCTTCTAAACAAGATTATCGGCATTATCAATATCAAGGGCACAAAGCTTGGTATCGTTCTTCCAGAGATTAACTGGCTACAGCTTGCAAGCCACGGTAAGCTAGTTACTAACGAGGCTTCACAGGCTGCTACAATCGGTGCTAGAATGTTCATTCAGTCAGATCAGGATGAGACTCTAATCGCTGTACTAAGATACATTGTTAACACAATTAACTATCAGGGCAACTACGACGCAATCGTAAATCTTCTAGGTGGTCTCCTAGGTGGTCTAAGCGATAGCATCGCTGGTGTTGTTGATCAGGTTCTTGGTATGCTAAAGGGCGACGCTGATGAAGTTATCACAAATCTTGTTGATCTTCTTCAGACAATGGCTGGCTAATAGCTAACCCGATAAACTAAATCTTAAGGCACACTCTACGGAGTGTGCCTTTTGTTATATAATGAATATAAAAATTTGCTCTTGTAATATAATGTATAATTTAGTATAATAATACCAGTTATATCTTATACTCGGTGGTGAAAAAATGCTCGGAAAATATGTAAGAGTCAAGGTCACAAACCCTATCGGCTCTACTAACGAAGCGGGCTTCACATATCCACTAAATTACGGCACTGTTTATTCAAACGAGAAACAAGGCGCACTCATCATGGGTATCCATCACCCAGTGCGCAATTTTGACGGACGAGTTATCGCCATTCTTAGCGACAGAAAAAACAAAAGCTATATTTGGATTGTTGCACCAAAAAGTACCCGCTTCATAATTAATGACATAAAGGAATATATTGATTTAAAGAAGGATTACCCTACCTATCGTATCGAATGCCTGTACGAGAGCAGCTGTGGTGCAGTTGTGTACAGAGATATCAAGGGTGAGATAAGATATCTTCTCATCAAGAACAAGCGCTCTGCTCACTGGGGATTTCCAAAGGGTCATATTGAGCCTGGAGAGACAAAAATTGAGACAGCAAAGCGTGAGGTACTAGAGGAAACTGGTATCCATATCAATATCATCGACGGATTTGAAAGCGTCAGCAAGTACAAAATCCGTGACAGAATAGAGAAAAAAGTATCTATCTTCGTTGGCACAACAAAGGATACCTCTACCATCATTCAACAAGAAGAGATAGAGGATTATATCTGGCTAACATACGATAGAGCTATGAGTCTGCTCAAATTTGACAACGACAAGAATATTTTGAGCAGTGCCCACAAATACTTAAATGATAATAATTATATATAATAACATTGTATAGAGGTAATATATGCAAGAAGTATGTCGTACTATACAGGAGTTTTTGACAGCTCACGGTATTCCAGACTGGCTAGTAGTGTTCATCATATCACTATGCCCAATACTAGAGTGCAGACTAGGTATGTTCACAGCGATAGTATTGCTTGGAATGAATCCATTCGTTGGCTTTATTATCAGCTTTATCGGTAATATCATACCTATACCATTCATTCTGCTGTTAATCAACAAGATTTTTGAGCTACTAAAGAAAATTCCAGTAATCAACAAGCCTATCTACTGGCTAGAGGAAAAAACACTCAAAAAAAGAGATAAAATCGACAAATACGGTATATGGGGACTGCTACTATTTGTGGCTATTCCATTACCTGGCACTGGTGCATGGACTGGATCATTGCTTGCGTCCCTGCTCCACTTGGATAGAAAAAAGAGCTTTGGAGTTATCGCCATTGGCGTTGTGATTGCAGGTCTAATCATCTCAACACTTAGCCTAGTTGGCGTTGCTGTATTTGCATAATGAATATACAAAACTATTTAATTGCTGTCTTGAGAGCATATCTAAACAACGAAAAGATAGCTCTTGATGACAGCATTGATTATTTACAGCTGTTTGAGCTTGCTAGAAAGCATAATTTGTCAGCAGTAGTATTCTGCGTCGTCAAGCAAGCAGAAAACAGAAATATTGTGCCACAGAGCGTCTATGACACTATGCAGGACAGCTTCTACGATGCTGTATTTCGATACACAGCACAAACAGAGGGTATTCGTCAGCTATCGGACACTCTGTCCAGTGGTGGTATCAAGCATATCTTCTTTAAGGGTGCAGAGATAAAGGAGCTTTATCCAGTACCAGAGGTTAGAGCGATGGGCGATATTGACGTCCTCATTTCACAAGATGACAGAGATATCGTTAAGGACCTACTCACCAGCAATGGATACAACGCTGTCAACACGAATGGTCCAGTGTACGACTACGAAAAGAATGATGTCGAGATAGAAATGCACACAAAAATTATCTCCGGCAAGGTGGGTAACGCTGATGCAGAGGCTGGATTTAGCGACGCTATCGAGTATGGCGTATACGAGGAATATCGTGGAACGCTAGAGCCTAACTATCATTTTGCATACCTACTGGCTCATATAGCCCACCATTTTTGGTTCTACGGTGCCGGTGCAAAGCTAATACTAGACCTTGCTGTAATGCTAAAGTCATATGATATCGACCTTGACGCTGTTATTAACAAGATGGATAGCATTGGTCTAGGTGATTTTTCTAAAATCATAATCAATATCTGCTACAAGTGGTTTGGTTATGGTGCTGATTTTGGACTGGACACACAGAGCACAGAAGAATTTTTGCTACAATATGGTGCATTCGGCAACCTTAATCGCAACAAATCAGCTGTTATACAGAGAAAAGAGCTAGAGGATGGCAAGAGTAATTCGCCATTTCTAACAAGGCTACGACTACTATTCCCTAGCTACGAAAAAATGAAAAATATACCATATATCAGCTTTATCGAGGACAAGCCTTGGCTGACTCCATTCGCTTGGATATATCGTATATTCTATAACCTTAAGCACAAGAGGGATTTTGTCATCAGTGCCACAGCACAAATCGGTACTGACGAGACAAACAGGATGGCTCAAATGGAGCTAAAATATTTTGAGGAGATTGGACTACTATGATAGCTTTAATCATTATTATTGCAATAATTCTTATTGCCATTATTGCATTTACAACATGGTTTTTGGCATACGCTGCAGAGGGCAAATGCCCTATCTGTGCTATGAAAAGGCTTGTACCAACAAGACTGACCATTGATTTGAAGAAGGAGCTAGATTTCAAAAATGGTGTAACTACTCCAATCATGGGCTGGTCAAGCTGGAACACACTACGCAATCATATCGATCAAGAGGCTATTATCGACACAGCGAAGGCTATGAGAGATACTGGTCTGCTTGGTGCTGGATACGAGTACATAAATATTGATGACTGCTGGCAAAGCTCTATGCGTGACGCTGATGGCAAGCTACAGGGCGATTTGGAGTCTTTCCCTATGGGTATGGAAAACCTATGCAAGACAATCAACAGCATCGGTATGAAAATGGGTCTGTATTCCTCAAATGGTACTAACACCTGTGAGGATTTGCCAGCATCACTAGGCAACGAGGTACTAGACGCAAGAACACTTGCATCATGGGGTGTTGAGTATTTCAAATACGATTTTTGTCATCACGAGTATATCAGTGGCTCAACACCAGCTATCGAATATATCGATTTGAGCATCAAGGGCGAGCACTCTAGCATTCGTCTATCACCAAAGAATGCAAAATTTACTGGTAAAACAAAGGCAAGACAAATCAAAGAGCTACCTACTGGCAACGCTATAGTTAACCTAAACCACAATGCGGGTACAGCAACATTTAATTTTGACGCTCCATTTGATGGCGAATACAATGTTACTGTCCACTACGCAAAGGCATTGACACAGAGAAAACAGTATATGCAGATGCGTGTTAATGGCAAATTGCACGAGGTGTTCTTCCCTGCTGGAAGATCGTTCACACCTGATGGCAAAGTTCAGCTAACAATAAATCTTGACGCTGGACCTAACCAAATCGTGCTATCTAACCCAGTTGTCACAAAGGCTGATTCATCATATATTCAGTACAAGCGTATGGCAACAGCACTGGAGAATGCGACACACGACTGGGCAAGATTCACTGGCACAGCAGAAAAGCCAATCACCTTCTCCATCTGTGAATGGGGATTCGCTAGTCCTTGGAATTGGGGTGCAAAGGCAGGCAATATGTGGCGCACTACAATGGATATCACACCAAAGTGGTCACGTATTATGCAGATTTACAACAAGACTATTAGACTATATAGCTATGCATCACCTGGTCATGTTAACGATCCAGATATGCTTGAGGTTGGCAATGGCAAGCTAACAGTTGATGAGAACAAATCCCACTTTACACTATGGTGTATGATGGCTGCTCCACTTGTTTTGGGCAATGATTTAAGAAAGCTAACTGATGGCTCTCGTGAGAGCGATAATATCATAAATATTGTCACAAACGAGGACCTTATTCGTATCGACCAAGACCGACTTGTTAAACCAGCAATGAGAGTTAAGCGTCAGGGTAAGATTGATATCCTTGCAAGACCACTTGCTAATGGTGATATCGCACTATGCTTCTTCAACAAGGGTAGCAAGCCAGCTGAAATCGAATACAAGCTTGATGATTTAAGAAAGCAAAAGTATTTGCGTTGTCCAGCTGTGCAAAAGGCATATATCTATGACCTATGGTCTGGTGGTAGTGGTGATGGCGCTGCTATCAAGACAAATGTGCCATCACATGGCGTAAAGGCATACAGACTATCATTCGACTAATATGGCAAGAGAATTACAAAAGCATCAGCTAATAGAACGCTCTATTACAAAAAAATATCGTCACGAGCTTTGGAATCAGTTTGTCGAGGCTGTTAAGGAATACAAACTGGTCGAAAAGGACGATATTATATGCGTCAACATTGATGGCACAGCACAGAGCATTCTAATTGCAAAGCTGTTTCAACATTTAAAGAGAATAAGCGACACTCCGTTCGAGGTTGTGTTCAAGAGCGATATCGACTGTAGCTACTATGGTATCCCTACAGAAAACGAGCCATCTGGCTATAACAAAATCACCTCTAACGAATGCAGGAGTGATATTATTGAGCACACTATCAAAAATATGCTCCACAACGGCAAAATAGAGAGTGTTTTGCCAATGGAAAGTTCTGTTATTCGTCCACTATTCTGCATCGACAGAAACGATATAGCAGCCTTTGTGCGATATAATGAGCTTGACCTTGCAGTTACTGGTGCAAAGGATGAGGACACTGCTAGTCTACTGTCACAGCTCGAAAATAAAAATAAGGGTATCTGCCACAGCATATTTAGGAGCATACACGCTCTGTCGCTCGATACAATGCCTGGATATGTCACAGACGGAGAACAACATTCTTATTTAGAAAAATACTGATAAAGAGAAAAAGAGCACAGTTTAACACTGTGCTCTTTTTCGTGGAGTAAATTTATGTAAAAAATCTAAAAAGTAACTATATTTGATTCTTCAAAACCTCAAATGATGCCGAATTGATATTCAGCTCTGCTGGGTTATGAACATACTGGGCATTAATTCTATTCTTTACCATCGCACCCTTTAGCATAAAGAATGCAACGTCCTTGCTAATAGCAGCATAGTCGACATTGAGTATCCTTGATGAAACATTCTTCGAGAAGAAATTTACAAGTGGTCCCATCATAAAGGCTGTAATAATAGTACCGATACCGATATTCTTAATGCCAGAGATATCACCAGATACAATCACTGATACACCACCACTAGCTACCAAGCCAATGAGGATAACAGTAATATCAGTAATAACTCTTACCCATTTATATGCAATGCCAGTCTTTTGACTAAGCATAAAGCCAAGGCAATCATAAGGACCGACACCAATATTGCTAGTAAAGAAAAGAGAGCAGGAAAAGCATAGAACAATAATGCCTGCCGCAAGTAGGCATATTCGAACTATCATATTACCGCTGTAGTCAGCAACAAGAGGTCTAATAATACCCTCAAATAGCTCGCACGAATAGCCAACACCCACCATATTCACCATAGTGCCAATGCCAATCAGTCCTCTGTGAGCGACAATGACAACGAATAGGATAATTACAGCGTTAACTATTAGCTGATATGTTCCATAGCCGATTCCTAATGCTGAGGAAATATTCATGTTCATTGACGTAAAGGGGTCAACGCCAAATCCAGAAACAGAAAAAAGCGAAATACCAAGTCCCATAACAACGATGGACAGAACGGTCAACACAACTCGCTTAACTATATTGTGCTGAACGAACATATCCTTGATATATCCATATGCCTCATCCTGAAGTTTCTTCATAGAATCACCTCTGAATCCCTAGTGAGTACTACTTCCACCCACTGATTTTCCTCTCTCTTGCGACATATTATATACTTGGATTCAGAAAATGCAAGAACTTTGTAGCATCTTCTAACTATGAGTTAGTTTACACAATAATTGATGATAATTTTTGTGCACAATGCACAATAATCATTCCATTTGTTTGCCTAAGAAAGCAGCTGCAACCTGCACTAATTTTATATCTGTTTCGGACGGAATATCGCCCTCATCATTCTCCATCAGCGCTACAGCACCACTGACATCTCCACCATAAATGATAGGATAAACAACCTGTGCTGGCTTGTCATAACCCTCGATAGCAACCATAGATGGCACGGTGTTTGTCTTAATATGGATTTGACGATTTTCCATAAGCTCCTCTAATGATTTAGTCACACGTCTTTCGAGAACCTCTCTTTTGCTGATACCTGACGCTGCAATGACATGGTCGTTATCCATAATCGCAATAGGAAGTCCAGCACCTTTATAAAGCACTTCAGCATACTGACCAGCAAAATTGGATAGCTCACCAATAGGCGAATACTTTTTAAAAATAACCTCACCTTCAGCGTCCGTATAAATCTCAAGTGGATCACCTTCCTTAATTCTGAATGAACGACGAATTTCCTTTGGAATTACAACTCGACCCAAGTCATCAATTCGTCTGACAATACCTGTTGCTTTCATATAATATCCTCTTCCTTTTTGACTTTCTTGTTAAAGATGAGTAGACGAAGGGATTTTCCACCCTTCCTCAAACAAGAAAATTTTTGATAATTCGTTCTGTAATATTTTGCACAATGCACCATTTTATATACCAAACGAAAAATGGAATTTTTTGCATAAAAAATAGGGCAGATTACTCTGCCCTTAAAACATATTAATTTAGAATATCGACATATATGCAAATGTTTCGCCTGCGATAATTAAGATAAATGATATAGCCCAGATAACTGTTGACACAACAATTGCTGTAATTCCCTTTTTTCTAATTTCATCATTATATGCTTGGTATTTTGTTTTCATTTCATTGAGTTTATACAGACATAGACCACCAAGAATCCATCCAGCAAGTGGGATAAAAATACCCAAAATAATACCTATTTTAGCAAGTTTACTAGCTGACTCCATTTCCCTAGCAATCTCCTGCTGTGGATTGTTCTGGGTGTAATAATTCTGCTGTGTGTAGGTTGGCTGTTGATTATTCTGCTGTACAGTAACATTTGTACCACAGGAATGGCAGAATGTTGCGCTGTCATGTAGTGGTGTGCCACATTTTGGACAAAACATAAAAAATCCTCATTTCATAATTTATACATCCATAATACCATATATACAGACAATGTCAATATATTGAGTATAATCAACAGCAAAAAGAATGCATAAAAAATATATATTTATACACTTTTTGCATAAAATTTGCATTTTTTTGCAGTATGTGATATTATGGTAAATATTTTTTCACAAATAATATAAATATATAGGAGGAGATCGTAATGACACAAGCACAAATTTGCATTATGATTGCTATTGTTGCATATCTGTCAGTAATGGTAATCATCGGTGTTATTTTCTCTAAAAAAACAAAAAATGTTGGCGACTTCTATCTTGGTGGCAGACAGCTTGGTCCTCTTGTTACAGCAATGAGTGCAGAGGCATCAGATATGTCGGGATGGCTACTAATGGGTCTACCTGGACTAGCACTGCTATGCGGTATTGCAGAGCCAGTTTGGACAGCCGTTGGTCTCGCTGTTGGTACATATTTAAACTGGCTAATCGTTGCAAAGAAACTACGTAGATATTCTGCACATATCGGTGCTATCACAGTTCCGGACTATTTCTCTCGTAGATATAAGGAGAACAAGAATATCCTTATGGCTATCGCTGCTGTAGTAATCATCGTATTCTTCATCCCATACACAGGCTCTGGTTTTGCTGCATGTGGCAAGCTATTCGGCACATTGTTCGGTGTTGACTATCATCTTGCTATGGTTGTGTCAGCAATTATCATCGTTGGCTACACCTCACTAGGTGGTTTTAACGCTGCATCAACAACTGACCTTATTCAGTCAATTATTATGACAATCGCTCTTGTTATCGTGCTTGTATTTGGCGTTACAAAGGCTGGTGGAATGGACGCTGTTATGGAGAATGCTCGTTCTATCGACAGCTACCTATCACTAACACAAACACTAAATTCTGACAACACAGAGACTGTCAGCTACTCGACACTCACTATTGTGTCAACACTAGCTTGGGGTCTAGGCTACTTTGGTATGCCACATATCCTACTTAGATTTATGGCTATCGAGGACCCTAACAAAATCAAGACTTCTCGTAGAGTTGCTACTATTTGGGTAGTTATTTCAATGGCTATCGCTGTTGTAATCGGTATCGTTGGTAGAGGTATGGTTGCTGCTGGTGCACTTGAGCCACTAGAGGATAGTGAAACAATCATTATTCAAATTTCAAAGCTACTATCTAGCACTGGTGTGTTCCCTGCTCTTATTGCTGGCGTTATCCTTGCTGGTATTCTTGCTAGCACAATGTCAACCTCTGACAGCCAGCTACTAGCTGCATCATCATCTGCTAGTGAGAACATTCTTGGTGGTCTATTCAAGATTAACCTATCCGAGACTGGCAAGATGGTTGTAGCAAGAGTTACACTCATCACAATCGCTATCATCGGTGTTGTAATCGCATGGAATCCTAACAGCTCTGTATTCCGTATTGTAAGCTTCGCTTGGGCTGGATTTGGTGCTGCATTTGGTCCAGTAATGATACTTTCACTATTCTGGAAGCGTTCAAACAAGTACGGCGCTATCGCTGGTATGGTTGCTGGTGGTATAATGGTATTCCTATGGAAGTTCGTTATCGCAAAGCTTGGTGGCGTATTCGCTATCTACGAGCTACTACCTGCATTCATCATCGGTCTAGTAGTTAACATTGTCGTATCACTCATCACTCCTGCTCCAGAGCAAGAGGTTATCGACGAGTTCGACGCTGTTATGAATATTAAATAATAGCTATAAACAATAACAAAATCCCCACTTGGAAAACCAAGTGGGGATTATTTTTTACTTATACATTTTCAATAAATGATTTAATAGCGAACAATGTCTCGTCCGAGATATCATGCTCCATCTTGCACGCATCAGCAGATGCTATCTCATCATCAACACCAAGATGAACAAGAAGCTTGGTCAAAATGGTATGACGCTCATATATTTTCTTCGCCAAATCTAGCCCAAACTCTGTTAGCTGAAGATAGCCATTATTATCAGCCGCGATATATCCATCACGCTTAAGTATGCTAACGCCACGACTAACACTAGGCTTTGAAAATCCCATGCTCTCTGCAACGTCTATTGAACGAACGTCTGGCTTTGTCTGGGACAAGACATAAATTGTTTCAAGATACATTTCACCAGATTCGTGCATTATATCGCCTCCAAATCAAACTAAAATCATAATATCACATAGTCAATATTTTTTCAAGTGACAATCAAAGCCTATTTATATCTTGTAATTATTATAATTATATAGTATAATATTTTGGATTATAGATATAGAAATGGTGCAAAATGAAAATAATGCTAATTGGCGATATCGTATCCAGTCAAGGGTGCGAATATTTGCGACAAACATTGCCAAATCTAAAAAAAGAATTTGGTGCAGACATAGTAATAGCAAATGGTGAGAACAGTGCTGTCGGCAACGGAATAACACCAAAGAGTGCGCAGCATATCTTTAGCAGTGGTGTTGACGTTATCACACTGGGCAATCATTCGCTAAAACGACCAGAAATATGCGACTATCTGGACGAGAACGAATATATCATTCGTCCATACAACTACCATCCATCTGCTAGTGGCAGAGGTATCGTGCTACTCGACAAAGGATATACCCAAATCGCTGTAATCAATATGCAGGGTGCTGTGTATCTCGACAATATTGCAAATCCATTCGACAAAATGGACGAGGCTATCGAAGAAGCAAAGGAAATGGGCGCTAGGATTATCGTAGTCGACTTTCATGCAGAGGCTAGCAGTGAGAAGAAGGCTATGGGATTTTATACCGACGGCAGAATATCTGCACTAGTTGGCACACACACACATGTGCAGACCTCTGACGAGCAGATACTACCAAATGGCACAGCTTATATCACCGACCTTGGTATGACTGGACCATACTACTCTGTGCTTGGTGTCACACCGGACAGAGCTATACAAAAGATGAAGACTAATCTACCTGTTAGATTTGCAAACGAAGATGGCCCTTGCACCGTCGAGGGTGTCGTAATCGAGATAGAAAACAAGACTGGCAAAGCACTCAAAATCGAAAGGTTTAGAAAATAATGATAAAAAAGAGCCTAGCTGCTTTGATGGCTGTTGTTATGATAATTGGCTCATTTGCTGGCTGTGCAAAAAACACTGGCGAAACGACCAACACCATTATCACCGAGGCACCAACAAGGGTTACCGAGGACACAACAAGTTTCAAGCTCAGCTATTCACAATCTGACTCGCTCAACCCATACGAGTCAAAAACGCTAAACAATCAAATAATTGGCGACCTAGTGTACGAGTCACTATTCGTCCTTGACGAAAGCTACGAGGCACAGCCATCACTGGCTATCGGATATTCGTACACAGACAGCACAACGCTAGTTGTCACAATTGAAAGTGGACACATTTTTTCAAATGGAAGTCCAATAACAGCAGATGATATCGTGTCATCATTTAATGAGGCACAGCTATCACCACATTGGAAGAACAGCCTAGCACCGATAAAGAGTGCCTATGCATCTAGTGCAAATGCTGTTACATTCAACCTAACCTATGCTGACCCTAACGCACACAAGCTACTCACCTTTGCTATCACAAAGGCTGGTGTTGATGACGAAAATGGCTACCTAATTGGTAGTGGCAGATACACCCTATCTAACGAGAACGGTGGTGTGTATCTGAATGTCAACAAGAGAAGAAATGATTTTAACCCTCATTTTACAAAAATCACACTAGTCAATGTCACAACGAGTGAATCAATCGACAATGCTGTTAATATCGGCAATATCACATATGCATTTCGTGATTTGGCAGAGGGTGACTACACCAGAATGAACTGTAACAAAAAGAATGTTGGACTAAACAATTTGGTCTACATTGGTATAAACAGTCATATCGGTATCACCTCAAACAGCAGCATCAGACAAGCGATATCACTTGCTATCGACAGAGAGACAATAGTCAAGAGTGCATATCAGGGCAATGCAAAATCATGCACGAATATATTTAACCCAGCTAGTGCACTTGGCAAGGAGACCTCGCTATTCTCCACAAAATCTGATATCCCTGCAGCAAAGCAGGCTATCGCACAGAGTGGATATGGCAAGAGCCAGCTAAAGCTAGATATCCTAGTCAGCAAGAACAAAAATCGTGTTGCTATGGCATCACTGCTAAAGCAACAGCTAGAGGCTGTTGGATTTAAGGTGACAATCACCAAGATTGCTGACAAACAATATAAGAGCTATGTGAAGAACTATTACTTTGATATCTATATTGGCGAAACAAAGATACCAAATGATATGAGGCTGAACAGCTTTTTCGATCGCAAGGGCGAAACTCGATATGGTATCGACACCGATATGAAAACGCTAAAGTCATACAAAGCGTATATGAATGGCGATGGTGATATAGGAACATTCCTAATTGATTTCTACGACGAAATGCCATTCGTACCAGTGCTGTACAGACAAGGAATGATATGCTATTCAAAATCCATGCATGGCGATATGCAAGCATATAATGGCAATTATTTCTCTAACATACAAGACTGGTATTGCTCATAAAATAAAAACAAAAAGCCTTGGAGGTTTTATTATGATAAAATTTGAAAATCAAAACGGATATATCGAAATTACAAACAACTATTTTGCTCATCTTGTTGGCAACGCTGCACAGAGCTGTTTTGGTGTAACACGAATGGTATCATCAAATCCAGTGCAGAGCATAAAATCTGTCATCAAGAACAAGGTCGACAGAGTGGACCTAGACAACACTAACCAAGGTGTTAGCGTTAAGAGTGTTAACGGTGCATTAGTTGTTGATTTGCATATTGCTGTGTCATATGGTGTTAATATCAACGCTATCTGTGACAGCATTGTCAACAAGGTTAGATACACTATCGAGTCTGCTACTGGACTAAATGTATCAGAGGTTAATGTCCACGTCGACGGCATAAACTAATCGGAGGGATTTCGTATGATTACAGGAAGAATGTTTCGTGACGGAATCATCTCTGCTGCGAACAATATCACCAACAGTCGTCAAGCTGTTGATGCACTAAATATATTCCCAGTTCCAGATGGTGATACTGGTACAAATATGTCTATGACCATATCTGCTGCAGCAAAGGACATTGCTGATATGCCAGATGACAGCACTATCGCAGACGTGTCAAAGAAATGTGCTTCTGCTCTGCTCCGTGGTGCTAGAGGTAACAGTGGTGTTATCCTATCTCTTATCTTTAGGGGATTTTCAAAGGCATTCAAGGGACTAGAGGAAGCTGACTCAAGTGCTATAGCTAGCGCATTTCGTGCAGCTAGTGACTCTGCATACAAGGCTGTAATGAAGCCAACAGAGGGCACTATCCTAACAGTTATTCGTGAGGCAGCAGAGGCTGCAGAGGAAATGGCAAAAATCCAAGAGGATCCAATGGAGGTTTGCTACGCTGCTCTTGAGGCTGCAAAAAGAGCATTAGCTAAGACACCAGAAATGCTACCAGTACTCAAAAAGGCTGGCGTTGTTGATGCTGGTGGACAAGGCTTGGTGCTAATCTTTGAAGGCTTCAACAGTGTATTCGGTCACAATGCTATCGTTAACCCTATCGTTGAGCAAACAGCTAGCGACAAAAAGACGGTTGCAAGCGCAAGTGGCGATATCGAGTTCGGTTACTGTAGTGAATTTCTTATCGAAAAGGAAAAGAACGCAAAGGAAAGCGACCCAATCAAGCTAAGAGCGTATCTCGAGTCCATAGGTGACTGTGTTGTTGTCGTTGAGGACGGTAATATCATCAAGGTACACGTTCATTCTAACTGCCCTGGTACTGTTATCCAAACAGCACTAAAATATGGACAGCTAATCAATATCAAGATAGACAATATGCGCCATCAGCACGAAAATGCTGACCTAGGTGTTGAAGAGGCAAATAACGAGCCTACTATCGCAGAGCCAGAGAATGACTACGGATTTGTAGCAGTATGTGCTGGCGACGGACTAACAGAGCTATTCAAGGATTTGGGTGCAGATGTTGTTGTATCTGGTGGTCAAACAATGAACCCATCAACAGACGATATACTAAACGCTGTTATGCAAACTCCAGCAAAGACAGTATTTGTCCTACCAAACAACAAAAACATCATTATGGCAGCCCAGCAAGCTATACCACTAGCTACTGACAGAGAAATCAAGGTGCTAGAAACAAAGACCATCCCTCAAGGTATATCAGCAATGCTATCATTTGACGATAGTGAAGACGCTGACACAAATGTGGAAACTATGATGGAGATGGCAGGCGCTGTCGAAACTGGTCTAGTTACCTTCGCTGCAAGAGATAGCGAGGTCGATGGCAAGCCTATCAAACAAGGTCAGATTATGGGACTTTGCAATGGCAGCATCAAATTCATCAGTGAGGACAAGGAGCAGACAGCAAAGGATACTGTCGCTGATTTGTTCGACAAGGATATGCATTCTCTAGTCACCATCATATATGGTGAGGGCGTTACCGAAGAGGATGCTACAAAGGTAGAGAATATGCTAAAAGAGGACTATGGCAACGATATCGAAATCAGTATCGTTGATGGTGGTCAACCAATTTACTACTACATTATTTCAGTAGAATAATCACAGAGGTAAACAATGGATTATAGCGAATACGGTATTCAATATATCAAAGGTGTAGGCGAAAAAAGAGCTCAGTTTTTCAACAAACTGGGTGTTTACACTGTTGCCGATTTGCTACATTATTACCCAAGAAAATATGAGGACTGGACCAAGCGCACCACTGTTGCCAACGCTCCTACAGACGAGCCAGTGTTCATCAAAGCGACTATGGTAACACCAGTCAAGGAGTCACTTATTCGCAAGGGTATGACCCTATACAAGTGCAATTTTTCCGATGGTGAAAATGTCATCCATGTAACAATATTTAACAACAAATATCTAGCAAAGGCACTACGCACCTTTGATGACTATGTTCTGTATGGCAAGATAGAAAAAAGCTTTACCAGCGCATCAATGTCATCACCTCAAATCGAAAAATTGAGTGAAGCAAATGGTGTGCACCCTATCTACCCTGCCACAGACAAGCTTAATTCTCGTGCTATCGCAAGGGTAGTAAAATCAGCACTAGAAAAGATTGGCACGATAGACGAAACGCTACCAGACGAGGTGCTAGAAAAATACAGCCTATGCTCACTTGATTTTGCAATAAAGCAGATACATTTTCCAGACACAAAGGAAAATATCGAAACTGCACGAAAAAGGCTCATATTTGAGGAGCTACTTACCTTACAGCTAGGTCTACTAAAGCTAAAGGACAAAAAGCGTACAAAAAATGAGCTGAAGATACAAAAATCATACACTGACGAATTTTTCTCACTACTACCATTTGAGCCTACCAGCGCTCAAAGGAGAGCCACAGAGGAATGCATTAGCGATATGATGAGTAGCGAGTCTATGAACAGGCTGGTACAGGGTGACGTTGGCTCAGGCAAGACTGCTGTTGCTGCTGCAGTAATGTACACAGCTACAAAAAATGGCTACCAGTCAGCAATGATGGCACCAACCGAAATATTAGCTACCCAGCATTATGAGTCACTGTCAAAGCTTCTAGCTGGCACTGATATCCGATTAGCGCTACTAACTGGCTCAACAAAAGCAAAAGAAAAAAGAGAGATAAAATCCGACCTTATGGACGGAAAAATCGATATAATTATCGGCACACACGCTCTGATACAAAACGACGTCGAATTCAACAATCTTGGGCTAGTAGTTACTGATGAACAGCACCGATTTGGTGTAGAGCAGAGGGCAAGCCTTGCTATGAAGGGCAACAATCCTCACCTACTTGTTATGAGTGCAACACCTATACCAAGAACACTAGGTCTAATCATCTACGGTGATTTGAATATCAGTATACTTGATGAGCTACCACCAGGCAGACAAGCTATACGCACAGATTATGTCGACTCAAGATACCACGAAAGAATATATAAATTCATTCGTGACGCTGTTGACAATGGCTCGCAGGCGTACATAGTATGCTCCCTTGTTGATGAGGGTGAAAGCGATCTTATTTCTGCCAAGGAATATGCCGAAAGATTAAGTCAAACAGCATTCAGTGGCTACAATCTTGCACTACTGCACGGCAAGATGAAAGCAAAGGACAAGGACAAGGTTATGTCGGCATTCGCTAGTGGTGACGTGGATATACTAGTCAGCACGACTGTCGTTGAGGTCGGTGTTGACGTGCCAAACGCTACAATAATGCTGATAGAAAATGCAGAGCGATTTGGTCTGTCACAGCTTCACCAGCTAAGAGGACGAGTTGGACGAGGTAGTGAGCAATCCTACTGTATCCTAGTGTCCGACAACAAGGGCGACAACGCCAAGGACCGACTAAATCTAATGAAGCAGACCTCTAACGGATTTGAAATAGCAGACTACGACCTAAAGACAAGAGGCCCTGGCGATTTCTTTGGCAAGAGACAGCACGGTCTACCAAATCTTGTAATAGCAGATATGCTAGAGGATATGGACACACTTATGGAATGTCAAAAATGTGCTAGAGAAATGCTAAATGACGACCCAAAACTAGACAAATACCCTGCACTATGCGACCAAATAAACAATATGTTCAGAAAAGCAGATTACTAATATGAAATACAAATACGAACTACACTGCCATACAAAATATGGCAGCAGACAATGTGGCAGAACAGAGCCAAAGGATATAGCAAGAATGTACAAGGAGGCTGGATACTCCGGTGTCGTAATCACTGACCACTACAGTCCCCTAACCTTTGCACCAGGCCACGGATACACTAATCCAAAAAAGTTTATAGATAACTATATCAACCCATACTACGAGATGAAGAAATACGAGGACGATAATTTCTCCGTAATGTTCGGTATGGAGCTTCGACACTATGGTACTGGTAACGACTATCTCATCTATGGTGTTGACCCAGAATGGCTTCGTCAGCAAGGCAATTTACTTGCTGTAAGGGAGAAGAAAATGAGCGAGATGATGCACGAGCAAGGTTATCTAGTATACCAAGCTCACCCATTCAGACCATATATCACTCGTTGCAATCCTGACTACCTAGATGGTATCGAGGTATATAATGGCAAATGCAACAAAAAGACGAATGACAAGGCGCTTGCCTGGGCACAGAGGACTGGCAAGCTGATGGTGTCAGGCTCTGACTTTCACGTTAAGGAGCAGACAGCAAGAGGTGGTATCATCACAACCGAGCCAATCCGAAATAATGCTGATTTGCTAAAGACACTAAAATCAATGAATTTTGAAATGATAAAGACCTATTGAGGACAATAATATGAAGGAATTAATCGGACCTATCACTGGAGAAACAATGACAATAGTCAACAACACGAACACTGCTGTCGCAGCACAGAGCGGGTCACTAAATGTGTTTGGTACACCATTTATGATAGCACTTATGGAAAAGGCGACCTGTCGTGCTATTGTCGAATATCTTGACGACAACGAGACCACAGTCGGTACAAAAATCGACGTTGCTCACACAAAGGCTAGTGGTATCGGTGCTGTTATTATCGCAAAGGCTACACTAATTGAGCAAGATGGCAGACGACTAGTATTTGAGGTCAGTGCCAAGGAGGACAATGGAGCAGAAATTGGCTCTGGCACAATCGAGCGTTTTGTTGTTCAAAGCGATAAATTTATGAAAAAGGTAGAGTCAAAATGATATACAAGGCTGTTATTTTTGATTTTGATGGAACGCTATGCGACACTGGTATTGGTGTAAAAAAGAGTGCAAAATACGCTCTTGATGCATTCAATATACCTTGTGAGGACTGGAAAGAGCTAGATTTTTTCATCGGTCCACCACTACTCGTCACATTCCAAGAACGATATGGACAGAGCGCTAGTGATGCTGATTTGCTAGTAAAAAAATATCGTGAGAGATATTCTACCATCGGTCTATACGAAAGTGAGCTATACGATGGTATTGTTGACCTGCTCATTCGACTAAAGGATGATAATATCAAGATAGGTATTGCGTCATCAAAGCCAGAAAAATACATAGTAGATTTGCTAGAAAAATTTGATATAAAGAAATATTTTGACGATATCTGTGGCGTTAGCTTCAACGCTGACTGTGAGTCAAAGCAGAGCATCATAGCACGCTGCGTCAGCAATTTAGGTGTGGACTATAGGGATGCACTAATGGTTGGCGACAGATTTTACGATATCGACGGTGCTAGAGCAAACAATATGGACAGCGTTGGTGTGCTATGGGGATTCGGCTCAAAATTTGAGCTAATCGAGCATAGTGCAAAATATATTGTCGACAAGGTCGATGATATCGAGTCCATCGCATTAGGTCTATATGAGCGTACAGAGAATGTGCAAGGCATATTCAATGGCAAGGTCCTTGTTATGCATCACGACGAGGTATCGCTATGCGACAACACAACAGCGTACAGAGAATGCGTCGACCACCCAGGTGGTGTTGCAGTTATCGGCATGACCGACGATGAAGAGGTACTACTAGTACGCCAGTTCCGTTATCCATACAAGGAAACTATATACGAAATTCCAGCTGGCAAGCTAGAAAAGGGTGAGGATATCTTAGAGGCTGGAAAAAGAGAATTCAAGGAAGAGTGTGGCGCAACAGCCGATGAATTTATCTTCCTTGGAGAGGTGTACCCTACCCCTGGATACACTAATGAAATCATTCGTCTGTTCTACGCAAAGGGTGTTCATATCGAGGAGCAACAGCTTGACGAGGGTGAATTTCTACAAATTTGCAGAATGAATATTGACGAGCTAACACAGAGAATTATGACTGGCGAAATTAAGGACGCAAAGACCATAATCGCCACCCTAAAAATAAACGAAATGAGAAAAAACAGCTAATGGCATATTTAGACAACAGTGCGACAACAAAACCTACCAAGGCTGTCGCTGACAAGGTATATAAAATGCTAACCGAGATATTTGGCAACCCTAGTAGCTTTCACAAAGAGGGGCTGAATGCCAATATGGAGGTTCGCCACGCTAGAGAAGTGATAGCAAAATCGTTATCGTGCGAGGCTGATGAGATATACTTCACCTCTGGAGGTACAGAGGCAAACAATCTTGCTATATTCGGCACAGTAGAGGCAAACAAGCGCAAGGGCAAGCGTATCGTCACCACTGCTATCGAACACGAGTCAGTTTTGCAATCATGTGACGAGCTAGAAAAGCAAGGATACGAGGTCATTCGCCTAATGCCAGATGAATACGGCAGAATTACTGAATCCCAAATCAATGACGCTATCAACAGCGACACGATACTCGTTACCATTATATATGTCAACAACGAGGTTGGCTCAATAATGCCAGTTAGTGCTATCAAAAAAGCTGTAAAAAGAGCGAATGCCCCAGCACTGATACATATCGACTGCGTACAAGCGTATGGCAAGATGGAGATTAAGCCGGCAAAAATTGGTGCTGATTTAGTGACTATCACAGCGCACAAGATACACGGTCCAAAGGGCGTTGGTGCACTCTATATCAAAAAGGGTGTTCGCATTGTGCCAAAGACATTTGGTGGAGAGCAGGAAAAGAAAATTCGCCCTGGTACAGAGGCATCACCTCTTATCGCTGGATTTGGTGTAGCTGTTGAGCAGATACCAAATATTAAAACCCAGAGTGAAAATATCAAGGAGCTGAACACCTATGCCAAGGAACAGCTACTATCTATCGAAAATGTAAAAATCAATAGTGGCGATGACGCCAGTGATTACATAATTAACCTATATGTCCCAACATTTATGACCAGCCAAACTGTTATACAGCATTTGAGCAGTCAGTATGGTGTGTATGTCAGCAATGGCTCTGCCTGTGCAAAGGGTAAGCGTAGCCATGTGCTAACAGCTATGAAATTAAGCGACAAAATTATCGAAAAATCAATTCGTATCAGCTTTTCTAGGGACACAACAAAGGATGACATAGACGAGCTTGTATCTGCACTACGAGAAACAGTGCAAAAATACCCATTATAGAGGAAAACAATATGCAGGAAATTATACTAATCAAGAATGGTGAGCTAGTGCTAAAGGGACTTAATCGCAATACCTTTGAGGACGTACTCATCAAGAATATGAAAAAGGCACTAGCTGACGTTGGTGTGTTCAAGTACACAAAGAGCCAGTCAACCATTATGGTACAGCCTACTGACGAGGATATCGACCTTGACGACGCTGTAGAGGTACTAAAGCGTGTGTTCGGTATCGCTGCACTATCAAGAGCAGCTGTTGCCCAAAAGGATATGGACGATATTCGCAAAATAACACTAGAATATCTGTCAGAGGAGCTAGCTGATGCAAAAACATTCAAGGTTGAGGCAAAGCGTAGCGACAAAAAATTCCCACTAAAGTCACCAGAGATTTGCAGAGAGCTTGGTGGATTTATTCTATCACACTTTCATCATCTAAAGGTTGACGTACACAACCCAGACGTTACTGTCACAGTCGAGGTAAGAGATAATTTTGCATTCGTTCGTGGCAACAATATCAAGGGCGCTGGTGGTATGCCAGTTAGCACAAGTGGTCGTGCTGCAATACTAATCAGTGGTGGTATCGACTCACCAGTTGCTGCATATATGATGGCAAAGCGAGGTATCGAGCTAGTCGCTGTACACTTTGCATCACCACCATATACTAGCGAGCTTGCAGAGCAAAAGGTAATGGAGCTACTACACAAGGTAGCAAAATACAGTGGTCCAATCACAACATATGTTGTACCATTCACTGAGATACAAGAAGAAATCCGTGACAAGTGCCCAGAGGTATATTTCACCATTATTATGAGAAGATATATGATGAGAATATCCGAAGCACTTGCGAGACACCAAAATTGCCATGCACTCATCACTGGTGAGAGCGTTGGCCAGGTTGCTAGCCAAACTATATACGCTCTTGGCTGTACTGATGCTGTGGCTAATATGCCAGTGTTCCGTCCTTGTATCGGTATGGATAAGGAAGAAATCATCAAGATTTCTCGTGCTATCGACACATTCCAGACCTCTATTCAGCCATACGAGGATTGCTGTACCGTATTCACACCAAAGCATCCAAAAACTAGAGCAAAGGTTGAAGAGGTAGCAGAAGCTGAGTCGGTACTAAACAGCGACGAGCTAATCGAAAGAGCTATCCAAAATGTACGAAAGACAGTTGTAAAGTAATATGAGCAAAAACAAGGAATTAGACGAGATATTAGCCTCCATCAACGATGACAAGAGTCGACTTGAAAAGCTAATTAATCCAGACCCCGTTGACCTGCCAAAAAAGGTAGCAGAGCCAGTGGACGAGCCTATTGCGCCACCTGCTCCACCCATCAAGGAGCAAGGAATTACTCCAACACCAGTAGCAGAAAAGCCAAAGAAGGAAAAGAAAGCTAAAAAGTCAAATGACAAAAAGGCTGACAACAAAATTCTAAGTGGCACAAAGGCATATTTCAAAAAACTATTTGGCAAAGAGATTAGCAAAAAGGCAAAGAAAATAATTATCACTGTTGTGGTAATTGCTGTAGCTGTATCTGGTATTAGCATTGGTATATACGAGGCAAACTACGGATATGTTCGTCCATATGAGAAAAAATATAATATTGTCTACCCAAAGGGTATCCAAAAGGAATTTTGTGACGACTACGGCAAGGACATAACCATTCGTGGCTCAATATATGTGCCAGATACTGATTCAAAACAGTATGTTGTCAAATCAAAGGACAATAATCATTCATATTTAGAGCGTGGATCGACTATTGATGCAGATCAGCAATTCAGAGCGATACATGTTGATAAATCTGTTATTGATTTAGAGAGTATATACGCCACCACTGACGGTTATCTAAATGCTAGTCAGCAGATATATTTTAACACTCTATATGATAACGAAAGCTACAAGGTCATCGCCTGCTACTACACCAACAAGGTAGCTGACAGCAAAGATAAATATGTGTTCCCATATGCAGTGTATGGCAATATGACTATGCGAAGCTTTGCCGAATATCAGGACAAAATTGAATCCAGACGACTATACAATACAGGATATAATTTTAACTATTTTGATAGCTTTTTAACTGTATCGGTCGACAGTGATTTTATGCCTGACTATGTATTCGTAGTACTATGCAAAAAGGTTGATGGCAAGGTCGAAAAGGGCGAAATCGCCAAGGAGAACAAAAAAATCCATTACCCACAGTCATACTACAACGCAAAAAAGGAGCACAATCCATATCAATTTGCGTCCGAATGGTATCCAGAAATTTATCTGGACGATGAGGAGTGCAGATTGACCCCACAAAGCTTCGAAAATATGTAAAACACACCCACTATACAACTAAAATGGTATGGTGGGTGTATTATTTTGCCAATCTGTGCACTAAAAATATTTGATTTTTGTGTATTTAATAATGCACACAATACGGATATAATTGGTAATGGTGATGATATGAAAAAAATAGCAACAATAAATGACCTATCCGGATTTGGCAAATGCTCACTTGGTGTCGCATTGCCTATCATATCTGCTATGGGTGTACAATGCTGTCCGCTGACCACTGGTGTGTTCTCTAATCAGACTGGATATCCTAGCTATCAGAGTGTGGATTTCACAGACTATATGGAGAGCTTTATTGACGAATGGTCAAAGCTGGGCGCTCATTTTGACGGTATTATTACTGGTTTCATACCTAACAGTAAGCAAGGTAAAATAATTTCTAGCTTTATCGACAGATTTAAGACTGATGATACCATTGTCGTTGTCGACCCAGTTATGGGAGATAATGGAGAGCTGTACCCTTGCTACGATGAAGAAAGCATTAATGCCATCAAATCACTGTCAAAAAAGGCTGATATCATCACACCAAATCTAACAGAGCTATGCTGTCTATGTAATGAGGATTACAACACTATATCATTACTATCAATCGATATTCTCATCGACAGAGTAGCAAAAATGTGCCAAACACTGAACCAGGCTGTCATCACCACTGGTATCACTGTTGGTAACGATGAGATAGCAACAGCTGTGTACCAAAATGGCAAGATTGAGGTAGTTAAAGCAAAGAAAATTGCTGGTAGCTTTAGTGGTACTGGCGATATCCTAGCGTCTATTATTGGTGCTAGTGCTGTCAAAGGTGAGTCGCTAATCGACGCAACAAAAACAGCAAGTGAGTTCATCACAAAATCTATTGAAGAAACTATCAAGGACACTGATGGCAAATTCAATCCAGCTGATGGAATACATTTTGAAAGTCATCTAGCGTCACTAGGAGATAATTATGAAACAAAATAGCAAACAAAAAGTACAGACAATAACTCTAACTGGTCTAATGGCTGCAATCATAGTAGTTCTAACAGCGTTTGTACAAATCAAAACTGGATTCAACAACGGATATATCCATCTGGGCGACAGCATGGTATACCTAGCAGGCTGTTTAATCGCTGGACCATGGGGAGCGCTTGCTGGTGCAATAGGTGGAGCACTTGCTGATATATTTGCTGGCGCACCACAATGGGCTATCGCATCTGCAATCATCAAGGCGCTAAACACTGTCCCATTCATACTAATCATGAGAGCGAACAAGAAAAAGGGCAAGACAAAAATCATCACCCCTATGACAATCGCTATGACAATAGTGTCTGGCATAATCACTGTGGGAGGATATTTCATCGCAGAGGGCATAATGTACTCGTTCCCAGCGGCGATACCATCAGTACCTTTCAATGTTGTACAGGCTGTCGGCTCTGCAATCGCATTCGTCGCTGTGGGCGTAGCACTAGACGCTGTAAAAATTCAAAAGCTAATAAAATAAACAACATTGCGTGATATTTAAGTATAATAACGGAGCAGTTAAACTGCTCCGTTATTCATTCTCTTATAAAGGAAAAAGGCCGAGTATAGCACTCGGCCTTTCCCTCTCTGTCTATAACAAATTATAGGAGGACAGGATGCTCGAAATGGTTGCGGCTCCATTTCGAGTGTTCTCTCATTATAGTAAAAGATAAACAATATGTCAAGCAAAAGGTAACAAATTTTTCTACAAATTTCACAAGGACAGAGAGTATTATCGTACTTTTTGTCCATTGATATGACTTTGTCACAAATAGATATGCCCTTTTCGTTAAATTCTATTGACAAAGAACAAATGTTCCAATAATATAGAACACAGATTGCAACTCCACTCTGGCAATCAAAACCATAATGAAAGAAGGGCAGAAGATGACAATTACCCAATTAGCAAACGAATACGAACAGCAATACAATGTCCTAACGCTAAAGATGGACGCACTCAAACCCCTGCTATGCGTGTACACTGGTGAGGACTTGTTCTTGCTAAGAAAAAGGATAAAAATCTACTACGATATGGCTTGTGAATGCAGACGAACAGCATCACTGCTCTCAAGCTACTATGAGGAGGCTGTATGATTGATTTTGTAGATAGGTACTACTATGGTACAGATTTTAACAGCTCGCTCGACAGAGAAAAAGCTCATCAAACAGCGTTCTCAACAGTTATTCCATTAATCATAGACAATGAGCTGACCGAAAAGCAAAGCGTGTGCTTTAGATACAAATATCTATCTGGCAAGAGCCAGCAAGAGATTGCTGATTTGCTCCATCTGTCACAGCCAACTGTATCAAGGCATATAAATTCGGCAAAGGATGTAATTAATTCATCGCTAAAATATTGCTTCATAGCACTCAGCAAAGGATTTGACGAATATGAGCGACTATGTGATATGTGCTAATATATCATCAGGCTAAAGGATATGGCTATTCACGGACAAGGGTCACCATATCCCTAAATAGCCCGTTATTTTACCCATATCATATTATGAAAAAGGGACTTGTTCTGTGAACAAGTCCCTTTAGTACTTTTATATCTGCTCTAATATATGTGCTACACCATCGTCATCATTAGACAATGTGATAATATCAGCGTACTGCTTGACTGTGTCGACAGCATTCTGCATAACGACTGCGACACCAGATTTTTGCAAAAATGTGAGGTCATTCTCACCATCACCAAATGCCATAGTATCTGCCAAATCGATACCCAAATGCTGACATAATACGGACAAAGCCTCACCCTTGTTAGAGTTCTCCCTAGTCATTTCGAAGAATACGTCCCCTAGACTCCAGCGCTCGATGCCCTTTATTTCACTAGCCTTGTCGAGAATATCTGACCTCATATTGCTTGATTTGCATATAACGAATATTTCGTCAACGTCACTACCCTCACCCAGCAAATCATCAATACTATCAATCACCCTACGAGAGCCAAAAACATACTTGCCGACTGGTGACTCCTCACTAAATGCTGTATGATAATATTCATCAACGCTAGGCTCAATATATCCCCAGCCATCGACGAACACCTCGAACATACACTCATACTGTCGAAGCAGAGCGACAACCTCTTTAGCAACGGCATTGTCGATAGTGAACGAGAACAGCAATTTATCATTATCCAGTATCTGTGACCCATTGGAATAGATAATATATCTAATCTCATCCATATTAATTATGTCATCAGGTATGCCAGCAAGTGGCCTGCCAGTAATAGGCACTATCTCTATCCCCTTTTTCGCAAGATTTGACAGTGCTATTTTTGTTCTATCGCTGATGGTCTTGTCATCATGTAGCAGAGTGCCATCAAGGTCCAATCCAATCAGCCTAATATTTGAAAAATCCATATATCTACCTATATATTATATTATTTGATACCTATTATAGTTTACAACCCATGATTTGTCCATTTTTTATTGACATTAAAGACAATAAAATTTATACTTTTAAATAGTATTATACAAAAGGTAGGACAGCAAAATGAAACTAGATCTTAACAACGCCAAGCCACTTCAAAAGCTATACGGTTGGGGCTCATCAGCATGCTGGTGGAGTCAAGCCATCAATGATGACAAGACAGCAAAGGAAATCGCAGAGCTACTATATGGCGACGACGGACTAAAACTGAATATCTATCGCTACAATATCGGTGGTGGCACAGATGAGAACAACTATCGTGTCCAAAACCCTTGGAGAAGGACTGATAGCTTTATGCTGTTCGACCGTGAAACTGAAGAGAGCACTTGGGATTTTTCTAGGGATAAGAACGCTGTTAGGGTTATGGACTATGCCCTTGCTACAGGAAATGTCGACACACTAATTCTGTTCTGCAACTCACCACACTACAGCCTATGCTCCACTGGTCAAGCATCTGGTTCACTAATCCCACACACATGCAATTTGCCAAAAATGAACTATCGCAAATTTGCCGACTATGTGCTAGACGTGACACAGCATTTTCTTGATGAGGGATATCCAGTACAGTATATCAGTCCTATCAACGAGCCACAGTGGAAATGGGGTGGCTCATATGTATGGCAGGAGGGATGTCACTACGAAACTGAAGAGGTTGTTGAGGTATTACATATCTTTGCAGAGGAAATTATTCGACGCAATATGCCTATCAAGCTATATGCCCCAGAAACTGGTGCTATGCTAGAGTTCACTGGCGATTATATCGAGGCTATCACCAAGGACGAGACCATTATGCAGGTAATGGATATCTTCGCATACCACAGCTACCACAGTGACGGCAAACCAAGTGAGCGATACGAGTTCAAAAAGCAGTTTGTTGAGAAATATCCTAACCTACGCTTTGATATGAGCGAATGGTGTGAGCTACCTAATAAATCCCATACAAAAAACTTTAAGGGTGCGCTAATCACAGCGAGAATTATCGGTCAAGACCTAATCAATGCTGGTGCAGAGAGCTGGACCTCTTGGGTAGGTGTTAATCAGTACGCTATCAAGGAGGATGGATTCGACTACAGCGATGCTACCATCACAGCAACTACAGAATTCGACGAGTGGTATATCGCAAAGAGATATTGGGGATTTGCCCATTACTCAAAATTTATCCCTGTAGGCTCGATAGCACTCGATATTGGTCTTCATCCAACAGAGGATAACAATGATTTCAACGCATTTGCGTTCTCAACACCTAATGATGAAACAGTGCTTGTCATCGTTAATGAGGGCAAGGACACGATAATTGACTTGGATTACGCTTGCGATAATATGACTGTTATTCGCTCTAGTGAAAATGAGGAGCTAGCAGAAATATACAATGGCGAATTCAAGCCACAAATTGAGTCAAAGGAAAACACTATTCTCACAATAGTGATGAAATAAGATGAAAATATACAACCCATTCAAAACACTAGAAAAGCACGAATGGGCACTAATGCTAACGTCTATAGTAGTAGTCGGCATATCTGGTGTTATTGTCGGTGGTGACGGATTGCTGAGCACAGTAGCCAGTCTGCTAGGTGTAATAGCGCTCATCTTTGTCGCAAAGGGTGACACCATCGGACAAGCTATGACGATAGGATTTTCCATATTATATGGAATAGTGTCATTCAAATTCAAATATTATGGCGAGATGATAACATACCTAGGTATGTCTGCACCTGCAGCGTTTGTCACTCTGATAGTGTGGCTCAAAAACCCATACAAAAAGCACGAGGTCAAGGTCAGCCATATGACCACAAAAAAGTGGGTGCTAATAGCCTTGGTATCAGTAGCAATGACTGTTGCATTCTACTTTATCCTAGGGGCACTGGGCACAAACAATCTGCTCATCAGCACACTATCAGTGCTAACGAGCTCGTTTGCTAGTCTGCTACTTATAGCACGCTCACCATACTATGCACTAGCCTATTCTACTAACGATATAGTGCTGATAGTGCTATGGGTGCTAGCAACAATAAATGATATACAGTATCTACCAATGATACTATGCTTCATAATGTTTCTTGCAAACGACGTGTACGGTTTCATTAATTGGAAACGGATGAAAAAACGACAAGCAAAATAAAAGCATTCAACTATCCGATACCACTAATAAAAAGAGGTATCGGATTTTGTGTTATTATGCAAATGCTATCTTAGAAAATATACAAACTATACTTGACAAATTATATTTAGGGTAGTATTATAAACACGAAAAATGAACACCCGATAAGTGAGGCTACTTAAGGGATATGGACTGCTGCCGCAACGAGATGGAGACATCACTCGCAGGTTTGAACAGTCAACGTCGGATCAAGGCGTTGAATAATGCAGTTTCACCGCCCTTACGAGCCAAAGCCCAAACGGTATAGCAAGGCCATGGCTTTGTTTTATGTGACTAATAATGCCACGCATCCTGTTTGGGTGCGTGGTTTTTGTTTTATATTTTATTTGAATGTGAGGTGAAGAAAGAATGGACAACGTGGGAAGTTCGAGCGCAGAGCCTAAAGGGCGAAGTAGATTAAACTTAATAAATTCGACTGTTATTTTTTCTTCAGCCGAGCATTTTAAGGATTCCGTCCTTTAGAATTGCGTCTGCTCCCCATAGTCGTATGAGCATTTGCTCAAAAAACTATTTTTAGGAGGAAAAGACCAATGAAGAAAAGATTAAACGAAAGAGTATTGAAGCAACAATATACCCAAAATGCAGTTAATAGAGATAAAGTTAACGAAAGATTAAATTTCTCTGCAAAAGCAGAATACTATTCTGTTCTAAATTATTTTGGTGCAACAACCGATGGTTTAAACGAAAATCAAGTTGAAGCATCAATGAATAGATATGGCAAAAATGTTGTTACAAGCTCAAACAAAAACACTTTAATAAAAAGATTATATGGTGCATTTATCAACCCATTCACACTAGTTCTTATCGCACTTGCAACTGTATCTGCATTTACAGATATTATTTTTGCAGAGCCTGGTGAAAAAAGCCCTGTAACTGTAATAATCATTAGCGTAATGGTTATGATTTCGGGTCTATTGCGTTTTATTCAGGAGGCAAGAAGCGAAAAGGCTTCGGAAAAGCTAAACGAAATGATTGAAACAACAGCTTGCATAAAGAGAGCAGGTGTTGAAAAGAAAGAAATACCTATTGACGAAATTGTTGTTGGCGATATTGTATATCTATCAGCAGGAGATTTAGTGCCAGCAGATGTTAGAATGATAAATGCAAAGGATTTATTTATAAATCAGTCTGCATTAACTGGCGAGAGTGAGCCAGTAGAAAAGACAGCAAATTATTCAACAAACACAAAGCTAACTGAAAGCACCTGCCTTGCATTTATGGGTAGCACAGTTGTGAGTGGTAGTGGTATTGCTGTTGTAGTAGCAGTTGGCGATGATACAATGCTTGGTGAAACAGCACAAACCCTAAACGAAAAGCCAACCAAAACAACCTTTGAAAAGGGTGTAAATTCTGTATCTTGGGTGCTAATTCGCTTTATGCTTGTTATGGTGCCTATCGTTCTATTCATCAACGGATTTACAAAGGGCAACTGGATGGAGGCTGTGCTGTTTGCAATTTCTGTTGCAGTAGGTCTTACACCAGAAATGCTACCAATGATAGTGACAACCTGTCTTGCAAAGGGTGCTGTATCAATGAGCAAGAAAAAGGTTATTATCAAAAAGCTAAATTCTATTCAAAATCTTGGTTCTGTTGATATTCTTTGCACAGACAAAACAGGCACATTAACTCAAAACAAGGTTGTTCTTGAAAAGCATATTGATTTAATGGGTAACGAAAACGACAGAGTTCTAAAGCACGCATTTTTGAATAGCTTTTATCAAACAGGCTTAAAGAACCTTATGGATATTGCTATCATTGAAAAGACCAACGAGCTAAAGGATAGCTCAAAGGCATTGTTTGGTCTTGATAGGATTTACACAAAAATTGACGAAATTCCATTTGATTTTGAACGCAGAAGAATGAGCGTTGTAGTTCAAGACCTAAATGGCAAAACCCAAATGATAACAAAGGGCGCTATTGAAGAAATGCTCTCCATTTCGAGCTATGTTGATTATAACAACGAAATTGTGCCACTAACTGACGATATGCGCAGAGTTGTTCTTGACAGAGTTGATAAGCTCAATAAGGATGGAATGAGAGTGCTTGGTGTGGCACACAAAACTAACCCAGCACCAGTTGGCGAGTTTTCTGTTAATGATGAAAATGATATGGTGCTAATTGGCTATCTTGCATTTCTTGATCCACCAAAGGAGACAACAGCATCTGCAATTAAGGCATTATATGATAATGGTGTTTCAGTAAAAATCCTAACTGGCGATAATGAAAAGGTTACTCGCTCAATTTGCAAGCAAATCGGTTTGCCAGTTGATAACATTATTCTTGGTTCTGATTTAGATGATATAAGCGATGAAGAATTAAGAGAGCGAGCAGAGATAACAACAATTTTTGCAAAGCTATCCCCAACAGAAAAAGCAAGAGTTGTTACTGCCCTTCGTGATAATGGCCACACAGTTGGATATATGGGCGATGGTATTAATGATGCACCTGCTATGAAGGCAAGCGATGTTGGAATTAGCGTTGACTCCGCTGTTGATATTGCAAAGGAAAGCGCAGATGTTATCTTGCTTGAAAAGGATTTATTAGTTCTTCGTGATGGCATTATTGAGGGCAGAAAAACTTATGCCAATATGATTAAATATATCAAAATGACAGCATCATCAAACTTTGGCAATATGTTTTCTGTTTTAGCAGCAAGTGCGTTTTTACCTTTCTTACCAATGGAGTCAATTCACTTGATTTTGCTAAATCTAATTTATGATATTTCCTGCATTGCAATTCCTTGGGATAATGTTGATAAGGAATTTCTTGCAAAGCCTCGCAAATGGGATGCATCAAGCATTGGTAAATTTATGATTTGGATTGGACCAACAAGCTCTGTGTTTGATATAGCTACATACATACTAATGTATTTCATTATTTGCCCACTTGTATGCGGTGGTGCATACAAAACACTTGATACCAGTACACAGCTAATGTTTATGTCATTGTTCCAAACAGGCTGGTTTGTTGAGTCAATGTGGAGTCAAACACTTGTTATCCATATGATTAGAACACCAAAAATCCCATTTATCCAAAGCAGAGCATCAATGCCAGTAACCACATTAACATTTATGGGAATTGGTGCATTAACACTCATTCCATTTACACCACTTGGTACAGCTATTGGCTTAACAGCATTGCCAGCAATTTATTTTGCATATCTTGGTGCAATAATCCTTGGATATATGATTTTGGCTACTGTTATGAAAAAGCTATATGTCAAGCATTATGGAGAATTGCTGTAAAAAGTGTCAAAACATTATATATGTAATTTTATAATAATTCACCTATTTAAAAATATAAGGAGCATGTTAGTGCTCCTTATATTTTTTTGCAAAAAATTAGGTAAATTTTCAAAAAAAGTATTGACAAAATGAAAAAATGGATATACTATACATATAGAGTTAGCACTCACCAATCGAGAGTGCTAAACGACAAAACGAGAGGTGGGGACAATATGATTGGCGAACGACGCTCGGCAATCCTCGGTCTGATAATTGATTATTATATCAAGACCGGCGAGCCAATGGGCTCCAAGACCTTATGCGATATGTTCCCCTACACCATCAGCTCTGCCACAATAAGAAATGAGATGGCAGCGCTAACAACAATGGGATTTCTTGAGCAACGCCACACAAGTGGTGGTCGAGTTCCTACCAAAGCATCATACAGATACTATGTAGACAATTTGATTATGCCAGTTCAGCTTTCGTTGTACGAAAAACAAAGAATTGACGAGATATTAAGCGTCAACGCCTCTGACCCAGAGAGATTGCTATCAGACGCAAGCAAATTACTATCAAAAGTCACTGGATGCGCATCATTCTTCAGTACAATCAAGGACCCATTCGACTGTATTCAAAGCGTAGAGCTTATCCCAGCTGGCAACAACAAGGCTATGCTAGTAATGCTAACAGTCGGTGGCAAAATCAAGTCATCAGTTATCAAGCTACGCTGCCCAGTTAATCATGAGTTCAAAATCATATTTTACGGGCTGGTAAATGAATTCTTCATCGGCGTGCCACTTAACGAAATTGATTTGACACTCATTCAGTCCACTGCTCCAGCATTTGGCATTAGAATAGTTGATATGCTACCGATTCTATCATCGCTATGTTCCCTATGCAGAGAAGCTGCTAACGGAACATTCGAGGTAAATGGTGCAAACAAGCTACTATCCCAAACCGATTTGGGTGACAGTGCATACGACCTGCTTACCTTACTAGCAGAAAAACAAAAGCTAGAGGCACTGCTCAATGGATTCGCTAGATCAAGGAACGCTACTGGATTGTTCCTAGGTGATGAGAATCCAATGAGCGATTTGAAGAACACAGCAATGGCTGTAGCAAAATACAGATACAACAATGACCAGATTGCCACACTCGGTATCATCGGTTCATTGAGAGTAGATTACGGCACAATTCTTCCAAGAACAGATTACATTATGAAAGAATGTGCAAATCTTCTGAAAGAAGGTGGAATAAAATATGAGTAAGAAAGAAAAAACTACCCCAGAGGCTAACACCGAAGAAAAGGTTGAAGAGCCAGAGGTACAGGTAGAAGAAAAGAAAGAGCCTACCATCGAGGATGAGCTAAAGGAAGCAAAGGACCAGCTACTACGAACAGCTGCAGAATACGCAAACTTTAGAGCACGCTCCGCAAAGGAAAAGGAACAGACCTACTCCAATGCAAAGGGTAATGTAATAGCAGAGCTACTACCAGTCATCGACAATCTCGAAAGAGCATTGGCGCAGGAGCAATCCGATTACGACTCACTCAAAAAGGGTGTCGAGATGACAATGGAACAGCTCAAGGCTGTGCTAGAAAAATTAGGTGTAACTGCCTTTGGCGAGGCTGGTGAGCAGTTCGACCCTAACTATCACAACGCTGTTATGCATGTTGACGACGATAGCTTGGATGAGAATGTTATCACCGACGTTTTCCAAAAAGGCTACAAAATAAACGACAAAGTAGTTAGACCAGCAATGGTTAAAACTGCAAACTAAATAATAATCACAAAGGAGATAAATATTATGGCAAAGATTATTGGTATTGATTTAGGTACAACAAACAGCTGTGTAAGCGTTATCGAAGGTGGCGAGCCAGTTGTTATCGTAAACGCAGAGGGCGCAAGAACTACTCCATCAGTAGTTGCATTTTCAAAGGATGGCGAAAGAATGGTAGGCGCTGTTGCAAAGCGTCAGGCTATCACAAACCCAGACAAGACAATCGCTTCTATCAAGAGACATATGGGCTCTGACTACAAGGTAAACATTGATGGCAAGGGCTACACTCCACAGGAGATTTCTGCTATCATCCTACAGAAGTTAAAGAGCGACGCAGAAGCATATCTAGGCGAAAAGGTTACAGAGGCTGTTATCACAGTTCCAGCATACTTCACTGACGCACAACGTCAGGCAACAAAGGACGCTGGTAAGATTGCTGGCCTTGAGGTAAAGAGAATTATCAACGAGCCTACAGCTGCTGCACTTGCATTCGGTATTGACAAAGAAGACGACCAGAAGGTTATGGTATACGACCTTGGTGGTGGTACATTCGATGTATCAATCATCGAGATGGGTGACGGTGTACAAGAGGTACTCGCTACTGCCGGTAACAACAGACTTGGTGGTGACGATTTCGACCAGAAGATTATGGACTGGATCGTTGCAGAGTTTAAGGCACAGAATGGTATCGACCTATCAAACGACAATATGGCTATGCAGAGAATTAAGGAAGCTGCAGAAAAGGCAAAGATTGACCTTTCTGGTATGACAACAGCACAGATTTCTCTACCATTCATCACACAGGACGCTACTGGTCCAAAGCATCTTGACACAACACTTTCAAGAGCAAAGTTCAACGAAATGACAGCTGATTTAGTAGAAGCTACAATGGGTCCAGTTCGTCAGGCTATGAAGGATTCTGGCCTATCAATGAGCGAAATCGACAAGGTACTTCTTGTTGGTGGTTCAACTCGTATCCCAGCCGTACAAGAGGCTATCAAAAAGTTCTCTGGCAAGGAACCATTCAAGGGTATCAACCCTGATGAGTGCGTTGCTATGGGTGCTGCACTACAAGGTGGTGTACTTGGTGGCGACGTTAAGGGTCTACTACTTCTCGACGTTACTCCACTATCACTTGGTATCGAGACAATGGGTGGCGTAAACACTGTTATCATCGAGCGTAACACAACTATCCCAACAAAGAAATCACAGATTTTCTCAACAGCTGCTGACAACCAGACCTCTGTAGAGGTACACGTTCTTCAGGGTGAAAGAGAGTTCGCAAAGGATAACAAGACACTTGGTATGTTCCACCTAGATGGTATTCTACCAGCAAGACGTGGTGTGCCACAGATTGAGGTAACATTTGATATCGATGCTAACGGTATCGTTCATGTATCTGCAAAGGACCTTGGCACTGGCAAGGAGCAGCAGATTTCTATCACAGCAAGCTCAAATATGTCAAAGGACGATATCGAAAAGGCTGTTCGTGAGGCAGAGCAATTTGCTGAAGAGGATAAGAAAAAGAGAGAGGCTGTTGACCTACGCAACAACGCTGACCAGATGGTATATCAGACAGAGAAGATGCTAGAGGAAGATGCTGACAAGTTCTCTGCAGAGGACAAAGACGCTCTACAGGTTAAACTAGACGCACTTAAGGAAACACTTAAGGGTGAGGATACAGACGCTATCAAGGCTGCTCAAGAAGAATTGACAAACAAGTTCTACGAGGTATCACAAAAGCTATATGAGGCTGCTCAGGCAGCACAGGCTGCAGAGGCTGGTGCTGATGCACAGGGCGCTCAAGATGCTGGTTATACCGACACAGACTACACAGAGGTAGAAGACAACTAACGAATGATTTTTCGTTTTCTCCAAAAAGCCAATCCCACCAATTACTTGGTGGGATATCGGCATATTAATATATAGATTTATGGAGGCAATCATATGCCTGAGGAAAAAAGAGATTACTACGAGGTGCTAGGCGTTAGCAAAAGTGCCTCGGATGATGAAATAAAAAAAGCATACAGAAAAACAGCTAAAAAATATCACCCAGACCTAAACCCAGACAACCCAGAAGCAGAAGCAAAGTTCAAGGAGTGCAACGAAGCGTACGAGGTGCTATCCGACTCACAGAAAAAAGCTAGATACGACCAGTTTGGCTTTGCTGGTGTTGATCCTAACTATGGAGCTGGTCAAGGTGGTGCTGGCTACGGTGGTGGCTTCGGATTCGACGGTGATATTGACCTTGGCGATATCTTCTCATCATTCTTTGGTGGTGGAGGTGGAGGCTTTGGTGGCTTCGGTGGAAGAAATCCAAATGCTCCACAGCGTGGCAAGGATATCCAAAGCGCTGTTAGCATCACATTTGAAGAGGCTGCCAAGGGCTGTAAGAAGACTATCGAGGTCAGCAAAATCGAGGATTGTTCACAGTGTCACGGCACTGGTGCTGCAGAGGGCACTAGCCCAAAGACCTGTCCAGAATGTGGTGGCAGAGGCTATGTAAATGTTCAGCAACGAACAGCGTTTGGCGTTATGTCAACCCAAAGACCTTGTACACACTGTGCTGGTACTGGAAAGATTATCGAAAAGCCTTGTACAAAATGTGCTGGCAAGGGCAAGGTTAGAAAGAAGTCAAAGGTTGATATCAATATCCCTGCTGGTATCGATAATCGTCAGGTTGTAAATGTTCGTGGATTTGGTGACGCTGGTGTTAATGGCGGACCTGCTGGTGACCTTCGTGTAGTGGTCAATGTCAAGGCTCACAAGGATTTTGAGCGTGACGGATACGATGTATGGTACGAAAAGCATGTCAGCATTGTAGAGGCCACATTAGGTGCAGAGCTACGAGTTCCTACCCTAGATGGCGACGTAAAATACAATATGCCAGCTGGAACACAGCCACACGAGGTATTCAAGCTTCGTGGCAAGGGTATCCAAAGGCTAAATGGTGTCGGCAGAGGTGACCAGTATGTGCGTGTCATCGTCGACATTCCAAAGAACATAACTAGCGAACAAAAATCATTGCTACAGCAATTTGACCAAAGCTATTCACCAAATCAAAAGGAAGGCTTCTTCGACAAATTTAAGAAGAAATAAAAAAATAAGGGAGCAACCTCTGTTGCTCCCTTTTATCATTTATAATTATTGCATTTGGTCTAGGACCATGAAATACCCTACTGGATAATCCAGTGACAAATCATCATGTGGTGCAAGCTTGTCATCAACATTGAAGAGCTTGTTACCCTTAATAGTTAGCTCAAAATTCTTAATCTTCAATGCATCTGGCAGATATTTTATCACAATTTTATCACCATCAACACTATAGGTCGAGGTGCCAGTAAAATACTTTGCATCGCCAACATCAATGTTCTTGTTGTTAAAATATGCGATATCCATATTGCCATCCTTTTTAAAGCTAAAGGCATAGCACTCTCGGTTAGTTATGTCAAAATAGTACCACCAAGTGTTGCCGAGCAGAAAATCAACCTGTTTCTTTGTTGCATCAGGTTTTGTAGTACTCTCGATGTCTACAATTTCGCTGTGCACCACTGTTGGTGTAGTCTCTGATGGCATGGTGGCCTTGTCCTTTTCTGACATAACGGATGACAACTCTGTCTTTGCATCATTCTTCTTGCTCTGTGATATCGCAACAGCAGAAACAGATGCTGCAACAACCACCAATGCTAAAATAATTATCCAAATGTTTTTTGCTTTCTTTTTCATATTATCACCAAGATTATTCTATCACATATTTATCTGATTGACAACGCCAAGTTTTGCCTATAAAATATAAATATGAAGATTTTACTTATCGCAGACGTGCACAACAGACCAAAAACAAGCAAAAAATGTCATGACAAGACCTTGCTTGGAATAAAAAAAGCAATAGACACTCTATCGTACGACCTCATCGTATTTTTAGGCGACACAGTTCATGGTCCAGATTTTAAAGAGCTACCTAACGAGCCATACGAACCATATTTAAGAGAGGTACTAGACCTCACTGGCGACCACCCATTTGCCTTTATTTTTGGCAACCACGATGATGAATGTGATATGACAAAGGACGAAATTCTATCCATCGTCAGTTCATACGATAACAGCGTCACAAATGGCAGAAACTATGCTATTGATATGTTCGGTGAAACGCTATTGTTCATCGACAGTGGCACATACTACCCTACTGACGAGAGCCTGTATGACATTGTGCACCAGGATACTATCGACTGGGCAAAAGAGCAATCCAGTGGCAAAAAAGCGATACTATTTCAGCATATTATTGTGCCAGATATTTTTGACACCATTGATGAATACAGCCATTTTGTACCATTCCTAGCACACGGAGATGGCAAATGGGTCAAATTCAAAAAAACCACACAGCATAATGGCAAGATGAAGGAGCGTCCATGCCCACCACAGATTAACAGTGGCGAATTCACACAGCTTGCTCCTAACCTAAAGGCTATGTGTTTTGGTCACGACCATGTCAATGATTTCGAGCTTGATTTGGATGGAGTTCGTATCATCCAGTGTGCTGGCTCTGGTATGAATTGCTACGACAAGCGCAACCCATCTAGCGTAAAAATCCTCGACACAAAAACGCTAAAAACAGAGCAAATATTCATATAAAAAAGAAGGGCTATGCCCTTCTTTTATTTTAGCTCATTATACATTTTTAGTATATCATCCTCTGTCAGCTCGATAGGATTGCGTTTCATAAGCATTGACATACTCTTTTTTGTAAGCTCTTTGATTTGCTCATCAGTTGTACAGCCTATTTCGGACAGATTGCATTTCATTCCCATACGCTTTTTCATAGCTATGATTTCGTCAGCCATCTCATATGGTGTATCAAAGCCACAGTCATTCGCAAGCTTTGTAATTCTGCCATCCTCATCGGCATTATCAGCATTGAACTTAATGAAATAGTCCAGTGTGAACGCGCAAGCCTCACCGTGTGGCACGCCATAAATATTTGTTAATGGGAACGAACAAGCATGGCTACCAGTTGTTCTTGGATGAGAGAATGCAGCACCAGCAACGATAGACGCCTCTGCCATCTTTTCCCTAGCCTCAAGATTATCAGGCTCATTATACGCCTTCTCTAGCCATTCAAAAACGAGTCTAGCAGAATAAATCGAGCACGCTGTGCATATAGGTTGATTGAGTGTACTCCAGTAGCTCTCTACAGCATGTGCAAGCACGTCAAGACCAGTCGACGCTGTAATCTGCTTTGGCACTGTTAAAGTCAGCTCTGGGTCGATTAGAGCGATTTTTGGATACATAGCAGGGTCATTCATAGGGTTCTTCAAATTCTGCTTCAAATCAGTCAAAACGCTAATATTAGTGACCTCTGATGCTGTGCCACTAGTTGTCGTAATAGCAATCATAGGTATAACCTCTTTTGGATTAATAGCCTTGCCACCACTATGGTACGACTCAATAATATCATCACCCTTTGCTATTGCACAAGCAGCCTTGCAACAATCCATAGGAGAACCTCCACCAAGAGCTACGGCAAAATCAGCATTTGTCGAACGAATAAGCTCAACACAAGCATTGACATTATCAGTAGTTGGGTTAGGTCTAATATCGCTAAACACAGCAACAAGAGCTCCATCACTCAACTCAACAATCTCGTCAGCAAGACCATTTGTAGCAAAGCTACGAGAACACACTAGCACTCCCCTTTTACCACCAATTTCATCAATAAGAGACTTTATCTCCTTGCGTTTTCCATTACCAAACACAAGCTTAACAGGCAAATTAAATTCCCAATTCAAAATATCAACTCCTAACTTTTTAATTATTTTAGCACATAACGAAAAAAATTTAAACATTTTTCTTGACAAATGCAAAATAATATTATATTATATCTAGGCATTGAGAAATGCGTACCACTCCTTCGGGAGTTTTACATATACCGATAACACTCCTAACGGAGTTTTATATATAATCGGTAACACCCTTCGGGGTTTTACATATATCGAGGTGTAACTCAGTTTGGCTAGAGTGCCTGCTTTGGGAGCAGGATGCCGCAGGTTCAAGTCCTGTCACCTCGACCAAAAAAGACGGTTTTCGAACCGTCTTTTATTTTGTTCAAAAATGCCCGAAACTCGCTTAAACAGTGGGTTTCGGGCATTTCTATTTTTTACTTGAGATTACTTGAGTCTGCTTGAGATGCGTCAAGTTGCAGTGAAAATGCGGTGTGATTGCATTATAATTTAAGTATATAATTGTCTCCATCAAATACTAAATCTGATATTTTTATCATTTTAGCTAAGTCTTTCAACGATGTTTCAAAGCTATAAGTGACACTATCAGATGGATGATTATCAATGATATCAACTTGTTTCGCAATAACAATTCGAAATTCTTTTTGATATGAAAAATACGGATTTTTAATAAATAATGATTTCCCACTTTTATCATTCAGCATATCGACTAATCCGTCAAATTTTTTGTATGCATATCCGACTCTTCCTGCATCTAATTGATATCCATTTGTCTTTACGGTTGACAATCTTTTTTCAAATTCTTCGTATTCCAACAGAACTAAAAAGCCATCTTCACATTTAAAATCCTCAATTATTCTCTTACTAATAATAATATTTCCACCAAGTATGTCGTCATCATATACACAATATAAACAATAAATTGGTAAATTCAGATTCATATACATGGCTAATCCATCAAGTACCCCTGCTTCACTTGGATCACCTTGTCCCACGCCCAATTTGTGATAATATGAAGCAGGACGCATAAACATTTCACCATTAATCAACTTTTGAGCATATTCTTCACAGCTCACAAATTTAATAAGATATTTAATCATTTATAGCCTCTTTATACATAATGATTTCCACATTTTCGAACAATTCCAAAACTATCGATAACATTTAAATCTTTAAAGAACTTGCATAAACCAACAATAATTTATCAAAATAAATCATTTATGAAACACAAATAAATACTCATGTGCAATGAGCAAGAAATTGTATTTCACGCTATTTGTTTTCCAAAAGCCAGTTGCTTGACAATTGTGTTGTTCTTTTATAATCAATTCCTTGAGCTTGAATCCGGCTTCTTCAAAAATCTTCATAACCTCAAAGCTCATAGGAATCATATGACCTTTTTGTCTCGTATCGCCCATAAGAATTGCACAAAACTTGTCCTTTTTCAAAACACGATAACTTTCTGCTGCAACCTTTTTCATTTCTTCAAGGAAAGCAGGTACCTTTAAGTGAGACAAGTCGTTTTCAATATCTTCACTATACTCAATTATGTTAGCATATGGAGGATGTGTGCAAATCAAATCTATGCTTTCGTTTGGCAGCATATCAAGATTTCTTGCATCTCCTTGTTTTATCTGTACGGTGCCACAATTTTCTCTTTCGAAATTCGTTTTATCTTTGCATCGTTCAAGAGCAACAGGATTAACATCAATTCCAATTATATTTCTATTGAGCAGCTTAGCCTCGACAAGTGTTGTTCCACCACCAGCAAACTGATCAAGAACATAATCGCCCTCTTGAGAATATCTCAAAATAATATTTCTTGGAATATATGGTGACCAATTTCCACGCCATTTTGCATCGTGAGTTGCCCATTTACCACGTTCTGGAAAAGACCAAACAGTATTGGTCTCTAACTCAAAATTATCAGGCTCCCATTTAGTAATTTTCTTTACCATTAATAAAAAACCTCATCCATAACACCATTTTCCATATCGGTAATATTATAAATATTATCCATCACATCAAAGGTTTCCTCAAGATTATGTCTTGCAGAGTTCCAACCTTTTCCATCAGTAAACCAAACAAATGTGAAACCATCTATTGTATCAACTTCTTGTGCCAATGTTTTATAACTTCGTGCTGTTTCATTTAGCTTTGAACCACCACTCGTGTAGAAATTGGTTTCAATTGCGTAAATCATATTATCTGTTTTCACAACAAAATCGAAACGCTTTTCCATCTTTCCTTGGTTTGAGATTGCAGACAAATCAATATCCCATTTGCTTGTTATTTCATGAATATACATTTCCTTGAAATAATTTTTATCTTTAACAAACCCTGCCTTTTGAATAAAATCTTCAACAAGATTTTCCATTAAATGTCCGCCACGATTTTTTCTTCCATTAGAATCAAGACCTGTTTCAACACCTGTAACATAATCAACAAGATTATTGATAATATGATTTTCTAGTAAATCAAATAAACCTGTTTCTCTCATAAAATACTTCATTTCTCTATGGTATTTGTGGCTATTAGGAGGATACTTGCCAAAATCGAATTGATAGAGTCGTCCACCATTTTCGTCCTGACAATAGATTTCGTTTGATCTCACTGCTAATAGTAAAGGAATGCATTTTACGGTTTCAGGATATTTTTTTATTATTCTCTCAAAATCTAGTTCAATATTTTTAGAACCGATAAGACTATTTAATATATTGAGTTCTACTTTTATACTATCAACATTTCTATGTACTTTTTCAAAGTCTATATAGTAATTATAACTTGCGATACTATCTCTAAAATTCTTTAACCATTCATTAAAATCTCTCATGCTGTTCTCCTTATTTCACTTTACATGGTTTCCCTGCTTCACAATGAGCTGACCTGCAATCTTTACAATATGATTGTGGAATGTTTCTTCCATCGCCCATATTTCTATAACCAAATTCTTTTTCTATCTCAAATTTTCCATGAGCCACCTTATCACAACAAGGACATTGTGCATACTCTCCATATGGCATTTTTAACCCTCCTTAATAATTGCTAATCAACAATTCACTAACATTTCCTCTATTGTTACCTTTACTATTTATTGAACGCTTAGCAGTAACTCTGTTTATGTTTAATGGTTTATATAAATCATCGAAGAAGTTATCATCTGGATTTGTGTTCTTTGGGTCTGAATTACTTACTAAAACTTGGGCACCTTTTGCAGATAATTGTTTTATGAATTCAGCAAGTTCAATTTGATTATCATCATTAAATTCAATCTCGTTATATGAAGTAAATTCAGATGTTTTTGATAAAGGTCTATATGGTGGGTCGAAATATACAAATGTATTTTCGTCAATAAACTCTTCAATTTGTTTGTAATCGCCTGATAAAATTCTTACATTTTGAAGCTTGTCAGATACTAACGTTAAGTTCTCTATATCGCATATTGTTGGATTCTTATATGAACCCATAGGAACATTGTATTCTCCCTTTTTATTCACTCTGTATAAGCCATTAAAGCAGGTTTTGTTTAGATAGATGAATAAAGCTGCTCTCAACACATTATTGCCAATAGGAGCCTTTTTAGTTGTGTTATAGGCATCTCTCTGCGAATAGTAGTATTCTTTTCTTTCATCATCATTTCTTCTTAGATGCTCATTTTCAAATTGCTTAAGTAATTCTATTAATTCACTAACATTATCTTTAATTACTAAATACACATTTATTAATTCAACATTAGAATCATTAATCATAATCTCATCAAGATCATAATTATTGAGAATATCAAACATTACAGCACCTGCGCCGACCATTGGTTCACAGTACTTGTTTATTTTTGTGCCTAAACCTTTAGGATAATATGTTCTAATTGTGTCAAGAAGTTGTCCTTTTCCACCAGCCCACTTTACAAATGGTTTAGCGTTTATGCATCCTTCATAACGAGTTGTTCTCGCATCTTCTGGTTTTTCTGCATCCGAAGGAATTATCCACATTTTTCCTAACATATCAGCATTTGCAATTCTGTTTTCTCTGCACAATGTTATTACTCGTCTGTGCGAGATATTCCACTTTTGTGCAGCTTCACTTGCAGTAATATATCCGACCATAATATACACCTCTATATTTGATAATTATATTATATTCCATATCTGGAATAATAGCAAGATCCAATTTACTATAACAATACATATCACAATAATAACTACACAGCCAATAAAATAATAAATAGGCAACTGATGAAATATCAGTTGCCTTGTGTTTTTTATTCTACTAAACTCTTGGACTTTACATAGTCGGTGAATTCTTCGTCTGACAAAACCTTGTCATATTTGCCTTTAATTTTTGATATTCGAACGTCATCAACAACGTCTTTCAAAAATGTGCTAAAGTCCACATTATCCTGGGCTATTCTGTCGACCATGTCCCAATCAACTTTTTCTTTTGCTTTCGAGGTGAACAAAATTTGGCTCTGCTCAATATATTCTGGGTCTAATTCGATAAAGCCGATTCCGAATGCGTTGTTCAGTTTTCGCATTTCATCTATAAAATCAGGCTCTTTTGAAAACTTTAATGCTACTAAATAGCCTTCGTGTGCCCAGCTCGAATTTGAAACAGCCTGGAAATAATATTCTCTTAAGTTTGAAAAATTAACCTCTTGTTTCATCTCAAAAGAAAATAGTTTCAAAGCACTGTCTTCTACCGAAGTGATAATATCTAATGTAACATCGCTATAATCATCAAAAGGAAAATACACGCCTACCAAATCCGGATGAATCCACTTGTTTTTTCCTTTTCTATGTTTAGCAGATTTTTCATGATATATAGTCTTAACTCTGCATTTGAAATGATCATTTGAATTAGCAAAATTAGCTAGTAGCTGGTGCAAATCTCTTTCGTGATAAGTTGATTTGCTCTTGCTTTCACTTTGTTTCGAAGAAATCTCGACATAATTTTTTGTTTTTAATCCAAATCTTACAGGTCTACTTCCAGACTTATCATATGGACACTCAGTACCATTTTCTCGTTCTGCTTTTAAGGATTCGTAAATTCCAGCTTTGATTGTTGCCCAAGGTGTTTTTCCAACACTCTTTAGTTTTTTATCAAATCCAAGCTCACAGCCTTTTTGCCAGATTTCAACCTCGGACAAATAACAATCTGTATTTTCTAATGTTTCGTTTGTAAATTCTCTAAAGCCGTATTTTGCTTTTTCTCCCATATCACTATATCCTCCTCATACCACAGATGAAGTTTAAATCTAGTCATATTATAATTTATATCTATTCATTAGTCAACTAACGCAACACATGCATAATTGGCAAAGCCAATTGAAACAATCGACATGTTTTTTCATTTTCCCTATTTATTACATATAAAATTTATGCTATAATGATATAATACATAATATTAAGGAACGAATTATGAGCATTGATTTTAGAAATTGTGACTACAAAGAAGTAATTGAATATCTAAAAAGAAACGATACAAAGATTGATCTTGTATTGACAGATCCACCATACTGCGTTAGCAGAGACCATCAGCTAGGCTTTTCAAACATGGGAAGAGCTGGTATGAACTATGGCGAATGGGACTACGGATTCGACCAAAAAGAATGGATCAATCTCACTGCGCCTGTAGTAAAAAATGGTGGCTCGATGATAATATTCAATGATTGGAAAAATCTGTCATATATCGTCGAAGCTCTTGAGGATAACGGATTCCTAATCAAAGATTTAATTAGATGGGAAAAGAACAATCCTATGCCACGAAATGTTAACAGCAGATATGTTAATGACTTTGAGGTTGCTGTATGGGCTGTAAAGGGCAAGAGCAAGTGGACCTTCAACAAGCCAGAGGATATTTCCTACCTACGCCCATTGTACAAAAGTGGTGTCGTTCCTGGTGGAAAGAACAGAATCCACCCTACTCAAAAAAATCTAAACATTTTTGAAAGCTTGATAATGGTTCATTCAAACGAAAACGATTTGGTATTTGATCCGTTCTGTGGATCGGGCACTACTGCCGTCGCTTGCAAAAACACTGGCAGAAACTTTATCGGATCAGAAATTGATGAGAGCTATTATTCTAAGGCGGTTAAAAGAATATGATTGTGAACCCTATAAGCTATCCTGGAAACAAGAACAGATTGCTATCTCAAATAATTCCAGAATTCCCTAGCGATATATCAACCTTTGTTGACGTCTTTGCTGGGAGTGGCGTTGTTGCAGCAAATTCAAATGCAAAAAAGATCATATGTAACGACATTAGTGCCGAAGCCATAGCGATTTTCGACTATTTCTACACTAATTCTTTTGAAAAAATCGTATCAGACATCGAGAACATTATCGAAAAATACGGTTTAACCTATTCTCGCACAAAGGAAAAAGGATATTATGTAGAATATAAGCACGAAGGTCTGTCTTTGTATAACAAAGAGGGATTTAATGCCCTAAAGGCTGATTACAACAAGGACAAATCCATCGACAAACTCGTCGTTCTGCTTATTTATGGCTTTAATCATTACATCCGTTTTAACAAAAGTGGGCAATACAATGTTCCTGTTGGAAAGGTCGATTTTTCAAAATCTATTTACAACAATATGGAGACATTTGTTAACCATTTAAAAGGTCTTAATATTGAACTGCTCAACTACGATTTTAGAAGTCCAGAGTTATATAAAAACAAGGATGCATTTTACTATTTTGACCCACCATATTTAACAACGACAGCACCATATAATCTGAGCTGGAATGAGGAAGAAGAAATAGCACTGTTATCCTTGCTGGATGACTTGAATGAAAAAGGCTACAAATTTGCTCTTTCAAATGTTTTTCTATCCAACGGAAAAGAAAATCATATCTTGATTGAATGGTCAAAGAAATACAATGTTGTTTACCTAAAAAGGCAATATCGCAATGCAAATTACCAAAAGGTGAACATTACTGACACAATAGAAGTATTGATCAAAAATTACTAGGAGAATAATATGGGAACTAGCGGAGCTAGAAAAGGATACAAGGTATTTTCTATTAATACCACTATCAGAAACCCTAAAAGAAATTTTGATTTCTTAACAGTTTTTAAGAGCTTTGATGGCGAAATTATGGATGATTTCAAGCTATATTCATATTACTTTGAATTGGTTAGAAAAGGCATTTACAAATTCTCAAATATCCCACAAAGTGTAAAATCAAAGCTAGAAAATGGCGAAGAACTAACTGTTGAGGAAGTTAAACTCGGTATCGATGCAAACCCACAAAAAACAGGATTAAGTGGCAGAGTTATGACCCAGTTGCGTGCTCTAAAGGACCAAGGATTTCTTATTTTTGAGGATGCACCAGACAGAAAATATAAGATTTCAATTAGTGCTCTGGGTAACGAATTAATCGAAAACAAGATTGAAGCACCCATCATTTATACAAAAGCGCTTATTGGAATGCAAGCAAACAATCCTTGCAGAACAAATCTACTAAACAAATCTGTACCTTTCCTAAACACATTGTTTGTTATCGATGAGGTTAACCGACAGTGGAAGGAGCTTGGTAACGAGCCCAAGGGTATTCTGAAGCACGAATTCGCAACATTTGTGCTCAGCATGAAGGACTGCGACTACAAAAAGGCCGCAAATGAGATAATTAAATATAGAGAAAAGAATCGTTATGAGGTTAACAAGATATATATCGAAAACTACCTAAGGGACAATGGTATTCTCCCACTGGCAATATCCAGCATAACATACGATTATCCAGATGATGTGTTCAGAAAATTCGAGATGACTGGACTGATCGTTCAGCACGGAAAATTCAACTACACATATTACACATTCTCTAAGTATAATATCGAAAAGGTCAATGCTATTTTAGACTTGTACAAGGACTATCGCTATATTCATTTCGACAGTCAACAAGACTACTATGACCATATGGCTAGCATCGTCATTCCTTGGGAAACTGATGAAAAAATCAGGCAGAAAATTGTAGATTCCAAGGCAGAGGTCCTTAATATCAAATTAGGTGACAATATCACCCTAAAAGAAAAGGAAGAACTGCTTGATAGAACATTCTATACCAACGCTCTATCAAAAGCAGTTGACAAATATGACTTGGACCTTATCAATAATGAACTGCTAATTTTAGCTGGAACAAACAAAGGCAAGTCAAAATTCGACTCTATAGCTGAGCCATTGCGACTAGAGTATCTTCTTGCACTTTCAATGGGCAAAAGATATGGTATAAAGGGACTAGTTTCTAACATTATTTACAGCGAAGATGGTCTGCCTTTACACTGTGCTCCAGCAAGCAAGGCTGATATAATTTATCATCATCAGGATGGCTCATATATCCTTGAGCCAACTATGCAAAGAAGTCGCTCACAGCAGTTAAACAACGAGACTACCAATATCGTAAGACATGTTAAAGAGCAGGAGAAAAAGGACAACACCTCCTATCGTGTATCAATGATAGCACCAAGTGTTCATACCGATGTTGCAGATTATTACCAATATCAAGCTGATGCAAAGAGTGTCAAAATCACTACCCTTTCTATCGAAAGAGTAGTTGGCTTGTTTGATGAAAGCAAAACGGTCAAAGAGCTCAACAACAATTTTGACAAGCTGGTTGATGATTTGATAAATTTACAGCCAGAAGAATTTGCTGAAAAAGTTAACACCTACAGATTTTGCAAATAAAAAGTGTTGATTATTTCTAATTATTTTGATAGAATAATTGTGTTGCGATTTGGTTGGGGTGGTGCCCAACTGTTATAAAAGTCGCAACAGAGGGTATATTTGTATTGTCAGAGATGGCAATGCACGCTTCTATCTGTTGAGGGCAAAGAGGAGCAGATGGAAGTGAAAAGGCGAGGAATCCGTTAGCGTGGTGGCTAACGGATTTTTTATTTTATTATACAAAAACATACATTTTGTGCATATTGTACAAAATGATACTATTGTTATAATCATTTTCTTGTGATAATATTTAATTATAAATATATATTATAATCATTTTGATGATTGGAGGATACTATGAGCGAGACAAAGTTTCCACTAGACGAGAGCAAGCTACCTTTTGAAATTGATAGAAGTGGCGAGTTCCGTCCATTAATTGCCGAGCTTGGCAAGAAGATTACTGACAGAATTCCAGTCAAGTTCCGTGACGTAACTGTCGATGATCCAGAGTACTGGGGCCTAGCAGGTATTGTTACTGACGAGATGGCAGAGGTTGCGCTAAAAATGAAGGTTAGAAAGCCAGTATTCCTTTCTGATCTTGTAAAAATAACCGGCAAATCTGCAGACTACCTAGAGCCTCTACTACAAGAAATGGCGAACATAGGTCTAATCGAGTTCAACTGGGAGAATGAGGAGCACAAAAAGCAATATGTATTACCAAGATTCGTTCCTGGTTCTGCAGAATTCTTCAATATGAAATGGTCAACTCTTGAGGAGCATCCAGAGGTTGGTGCTTTCTTTGAGCGTATGACATTTCTACCACTTGAGCATATCACTGCTATGGTACCTCCAGGAGGTGCAGGTATCGGTATGCACGTTATTCCAGTAGAGAAAGCTATCGAGATGGAGAATGAGTCCATAGATATTGAGCATATCTCCCACTGGCTAAAGAAATATGATGGCAAATATGCAAAATCTCCTTGCTCATGTCGTATGAGCAGACAGCGTATGGGTGAAGGCTGTGGCGATAATTTTGAGGATTGGTGTATCGGTGTTGGCGATATGGCTGACTATCTTGTTGAAACAAACAAGGGCATATATGCTACATATGACGAAGTTATGGAAATCCTCAAGAGAGCTGAGGACAACGGCTTCGTTCACCAGATTACTAATATTGATGGTAAGGACAAAATCTTTGCTATCTGCAACTGTAATGTAAAGATTTGTAACGCTCTGCGTACTTCACAGCTATTCAACACACCAAATATGAGCCGTTCTGCATATGTTGCAAAGGTTGAGACAAAGGATTGTGTTGCTTGTGGTCGATGCGTTGAATATTGCCCAGCTGGTGCTGTAAAGCTTGGTCAAAAGCTATGCACAAAGCAAGGTGAAATCAAATATCCAAAGCACGAGCTTCCAGACAAAATCAAGTGGGACGAGACAAAGTGGGATATCGATTACAGAGATAAGAACAGAATTAACTGCTATGATACTGGTACTGCTCCTTGTAAGACAGCATGTCCTGCACATATCGCTGTTCAGGGATATCTAAAGATGGCTGCCCAAGGCAGATATCAAGACGCACTTGCTCTTATCAAAAAGAACAACCCATTCCCTGCTATCTGTGGTCATGTATGTAACAGAAGATGCGAGGACGCTTGTACAAGAGGTACAATCGACCAGGCTGTTGCTATCGACGAGGTAAAGAAGTTTATCGCTCATCTTGACCTTGATGCAGAAACAAGATATGTTCCAAAGCCAGTTATTCCATCAAACCGTGGTGGATTTAACGAAAAGGTTGCTATCATCGGTGGTGGTCCAGCTGGTCTATCATGTGCATATTATCTTGCTAACACTGGCTACAAGCCAACCGTATTCGAGAAGAACGAAAAGGCTGGTGGTATGCTAGTATATGGTATCCCATCATACAAGCTAGAGAAGAATGTTGTCGAGGCTGAAATCGACGTTCTTCGCCAGATGGGTGTAGAAATTAAGACTGGTATCGAGGTCGGCAAGGATATCACACTTGACGAGCTTCGTGCACAGGGCTACAAGGCATTCTATATCGCTATCGGTTGCCAAGGTGGTCGAATGGTAGGTATCGACGGTGAGGACGCCGAGGGCGTTATGACTGCTGTTGATTTCTTGCGTGAGGCTGGTGCAAACGAAAAGTTTGATATCAAGGGCGACGTTGTTGTTATCGGTGGTGGTAATGTTGCTATCGACGTTGCAAGAACAGCTACAAGAGTTGGCAAGTACAAGGTATCTATGTTCTGCCTAGAGGACGCAAAGTCAATGCCAGCCAGCGACGAAGAGGTTGCAGAAGCAAAAGAAGACGGAGTTGAAATCAACAACTCTTGGGGTCCAAAGCAAATCCTTACCGAAAATGGCAAAGTTACTGGCATTGTGCTAAAGAAATGTCTATCAACCATCGACGAGAATGGCAGATTTAACCCAACATATGATGAGAACGACACTATAACCGTTGAGTGCTCACATGTATTCCTATCAGTTGGACAGAGCATCGTATGGGGCAACCTACTAGATGGTGAGGCTGTTGAGCTTGGCAGAGGTAATGGTGCTGTGGCTGACCCACTTACATATCAGACTGCACAGCCTGATATCTTCGTAGGTGGTGACGTATACACTGGTCCAAAGTTTGCTATCGACGCTATTGCTGCTGGTAAAGAGGGCGCTATCTCTATCCATCGTTTTGTTCAGCCAAATGCTTCGCTAACAATCGGTAGAAACAGAAACGACTTTATTGAGCTCGACAAGGACAATATCGTTGTTGAAGAGTACGATAATTCATCACGCCAAATCCCTATGACAAACAAGAATATTGACCACAAGTCATTTAGAGATGCAAAGCTCGTGTTCACAGAGGAGCAGGTTAAGGCAGAGACAGCTCGTTGTCTAGGCTGTGGTGCTTCTGTTGTTGATGAGAACAAGTGTATCGGCTGTGGCGTCTGCACAACAAAGTGTGAATTTGATGCTATCAAGCTACATAGAGATTTGCCAGAGTGTAGCAATCTCATGAAAACAGAGGATAAGATGAAGGGAATCCTTCCATATATGCTAAAGCGTGAAATCAAGATTAAATTTAACAAGGACAATAAATAATTTATGCACGAATTAGGAATTGTTTTTCACATTATCGACACACTTGAGGGAGTTGCAAAGGAGAACAATGTGACCGAAATCAAATCGGTCACACTGGAGATTGGTGAGGTGTCAACAGTCATTCCAAACTATCTAACAGATTGCTGGGACTGGGCTGTAAAACGAACTGATTTTATGCCGAATGCGACACTCAAGGTCGATACGATAAAGGCATTAACATACTGTGAAGATTGCAGTAATACATACGACACTGTCGCAAATGGCAAGATATGTCCACACTGTAATAGTGAAAACACCTATCTTGTACAAGGCAATGAGGTAAGTATTAAGGAAATCGAAGCAGTATAGTAATACAAATATTTTTTAGGGGAGGAAAAACGAAATGTTATTCCAAATTTATGGTGATATGAGCCTATATCAGCTACTTGGCTGGGTGCTTGTATTTGCCGGACTAGTTCTTGTAAACGAATTTGCAAGACGCACAAAAGCAGGTGGCATTATTTGTTTCCTAGCATTACCAGCAGTATTGACTGTTTACTTTATTGTTGTTAATGTTTTGGCTGCAAAGGGTGTATCTGGTTTCTGGGGAACCGAAAATCCAACAGTCGTTGAGATGAATGGTTGGTTCCACTACGCAAAGCTTTATGCTGCAACAGTAGGTTGTATCGGCTTCATGATTCTAAAGTATCACTGGGGCAAGCTGGGCAAGGTTGAGTGGTTCAAGGTTTATCCATTCGTAATCGTTGCTATCAACATTCTTATCGCTGTTGCATCAGACTTCGAGTCAGCTATCAAGGGTATGACTGCTGGTGGTATGGCTGGTGGCTGGTGGTACTCAAGTGAGGGCGTCCTACTATACGGTGGATGGTGGAATATACTCAACGGTATCGCTGGTATCCTAAACATTCTATGTATGACAGGTTGGTTCGGTATCTATTCATCAAAGGACCAAAAGGATATGCTATGGCCAGATATGACATGGTGCTTCATCATCGCATACGACCTATGGAACTTTGAGTACACATACAACAACCTACCAAATCACACTTGGTACTGTGGTCTTGCTCTTCTACTTGCTCCAACATTTGCAAACGCATTCTGGAACAAGGGTGGCTGGATTCAGAACAGAGCAAACACACTTGCACTATGGTGTATGTTCGCACAGGTTGTACCAATGTTCCAGAACCATTCAAAGTTCACTGTACTTCCAGTACTATACAAGAACATTGACGTTGCAATGAATGCAAACGGAACAATGGTTGACGTAAGCCAGCAGCTAAACGCAACAGCAGGTTCTGCTTGTCCAACAGCTCAGGGCGTAGTAGCTATCATCGCACTTGCAGCAAATGTAATCTGCCTAACAGCTATCATCAAGCGTTCAAAGGAGCAGCACAAGAATCCTTACAAGTATGAGATCTTCACAGATCAAAAGGATTTCCAAATCGCTATGGCAAGAGCTGCCGAAGCAAACAAATAATTCATATATAAAAACTATCCGATATTCTTCATAAAGAGGAATATCGGATTTTTTTAATGCACTATTACAGATAATTTTGGTATTGCGACAACTTTATACAGAAACAATTGCAATAAAAACATAAATATGTTATTATTTGTACATATTTATGTTTTTGTGAGGATTTGCTATGCAAAGAAAACCGGACATTATTGTTATAAACCCCGACCAGATGTGATATGCACCCCAAAAGTTAGACACTTTTGGAGGTGCATATCATAATATTGTGGGCATTTTGACTATTCTTATAATGTTTTATAGCTTTGAGATTTGCTCTAGTTGAGCTCTAATCTCTATCTTTTGTGGGCAGATATGCTCACATTTGCCACATTTGATACATTCTGCTGATTTGGCGATAAGCTCTGCATCAACGCTCTGCTGTGGGTCAAGTTTGCTATCATTAACTGATGCAAAGACAGTAGGAATAGGAATGCCCATAGGGCACTCATTAACACAGTACTCACAGGCTGTGCAACCGATAATATCTTGATTTTTGAGTATATCACAAACCCTTGATACTGCATCTTTTTCCTTATCATCAAGTGGCTTAAAGTCCTTCATATAGCCAAGATTATCCATCATCTGTGCCACGTCGTTCATACCAGAAAGCACCATCTTAACATTATCAAAGCTTGCTGCAAAACGGATAGCATAGCTAGCGTTGCTACCACCACCAAGCTCATCATAAATACGCTGTGCTGCAAGTGGTAGATTAACAAGTCGACCACCCTTGACTGGCTCCATAACGATAACAGGCTTGTTATGTTTAACGCAGACCTCGTAGCATTCCCTACTCTGCACACGCTCATCCTCAAAATCAAGATAGTTGAACTGTAGCTGAACGACCTCAATCTCTGGGCGATGAGTCAAAATATGGTCTAGCACGTCTGCTGTATCGTGGAATGAGATACCAAGGTGCTTTATCTTACCTTGCTTAATCAAATCATTAACTATATCATAGGCGTGTAGCTTCTGATATTTTTCGAAATACTCGGCATTCTGTGCGTGCATTAGATAAAAGTCGAAATAATCTACACCACAACGCTCTAGCTGATGCTCAAAAAGAGGCAAAATCTCCTCCTCTGTTTGAAAAAATCCTTCTGACAATTTATCAGTCAAAATGTAGCTATCACGAGGATAACGCTTTACTAGGCATTCCTTGATAGCAGCCTCACTCTTGTAATTAATATATCCGTGAGCTGTGTCAAAATAGTTGAATCCCTGAGCCATATACTCATCTATCATTGCCTTAAAATTGTCAATATCGACCTCACCATTTTCGAGCAGATTTAATCTCATACAGCCAAAGCCAAAATCCTTCTTCACACCACTAAATGTATCATCGAACATATTAGCACCTACCTAATAATTTTTCTACATTATACCACCAGTGACAAAAGAAATAAACAATTTTTTCACATAAATAAGTTTGTACAAATAACTTTTTCTTTTCTTCTTATGATATTAATGATATAATAGACCAAGGTGATAATATGAAGCTAGAAAACGGACGACCACAAAGCACTGATAACAGACTGGATAGAGAGGTCAAGGTTTACAATTTTCTCGACAGTATTGACATATCCTACGCTCGTGTTGACCACGACAGTGCTGATAATATGGACGCTTGCAACAAAATTGAGGATACCCTTGGTGCAAAGATTTGCAAAAATCTATTCCTCTGCAACAGACAAAAAACAGAGTTCTATCTCCTAATGATGCCTGGTGACAAGCCATTCAAAACAAAGGATATTACCAGTCAGCTTGGCTGTGCTAGACTATCCTTTGCATCAGAGGAGTACATGCTAGAATATTTAGACATTCAGCCTGGTGCTGTGTCCGTTATGGGACTGATGAACGACAAGGACAATCATGTTCAACTAGTCATCGACAAGCCAGTCATCGAGGATGACACAGTAGGCTGTCACCCTTGTGTTTGCACCAGCAGTCTAAGGATAGCAACAGATGACATATTAAACAAATTTCTCCCAGCAGTAAATCACAAGCCTATTATCGTTGATTTGCCATTGCATGTGGAAGAATAAGGAGGACAAAATATATGTTCAACGCACAAGAAGTAAAGGACAAATGTGTCGAATGGATACGCCAATTCTTCGAGGAGAATGGTAAGGGATGCAACGCCATCGTCGGCATTTCTGGTGGAAAGGATAGCTCTATTGTGGCAGCGCTATGTGTTGAGGCACTTGGCAAGGACAGAGTTATCGGAGTGCTAATGCCTTGCGGCCACCAGCACGATATTGATATGGCTCAGCTACTAGTAAAGCACCTTGATATCAAACACTATGTCATCAATATCAAGGACGCTGTTGACGGACTAAAGGCCAGCTTCCCATTCGAGTTGAGTGAGCAAAGCGTTATCAATATGCCACCTCGTGTTCGTATGACAACACTTTACGCTGTTGCACAAAGCCACAACGGTCGAGTTGCAAACACCTGCAATATGTCAGAGGACTGGGTTGGATATTCAACCAGATATGGCGATGCAGCCGGTGATTTTAGCCCTTGTGCCAATATCACTGTTACCGAGATGAAGCAGATTGGCAGACTACTAGGATTGCCAGACGTTCTTGTTGACAAGACACCTATCGACGGACTATGTGGCAAGAGCGATGAAGAAAATCTTGGCTTCACCTATGCAGAGCTTGACACATATATCAGAACTGGCGAAATAAATGATGAGGAAAAGAAGGCAAATATTGACCGTCGTCACGCTATGAATCTATTTAAGCTAGAGATGATGCCAATGTTTGACCCAAACAAGTAATATGAAACTATACCAATTAGAGCTAGACAACAGCGAGGTTAACTGTGGTATGAGCTATGTCATCCAACTAGATGACGAAAGCTATATTATCATAGATGGTGGATATTTCACTCCTGGCGAGGATATGAGACTGTTCTCACTACTAAAATCACACACCGTTAACCCTTGGCCAGTGATAAGAGGATGGTTTTTCACCCACGGTCATCAGGACCATATTGGCTGTTTTATGAATTTCGTTAGGCACTATATGGAAGGTGCCATTATTGAAAAGCTGTACTTTAATTTTCAAGACCTTGATTTGAAAAAGGCAAAGGGCAGATGGGATAAGAAGAAAAATGACCTAGCCACTGTGGACGAGTTCTACAGAATAGTAGAGGGCATCAGCGACCTTATCCCTACCCAAAAGCTAAATACTAACGATATCATCGATATCGGTGGAGTAAAAATCGAGGTGCTGTGCACACCTAACGATATACAGGTCGACAATGCGCCATTCAACGATTACTCCGTTGTGTTATCTGTCGAGTGTGAGGGACAAAAAATTCTGTTCCTTGGTGATACACAAAAAATTGGCACAAAGTATCTACTAGAGAACAAGGCTGACAAGCTAAATGCCAAATTCGTGCAGATATCCCACCACGGATTTGATGGTGCACCAAAGGAGCTATATTCTGCTATCAAGCCAGAGATTGCGCTATTCCCATGCCCAGACTACGAATTTGAAAAGAACAAAACGAGCGAGGTCAACAGCTTTATCCTAAACGGCCTTGGTATAAAGGAATATTTTGTCAGTGGATATGGCACTTGCGAATTCAACCTGCCATACGAGCTTGGCACTGCAAGACAATTTGGTCAAGAATTCTACTACGAAGACAAGCAAAACATATTCAGTTTCCTAAAAGGAATAATAAAAAAATAGCATTTGGAAATCCAAATGCTATTTTCCTTTTTTAAATATAATGAATTTGCTAAAAATGTAATTTAATATAACGACAATTACAGCAAGGATTACCTTTGCGATAATCTGACCACTAATCACTGCGCTAGCGATATCAAGCGAGATTTTGTCAAATCCTAACAGACTAACGAATATCCAAAGTCCACCCTCCTCAACAGCAAGCGAAAACAATCTTGCTCCAAGGAACTCGACAACCTCTCTAGCGACGATTTTTGCATTCCAGCTCCTCGACTCAAAGACAAACAGCTTGTTTGTCACATAAGCGAATGCAACAGCAATCACCCACGCCAAAGCATTGTTGACTAGATATATTTTTTCGCCAAAAAGCCGTGAAAACAGCCAAAATACGACGAAATTAACCACCGTAGTCAGCACACCAAAGATGATATATAGTATCACCTCGCTATGCTTTTTGCACAATTCCTTAATCCTTTTCATTATCCAAATGCTCTTTCAAAATATAGATAGGTCTGTTCTTAACCTGGATATAAATCTTCGAGATATACTCACCCAGTATACCCATACAAAACAGCTGAATACCACCGATGAACAGAATTAGCGCAACAAGGGTTGGATAACCAGGCACATTGATACCAAAAATAAGCTTTTGCAAAATAACGACAACCATATATATCATCGCAAGTGCAGATGATGCTAGTCCAACATAGGTAGCAAAATGCACTGGTGCTGTAGAAAATGCAAACAGACCCTCGATAGCGTATCTGAGCAGCTTGCGATTGCTCCACTTTGTCTCACCACTATGACGCTCGTCCACCTCATAAGGAATATACTTGGTATTAAATCCGACCCAGCTAAATATGCCCTTTGAAAATCTGTGGTACTCCGTCATATCCAATATAGCGTCAATCATAGCACGACGCATAAGTCTAAAATCAGACGCTCCATCGACAAATTCCATCTCAGACAGCTTGTTGATAGCCTTATAGTAGCAAGATTTCATACCAGCGACGAGCTTGTTCTCCTTGCGTTTGTCCTGATACGCTGCAACACAGTCAAGACTCTCGTCATCACTCATCTCACTTAGCATATCCAAAACGACCTCTGGTCTCTGTTGCAAATCAGCATCAATGATAACAGCGTAGTCACCCTTGCAATTCTCCAGCCCTGCATAAATAGCAGACTCCTTGCCAAAATTTCGGCTAAAGGTGATAATCTGAATTTTTGCATTAGATGATGAGCGATATAGCTGTCTCAAATTCTTCGCTGTATCGTCCTTGCTACCATCGTCAACGAACACAAACTCGTAGTCAAGCACCCTACCAGCAAAAACAGTATTAACCTCATCAAAAAATCTTTTTACATTATCCTGCTCATTATAGCAAGGAATGATTAATGATAACATAAATATCTCACTCTCATTTTGTTCTACCTATTGTAGCCCAAATTTGTTAATAAATATACAAATATATTATAAATTTTATGCCCAAATCTGTCAATATACAGTCCTATTCATTTATCCTCTTTAGTGTGCTACTAAAGGTGAACAGCAGATAAACAGCACCCAAGCACCAGCTAATAGGCTCTGCTACACAAGCACCAAGATAACCGAATGATGGTATCAGCACGAATGCAGCCAAAATCTTCGTGCCAAGTTCCATACTACTGGAGATAAGAGGTGGTGTTCTTCTGTCGACTGACTGAATAGAAAATCGCAACACAAACAGCATACCCAAAACAAAATAAAACGGTGCGTTTATCCTCAAATACATACTAGCATTAGCGATGACCTCTGCATTTTTTGTACCAGTAATGAGTCCAGCAAATCGACCACCAAGGAAGAACAAAATGAAGAATGCCACCACAGAAAAGCCAAGAGCATACAGAGCACTGACCCTAATTCCCTGCTTGATTCGGTCATATTTCTTTGCGCCATAGTTCTGTCCAACAAAGGTTGAGCACGAGGTACCAATCGTCACTAATGGCGACATAAATATCTCTGCAATCTTCCTTGATGCAAAGTGTGACGCAATAATCACCTCGCCAAGAGCGTTGATTGACCTCTGCATAATCAGCGAACCAATAGAGAAAATCGAGTTCATCAGCGCCATAGTCATACCAGCAGAAAAAAGCCTGGACAACATAGCACTATCACGAAGAAAATGCCTTTTCTCAAGATGAATAATCTTGTAATTCCTAATAATAACGCCAAGGCAAAGCACCGATGACAGCAGCTGTGCAATCACTGTTGCAAGTGCAGCACCCTTAACGCCAAGACCGATATATTTGATGAATACAATATCAAGACAAATATTAACAACGCTAGAAAAAATCAAAAAATATAATGGTGTCCTACTGTCACCAAGCGAACGCAAAATAGTTGACTCAAGGTTGTACAGCATCGACACATAAGCGCCACATAGTATAATAAGGATATAGCTATGAGCATCATTAATCAACGCACTAGGTGTGTTCATCATCACCAAAATCGGCTTGATGAATACCAAGCTCATCACACAGATAAAAGTCGACACGATGATATTAATGCCGAGTGATTTTGCCACAGCCTTGTTCAGCTCATCATAATCCTTTGCCCCAAAGCATTGTGCAAACACGATACCAAATCCACCATTAAGCCCCATAGCAAAGGTAAAAACGAGGCTGTACACAGACGAGCTAGCACCAATAGCAACAAGAGCATCATCACCAAGAATATGCCCTGCAATCGCTGTGTCAGCTAGGTTATAAAATTGTTGAAACAGATTGCTCAACAGCGTTGGCAATGCAAACATTAGCAAAAGCTTCCATGTGCTACCAACGGTCAAATCTGTAATTTTGCCATTCTTTTTCATACACAATCTCCAAATGAACACATTATATCACAATGTATAAAAAAATAAAAGCAATATTCTCTCACGAATATTGCTTTTGTGCGATTATTCATCATTATCGACATTACTTGCTTTTTGATTAGAGCTGTCATACACCGTTAGCTCACCATCATGCTTTATATTGTAGCTATTAACTATCACATAGTGCAAATCATTGATTTGCTTATGCAAGGTGTTGCTCTTAATAGAAAACGAAATATTAGTAAATATCAACGCTCCAACAAGTGCTACAATTAATACCAGCATCATCGTTGTTCTTTTTCTCATCTTCTTCTCAACAACTCTTACTTGCACCCTTGTGAGCGAATAAGCATATGCTTGAATACGACCAACAGACACTTGACCTTGCTTTTGTATAGCAACAGTAGTGCCCAACAGCTCGTCCATACTAGTGCCAAACAATTCAACAAGCTCTACCACCTTTTTCATATCAGGCATTGCCGATCCATTCTCCCATTTTGAAATAGTCTGGCGTGACACATTCATCTTTTCTGCCAAATACTCCTGCGAAAATTCCTTCTCCTTTCGCAAAATCCTCAGATTTTCGTTAAATTCCATTATCAATACCTCCTTTGATGAGTTAATGATAACAAAAATAACCCAACATAACAATCAACTATCACTTTCCATTATGTAACCTTTCGGTTGCATTACTAGATTTTTTCAAAAAACTATGTAAAAACAAAGAAGAATTCAGTATTCCAGTTGTTCCTGATAAAATATCCGTTTCCTAAAAAGAATGCGATTTTAATTTTCAATATTTCATGCTGAACATTTGGAACAAAAGCAAAAGGTTTCTCATTCACCAAAACAAAAAAGCACCACAAGGGTGCTTTGGTTTTGGTGGAGATGGTGGGAGTCACTCGGCTCACTTTTGCGTTCGCCGACACGCCCACGCCTAAAAATGCTCCACCGGAGCATTTCCTTAACGGCTTTTCGACTCCTCAACTTCTCATTCACCAAAACAAAAAAGCACCACGAGGGTGCTTTTGTTTTGGTGGAGATGGTGGGAGTCGAACCCACGTCCAAAATCATCTTATCAAGGGCTCTACGAGTGTAGCTTGTTGTTTAGGATTCCCCTCACAGAGCGATAACAAGCAATCTATCTGCTACGGTAGTCTTTAATACCTGATAGGAGCTAAGACCCTCTCCTATTCATGTTCGCCACTAAGTCGACGCCCTCATAAAGCCCGTGGCACTGCTAAATGAGAACGGAAGGGTGCTTACGCAGCCTTCAAAGAAACTGTATTATTGTCAGTTAATTTTAAGTTGTTACTTTTAAAGTGGTGCAACTCCACTACTCGCTGACCAAGACTCAACAACCCTGTCGAAATCCTTTCATCCCCATTAATATCTTTCTTTAAACTCACGCTCGATAGTGCGATTAGCGTCCTTTTTCGCTTGCACAGCACGTTTGTCATAAAGCTTTTTACCCTTGCAGAGTCCAATCTGCAGCTTCGCTCTACCCTTTTTGATATAGAGCTCGAGTGGGATAATGGATAATCCCTGCTGCTGTGACTCACCAAACAGTTTCATTATCTCCTTCTTATGCAGAAGGAGTTTTTTCTTTCGCATTGGGTCACGATTAAATCTGTTGCCCATTTCATATGGTGAAATATGCATACCGATAGCATACATTTCGCCATCATCGACCGAACAAAATGAGTCCTTAAGATTAACTCTACCTGCCCTAATCGACTTTATCTCTGTGCCAAAAAGCTCGATACCAGCCTCATAGGTATCAAGAACAAAATAGTCGTGATAGGCTTTTTTGTTCCTAGCTATCACTTGATTTTCATCTGGCATTACCTATCACTCCCTTCAAAAATTTAGGCGAACAGAGTTCGCCCACAATGTGTTATATTAGACTTCTGCCCTCTATTGCTCTGCTGAGTGTGACCTCATCAGCGTACTCCAAATCTGCTCCAACTGGCACACCATATGCCAAGCGACTGACAGTGATACCCATAGGCTTAAGCAAACGAGAGATGTACATAGCTGTAGCCTCACCCTCAACAGTAGGGTTAGTCGCCATAATAACCTCCTCGACAGTGCCATCACCAAGTCGTGCCAAAAGCTCCTTAATCCTAATCTGGTCCGGACCGATATTATCCATTGGAGATATCGCACCGTGTAGCACATGATATGTGCCCTTGTACTCATTAGTACGCTCGAATGCGACAACGTCACGAGGGTCCTCAACGACACAGATAACGCTCCTATCACGATTGTCAGCCTTGCAGATAGGACAAAGCTCGTCATCAGCAAGGTCACAACAAATCTTGCACTGCTTAATCTTCGTATGGGCGTCAGTAATCGCCTTTGCAAAGCGATTAGCCTCATCATCAGACAAGCCAAGGACATAAAATGCCATACGCTGTGCAGTCTTGTGACCTATGCCCTGCATACGCTCAAACTGGTCTATTAAATTTTGCAATGGTGCTAAATTGTATGACATAATTATCCTCTATATGAGTATTAAACAAATTAGTGAATTTTATAAACCAATAGTAAAATCGTTTAAATTTTTTGGATTAAAACGGTTATATATCGACGAAGTTGTACTGTTGTACCACGAGGAGATAATAGAATCGTTTAAAACAAAAAGATGAACAATTTATAGGCCTGGGATATTTAGACCACCAGTAACCCCATCAATTTCTCTCTGTGCCTCTTCGTCAATCTGACGATTAGCCTCGTTGAGAGCTGCTACAAGCATATCCTCGAGCATTTCTACGTCGTCTGGATCAACAACCTCTGGGTTGATACCGATTGCCTTAACCTCGTGGCTACCGTTCATAGTAATCTCTACCATGCCACCACCAGATGATACGACATACTCCTTTTGCTGTAGCTCTACCTGCTTTGCCTCAATCTCTGCCTGCATCTTTTGTGCTTGCTTGAGCATAGCCTGCATATTCTGTGGGCCACCACCCATTCCCTTTGGAAGTCTTGCTTTCATAGTAATTCTCCTTTGTTGTTATTGCAAATCCATATTCAAGCTACCTTGTGCTTGATTGATAAAATCCTCGAACGGATCTCTCTTTTGTGTTTGTGGAGTCTCTCTCTTAAATAATCCTAGACGATACTGCTTGCCAGTAACCTCGGCAACAGCACGCTTGATAGCCTTTGAGTGAGTTGGAATTTTAATAAAATCACGGAAGGTCGAATTAGGGCTATCGATAAGGAACATATCACCCTTAATATATCCACTTGCACCACTGATAACACCAAATAGTGCTATATCTGTACGATGAATGCAATCGAGGAAATCACCCCATTGCATAAACTCCTTAAGCTCATCATCCTCCGGTGATGGAGCTGGTGCAGGTGCTGGAGCAGGTGGCTCTGGTCTAGGTGGAGTATCCACCACTGGAGCAACTGGCTCTGGAGCAGGAGCAATCGGTTCGTCAACAACAGGTGCGACAGGCTCTTTCTTCTCCTCCACAGCAGGCTCTAGCTTTGGTGTAGGTGCTGACACAGTCTGTGCTGGAACAGCTGGCTGAACTGGTGCCTGCTGAGCTGGAACGCCATTTTTAACAGCACGCTCAACAACAGATAATCTATCTAGCACAGCACCAATAGTCTCATCAAGCTTTGGCTCGCAAAGCTTAACAAATGCCATCTCAATCTCGATACGAGCTGTAGCGCCACCCTTAATAGTAACTAATGTATTTTGGAACAAATCAAGTGCATTGATAATACTCTCGACAGTAAAGCTCTTTGATGACTCGACGATATTGTTGTACTCATCATCAGTGCAGATAATCAGCTCTCTGCTCTTTCTAACAGTCTTAACAACCAAGAAATTACGAAAATGATTAATCATCTCGACACACAGACGCTCCATATCATAGCTGTTTTGATACAAATCACTAACGATAGAAATCGCTGTGCTACCATCTCTGTTAGCAATACAGCTAGACAACTGATACATAGCCTCTCTACCAGCAAGACCAGCAACCTCTGATACAAGGGTGCTATCGATAATCTTGCTTCTGCCAGCACACTGGTCGAGAATAGAAAGACCATCACGAAGTGCACCATCAGCGATACGAGCGATAAGAATAGCAGCGTCATCCTGAAGCTCTAATCCCTCGATACCAGCAACCTCTTTCAATCTAACAGCCATAGTTTCTGGCTGAATGCGTTTGAAATCAAATCTCTGACAACGAGATAGGATAGTAGCTGGTAGCTTGTGCACCTCAGTAGTAGCAAGGATGAATACTACATGTGCAGGTGGCTCCTCAAGTGTCTTAAGAAGAGCATTGAACGCACCAGTGGAGAGCATATGCACCTCATCAATGATATACACTCTGTACTTGCCACGAGTAGGAGTATAATTTGCATCCTCTCTCAAGTCACGGATATTGTCAACGCCATTGTTAGACGCAGCATCAATCTCCACAACGTCGTAGATAGAGCCATTATCAAGACCCTTACATACCTCACACTCGTTGCAAGGCTCACCATTAATGCTGTTCTCACAGTTAACAGCCTTCGCAAGAATTTTTGCACAGGTTGTCTTACCAGTACCACGAGAGCCAGTGAATAAATAAGCGTGTGAAATCCTACCATTTTGGATTTCGTTCTTTAATGTGGAGGTAACATGATCCTGACCATAAACGTCTTCAAAGACCCTTGGTCGATATTTTCTATATAAAACCTGATACATATTTATCCTCCAATCAAAATCGTAATAAAAAATGCTATTGTGCCCTTTATGTAGCATACAGACTTGTCTGAGGCACACAGAATAATCCACTTATTGCTGCTCGGTTCCCCGCCTGACAAGGTTCGTAGCATCCCGTCGCACAGGGCCCATACGCTACATAAAAGGCACAAAAGCACTCTTTTCTTGAAATATTATACTATATTATATTACTAAAATCAATAGTTTTTGCTCTATAACTCATTAGATATCTAATGATTCAAAGCTTTCCTTAAGAATATTATAACTATTTCTAAGCTTTTCAATCTCCTCATCAGTAAGATTTAGAGGAAGAATTTTTCTAACGCCGTTGCGATTAACATATGCTGGGAGGCCAAGATATACGTCTCTCAAGCCATATTCACCATTAAGCCTTGATGATACGGTGATAACGCTGTTCTCGTCGCCAAAGATAGCCTTTGTAATACGAACAAGGCTCATGCCGATACCATAATATGTTGCACCCTTTGCCTTGATAACCTCTGCACCAGAATCCTTAACCTTCTCGATAATCTGCTCAACGTCCTCACGCTTGTAGTCACCGTGAAATCTCTCATCGTTGAAGAACTCCTCAACATTCTTGGTAGAAAGATTTAGCTGGCTGAATGGTACGAACTCGCTATCGCCATGCTCACCGATAACATATCCGTGAACTGAATGAGGGTCAGCCTGGAAATAATCACCGATAAGGTAACGAAGTCTAGCTGTGTCAAGAGTAGTGCCAGAGCCGATAACTCTGTTTGCTGGAAAGCCAGATAGCTCATATGTAATTCTTGTCATGACGTCAACAGGATTTGACGCTACAAGGAACACACCATTAAAGCCACTAGCAACAATCTTCGAAATAAATGATTTGAAGATAGTAACATTCTTGTTGAGCTGGTCAAATCTGGTCTCACCAGGCTTTCTGCTACCAGCACTTGCTGTGATTACAACAAGGTCAGCATACTGACAATCCTCAAAAGAGCCTGCTCTAATCTTCATATGAGAACCAGAGAAGCAAAGACCATGATTAAGGTCCATAGCCTCGCCCCTAGCCTTCTCCTCATTAATATCAATAAGGATTAGCTCGTTGCACAAATCTGTGTTAAGCAAAGCATATGCATAACTCATACCTACCATTCCACAGCCAACAAGGGCTACTCGTCTATTTGCCATAATAAACACCTCTTATATATTTATCACAATGTATTATTTTATTAGTAATTGTAGTACATTTTACAAGTTTGTTAATTTTTTGTCAATAGCATTATGATGAAATCGTTACTTTACACAAAATAATGATTTTAGCTAACAAAATGTTTGACGCTTTGACATTATCGGTGTATAATATGGTCGCACTGTATCCACAGAGAAAAATATATTTCTCGGATGGCGACTGCTTGCATTCGGTCAAAGTCTTTGGAACGGTAGCAGAAAGGAAAATTAAATATGAAAACAAATGCACAGAAAATTGCAGGTGTAGGACTAATGACTGCAATCGTGTTTGTATTGCAACTACTTGCTAGCGCAATCAAGCTCGGTCCATTCTCTATCACTCTTGTACTTGCTCCAATCGTTATCGGAGCAGCACTATTCGGCATCGGTGCTGGTGCTTGGCTAGGTGGTGTGTTCGGATTATCAGTTCTCATTTCTGGTGATGCTACAGCATTCCTTACCATCAATCCAGTTGGTACAGTAGTTACCGTGCTTGCAAAGGGTATCCTTGCAGGACTTGTTGCTGGTGCACTCTACAAGGCTATCGAAAAGAGCAATCAGCTAGTCGCTGTTATCGTTGCTGGTATTGCTTGTCCAGTAGTTAACACCGGTATTTTTATCGCTGGCTGTTACGCATTCTTCCAAGAGTGGCTAACAAGTGTTTTTGGCACAACTGGATTTGTTACAGTAGTTACTGGTCTTGTTACAACAAACTTTGCTATCGAGCTTGCTATCAATATGGTGCTCGCTACTACTATAGTAAAGATTATTCAAGTCGTACTTAAAGAGTCAAAATAAACAACAAGATATTCTCTATGCACCCTTATATAAGGGTGCATTTTTGTTTTGTAAATATTTGATTAATTGACATATATGTAAATATTTGATATATTAAAATTATAAATAAAAAGGAGTGATACTATGAAAAAAAGAGCAAGTTCCGTTTTCTCTATACTTTTAGCGCTTATTATGATTTTTTCAGTAGTTGCGCCAGCAAGCAGTGCGTTTGCAGCAACAGCTAGTGGATACATTACCTCTGCTAGTAATACCTCCAGCGGTGTAAAAATCAACTGGAAAAAGGATAGTGGCAAGACAGGATACTATATCTATCGCAAATTCAGCTATCAGTCAAAGTGGACAAAGATAAAGACAATAAAGGGTGCTAGCACCACCACTTGGACAGATACAAAAGCAGCAGTAGGAAGCTACTACAACTACAAGGTTTACAGCTACAAGGGCTCAAAGACCTACACCAATACAAAGACAAAGACTGTTTGCAGAATATCTACTCCAAAAATCACCAGCATCAGCCTCAGTGGTGACAACATTCGCATTCAAAGTAGTGAGGATGCAAACGCTGGCGGATATGTAATCAAGTATTCAAAAAAGAGCGACTTTTCTGACGCAAAGGAAATTACTGTTTATGGCAAAAAGCTAGACAAGGTAGTTTGCGACCTTTCTTGCTCAACAAAGTATTATTTCAAAATAAGAGCATTCAAGACCAACAAAGACGTTAGATATTACAGTGGATACTCAAGCTCAAAGAGCTACACAACCAAGGGTACATACACCAGATATACTAACAAATATGAGAACTTTGTTTACGCAAAGGCTACCTCATCATCAGCAAAAACCCTACTCCCATACAACAGCAAGCTAACAATGTACCAAGACGTTAGCGTTACTACTAGTGGAACATGGAAAAAGGTAAAGTATAATGGAGTATTTTACTACATTTGGCTAACACCAAACGATGGCAAGCTCACAGCTACAAAGAATAATTATATCTACACAAACGATACTAACACTCCACTACAGAACGAAATCATCAACACAGCTGTTGATATTTTCAAAAACCTAGACACAGAATATGACTACAACAGAAAATATTCTGATGGCACAATGAACCCTACCACAAAGAAATATCCATTCGACTGCTCTGGTCTAGTTAGATATGTATATCACACAGTATTGCAGAAATACAACAAGGCTTATGTCCTACCAACAAACGCATTGAATATGTACAATATGAAGGGTGCAAATAGCGTTATCTGCAACAACGGATACCCAAGCGAAATCAAGACACAAGAGGTTATCGCTGGCACACCTACAAAGCCTGGCAAGATTGACTACAGTAAGCTTCAGCCTGGTGACGTGATTTTCTTCAAAATGGGATTCACAAAGGAGTCTGTTGACCACTGTGGCATTTATCTTGGCAACAAGCAATTCATTCACAGCGTCGGTACATTCAATCAGGTTATCATCACCCCACTAACAGAGAAGAAGTTCGTTGACGGATTCATCTGTGCAACAAGATTTTTACCAAATGTCGCTAGTGGCGATGATATTGAATTGATTAACAAAGATATGTGTATCGGCAGTGACCCTAATGTATGGGTATATGCGTATGGCAATATAGATTGCAAATCAGATGATAATGACAAAACTCGCCTACACACAGGCGATACTGTTACACTATTAGGCATTTGTGACAACGGCGTATATTCTGCAGCAAGAGGATATATCGAGTACACAGATGGTGACGGCAATACAAAGAGAGGCTTTGTATTCATGGACAAAGTTAATCTAACAGAAATAGAATAAATTATATCGCAAAGGCTACAAGAAATTCTTGTAGCCTTATTTATATATTAATTGACTTTATTTTTATATTGTTGTAAAATTATAGTGATAAAATTTTCATTTAGGGGAGTTTCAAAATGACATTTCAGCAATTCAAAAGAAAAGTTATCAGAAAGCTAAAGAATATGAAAGCCGAGAACAAAGCAGAGAAAACAAATGGTGCTGCTAGTTCATCTGCTAAATCAAAAAAATCTACTGGTAACAAGCGTGACAAGTGGATCTATAAGGTAATGGACAAGACCGGATGGGACTACGAGTACACCAAGGCAAAAATCGTAGCTGCAAAGAAGATTACTGGCTGTAAGTATTCTGAATATTTCAAATTCAACCTATTTGAGTATCCTGATGAGGAGCTACAGTTCCAATATCGTGTTGGACTAGATCATATCGAGGCTAGAAAGAATCGACTAGAAAACAGAATTATCGCTGTTATCGACAACACTGGCTGGGACAGAGATACTGTTATTGACGATATCAACAGAGTTAAGGACACCTATGGCATCAACAGTGAGGACTATGTAAAGTACGAGCTTTACAACGCTCCAAAGAATGACTTTATGTCCTACTTTGAGATGAAGAAGAAAGAGGAAAAGCAGAGATACCTCGATATGAAGGAAGAGGCTGTGCAGAAGGTCATGAAAAAGACTGGATGGGAGCACGACTACGCCTTTGGCAAAATGAACGAGGCTATCAAGAGAACACACTGTACTCCAAAGGAGTTCTACATTTACAAAATGTACGACTTGACTGAGGAGGAACAGGACAAGGTGTTCCTTGCTTACCACTCAAAGCAAATTATGAAAAAATATGACGTTAGCAAGAATTTCATCACTGTTCTTCGTAACAAGGAGCTAACAAACGAAATGTTTGCTTCCTGCATCAAGAGAGCTTGGTGTGTAAACACAAAGGTTAACCTAAAGGAATTTAAGCAAACATTCGCAAACAGCACCAAGATTATCTACAAGCCAGTTGGTGGTCACAGAGGATTTGGTGTAGAGACATTTGAGCTAACTCCAGATACTATCGATGACGTTTACAAGAAGCTTAGCGAATATCCAACAGGCGTTGTTGAAGAATTTGTAAAACAGCATGCAGAGATTAACGAGATTTGTCCAACCTCTGTAAATACTATTAGAATAGTAACTATTTCCTCAGTTCACGAGCCTATCACAAGCGATGGCAAAATGTTTGACATTGCATATGTAGCGTTCAGAATTGGTGGTGGTAGCTCTATCGTAGACAATTTCCACAGTGGTGGTATGGTTGCTGCTATCGACAAGAACACTGGTGAAATACTAACAAACGCTGTCGATGGTGAGGGCAATGTATTCGTTGAGCACCCAATGACTGGTACAAAGATTAAAGGTAGATTCATCCCATACTTTGACGAGGCAATCAAAATGATTACTGAGGAGTGCCAGAAGCACAAGATTGAGAACTATATCGGTTGGGATATCGCTATTAGCGAAAATGGTCCAGAGCTTATCGAGGTTAACGACAGACCTGGCGTAGTGCTTATTTCTACCCCATTCGCTGCTGAAAAGATTGGTATGAAGCCAGTTATGGAGAAGTATTTATAATAACTAGGAGCTTTTATGAAGGAAATCAAAAATCAATGGCTTGAAAAATATGAGTGCAAAGCACCGGACTACGATTTTATCGATCGTGACTATGACGAAAAATTCGACATTCCACAAGCACCATTAAGATACACATATGATAATGGCGAATGGTACGCCAACGCTAATGCTGACAAGACTGGGTCTGCAAAGATTATGTTCACAGGTGATATCACCTGTTTCGAAAGACAGATTGAGGCTGCACAGACTGGTGACTCATACGATTTTGACTACGAGTTCGAGTGCATAAAGCCAATATTTGCACAGGCTGATTTAGTAGTTGGTAATCTGGAGACAATGATTTTTCCTCAAGCACCATACAGAACAGAAAAATATGTTGCTGAGCAGAATTTTCACTGTAATGCACCACTAGAATTTCTCCAGGCTGTAAAGAATGCTGGATTTGACGTGCTAACAAATGCCAACAATCACGATATGGACACTGGTGCAATCGGTATTGGTGAAACTATTGATTATATCGAAAAATTTGGATTCATCCATACCGGTACATTCAAGGAAGAAAAGAAGAGATATCAGCTCATCAATGTTAATGGTATCAAGGTTGCTATCGTTGCATTTGCAACAGAGCACAACAACAAGAGATGCAACCTAACTGATGAGGGTGTGGATTTTCTCCTAAACGATTACAAGAGGACTAAGGCAAAGAAAATCGTCGACCAAGCTCGTGCCGACGGTGCCGACGCAGTAATCTGCTGTATCCACTGGGGCAAGGAAAACAAGCTTGTTCACAACGAATCCCAAGAAAAGATTGCTACCAAGCTTGCAGAACTAGGCTATGACTGTATCATAGGCTCTCATCCACACGTTTTGCAGGATTTTGGATATGTTAGCGCTGGAGAGAAAAAAGTGCCTGTGTTCTATTCTATGGGCAATTTCGTATCACACAATGCTAACTGTGCAAAGGCTAGAACTATTATCGCTTGTATCGACGTTGAAAAATCTGCATCTGGTGTAGCAATTAGATGCGCATATGTTCCAGCATTTACCAGCAAGAGCTATCACGACAAGGCATTTGCCGTTATCCCAGTAACAATCAATTCAAAGGACAAGGCAAACCTAAAGAAATTTAACCGTATTGCAGATGTTCTTGGGCGAAAGATTACCTACTCAAGAGAGGTATCTGTCGAGGATTATATCGAGGATAGCTGTGCAAAGCCACAAAAGAAGCTTGACCCATCAAAATTGATGCTTGGTGGTGCATTCAAAACTCCATTCAAGCATAAGGATGGAAAATATGCCTACAGCATATACAAGGACCACGCTATTGTGGATGGATTTGACAGCACAACAACAAATTCGTACACTGTTCCATCAAAAATTGATGATATACCTATCACCTCACTTGCAGACTTTGCATTTGCGAACTCTCCTGACGTGAAGAAAATCAATTTTAACAAGAATGTGACATATATCAGCAAGGGTCTATGCCAAGGCTGTACTGGATTAGAGGGATTTCAGCTTTCAAAGGGCACAACTGGTATCGGTGAATATGCATTCGAGGGCTGTACAAAGCTATCTGCCACAGTCATCAAGAGTGGTATAGAGAAAATTGGTGAAAAGGCATTTGCAAACTGTACTACTCTACGCAGTGCAAAATTCCAGCCATATAATGTTGAGATTGCACCAGACGCATTTGAAAACTGTCCTATGGTAGTTTTCTACTGTGAAAAGGGCTCATCAGCAGAAAAATATGCTAACGAACACGGAATTAAGGTTGTAAATATGGTTGTTGAATAATATCAATATATAACAAAAGGGATATCCGATGAGTCGGATATCCCTTTTAATTTCGACTATTTTTACTCTTTAACTAGCACCTTTTCGATTGCACCATAGTAGATATGGTGAAAATCATTAGCTGAATACTGTGTATCAATAATTGACTTGTCAATCATCTGCTCTGGTGCAAAATTACCCTTTGCCATCTTGCGACATACAAGAACTAGCTTTGCCTCGTCAAAATATGGAGCAGCCTCATCATATTTTGGTGTGAGCCCTGTTTCCTTAACCTTATCAACGTCTCTGCCACTCTTTGAACCACAGAATGCAAGAGCGCTATGATAGTCGCTAGGATAAAATGTAATAGTAAAATAATCCTTTGCGTCGAGATACTGAACTGTGTTACGCTGTGGACGAATGTAGATAGTCGCCATATCCTTTGCCCATAACTCACCGATAGCACCCCAAGATACTGTCATTGTACCAAGTGCATCCTCATCACCTGCTGTGACTAGACCCCACTGGTTTTTTAACAAATCTACGACATTTTCCTTAACGTCAGTAAAACTAATTTCCTTAAACATAAAAATCACCTCGATAAATATTATATCAAGCACACCGTATATATGCAAGAAAAAAAGCCAATCCAAATGGATTGGCTTTTATAATTATGGATATAAGCTAAATTACTTAAGCTCAACTGTTGCGCCAGCTGCCTCAAGAGCTGCCTTAAGAGCCTCTGCCTCTGCTGCTGGAACACCTTCCTTAACAGTTGCAGGAGCGCTATCAACCATCTCCTTAGCTTCCTTAAGACCAAGGCCTGTAGCCTCCTTAACAGCCTTAACAACCTGAATCTTCTGTGCACCTACTGCTGCAAGTACTACGTCAAAGTCAGTCTTCTCCTCAGCTGCTGCTGCGCCACCCTCTGCAGGTGCTGCTGCTACTGCTACTGCTGCTGCAGTAACGCCGAATGTCTCCTCGATTGTTTCCTTAAGCTCTTTAAGCTCTAATACTGTAAGAGTAGCAATTGAATCTACGATTGCTGTAATCTTCTCTGATGCCATTTTTATTTCCTCCGTTAAAATTTAGATTTTAAAATAATAATTACTCAGCTGTTTCTTCAGCTGGTGCCTCTGCAGGAGCTTCCTCTACTGGTGCTTCCTCTGCAGCTGGAGCCTCCTCTGCTGGAGCCTCCTCTGTTGCCTCTGCCTCTACTGGTGTAGCGCCACCCTTCTCCTCAAGAGCGTTAACTGCACGTGCGATACATGCGATAGGCTCTACAACAACACTTGCGATAGTAGCAAGGAGAGTCTCTCTTGATGGTAGCTTAGCAAGAGCAACAACCTCTGAGTTATCGATAACAGCGCCATCAAGATAACCTGTCTTGATATTGAAGTTGTCATGATCCTCAGCATAAGCGTTAAGAATACGAGCTGCTGCTACATAATCATCAACGCAAGTTGCAACAGCTGTTGTGCCTTCAACTACTGAACTGTCAAGTGTAAGACCACACTCCTCAGCAGCACGCTGAAGAATAGAGTTCTTAACTACTGTGTATACAACGCCAGCCTCACGGAGCTCCTTACGAAGCTTTGTGTCGTCCTCTACGTTGATACCCTTGTAGTCAACTACTACACCTGCACAAGATTCCTTAATTCTAGCTGAAAGATCAGCAACCTGCTGCTTTTTCTTTTCAAGAACTACTGTACTTGGCATTTAGTTTACCTCCATAATTATTTGCCACACTGGGTGTGGACTTGGAGCTATCCAAACAAATATAAAAATGCACCCTCATATACCGAGGGTGCATGACATTACATAATTACACAAAAAGTGTCATATAATGCTCATTCCTCGGTAGGCGATAATACTTACACCGATAATACGGCACCTACTGTCTTTGGTTGAACAGCGAGTGTATTATAGCATAGCAAATCTGCTATGTCAATACCATTTTTAATTATTCAGCAGATGCTGCTGAACCAACCTTGTTAGGGTTAATCTTTACGCCAGGGCCCATTGTTGAAGCTACTGCGCAAGACTTAATGTACTGACCCTTTGCAGCCTCTGGCTTAGCCTTGATAACTGCATCAAGAAGTGCGTTAAGGTTCTCAAGAAGCTTGTCTGTGCCGAATGATACCTTACCGATTGGGCAGTGAATAATGTTTGTCTTGTCAAGACGATACTCGATCTTACCAGCCTTAGCCTCCTGAACAGCCTTAGCAACGTCAGGTGTTACTGTGCCAGCCTTTGGTGATGGCATAAGACCACGAGGACCAAGAACCTTACCTAGACGACCAACGAAGCCCATCATATCAGGTGATGCGATAGCTACGTCGAAATCCATCCAGCCACCCTGAATCTTTGTTACAAGGTCTGCATCGCCAACAACGTCAGCGCCAGCCTCTAAAGCAGCCTTTGCAAGGTCACCCTTTGCGAATACTGCAACTCTAACGTCCTTACCAGTACCATTTGGAAGAACTACTGCGCCACGAACCTGCTGGTCAGCATGACGAGAGTCTACACCAAGACGTACATGAACCTCTACTGTCTCGTCAAACTTTGCCTTTGCAGTCTGTGCTACGAGATCAAGAGCTTCCTTTTCTGTGTATAGTACAGCGCGATCGATTAGCTTTGCGCCGTCTGTATATTTCTTTCCGTGTTTCATTTTAAATTACCTCCAGTGGTTAATCGGATTTTCGTTTTTCCTCCCACACGGGGAATTAGTCTTCTACAACTACACCCATGCTGCGAGCTGTACCTGCGATCATTGACATAGCAGCCTCAAGAGATGCAGCATTTAGGTCAGGCATCTTTGTTTCAGCGATCTTCTGAATATCAGCCTTTGAAATTGTTGCAACCTTTGTCTTGTTAGGAACACCTGAAGCCTTGTCGAGACCACATGCCTTCTTGATAAGAACAGCAGCTGGTGGAGTCTTTGTTACGAATGTGAAAGAACGATCCTCGTATACTGTGATAACTACAGGAATGATAAGACCTGCGTCGTTCTTTGTTCTGTCATTGAATTCCTTTGTGAATGCTACGATATTAACACCGTGCTGACCTAGTGCAGGACCAACTGGTGGTGCTGGTGTAGCTTTGCCTGCAGGGATTTGAAGTTTAATTAAACCTACTACCTTTTGAGCCATAATTTTTTCCTCCTAAAAATGTGGTATTTGGCGAAGAAGATATCTTCTCCCACTCATCAAATGATATAAATATCACCCAATGGTAAAATGTAGCCGTAGCTACGAATTACTAAATTATTCGCTGACCTTTTCAAGCTGGTCAAGCTCAAAGTCAACAGCTGTATCTCTACCAAACATTGATACGATAACCTGTACGCTGTTGTTTGCAGTGTCGATAGACTCGACAGTGCCAGAAAAGCCCTCTAGTGGACCATCAATTACATTTACTATGTCGCCAACCTCGTAAGCAACCTCAACAGTAACCTTCTCTACACCAAGACGCTTAATCTCGTCCTCAGTAAGAGCAACTGGCTTACCCTCTGGTCCAACGAATCCAGCACAGCCACGAGTATTACGTACTACGTACCATGTTTCATCTGTCATGACCATCTTGATAAGAATGTAGGATGGGAAAATCTTTCTCTCTACTTCCTTCTTTGTACCGTCGTCCTTAATCTCGACAACAGTCTCTGTAGGAATGATGATTTCCTGAATCATATCAGTGAGATTTTGATTTTCAACCTTAATCTGAAGGTCGCTAGCTACCTTGTTTTCGTAGCCAGAGAATGTATGAGCAACATACCATTTTGCTTCTTCCATCAACTGTGCCTCCCTTTATTACTCGGCAGCTTCAGTTACAGTATCAGCGTCCTCGTCGAGATCAACCTCAACGCCTTCGGATGAATTATCATCAGAAACAGCAGAAGTTGTTGTGTTGTCGTTTGCAAGCTGCTTGATACCCTTCATGCCCTGTGTAAGACCAAGGTCAACAGCGTAAATGATAACACCAACAATCAAAATAACTACGAGAACAACAAGGGTATTCTTCCATACTTCCTTAGAACCAGGCCATACTACCTTTTTGCCTTCTGATTTAACACTTTTGAAGAATGCTGCGATTGACTTAAAAGGGTTCTTCTTAGCCTTGCCAGACTTTTTCTTATCTGACTTCTTAGACTCTGTCTTCTTAGCCTTTTTCTCTTCAGCCATCGATATTCCTCCTGTTACTTTGTCTCTCTGTGGAGAGTGTGCTTCTTGCAGAATGGACAATACTTGTTCATCTCAAGTCTGTCAGGTGTGTTCTTCTTGTTTTTCATTGTGTTGTAATTGCGTTGTTTGCATTCAGTGCAAGCTAAAGTTATTTTAACTCTCATTTTGGCACCTCCTAATTAATTTCGATAACAATCTCCCTCGTAGCGACTGTAACGCATTCAGTCAAAAAAGGGCAAAAAAATAAAACCCTTTTGACGAGGTACATTGACTATAACACATTAGTCAAGGATAGTCAAGAGTTTTTTTCTTTTTTAAATAAATATTGCTTTTTTCTTATATTTATTATAACATATATTAAACAAAAAGCAACAGCTTAGAGGGAAATGTATGAACGCTATAATAATTGGTGGTGGTGCAAGTGGTATCGCTTGTGCTATCAAGTTAAAACAAAATAATAGCAATATCAATGTGACTGTAATAGAGCATTTGGACTGTGTACTAAAGAAGATTTACGCTACTGGCAACGGCAGATGCAATATGACAAACAAGAACGCTATATCATACGAGAGCACAAGGGAGTTCTTTAGCTCCATTGGTCTAGTTATGCGTAGCGACAGTGAGGGCAGAATATACCCATACTCCAACCAAGCAAGCACTGTTGTCGATATTATGGCAAAGGAATGTGAGAGGCTGGGCATTCAAATCATCACTGACTGCACTGTTACAAAGGTGGAGCACTTGGGCGACACATATAATGTATATACTAACAAGGGCATATTCACTGGTGAGACACTAGTTCTCGCAACTGGTGGCAAAAGCCAATCTGCACTAGGCTCTGATGGTAGTGGATACGATATTGCAAGACAGCTAGGTCACAGCGTCACAGCACTTTCCCCTGCTCTAGTTCAGCTAAAATCATCTAGCAAGCATTGCAGAGCACTAAAAGGTATTCGTACCAAGTGCAATATTAAGATAGAAACAAATGGCAGCGTCGTTGCAGAGGATTATGGCGAGCTACTATTCGCCGACTACGGTATATCTGGAATAGTAGTAATGAACCTGTCCCAGCATATCCACGACAATGCGCTGAAGAATAATCAAGAAAAATCAATCGCAATCATCGATTTCGTACCAGAAATGAGCACTGGTGAAATAAAAGCACATATCGAAAAATTTGGTACTATCGAGGGCATTTTACCACAAAAGCTATGCTCCATACTATCTCGTCAAGCTGATGGCGATATGGACAAGTTACTAAAATGTATCAAGAGCTGGCGTCTAATCATCACTGGTACAAAGGGATATGATTTTGCCCAAATCACTAATGGTGGCGTGCCAAACGATGAACTGGACGACAACAATATGTCAAAATCAAACAAGCTACTCTACATTATTGGCGAGTTGACCGATAACCAGTACGAATGTGGTGGTTTTAATCTCGACTACGCATTCTCCAGTGGAATAAGAGCAGCAAACGATATATATAATAGGTATAATAATGATAAGAATTAACGAAATCAAGCTTGCACTAGACGATGACGAGAGCATACTAAAGCAAAAGGCAAGCAAGATACTAAAGCTAAATGAAAAGTACATAAAGGACCTAACTATATTCAAGAAAAGTGTCGACGCTAGACACAAGGACGACGTACATTTCACATACAGTGTGGATGTGACAATCGCTCTTGATGAGGAACAAATTGTCGCAAAGTGCAAGTCCAACAAGGTGCAGATAGTTAAGCCATACAAGTACGAAATTCCAGCGAATAACAGAACGTCAAAATTCCGTCCAATCGTTGTTGGATTTGGTCCAGCAGGTATGCTTGCTGGTATTATTCTTGCAGAGGCTGGACTAAAGCCAATCATCCTAGAGCGTGGCAAGGATATCGATGCTAGACAAAAGGACGTTAACGAATTTTGGACCAAGCGCAAGCTGGACGAAGAGAGCAATGTTCAATTTGGTGAGGGTGGTGCAGGCACATTTTCTGATGGAAAGCTAACCACTGGTATCAAGAGTCCATTCATTCGCAAGGTGCTGCAAGAGCTATACGAGGCTGGTGCACCAGAGGAGATACTCTACTCATCAAAGCCACATATCGGTACTGACCGACTTGCTATCGTAGTTAAGAATATACGCAAGAAGATTGAGCGTCTTGGTGGCGAAGTTAAACTAGAATGCAAGCTAGAAAAGCTATTGGTCGCTAACGGATTTGTGCACGGAGTAACATATGTTCACCAAGGTGAGCAATACGATATCGAGACCGACAGTGTTATTATGGCAATCGGTCACAGTGCTCGTGACACAGTCGAAATGCTATACAATATGGGTGTTGAAATCATCCAAAAGCCGTTCTCTGTTGGTGCAAGAATTGAACACCCACAGAGCCTAATCAACAAGGCACAGTATGGCAAATTTTCCGACCACCCAAAGCTTGGTGCTGCTGATTATAAGCTATCATGCCACGGTCTGCACGAGCGAGGCGCATACACATTCTGTATGTGTCCTGGTGGCACAGTTGTCGCTGCTGCAAGTGAAAAAGAGGGTGTTATCGTTAATGGTATGAGCTCCCTTGCACGAGATGGTGAAAATGCAAACAGTGCTCTGCTCGTTGGTATCGAGCCAAAGGATTTTCCATCAGAGCACCCACTTGCAGGAATATATTACCAAAGAGAGATTGAGCACAACGCATATCTGCTAGCAGGTGGTGACTATAGAGCACCAGCACAGCTAGTTGGCGATTTCTTGGAGCACAAGGAATCAAAGGCTCTAGGTAGCGTTCAGCCAACCTGTCCTACTGGTGTAACACTAACTAATCTCAACGAATGCTTGCCACAGAGAGTGGCAGAAACAATGAGATCTGCTATCGTCGAGATGGACAAAAAGCTGAACGGATTCAAGCTATACGACGCTGTTCTAACAGCACCAGAAACACGTAGCTCTAGCTCTGTTAGAATACTGCGAGATGAATATCTACAGTGCAACATATCCGGTGTTTATCCTTGTGGTGAGGGCGCTGGATATGCCGGTGGTATCGTTTCAGCTGCTGTTGACGGAATAAAATGTGCTCATGCTGTACTATCAGACGAGCATTTTGTATGAGGTAAAACATGAAGGTTATTAGCACTGCTAGAAATTTTAATATCGATGATTGCAAGGCTATTGATATTATCAAGGACGCTGGACACGAATTTATCGACTATGGTGACTACGCATTCAAGTCTGACAGTGAAAGACTAGATATGGTCAAGGACGCTGATATTATCATCACCTCTGTTGAAGAAATGCAGGGTGATTTTCTGTCCCAATGTCCTAATCTAAAGGCTGTCGCTGTAAGAGGTATTGGCTACGACAATGTCGATGCCAAGTATTGCAAGCAGAATGATATCGCTATCCTGCGAGCAGTTGGCACACTAGAGGCTTCTGTTGCAGAAATGGTAATAGCCTACACTATGTATTTTGCACGACGACTAGATTTGCAGAGCGAATATATGCACCGTGGCGAATGGAACAGAATTATGACCCTTGGTGCTAGAAAAAAGGTCATTGGTCTAGTTGGATTTGGTGCAATCGGAAAAGAAATCGCAAAAAGAGCAAATGCTCTTGATATGGATATCAAATACTACTGTCGTCACCCAAAGGCTGAATGGAATGAGGAGTACAATGCAGAGTATCTACCACTCGATGAGCTACTGGCAAAGAGCGATTATGTGTCGATAAATGTGCCACTAACTGACGAAACAAGAGGTATGGTGTCAAAGGAATTTATCGCAAAGATGAAAAAAGACAGCTACCTATTCAACATTTCAAGAGGTGCTGTCGCTAATTACAGTGCTATGAAAGATGCTATTGAGAGTGGTCACCTAGCAGGCGGTGCTGTCGACGTGTACGAGGTTGAGCCTTGCACAGATTGTGTGCTAAAGGGTGTGGATAATGTGATACTAACGCCACACACCTCACCTTTCACAAAAGAAACATTCGTCACAATGAACGAACGAACAGCACAAAATGTTGTCGATTTCATCAACGGCACAATAGATAAAAAATATATGGCATAATATAAAGAAAACGGTCAAATGAATAATCATTTGACCGTTTTTTTATTAATCAATTTGTGTGTAGAACACTGATAGGACTGTTTCCATCAACGAATCCTCATCAGGTGTAAACTCGGCATAAACGATATCGCTATGCTCTGTTTTTTCGGACAACTTCATCTCACCCTTGATAGAGTAAGTCTCAAAGCTTGTAACATTCTTCGACACAGCAAGTGACGCAAGATAAGTCACATTGCTGAGCTTGATATTTGTTTGAGAATACTTTGACGCCGTATTGTATAGCTGTGACACAACACCAAAGTCCTTCATAACTGCTGGCACGAGCTGACTAACAAACGCCTTAACATACTGCACCTGTCTTTCGGCACGGTCCAGTGATGAATTTAGCTCGTTAGTATTACGGGTACGAACATAATGCTCAGCGTTGTCACCCTTTAGAGTAATAGTCTGTCCCTTGAATATACCATATTCTGGCATACTGAGAATAGGCTCAACAGTAACGCCACCCATAGCGTCGTTAAGTGGAGCAATACCATCCAAGTTAAGTGAAAAATACTTTTGAATAGGTACATTATATAGCACACGACTCATAGACTTGATAACATTTTCACAGCTACCAGTCTTGCCATCGCCATATGCATATGCCAAACAGAGCTGCATATTCTCACTCTTAATGAACATACCACTCTCACTATAGACGTCAACGTCAACCATAGTATCACGAGGGATAGAGATGAGCTTTGCCTCGCCAGTCTTTGTGTTTATAGTAACGATAATATCAGCGTCGGCACTACCAACGAAATCTGACTCATCATTAGTAACATACTCTCTTTGGTCGACACCCATAAATGCGAACGAGGCAATATCCTCATTAAACTGATATGTGTGTCCCTTGTACTCGATAGTTTCCTTGTACTCGACAGAATCGGTAATGACTGGCTTAACGTCCTTCTTACCCTGATTTTGAAGATAGAAGAATGTGCCAGCAATAGCAACAAGGATTGCCAAGAGAATAGCAATAATAGCAAGAATAATCTTCTTAATTACTGATTTCTTTTTCTTATTCTTTGAGGATTTTGATGAATGATGGTGGCCAGATGAATGGTGTGAGCCACTAGAATGGTGGTGATGACTACCACTCGATGAGTGATGATGCTCGCCACTGGATGAATGATGATGGTGATGCTCGCCATTTGATGAGCGATGATGGTGTTCACCACTGGACGAATGATGATGGTGGTGATGGTGGTGATGCTCACCATTTGAGTGATGGCTTGTCTCACGCTTTTCAGACAAGGACAAATTCTTGTCAACGATCTCAACCGGCTTTGGTGTAACACCTGCAATACTGCCAATAATCTCCTCTATACCATTTTCCGACACTGTGTCAGTAACAGACTTGGTATCAGTTTCATTAGCAACACCGATAATATCCTCTACAGAAAAGCTATTATCATTAGAATTATTTAAGCTAGGATCAATTTGTCGCTTCATTTTTAACTAGTACCCCACAAACTAAATATCTATTACTCTTTTGGTTAGTAATACAGGTTGAGAGCACGACGATATTGTCATCAATAGTAAGCTCTCTGCCCAAATCCCTAACATTTTTATTGTTAGACTCTGGGTCTTTAACTATAGATAAAAATTCATTAAATATATTATCATTTTGGATATCAAAGCTGTTAAGCAAGTGACGGTCATCATACTTGAACGCAGATACGACCTTGTATGTGAGCTTCGAATTTGGAGTGTAGATATAGAACTTATCATGCTCATCAAAGAAATCCTTTTGCTCAAAATTGTGCAAGGTTGTAAAGAATGTGTCACCATAGCCATTATGACCATAGATAACAGTCACTCTGTCGTCAAGCGTCTGGGTGTTAAGCGACTGGATATATATAGCGCCACTAGCAGACCATTGTTTAGTATAAGCATCATGCTTTAGATAAAAATCATCAGCAACTGTGCTCTGACACACTGGATAATCAACCTTTGTACCAGGTACCTTTAACCAAGCAAAAATCTCGTCATTCTGTTTTTTCAAATCACCAAAGTTGATAGGATTCTTTACAAACTGCTGCTTGTCCTCTGTAACCTCTGCAACAGTAGTAGGGATCTCCTCCTCTGGAGCGCTATGCTGTTCATACAAATAAATGCCGAACCAAACAGAGCCAACAATTATCATAATAAATGCGATAATAGTTAGTATAACTCTAGCGACCTTGTTATTTCTCTTTTCATTTTTCTCACTCATATGAAACACCTTTTTGCTAGTAATCAAATAAAAAAGACCTGTATCGAAATACAGGTCTTTAATCAATGGTTAATTATTCAGCATCCTTGTCCTTCTTAAGAGCTGCAAGGATAGCAACACCAGCACCTGCTACTGCAATACCTGCTGCTGTCATAGCACCAGTATCTGGTGAAGTAGGGCCATTGTCTGGCTTTGTTGGCTTTGTTGGCTCCTCTGACTTTGAAACAAGAGCGTTAGCAATAACATTAGCATCCTCGTTGTAAATAACGATAGTGATAGAATTGCCTTCCTGTGATAGGATATCGTAGTCAACACCCTCTACAAGACCTGGGAACTCCCAACCTTCAAGATCATATGTACCAGTATATGTGAATGTCATGTTGTTAGGATCATTGCTATCTGGTGAATATGTGACCTCTGTTGATGATGAGCCGTTAACCTCAACGCTAACAACACGAGACTGTGTTGTTGACTGTGGGCTCTGTGCTGCAAGTGCAGGAATTGTAGCCATAGTCATAGCAGAAACAGCCATGATAACTGAAATAACAATAGAAATAAACTTTTTCATTGTAAAACACCCCGATTTATATAATTATTCATAGTAATTTGGGTTAATTATAGCACGATAAAATCGTTTTGTAAAGCATTTTTTCAAATAATTTTGCATTTGTAAAAATTTGTAATTATTTAGCTTAATTGTGCCTTGCCAGTGCAAAGCTCATAATATCTACCCTCTAGCTCTAATAGAGCATCGTGATCACCACGCTCGATGATTGAGCCGTGCTCAAGTACCATAATAGCATTAGAGTTGCGAACAGTGGACAATCTATGTGCAATAACAAACACTGTTCTGCCAACCATAAGTCTATCCATACCGTGCTCAATATGAGCCTCTGTTCTTGTATCGATAGATGAAGTAGCCTCATCAAGTATCATTACTGGTGGATCAGCAACAGCAGCACGAGCGATAGCAAGCAGCTGGCGTTGTCCTTGGGACAAATTGTCGCCATCAGCTGTAATCTCGGTATCATATCCTTGTGGCAGATGCTTAATGAACGAATGTGCTGAAGCAAGCTTTGAAGCCTCGATACACTCCTCATCAGTAGCATCAAGTCTACCATATCGGATATTGTCCATAATTGTACCAGTGAACAAATGTGTATCCTGTAGCACCATAGCAAGCGAATGACGAAGGTCAGCCTTTTTAATCCTCTTTATATCAATACCATCATAGGTAATAGTGCCCTCTTGGATATCATAAAAGCGATTAATAAGATTTGTAATAGTGGTCTTGCCAGCACCAGTTGAGCCAACAAATGCAATCTTCTGTGATGGTTTCGCATATAGGCTGATATCGTTTAGCACAACCTTGTCCTCAACATATGAGAATGTAACATTGTCAAATACGACCTTGCCCTCTACTGGGATACGATTGTCGCCATCAACCCAGTACCACTTTTTGCCATTCTCTGTCTTTACCTCTTCAAGAGTAATTGTGCCCTCGTCGACCTCGCTATCCATATCCATAATCTCAAACACTCTTTCAGCACCAGCAAGTGCAGAAAAGATATTGTTCATCTGGTTCATTATCTGATTAATAGGCTGTGTAAACTGCTTTGAATAGCTAAGGAATGTGAAGAATGTACCTATATCAAGTGAGCCAGCAAGTACTAACATAGCGCCAGTCAATGCGATAGTAGCATACGATGCATTGTTGATACCGGTTGAACAAGGACCCATAATACCACTATAAAAATTAGCCTTTGTAGCAACCTGACGATACTTATCATTCAAGCCATTGAACTCATTGATAGCCTCGTTCTCGTGATTAAAGACCTTAACGACCTTCATACCCTCAACAGTTTCCTCGATATTACCATTCATCTCACCAAGTGCAGCCTGCTGTGCCTTGTAATACTTTCTAGTATGCTTGGCAATATTGATAGAATTAACTAGCATTATCACAAGGAATATACAAGCAACAAGGAACATTTGCCATTTTAGTACGATCATCATTACAACAATACTGATGAATGAGAAAATAGATGACACAAGCTGAACGATAGTCTGCTCCAGCATCATTTGAACATTATCGACGTCGTTGGTGAAGCGTGACATAATCTCGCCATGTGTCTTTGAGTCAAAATAGGACAGTGGCAATGTCTGCATATGATCGAACAGATCCTTACGGATGATATTCGTCGTCTTGTATGCGATACCTACCATAATCTTTGACTGAATAAAGATAAAAAGTGATGCACCAACATAAAATGATGACACGATAGCAAGATTCTTCATTAGCTGGCGAACACCCTCAGTAGCAAATGTACCAGCAACAATAGACGACTGAACGTCGTTCAAGATAGGCTTTAGCCAATATGACGCACCAGTCTGGCACAATGTGCCAAGCACAAGCATTAAAAATACAATTATCAACAAATACTTGCTCTTGCCAATATATTTTAGCAATCTGCCAAAGGTCTTTTTTGCATTCTTTGGCTTAGGTGCTGCGAAATTTCTTCCTCCAGGTCCTGGCATTATTCACGCACCCCCTTTTGCTGTGTCTTGTATATCTCTTGGTAAATCTCACTGCTCTGCATTAGCTCATCGTGAGTACCAATCATATCAATTTTTCCATCATCGAGAACGATAATCTTGTCTGCATTTTGTACAGATGAGATACGCTGTGCGATGATGAGCACAGTGGTGTCCTTTAGCTCGTTATAAAAGCTTTCTCTAATCTTTGACTCTGTAGCTGTATCAACAGCAGAGGTCGAATCATCCAAAATCAAAATCTTCGGTTTCTTAATCATAGCACGAGCGATACAAAGTCTCTGCTTTTGTCCACCAGATAGATTTAGTCCACCCTGTGACAAGTCAGTATCATATCCATCTGGCTGTTCTAGAATAAAATCATGTGCCTGTGCAGATTTGCAAGCAGCGATAATCTCATCATCAGTAGCATTAGGATTGCCCCATTTAATATTATCCTTAATACTACCAGAGAAAAGCACATTCTTCTGTAGTACAACACCGATAATATCACGAAGCGCCTTAATGTCATATTCCCTAACGTCAACACCATCGACCAAAACAGCACCACTGTTAATGTCATATAATCTAGGAATAAGATTAACAAGACTAGATTTGCCACAACCAGTTGAACCGATAATACCAACAATACTACCTGCATCCATAGTACAGGTTATATCCTCTAGCACCTTGTCATCATCGTGATAGCCAAAATCAACGCCCTTGAACTCAATCTTGCCCTTTGGTGACTGTGGAACAAAGGCATTCTCTGGATTTTTGATATCAATATCAGTATCAAGTACCTCAACAACACGGTCGCCACAAGCCTTTGCTCTAGCAAGCTGTAGGAGCATCATTGACACCATCATAATATTCATAAGCACCTGGATAATATATGACGCAAGAACTGATATTTCACCAACGTCCATAATACCACTTGCAGCGTCGTTAGCACCCTTATAGTAAATAAACACAATAACGACATTCATCATCAGCATCATAATAGGCATCGCTGTGATGATAAGACCAGCTGCCTTGGCGCCCTGATTTGACAAATCGTCAGATGCGTTGTGGAATTTGCCCTTTTCCCTATCCTCACGGACATAAGCCTTAACAACTCTAATGCCGATAAGATTTTCTTGAACAACTCTGTTGAGATTATCAATCTTCTTTTGCATTTTCTTGAACATTGGATAACCAAATTTGAGCAAAAGTGCTACTACAACAGCAATCACAGGCAACAAAACAAGCAAAATAACTGACATTTTTGCATTAATACGCACAGCAAAGAACGCTGAAACAATCATCAACGCTGGAGCACGCACCAAAAGACGCAATCCCATCATCAATGTGTTCTGTAGCATAGTGATATCATTAGTTAATCTTGTGGTAAGTGACGAGGTAGAAAATGTATCGATATTTCTAAAAGAAAAATCGCTGATTTTATTGTACACATCACCTCTCAAACGATATGAGAATCTCTGTGCCACAACAGATGATGCCTTCATAGTAGCTAATCCACCAACAAGACCGATAACAGCCAAGCCGAACATAATTAGTCCAGTAGTAATGATATATGACTTAATCTCATTAGCATTGCCACCTTGAGCGTTGTACACTGTTTCGTACACTCTATTCGCCATAGTAGGAAGCGATAGCTCACATATAGCCTCTATAATCATACCCATAGCACTGATGATACACAAATACCACAGACCCTTTAGGTATTTAGCTAGTTTTTTTAGCATAGCCTATCTCCTTGTACAAAATTTTCACTAATGGATATTATATCACAGATATTATTAAAGTCAAAAGAATATTTGTTAAATATTAATAAAAAAATAGTTATTTTTTTGTTGATATATCTAATATATTGTGTTAAAATGCATACTTGAATTAAAAATGAGGGGTCGAATATGAAATACAATCTATGTGACTACAATACAGTAAACAGAATATTGACAAAGCACGGCTTCACATTTTCAAAGGCGTTAGGTCAAAACTTTTTAATAGACGCTGACGTGTGTCCAACAATGGCTGATATGCTGAATGCTAACGAAAAAACTGGTGTGCTAGAGATTGGACCTGGCATAGGCGTCTTGACAAAGGAGCTATGCGAGGTTGCTGGCAAGGTCGTTGCTATCGAGCTAGACCAAAGGCTATATCCAGTGTTGGACGAAACACTGGCTGACTACGACAATTTTGAGCTAGTATGTGGCGACGCTATGAAGCTAGACCTAAACAAAATTATTGCAGAGCATTTTGACGGCTGTGACGATATAAAGGTATGTGCCAATCTACCATACTATATCACCTCACCTATCGTGATGACACTGCTAGAGAGCAATCTACCAATCAGCGAAATCGAGGTAATGGTACAGCAAGAGGCTGCAGAACGACTATGTGCGCCAATCGGCTCTAGGGACGCTGGTGCTGTGAGTGTCGCTGTAAACTACTACGCAGAGGCAGAGATACTGTTCAATGTCGGTCGTGAAAGCTTTATGCCATCACCAAAGGTTGACTCTGCTGTGATAAAAATCAAGCTACGAAATGAGCCGGAATTCAAGGTGAAGAACGAAAAACAGTTTTTCTCACTAGTCAAGGCGGCATTCTCACAGAGAAGAAAGACACTGGTTAACTGTCTATCAAACACACTCGGCAAATCAAAAAATGATATCATCAATGCTCTAAACGAGCTTGGACTGGACCAAAGCATTAGAGCAGAAAGATTGACTATGGAGGACTTTGTAAATCTAACTGATTTACTATTTTAACTATGGCAAAGGACAACACATTAATTTTTAGCGAATACAAGATACCAAAAGCTGTTGCTGCGCTGGCTATTCCTAGCGTTCTTGGTATGCTTATCAATATTATATACAACCTTGCTGACACATTTTTTGTAGGTCAGACTGGCGATGCTAATCAGGTCGCTGCTGTCAGCATATCTATGCCACTATATCTAATGTTTATGGCTACTGGCAACCTATTTGGTGTAGGTGGCTGTGCATATATCAGTCGTTCACTTGGCGAGGGCAAGCGTGACAGAATAAAGACCATTTCATCATTCTGTATCTACACAGCAATTATTTGTGGTATTATTTTCTCAACAGTGTTTATGCTATTTAGAGAGAGGATACTGAGAATGGTTGGAGCGTCGGACAACACCATTGGCTACGCTACTGACTATCTATTTTGGCTGATGATATGCTCTCCACTTCTGATTACAGGCATCACCTGTAGCAACCTTATGCGTGGTGAGGGTGCAGCAAAGGACAGCGTTATCGGCGTTATCATTGGTCAAGTAGCTAATATTATTCTTGACCCTATATTCATTCTTAACAAGGGTGACAAGCTATTCGGATTTTATATGCCATTCGGATTTGGCAAGGGTGCAGAGGGTGCAGCGATAGCAACAGTTATCGGTAATGCACTAACTATACTATATTTTCTCATCTATTTTTTGAGAGGAAAGTCGATACTATCCATCACACCAAAGCGTTATTCTGCAAAGGATGGTATTGCAAAGAATGTCATCAGCGTTGGTACACCTGCTGCGCTAAACAATCTCTTGATGAGTATATCAAACATTGTTATCAATATGTTCCTAGCACGATATGGCGACGATGCTGTTGCGGCTATGGGTGTAGCGATGAAGGCAAATATGCTTGTCGTTATGTTCCAAATCGGTATTGCACAAGGTATTCAGCCACTGATTGGATACTGCTACGGTGCAAGGAACTACAAGCGTATGAAAGACAGTATTAAATTCGGTATGGTATGTAATATCATCATCGGCGCTAGTGTAACGCTATTCTATATCGGATTTAGGAAACAGGTTATCGGTGTGTTCATCAACGATGCTGATGTTATCGCATACGGTATAAAGATGCTAACAGCACTTATGGCACCTGGAGCTGTACTTGGAATAATGTTCATCATCAACTTTGCATTCCAAGGTATGGGCAAGGGCATACAATCCCTTATCCTAGCTGCTGGCAGGCAGGGTCTAGTATATCTACCACTACTGTTCATTATGGACCATTTTGTAGGACTAGAGGGTCTGATTTGGTCACAGCCAATCGCTGATGTCATCTGCATAATTATGAGCGTAGTTATGTTCTCTGCTATAGTAAAGAAACTAAACAAAGAAGATACAACAAAAATAACACAATAACACTTGAAAAATTTTTTAAAGCATAGTACAATATTTTTTGATAAAGGGGGGATTTCTGTTGCAACTACAAAAGGCAAGCACTGGATTAATTAAAGAAATTAATAATGTCCTAGCGCCAAAGCTAAACAAGGACCCTTTATTTATGTTCTTCTGCCCTATGCTCAGCAAGCGACAGGATTTTATCAATTCTTATTTTAACTATTATATATACGAATGGTCACGATACGACGAGCTGCTGTATGACGAGGAGTCAAAATCACTCATCAGCCTTGTTGACCCAACAACATTTGAATACAAGTTCAAGGGCAAGGGTGCTCATTCAATGAAGAGATTCAAGACCTCCAGCAATGTCTTCGCTCACAGAGAGAATTTGGAGGAAATATTCGAGATACTCGTTCCACCTACTAGAGAGTGCAGAGTAATGACTCTATACGCTAACTGTGACACAGATTTTGAGAGCATTGTGAAGCTAGTTGACGAGGCTATCAATATCGCACAGGAGAACAACTATATTCTCATGTTCGAGACATTTAGCAGAAAACTAATCGCATTTTTCGAGTCAAAGGGATTTGCCATCGCTAGCCAAAAGCAATTCCTAAACACCCAGTTCATCGAAACAGTAATGACATATAACATATAACAAAAAAGCAGTGTGATTATCACACTGCTTTTGTTTTATCTAATTATCAACAGCTTTGTGCCATGAGGATTGACCTTGATGGTGAAGCTGTTTTTCTTTTTGCCAATATTGTCGCCAGACCAAATCTCTGTAATATCGTAGTATGTATCTGGCATAAGGATTGAGGTCAAGTCGACCTTAATATTTCTTGCCTTAGTATCAGTATTGAACACAGCAAGATACTTACAGCCCTTTCCATTTGATGACCAGATGATAGTGCCCTTGTTGTTCTTTTCATCACGAAGCACCTGTCTAGCACCAAACGAAGTATGGTACATATCACAATATGCACGATTAGTCATTAGCGACAGAGTAAACTCATCATTCTCTGGCATATTGCCACCCATCATAAGTGGGCTCTTGAATATACCCCATAATGTCATAAGTGTATATTGCTCATCCTGTGTGAACTGGGTCATTCTGTTCTGTGGTCCGTGGCAAGTACCGTTCTTGCTAAGTCGACCAAGTGGTAGCATATCACAGTCTGGATAATTACCAACAGAGGTAACGCCCTCCCATTCCTTGCACTTATCGAACATATTATATAAAGGACCCCACCAGTCCCAAAAATCGCCAGTTAGTCGCCACATATTAGCGTTAGCACAAAGGTGGTCACTCTTGTCTCTAGGTGCTGGACCAGGAGATAGTGACAGAACAATTTCTCTGCCACAATTGTCGATAGCATTTCGTAGCATCTCTATCTCATAATCAGCAGTATATGGATTGTCCCATCGTCTGAACTCGGTGACACAGATATCATCACATTTGATAAAATCTACACCCCAGTCAGCATACATATTAATAATAGAATTGTAGTATAGCTGTGACTCTGCCCTATTTTGCAAGCCGTACATATCAGTGTTCCAGCTACATACAGAAAAATGATGGGCGATATCACGACAGGTCTTGTCGCTACCAAGGATTTTGCAATTCTTTGCGACAGCTTGACGAGGTACACCACGCATAATATGGATACCAAACTTTAGCCCAAGTGAATGTACATAGTCAGCAATAGGCTTAAAGCCCTTGCCATCAGCAGAGCTAGGAAAACGATTTGGTGCTGGCAAAAGTCTGCCATACTCGTCCATATTAAGCTCTGTAAAATTATTATAGTCGTTGTCCTTTGCGTTAGGCTCATACCACTGGATATCGCACACAACATACTGCCAGCCATAATCCTTTAGATGCTCTGCCATATAGTCAGCATTAGCGATAAGCTCTGCCTCTGTAACAGCAGCACCAAAGCAATCCCAGCTGTTCCAACCCATAGGTGGTGTCTTTGCCCATTTCTTAAAATTCTGCATAATTCCTCACCAAATTAAATCTTTAATTCTCCCATTGGAGTGATACCAAGTGATGATAAATACTGGTGTGCTAACTCAAGATTTTCACTATCCTCATACACACCAGGCCAATGAGCATCAAGACCGATGACAACACGGTTACCAACCTCTGCAACCATCTTCCAAAAATCATAGTTTGGATACTGTCTCTGCTCAAAGAATCCGTAAAAATTAAATTCTAACGGAATATCAATCTCTTTTAGTCTTTCAATCATATATCTCATCTTTTTGAGATATATCTCCTTGTCACCAGTAAAATTAATCAAATCTGGGTGGCAGACATAGGTAAAATCCCCAGTCTTTGCACCAAGTATAACCTGACTAATATATTTATCTAGTGCAACAACACTGTCAGTCTTTGTGCCAGTATATTTTGCATAAGGCTCGTACTCATTGTCAGTAAAATGCTGACCAAGAATAAGATAGTCATAGCCAAACTGGGACAAGTATTCCATTTCATTCTCATGTAAGAGTGGAAAATATTCTAGCTCAAATCCAAGCTTGATATCTATCTTGTCCTTATACTTTTCTTGCAGGTCACGAACGCTGTCGACATAATCCCTAGCGTCCTTTTGTTTTACACGAAAGCCACTTTCACTACCGTTAGGAAAAACATATGGGGCGTGGTCAGAGAAGCCGATTGTGTCATAGCCCATCTTGATAGCAGCTAGTACATACTCCTCATCAGTGCCCTTTGCGTGACCACAGCGATAGGTATGTGTATGAAAGTTAAACATATTATTCTACGCTCTCCATAAACTTTACGAACTGTGCCTTGCCCTTCTCTGTTCTGTCGAACACGCCACACTGCTCCAAAATCTCGGTAAATACGATACCAATCTCCTCACGAAGCACCTCATCAACATTATCCTTGGTGATATCGTGCTTTGCTTTGATTTGGTCAACCCAATCAGCATGCTTTGCAAGCTCTTCATCTGCTCTAATGTCCTTGCCAGCAATGATAGCGTCAGCAAGGCTAGCCATCTCTGCCTTTAGACGAGATGGTAGAACAGCAAGACCCATAACCTCGATAAGACCGATATTCTCTTTCTTAATATGATGATGCTCTGGGTGTGGGTGATAATATCCCATAGGATAATCAGGTGTAGTGATATTGTTACGAAGCACCAAATCAACCTCAAACTTGCCATCACGCATACGAGTGATAGGTGTGATAGCGTTGTGTGGCTCGCCATCAGTCTCTGCTAGGACAAATGCCTCCTCATCAGTGTAGTTCTCCCAATTATTGAAAATAACACCAGCCAAATCAGCAACTCTCTGCTTGTCCTTGCCAGCGATACGAACAACGCTCATAGGCCATTTTACGATACCAGCCTCGATATCCTCAAAACCCTTGATAGTAAAACTCTTTTCAACAGGAGCCTTTGCCATAGCGAACTCGTAATGACCACCCTGAAAATGCTCGTGTGTCAAAATTGAGCCACCAACGATAGGCAGACCAGCATTTGAGCCGATGAAATAATGTGGAAATAGCTCCAAGAAATCAAGTAGCTTTTCGATAGCAGCCTTGTCTATCTTCATAGGGGTGTGCTCACTGTTGAACACGATGCAATGCTCGTTGTAATATACATATGGTGAATACTGAACGAAGAAATCCTTGCCACCAAGTGTGATAGGGATAATACGATGATTCTGTCTAGCTGGGTGATTGACTCTACCAGCATAGCCCTCATTCTCCTTGCAGAGTAGACACTTTGGATAAGACACCTGCTTTGCCTTTAGTGCAGCAGCAATAGCCTTTGGGTCCTTCTCTGGCTTGGACAGATTGATGGTGATATCAATATCGCCATACTCTGTTTTTGTAATCCATTTAAGGTCGTTCTTAACTCTATATTCTCTGATATAATCACTCTTGCGAGAGATATGATAATAGTAATCTGTAGCCTTTTCTGGTGACTCGGCATAAAGGTCGTTAAATTTCTTGATTACCTCACTAGGTCTTGGAGTGAGCAGACCCATAATCTTTGTATCGAACAAATCACGATACACAATACTGTCCTCACACAGACCATTTTCGCAAGCGTAGTCAAGGATTGCTGCCAAGATATCCTCTAGCTCGTCTGCTGTACAATCATTCTCCTCGTAAGCATCAAGCTCTAGTGCAGCACAAACAGAATTGATGGTGTATGTCTTATCAACAGCCTCAATCAATCCTTGCTTAATACCGTATTCGCATAACGCATTAATAGCCTCAAAAATATTCATATTATCACCTCTAAAATATACTAACAGATATTATAATCCTTTGTTTATCTTTTTTCAAGATATTACATTAATGCCTCAACCTCGGCACATACATCCTGTAGCTTGCAGAACTCACAGTCCATCTTCAAGTCCTTCATAAGATGGTCTAGTGCCTTTGTAATATCCTCTGATTTTTTCATAATTCTCTTTAATTCGTCGTAGTCAAAGCTTGGTTCTGTGATAAAGAACAGACGAACAGCCTCGACCTGTGCCTGTTTGTGATAAGCATCAACAAACAGCTTGCCTATATCAGCAAAGGTCATGCCCTTTTTCACAGCAGATTTGCTGACCCTTACAGCCTCTCTACCAGAAAATGCTGATATCCTCATCATATAACCCTCTGGGTTAGTATGATAACGAGTATATTCCATCTTTCTAATAGACTGGTAGAGTGCCTCACCATCGCCCATATCACTCTCATTAACACGAAGAATTGCTATCCTAGCAAATGGTGTGTCAGCCTTTATCTCGTTCAAATCCTTGCCACAGAGGATGACCTCATCGCAAGGAACATAATCAGCATTGTCCGTCAGTGCAATACTGCTAATCGCTGGCAAATCGCCACCACCTAGCTCGAACGCTGTATCATTTTGAAAAATCATCTGTTTTTCACCAGCATCACGCCAAGTCGATTTTGCAAAATCCAGCGACCTAGTATCACAGTCCTTTAACGCATTCTCAACGCCAATTATACATTCATCATATAATTTCATATCTAGTCCTATAAAATTCCAATATTTTTAAGAGCAGATTTTGCTCCAGTAATCACGCTAGTGTCATCATTCAGCTGAAATACGCTGTTGCCCATCATATCTGACAGAGCCATATCCCTATCATCTGGGATACAAGCTAAAAGCTCAATATCACCAGTGTCAATACTGTCAACAAGTGACATATCCGGCATACGATTGATGATGAGTCCAGCCTTGTCAAACATAACTAGCTCACCAGCAACCTTGTGTATAGTGTTCACCACCTGCAAGCCCTTGCGACTAGCATCAGACACAAGGATAAGATGGGTGACCTTTTCCATAACACGACGATTGACCTGCTCTATTCCAGCCTCGCCATCAATAACAACATAGTCAAAATTGTCAGCAATCATACTTATCATCTCTTTTAGATAAGCATTGACCTTACAGTAACAGCCTGCAGCCTCTGGTCTGCCGATAGCAAGAAATGACACATTGTCCATCTCGACCAAGGCATCGAACATTTGGTACTTTGCCTCACCTAGCATCTCGATAGCAGCCCTAGTATTGCCACCCTCAACTGTTTGCACAAACGATTTGCGAATATCATCGACAGTCGACACAACGTCAACACCGAGTGCCGTCGCAAGACCAACAGCAGGGTCAGCATCGATAGCAAGTATTTTTTTATCAGGATAAGCCTCGGACAAAAGACGAACAGTGATAGCAGACAATGAGGTCTTGCCCACTCCACCCTTGCCAACCAAGGCGATAATAGTAGTCTTGTTCATAATATACCTACGCTGTTTTTAAAATAACGAAGCCATCAGTTAGGCTAGCCTTTAGCAGAGTGCCCTCGATAGCACAGGTGCGTCCCATAAGGTCGGTCAAAACGACCTCGCCATCCCTACACTCTATCTCCATAACATTGTTCATAATCGCTGTGTCATCAGAAATCTCGTTCCTGTACGCTGTAGAAAGGCACATATTACTCCCCCTGTGTCAAAAGCTCTAACGCTTTGTTCATCAAATCATTGCCAGCACTGTAATGCTCAATCGCCCTAGCTAAATCATCCCTTGCCTCATCACTAGCAAAATCGAGTTTGTCCAGTAGAGAGCGTAGCTCATTTGTATGTGACTCATTATGACTAGCCATGTATTTTACTAGAGCAAAAAGCTCATCTCTGTCGTTAACACTACGATTATGATTGTGCATACATATTCTCCTAGCAAAAATATACATATATTATAACAAAAAGGGATAACAAATGCTATCCCTTTTAATAAATATTTATTATTTACTTTACTATAACTCTATTGTAGTCATACTCTGCCTCATCAAGCATTGTTTCCATATATTTCTTGATGAACTCATTCTGTATCATCCACATGTTTATTCCGTCAGTTAGGTCATCGGTATCACACTTAATACCAGCAAAGTAACAATAGTTTATTTCTGCAAAGGTGTTTGCCAATAGCTCCTTATCATCATTAGGTATATTTGCCTCGATGAGCTGTGCCATCGTTCTACTAGAGCCACTGTGCTTGAAGAAATCGACCGAATATTCGTCAAAGCCAAGCAAATCAGCATTGTCGATATTATTTCTCTCTGCCCAAGCCTTAACATTTACCCTCTTTGTTTCGTACTTAAATCTGCCATCAAAGTCGATAACACCATACTGTACTGGTGCAACAAGCATTGACGAGGTCACAATTTCGGTCACACCATCTTGCATATAATGCTGAAGGTGAATATGACCACTAAGGTGGCATTTTACCTTATATTTATTTAACAAATCCAGCAATTCATCAGCGTCATACAGCTGATATCCAAAGGATAGCTGTTCATTATGCGCAAACAAATTTTGATGGCTAACGGATATAACCTTTGCATGCTTCTGTTTTACAAATTTTAGCTGATTCTCAATCCATTCGTATGAGCTATCCTGCACAAAATTAGAGCCAAAGGCATTCGTATCGAGCATAAGCACATACAAATCCTTGTTCACCTTATATAGATAGCTGAACGAGTGCTCATCAACGCTCTCTGCCTGTGCCATACCAAAATTGTAGTACATATCCTTGTAGTCACTAGCGCTAATGCTCACTGTTCTGTTAAACTTGTCACCCTCATACTGAACAGAGGTACGATTGATATCGTGATTGCCAGGAATAGCGAGCACCTGTACACCATTTGACTGTATGTAATCAAGCTTTTTTACAAAATCCTCGTGGCTTGCCTTTTCGCCATTAAAGGTCAAATCTCCACTAAGAATAACAACGTCCGGTTTCTGCTCAACAATATCATCACTGAACGCTGAAAAAATCTCGTCACAGTACTGTACAAGCTTGCCATCAGAATTATTTAGCATATATGTAAATGCCTCACCGCCATCATTCAAGCTAGATGACAGATAATGGGTGTCAGTCGCAACAACAACCCTTGCACTATCCACTCTACCGAACAGCAGTAGCGCCACCATAATAACAAAAAACAGCACCCCACCACTAATTGCAAAAAATTTCTTCATATAATTCTCCAATATTTATTTCATCAATATTATAGCAAATTTTAATGCAAAATTCTATACAAATCACCCCAAATTACTATAAATTTTAAAACCTGTTTATTGACTTGGCAATTATAAGAGCTATAATATTTATACACTTGTATAAAAAGAAGGGTTAAATATGGACGAAAACAAGCAAAACGAAGAGCTAACTCACGACCAAAAGCTTGCAATAAAATATGAATTTATACGAAAAAAACTAATCGAGCAATACACCAGAGGCTGTAAATATCTGAAGATTGCAAAAGTAGTGGTAGCTGTATTATTTGTGTTATTCACCATAGTCGCCTGCCTACTAGGTAGCAAAACTGGTGACATAATGGCATGGCTAATACAGTGGATAATGATTATATTCTTTAATGTATTCCTGTTTTTAATTTTAGACTATGTAAAATACTTGATTGATGACAAGGTTATACCATTTTTGAATGATGATGACCAGCTCGATTATGGCAAATACGACATATTTATCGAGCGTGATGATTTGATAGTCGACGAAGAGGATGAGGAGTGATAAATATGATTTTTAAGATATTCAAACGAGATTTAAAAAAGATATTCACAAACTCTATGGCAATTATTCTTGCTGTTGGTGTGGCTGTTTTGCCATCGCTATACGCTTGGATAAACATATACGCAAACTGGGACCCATATGGTAGCACTGGCAATATGCAGGTTGCTGTTATCATAGAGGATGAGGGCTGTACATACAAGGATATCAGCATCAATGTCGGTGAACAAATAGAGTCTAACCTAAAGGCAAATGACGCTATTGACTGGCAATTTGTCGACAAAAAGACTGGTATGGATGGGGTTATGGCTAGCGAATACTACGCTGCTATCGAGGTGCCAAAGGATTTTAGCAAAAATCTTGCATCTATCATAACCTCTGACTACCATCAGCCAAAAATCACCTACTATGCCAACGAGAAGAAAAACGCTATCGCAACAAAAATCACCGACAAGGTGGTCGAAACAGTGCAAACAGAGGTTAACGAAAGCTTCGTGCAAACTGTTGTCGGCATATCCGAAAAGGTGCTAGGCACCGTAGTTGGTGAGGTCACTGGTGAAAATAATGATGCAATGCTCAACACTCTAGTTAAACAGCTGACAGAAGCAAAATCAACCGTTAATGCTGTCAGAAAGACGCTAGACGGATTTGATGACGTAATGAAGCTTACAAACGATCTTGGCAAATCGCTATCAAACGACAATCTTCAAGAGGTGCTGAAAAATGCAGACACCGTAGTCAAGGACACTCAGGACGTAGTTAAAATTACTTCTGCATCTGTATCATCAATCACTAGCTCAGTTGACGTGGTGCTAAACGAGGCATCAGCGTCATTAGACGAGCTGTCAAAAACGATTACTGCTGTTGGTGGCTCAACAAACACAGAGGTAAAGACCGAGCTAGGCAAGGCGTACACAACCATTAACGAGGTCAGCACCAAGCTAGACTCATTAACAGAAACACTTAATTCTATCAAAGAATCCTTGCCATCTGATATTTCAGCGTTTGATAACGCTATCACAAAACTTGAAAGCATTAACACAAAGCTAAAATCAACACTATCAGTCATCAACAAAGCGATGAATAGTGACAATCCAAAGCAATATGCCTCTAGCATAGCTGCAACAATCGATGAAATTTCAAAATCAATCAAAACAGTAACAAGCGACTACAACAAGAATGTCAAGCCAAAGCTTGAGTCAATGGTGACCTCACTACTAACTGTTCTATCTGATTTGTCGAATATCATCACAAAGATTGACACCCAAGCGCCAACAATGAAAACGCTTGCATCCACACTCAACAGCTCACTCAGTGCTAGCAAAAATATGTCATCATCACTAACAGAATTGCTGGACAGCTGTGAAAAGGATTTGACGGATTTAACAGATAAAATTAGCTCCCTGTCCGAAAGCGAAGTCATCAACACAATAGTGAATTTGACCTCTGGTAGCAATGAGGATATTGGCGAATTCCTTGCTTGTCCAGTGCAGATTGACACCGAAAAGGTGTATGCAATCGAGAACTATGGCACAGCAATGGCACCATTCTATAGCACGCTTGCTATTTGGGTAGGCTCTATCATCCTAGTCGCTGTGTTCAAAACAAATGTTAAGAAAAAGAAAGAACTTGGAAATGTAAAGCCATTCCAGGAATATGCTGGTCGAGGACTGCTATTTTCATTATTTGCAATAATTCAATCCCTCATCATATGCGTGGGCGACCTATGTTTCTTAAGGATTCAATGCTTCCATCCGTTCAAATTCATTCTTTCTGGTGTATTTGCAGGATTGATATTCTCAATGTTCATCTACTCGTTAGTAGTTGCATTCGGTGATATGGGCAAGGCTGTTGCAGTAATTATGCTTGTGTTACAGCTAGGTGGCTCTGGTGGTACATTCCCAATACATGTCACACCAACATTATTCAGAGCAATCTATCCATACACACCATTCACCTTTGTTATCAACGCAATGAGAGAATGTGTCTGTGGCACATACGCTGGTGACTACTGGATGGATTTACTAAAACTTGCAGCATATGGCGTAATAGCAATATTCTTAGGAACATTCGTTAGATGGCTGTTCAAAAACCCAATCAAATTCTTCAACAAGCGTATCGAAGAAACTGGAATACTATAAAAATATTCACCACCTAAATAAAAGGCACTCTTTAAAAAGAGTGCCTTTTTAATTTATAATAACTTTTCAAGCATCCAGAATTCTCTTGTGCCAACAACCTCATAATACATTTCGATTTGCTTTATCATATTATAGCCATTTCGTGTGTAAAGCTTGTATGCAGGTATGTTTGTATCGATTACGTCTAGATGAATAGCAATATCGCCTGCCTCTCGGCAATAATTCTCAATATCTATCAACAGCCTTTTGCTCTGCTCTCCACCACGATAGCTAGGGTGAGTCGCAAGAGCGTGAATGGTAGCTATTTTATCCTTTGGGCTTTTGATTTTCCAGTCGATTAAATCATATTCATCATTAACATTGTGGTTAACAACGCCACAAGCGATGATTCTGTCTCCTGACCTGTTAATACACATTTCACCATTTAAAATTGCTGTTTCAACGAACTCTCTATTTGGGTACATATCAATATTCCAACCCAGCTTAACCGTTGATTTATTAACAGCATCAATAACCTCAATATAAAACTGTAATATTTCGTCCAAATCATTAATTGTCGCAAAAGTCATATTAGCTCCTAAAATCAAATTTTCTACGCCTATAATATCACAATACTATCAATATTACAAATCATTATATTTGTGAAAAAGCCATAACCAAAAAGGTAGCAAAAAATCTGCTACCTTCTAATTTTATACACTATATTATTCCCACTCTTTTAATTCATACATATACTAAACATTTTTGTTTAGTATATAATCTTTTTATAATTCAAATTTCTGCTGTTTCTATGCAATATTAGTAGGTACTAAAATTTATAGTATCAAAACAGTATCACAAAATAAATCAGTTTCATTTTCGTCTATACTATCCATAGAATACATCAATATATTAGCATATTCAAGCCAAATGTTCAATACTTTTAGCATTGAGTTAATGTTTACTTTTTATGTATAACAGAAACATTGACATATTCTTACAAAAAATGATATATTTAATTATACTAGTAAGGAGTGGTTTTATGTTTGCATTAAGAGCATATCAACAAGAAGCAGTTGATAGAATACTAAAAATGTGTCATAGCGATAGCAAATTCGGACAGTTAGCTATACCTGCTGGTGCTGGAAAAACTGTCATCATAATATCTGCTATTAATGCTCTCATTAAAGAAAACAAAAACATAAGAATCGCTTGCATATTTGACCGTTTAGAATCAAAACAACAATTTTTAAGTGCAATTGCGGACTTCAATTCTAAGGATGAATTCGATCCAAAAATATTTATATACAATCTATTGCCTATAACCATAAGCGAATACAGAGCCCAAGCTTATAAGGACATTTCATATGATTTAGTAATATGTTTTGAGGCAGATGTCTTCCCTAAAACGGTTCTTAGGAAGCTAAACGATTCATACAACAAATATATTCTTACCGTTTCAAGTCGTCCTATTAGTAGCATAGATTTTCCTGTTATATTCGAAATTGGATATTCAGATTTTTATGGAATTAATGAACGAGCTATTATTGATAGCCTCATTATACCAATGCTAAAAAATAACAACTATAATATAATTTCATACGAAAATGACAAATTAGCGTTTAAATTTGATGCTACGGCGATAAAAAATAATATAAAATACTATTTTGAAATAAAAACTTATCGTAATAATGGAGTCACACCTGCTGTCGTAAACAGAGCTATTGATAACATTGCAAGATCCGAACAATATCTAACAGAATACAATGAATCAAAATTCGTACTGATAATTTTAGCATCAGTACCAAATAAGCATAAAGCAGATATATACAGAGAATATGGTATTGAGATTTGGGACATTCATAACATCATTCATTTATGCTTAGAATGCAATGATTTATACGATTTATTAGTACAGGTCATTCCTTACAACATAAACGATGTTAAACCTGTTCCTATTACATTTTTGTCAACTAAAAAACATGTAAATACTGAACAACTGCCAACCACACCTATTATCGACGATAAATCTGAAAGCGAAGAAGAAAGACTAATTGAAAGATTAAGGAAATGCCAAACAGGTCGTGAAAATAAGACTTCAATAGAGTATGAGAATATTTGCACTGATATAATTAACTGCCTTTTCAAACAAGAATTTAATAAGTCCTCAGCCCAACATAAAACACAGGATGAAATGTTTAGAATGGATTTAATATGCAGTTTAAAAGGCACAAATGATTTTTGGAAATTTTTAAAATATCATTATAACACACATTTTGTTGTTTTTGAATTTAAAAATTACAAAGATAAACTGGGACAGAATTTAATATACATAACAGATAAATATTTATTCAACCCAGCATTAAGAAATGTTGCATTCATTATTTCTAGAGTTGGTTTTAGCGATAGTGCAAGCAAGGCATCTGAGGGAATACTTAAAGAGAGAAACAAACTAATAATCGATTTAACCGATATTGACTTAATCAATATGCTTGAAATCAAACAAGATGGACGTGAGCCATGCGACTATATGCAAGCAAAAATTGAGGAATTCCTTATGGGAATTAGCGTTTAAACAGAGTCATGTCGAAACGCAACAAAAATTGGTAAAAGATAAGCCTATGAGTAGATGCTCATAGGCTTTGTTGTTATAATCTCATTTCGTCTTCTTTGCGTTGCTTGGACTTGTAGATTGATATTGGAATTGCAGAGCCGATTGCTCCACCGAGGGCGATGCCACCGAGAAGGAATGCCCACCATAGTGGATACTTTGCTTGTTCTTCCTCTTCTTCTACTGGCTCGACTGGTCGCTCAACTACTGTTGTTGCTACCTTTTGCTTTTTGGTATAGCTTTTGCCGAACTCATCTTCATAGGTAATGGTTACAGTACCCTCTGTATCGCCAAGATCCTTGCCAACTCGTAGGTTAGCTGATGCTTGACCTTGCTCGCCTGCTGCGATTTCGCCAACAAAGGTTGTTCCACCACTTTCAAGGTTATTGATATCAAAATCAATTTTGCAATTTCGGATATTGCTCTTGCCTGTATTCATAATTGCAATTTCCATTGTGGTTGTGTCTTCAGGGTAAACCTTAACAGGTAGCTGAATGCCACTATAATCAATGCCAACGCTTTGCTTAACATTTGCACGAACTACATCACTACCTGAATACGAGTTAAAGTATTTGTCCTCATACTCGCTTGAAATAGTAATTGCGTGTTCGCCAATTTGAGCTGTTGCTGATGCTGTTAGCTCAACCTCCCAAGTGTAAGTCGAGCCAGCATAAATAACATCAACAAACTTATTGCCTGTACCAACAGGCTTGATATCGCCACTATCCTCACTAATTGATAGCTTGATATTTTTGATATATTTTGTCTTGCTGTAATTCTTTAGAGTAATGGTTACGGTTGATTTTTTGTTAGGTGTTAGGCTACCACCATCAACCTTAAAATCAGTTACCATTAATCTTGGAGTTGATGCATCCTGTGTGGTTTCCTTTTCCTCTCCACCTGCATAGGCAGTTAGAGTGAAACCGAAGCACATAATCACAGCAAGGATAATTGTGATTAATTTTTTCATATTGCGCCTTTCTATTACGGACGAGCAATGCTCGCCCCTACATTATGGGAGGAGCAAGCCCCTCCCCTACAAAATCGGTTTTATAATTCTCTGATATTTTCAACAATGCTGTTTTTCATTTCTTTTTTAACCTTTGATACAACATTAAGCGCACAAAGGATGAATGCAATGACAGTCATCACAAGTGTGAACCAAGGATTGAATACAAAATCATAATTGCCACCAGTTTTTATTGTCACCAGCCTAATTACACCCAGTATCACAACAAACAAGCCGTAGCCGATACCAGTTCCCCAACCGAACATTGAAAGCATTTGGTAGATATATGATTTTGATAATTCCTTTTGGTCTGCACCTACTGCACGGAGTGTGCCGATAACTCTCTTATTCTCTCTAATTTGAGCAGAAATAGAGTTATTGATAATGCTAATACAAATAGCAAAGCCAATAATAACCACTGCAACAAGAGCAATCAATAATTTTTGATTTTGCCTGTTCTGCCAATTTTCCTCTTCATAGGATGAAAGGAAATATCCTTGGTATTTATCCGTATACTTGGACATATCCTCTTTAACTTGAAAATCCAGCTCATCGTCGACCTTTTCGTTAACATCAAAGTATAGATCAGTATATGGAACACTAGTTCTAAACGCATTCATTCCATCAACAGTTGTTAGCATTGAAAAATTAGGAGCCGTTACACCAGCAGTGTAAAATCCAAGTCCATTAGGGCTGATGATAGCACCAACTCTGACTTTCTTTTTATCAATGGATTTAACAACATAAACATCAGCATCCTTATCATAGCTGTATGATGGGATATCGACAATTAACTCATCACCAACCTTAAATGTGCTGTCTGCTTTCATAATGCTCTCATACTTAGCAGGGTGCTTGCCAACATTTTCGTCAAACAAGGTTTGAACAGCATACATCCTGTATGACACATTAGCAATTAGCTCTGCCTCTTGAGGACATACAAGGATGACTTCCTCACCAGATACAAGCTTGTCATAATCAATTTTGCCCTCTGTTAGGTGCTTTTCGATTTGCTTTAAATCGCCTTTGTCATAAGCAACGACCTTGGTTTTCACCATTTCGTTTTTGATTTTTAGCTCTCGCTTATCACGCTCATAGCCTACCTTGTCACTACTATTTAAGTTTTCCTTTAATTCATCATTGCTACGAGCAACATTAAAATCGCCAGAATATTCGTAATTCTGATAGTCCATAATCTTTAGGAATTCATCTATTTCATCAAATTCCACAACACAGTTTAGCTCTTTCATTCCAAATGTATTCTTAACATATGGCTTTGCTACAATTTCCTGTCTTTCTGACTCTGTCATACCCATATGGTTATCAATATTCTCGTCATCGTAACCTGACAAATGCTCAAGAATATAATCGTGCTGGGCAACACGAACATTTTCCATTTCGTGAGTAACATAGGAAAATGCTACACAAGAAAAGCAAATTGTAATGGTTAATAATACACTAACGGCAACTGCACCACCCTTGTAGAATTTCATGCTCCTGTTTGCAAGGTGGGAAGCTGGCGCAAAGCTGGTCTTTGACTTGATTTTCATATTCTTTGCTTTTCTATTTCTATCAGTATTTCTGATAGCCTGCATAGGTGTTACCCTTGTAGCAACAACGAGTGGTACTAATGCAGCAAGCATAACAACGATAATATTAGCAATAGCAGATGCAAATAGTGACCAAATGCTATTAGTCATAATACATCCATTGCCAATTATCGCAAGAATACCACGAACTATTCCATACGAAATCAAAACGCTAATAGGTGTTGCGATAAGGCTAATGATAAATGCCTCTCTACCAAAAATATTGATAATCTGTCGCTTGGTTGTACCTATTGCACGAAGAAGACCTATTTGCTTTTTGCGTTCCTTTAGGTTAGTATTGAACGCATTAACGATAGCTACGCAGGATGCAAAAATCAATACAAATATGACTATAGCCATCAGGTCGCCACCATTAAATAGGTTATCTAGGCTACCACTACTAACGATATGAGTATATCCACTATAACGGGACTCTAGGCAATCGTCTGTTAATTCATTAAAGTAAGTAAAGGTTGCTAGCTCTCCCTTGTAGGTATGTTCATCTATTTGGCTGTAATATCTTGCATTCTCATCACTCTGCAACATAGCAATTAGCAATTCCTTGCCACCAAGCTCAACTGGTGTATTTGGTGCAACATAGATACCGGATGTAATACTATCATAAACATCATTTGATAAATTAGAATAGCTTTCACCAACATACTCTTTTCTATCGTCATAAATGCCAATAATGGTATATTCCTTATCCACTGTTTCGCCAAATTCTGTTCCATTAGCGACATCAAGCTTTAGCTTAATTGTGTCACCAATCTTGCTATCTTTATAGCCAAGTTTTTTAAGGACATTTTTCTCAATCGCAATTTCGTTCTTTGCTGTTGGTTTTCTACCCTCTAGCAAGGTTAGATAGTACATTCTATCAGCAGTTTCATCCATCCAGGTGACAGCTGCTCCCATAAACTTTTCGTTTTCATCACTATATGCATAGCCGATATTATGCATATAGCCATAATCTGCCAATAATCCACTTTCCTTTGCTGTTTTAAAATCATCTTCTTTAATGACATCAACGGTATATGCAGCAAATTGTGTTCCATATCTATGTTTATTATTTTCTGTTTGTGTTTCGCTTGCGCTGAACATAAGCAAAACCATACTTGACGATAACACCATTGCAAGAATAATACCAATAATCATAATGGTATATTGCTTACGGCGTTGTTTTAGATTGCCGAGTGCAAGGGTGTTAACAGTTAGTTTCTTTTTCATAGTTACACCTCTGCTACCTTTGTATCCTTAACAATCTTTCCGTCTTCAATTGTGATAATTCTATCTGCTTGCTCGGCTACTCCAAGATCGTGAGTAACGAGAATGAGAGTTACGCCAAGCTCACGAGCAGCATATTTAAGGAGAGAAAGCACCTCTCTACCACTCTTACCATCAAGGTTACCAGTTGGCTCATCGGCAAATAGAATTGATGGCTTATTAGCAAGCGCTCTTGCGATAGCAATACGCTGTTGCTGACCACCTGAAAGTGCAGATGGAAGATGCTCAAGTCTATCCTCAATGCCAAGCATTTTAATAATCTTTTCAATATACTCCTCATCAACCTTTTTCTTATCAAGCATAATTGGAAGAAGGATATTTTCATAGCCAGTTAGTTCGTTAACAAGGTTATACGCTTGGAACACAAAGCCAAAGCGTCTGCGTCTTAAAATTGAAAGCTGATTATCGTTATAATCACTTAACTTCTTATCTCCATAGGTTACATAACCACTTGTTGGGTTTTCAAGTGAACTCAAAACATGGAGAAAGGTTGATTTACCAGAGCCAGATGGACCTGTGATAGCACAGAACTCTCCCTGCTCAAAGCTGATTGTAATATCATCAACAGCCTTAACAATGTTATCGCCACTGATGTATTCCTTTGTTAAATTTGTGCATTCGATAATGTTCATATCAATTGCTCCTTTTCCTTTATTTCAAGTTCATTGTAATCTGTCAATCTTTCATTTATCTTACTTTTATCTTAAGATTTCGTAAGATTCGTTTTCGACCGCTCCCAGTGGGAGATGAAGGGAGAAATAAGAACTTAGTAGCGGTCAAAATTTGCCAACGCTCCAAGTTGAAGCAAATTTTGGGCACCACCCTGCGTTAAAACCTTTATTAAATCCTCCAGAACCTCAAAACAAATCTATTGACAAAATTATTTTTTATTACTATAATATAAATGAACAAGGAGCTATCCGACAGACGGTTGACTCCCAATGTTGAACTAAAAGATTAGTCGCGAGTTGGAAGCTGGGCGACTAATTTTTTATTATAAGAACTAATGCGATAATAAGTACAAGAGTAATCATTGTGGCATATTCCATAATTATCACCCTCCTTTGAATAAATCTCAAGAGGGCTAACCCTCTTGGATAAAGAGGGAATCAACCGCCTACCGTTTATAGATAGCTCCAAGGGAACATATTTGTTCCAATCGTTATTATACTATAATTCGACAGTATAGTAAAGCAAAATTTATTTGTTTATCGCACTAATTGAATATATGGTTTAGAAGTAGAGAATGTGCTGCTACGCACCCTTTGGGTCAAAAGAAATGTGGATTTGGCACACCACCGTAACCATTTATATTAAAAGACGATACTTTGGTATCGTCTTTTAATTTTGTCTATATCGTAATATATCCATCAATATGAGGAAGGCAAATGTTTACGTTCAAGCCTTCTTTTCCATTTTCTGCTGTGATTGTGCCGTGATGCTTTTCGATAATAGCCTTGGTTATTGCAAGACCGATTCCAGCACTATTTGGGTTTGCGTTATCTGTTCTATGAAATCTGCTGAACAGCTTTGGCAAGTCCTCGTTAGAAACTCCACCACCGTTATCCGATATGCTAATGTTAGTTGACTTTTCGCTATCATCAATAGCGATTTCAATTACACCGTTATCATCTGTATGCTCGCTTGCATTTTTAACGATATTTGCAATAGCCTCATACATCCAAGCCTTGTCCATACGAACATTGCTATCGCCAGTAACTGTATATGTCTTGCTTGGGAACATAGGCTGAAATTCTGCGATAATCTCATTTGACAAATCAGCAAGGCTTTCAAACTTGAATTCCATAGTATAGCTATCGCCCTTAATCTTTTCAAGACGAAGCAATTTGTAAATTAGATTTTCCATTTTCTCAATTAGGATAAGTTCCTTTTGAGTGTGCTCGCTTGGGTTTGTTTCATTATCCATTTCAACATAAAGCCTCATACCAGCAAGTGGAGTTTTGAGCTGATGTGAAATATCGGACACAAACTCAACATTCTGCTTTGACTTCCTCGCAGTATTGTTTTGCTCCAAATGATATTTTTCTTCCATATCCTTAACAGCATTTTGGAGCCTTGAAAAATGATTATCCGATGTGCTGAATTCGGTTGGAGTATCGTTATCAATAAAATCATTTATGCTGTCGGTCAGCTTATCAACATTTTTGTGAATTTTGATATTATTGATTAACAGAACGATAAGAGCAACTGCAAGGACAGCGATAATAATATAAGGTATCATTGCTTGTCCTCCCATCTATAACCAACGCCACGAATTGTTTTGATATGCTCTGCACCGATTTTCTCACGAAGTCGGCTAACATGAACGCTCAATGTATTATCGTCAATGAAATCGCCTGCGTCATCCCAAATATTTTGAAGAAGAATTGAACGAGTAACGATAATTCCGTTGTTGCGAATGAGCGTTGATAAGATTTGAAATTCAGTTTTGGTAACAAATATGATTTCGCCATTTTTCTTAACGGTCATATTACTTGTATCAATAGAAATGTCAGAGCTTTGGATAACGCTGCTTGGTGCATTTCTACGAAGCAATGCACGAACTCTTGACATAAGCTCCAAGAGCTTAAATGGTTTAGTTACATAGTCATCAGCACCAGCATCCAAACCACGAACAATTTGAATTTCATCATCACAAGCTGTTAAAAAGAGAATTGGAATATTGTTTGAGTTTGCTCTAACCTCTGCACAGAAATCGAAGCCGTTTCCATCTGGCAGCATGACATCAAGGATAACAAGATTAAAGCCACCAGCAATCTCTCTCCTTGCATCAGCAATTGTTGATACAGGAGTTACGCTGTAGCTTTCCTTTTCAAGCATCTCGCATAAACCATCACGCAAGAATGCATCATCTTCAACTAATAAAATCCTTGTCATATTATCACCGATAATATATTAGCATAAAAGCAAAGTGGTATCAATAAATAATAAGAAACCTTACGAAATCTTAAGAATAAAGGGCAGGAATAAATCCTGCCCTTTACAAATATTGTTTTTAATGCCTAATAAACCACATAATTACTGCCACAAGCATAACAATTATGAAAAATGCATTTGGTACAAGTGTATACCAAAACCTCCTAAAAAACTTGATAGGTCCTCTACAAGATTTACATGGTTCCTCATCATCCCAACAATAATGACTAGATGTTTTTAAGCACCCTGCTGAAATATCCTTTCCAGTAACCTTAGCAATCATATAGAAAAACAAGAATATCAAATTGTAAATCAACATACCAACGAGTGACAAAGTATATGTCATCTTATATATGCTAGCATTATTAATATTCTGCAATGCTGTGCTTACTAATGAAAATCCTCCCGTAAACACAAATACAATACCTGCAAAAATACTCAAAATAGTTATTGATTGTGTGTTAGATGATTCTGCTTGACTTTTTAAATCCCATATTTCATTATTTAAATCACCAACACTACTCTCCAAATATGAAGTTTCTTCTTTAATATTATTTGCTCTTATTACAACATCTTTTAGTTTTTCATCAGCTTGTGTATCAAGTTGTATTCTGATAATCTCAAGGTTAATGTGATCATTTAGTTTTATAATACCTTTTATTAAACTGCCAACGCCCTCTTTACTAGCACCAGATTTTTCATACTTTATTAATCCATCAACCAATTGGCTCATTCCTTCACTGACAATATCTCTCTCGTCTGAGTCCATCTCATGCAGTGTTTGAGCTATCATTGAATAACTATGTCTAAAATCTTCAGTATAAACATCCTTGAGTTTTTCGATAGTTGTGGCATTATCTATAGCAGATACACTCATACTACTAATGATATCTATTAGAGTTTGATTTTTTTTAAGATTATTTTCAATAGTTGATTTATTACTCATATCTTCTATGCCTCAAAATACTCTGCTATATCATAACTTTCAATAATATTACCTTTTCCTCTTGAAAAAGCGTTTATCCAAGGTGTTGTTTTATGACTATCCTCAACTAATTCCCAAGTTGACTTAGCTTGTAAATTATCGATTTTTTTGTCAATAAAACTCAATCTATCCTGAGCCAATCCAAGATTGACATCATATGATTCACAGATAGGATTCGAAATATTACTGTTAAATGAAAAATACACCTCCAATATTACAGGACCTAATTTCCATGCAACAAAATCATCTTCAAATAAATATTCATTGTATTTTTTATAATAGTCTCCAAATATAAAATATAACATTTTTTGCAATTTTAAGTTACTAACAGGATTATTGTTATTATAACACTTTGTTATGATATATTTTGCAATTGTCATAGCATCCATTTTCATCCCTCCTTATTAATATATTATACTATTTTTGTCTTTTTGTAAATATCGTATTTTCGAGAATATACTACAATATTAAAAGTTTTTAAAACGCATTTCAATATATAAAAACGACATTGTACAAATTGTTGTACTTTGAAAAATAATATTTCTATAAATATGCATAAAAGCATAAATGATATCTGTATTAGCACAAAAATCAATTGTTTATTACTGTACTAATCGTTATTTCTTTTGCACGATTTGAGATGTTGTTCATTGCTTGTACCCAAGCCATTATATCATCTGCTTTGAGTTGTTCTGTAATACCTTCTTGCTCTGCGAGTTGCTTTACAAGAGTTTCATACATGTTTTGTGCTTGATTGTCAATTTCTTTTAAGTAGCTATCAAGTTCTCCACTCATAAGCTTTGCTGTGTAAATGCTTTTATGATTCTCTCTTAGCCATTGCTTATGCATTTTACCAAATCTACCAAGTTGAAACTTTGTTTTTTGCATAACTAAATTTGGTAAATACACATCTCCAACAAGTGTATAACTGATATTTGTTCTTTCATCTGTAATACAGTTTTTCATAATATACTCCTTATCTGCATAGGTCATCGTGCCTATGCCTTGTTCTTTGTCTAACTTCAAATCGTTCTTGCTGAATTGTTTTTTCAGCTCTCATATTATTTTTGATTTCGTCATTGTCATCTAAAATATAGTTCGCAACACGAACATCTTTACGCAGAGCTGTTAATACAGTTGTATAATCACCACGCTTTGATAATAGTTCTGCTCTTTCGTTTGGATCATCACAACGCCTAAGCTTGTTGTAAATATGTTGTCTTGCTTTTTCAAGTGTGACAATTTGCTCTTTTGTCACAGAAACAAACTCATTAACATCCGAAAGAGAATTAAGATCTTTTGACGATATCAATTGTATCTCTTTTGAATACCTATCTATCTTTCTCCACGCTTCACGCATTTCTGGTGACTACTGGATGGATTTACTAAAACTTGCAGCATATGGCGTAATAGCAAT
>CALEHY010000026.1 GCA_937876375.1 uncultured Clostridia bacterium | reverse complement strand
CTTAAATTAAATCGGGTTCCTTTTCTTCGTTGTTTAATTTTCAAGGTCCTAAATGCTGTACTCAAGAGGTTTCGTTATGTCCTCTTTCGTGACGGCTTAGCCATAATACCAAATCCAAATACAAAAGTCAACACTTTTTTTGAAAAAATTTTAGCGTTTTTAAAACACTGCCGTGTGTGTCTTTTTTCACTATAATAGGCATTTCCACCACATTTTGTCGACAAGTGTCTAGCGATATACCATATGTTGTATAATTGTGATAAAAATAGTGTCAAAACACATTATATAGCGATAGAATATTTAGGTATAAATTTTTTAATAATATTTATAAAATAGGCTATATCACTATATCTAACAGACATATCAAAGACATATATCCCCTCATTATTAAAGGATAATATATTAGCGTTGTCATATCCAAGGGAGCTAGTATTATAATAAGCTATAATAATACCTATTATAAATACTATAGTAGATAGGAACAAAATGCAACGAACTGGTTTGGTCATTTAATCATCTCTTATTTTACATATTTCTCATTAAGCAAATCGCCAAGAGCCTTGCCGAACAGACGAGCAGAATAGCAAGCCTCGTCCAAGGTGTTTGCGTCCGTGCCAATCTCTAGCAGGAACGAATAATGCGTTTCGAACATATTATACTTTCGCTCTGCAAAATAAATAGGTCGCATTAGGTCAGGATATAACTCATTGACCTTGTTCTGCACTTGGAGATTAAATCGCAGATTATGCTCCCAATCCGGAAAATTGGATACACAGCCATATTCACAGCCAGAGATAATCATCATACGAGCTGCCTTTTTGCCAAGGACGGTTGCTGTCGGCTTGACTTTTGTCTTGTTGCTATATGTAATATCGTCACGATGAACGTCAATCGTGACGTCGATAGATGGATACTGCTCGAGATATTTCTCCATACTAACACGAGAGCTATCATACGAAGCGTTGTAATCCTTATCGTGAATATCGGTATCGTGAATGACATTAAACCCAGCCTTTTCAAGATACCGAACGAGCTCATCTCCGACTCGCACCATATTGCGTGCTGGATCATTAGACCGTGAGTCGGATTTCATATAATAACCGACGTCAAGCATAGAATACGCCTCTGTGGTATGAGAATGATAAACAAGGATGGTAGGTTTCGTCTTGTCATCAATGGATAATTTGCAATCCTCATTAAGCAATTTTTTAATATTCAGCTTGTAAAACGATGATGGGATCTTGCTTTGGACCTGCAAATCATTATAGGACACTATTGTGCCACCACCCTGATACGGCTCTTCAGAGGTTTTGCCAATAGATTTTGACTTGCTAGTCGAAGATTTTGCTTCCTTCATAAGCTGTCGAATATCCTTTGGCACGTCCGTGATGGTACTATCGTCATCGCTGTCCTTTGAAACGATAGGATTCATCACTGGCTCGGTCTGTTGTGACGTCGTAGTAGTATTATCAACCTTAGCAGTAGGAATATCAGATGAAAGTTTTTCCTTTAGCTTATTAGCTGTATCGACTGGAGATGACAGAGCTACCAATGTGTACGATAATGACGAAAAGAACGGACGCATTGATTGTGGCAAATTAGTACACACAAGGATACAGCATATAAATGATATAATAGTAACTATATTATTAATAATATTTCTTTTCATAATAACACCATAATATATAATTAATATACATTATATATATGTGGTGACGAATGGGATTATCCCAATAGAGACAAAATCTCAGCAGTGGTCAAATCCCTTTGGAAGCAAGTGTTAATACCCATACCGATAAGTTTTGCACCCTGATGGGATATACGGTCAATCTCTCTAGGAGTGACAAAAGAATTATCGCTAGATTTTCCACTAATGACAGAGGTGCGAACAACAGTAGGTATACCAACAGAAATGACTGGCACGCCAACAGTAGCAAGAGATATCTCGTGACGATGATTGCCGACACCAGAGCCAGGTGATATACCAGTGTCGGACAGCTGAACAGTCGTGCCTAGTCGATCAGCAGAGGTAGACGCCAGGGCATCAACAACGATGACACAGGATGGACTAATTTGGGACACTATCCCCTTCACAATTTCGGCAGACTCGATACCAGTTTCACCAAGGACACCAGCAGACACAACAGACACTGGGAACAAATTGTCGAACGAGGTCGATAATTGCAAATCACCAACCATATGACGAGTTGCAAGGACAAAGGTTGACACAAGTGGTCCAAGCGAGTCGGCAGTAATCCTATCGTTGCCAAGACCTATAACAAGGACAGAGGTCATACCATCTGGCAAAAGCGATGACAAAGATGATGAAATCAAGCTAACGCCACTATCGAACGACGACATATCATTAGCGATAGAATTAAGTCGCAGAGTGATATATGTTCCGACAGGCTTGCCAATATGCTGGGCACCGATATCGCTGACAACCCTAACAGTTGTCACAAAATCATCCTCATCGACAAGAACGCCCTCAATATCGCTATTTTCGTATGTTTTTACGCTATCAAATGCTAAATCTGTATTATTTTTCACTGGAAATGCCCCATTTTTGCACTATTTTCAATAAAAGTATGCCCAAAAATAAAAAAATGCTTGCAATTTTTTGCAAGGTGTGATAATATAATTCAGCAATTAGAAAACAAACTGGGCGTATGCCCTTATACCTATTTTCTCGTAAAAGGAGTGAAAAGACATGGCAAACATTAAGTCAGCAAAGAAGAGAGTTAAGGTTAACGCAACAAAGGCTGCTAACAACAAGGCTCGCAACACAGCTCTAAAGACAGCTATCAAGAAGGCTAACGCTGCTATCGATGCTAACGCTGAGAACAAGGACGAGGTTGTTAAGGACGCAATCAAGAAGATTGATCAGGCTGCACAGAAGAACCTTATCCACAAGAATTGTGCTGCTAGAAAGAAGAGCAATCTTGTAACAAAGGCAAACAAGGCTTAATTATTTAACAAGACATTTAAAGCACCCCTACTATAACAGTAAGGGTGCTTTTTGTTTTGCTATCAGATATATTGACTAGAAATAAAAATAGTGATATAAATAAATTAAAGTGATAAAAAGAAAAGGATGAATATTATGAAAAACACAAAAAATGTAAAGACAGCCATCGTTATCGATGACAAGAACAAGAAAAAGACAATTATCGCTTGTGTAATCGCTGTGCTCATCGCTATCTGCTTGGCAACTTCAATCACTGTTGTACAGGCTGGTCATACCGGTGTAATTACAACATTCGGTAAGGTTAGCACTAATGTGCTACAGGAAGGATTGCATTTTAAGGCACCTTGGCAGAAGGTTACAAAAATCGACAACAGAATTGTTAAGCTAACAGTTGACACAGATGGCTCAACAAAGGACCTACAGCAGGTTAACACAGAGCTAGCAGTTAACTACCGTGTTGACGCTGCAAAGAGCTACTATATCATCAAGAATGTTGGCAGAACATATGAGGACACACTCGTTACACCAGCAACAAACGAAGTGCTAAAGGCTGTTATGGCAAAGTATTCTGCTGAAGAATGCATCACCAACAGAGCATCACTATCATCAGAAATTATCCAGAGCATCAACGAAAAGCTAAACAAGCAAGGTATTTTCGTTGAGGATATCAATATCGTAAACTTTAATTTCTCTGCAGAGCTAAATGCAGCTATCGAGGCAAAGCAGGTAGCAGAGCAGAACAAGCTAAAGGCAGAAACAGAAAAAGAGCAGACAATCATCGAGGCTCAAGCAGCTGCTGAAAAGAAGACCATTGCTGCAAAGGCAACAGCAGACGCTACACTAATCGAGGCAAAGGCTGCTGCAAAAGCAAACCAGCTACTCAACCAGTCACTCAGCGACAAGGTTATCAACTACGAGGCTGTACAAAAGTGGAATGGTGAGCTACCAAAAGTTAGTGGCTCAACTGGTACATTCGTTAATTTTTCTGATATTGTAGGCAAATCAGATAAGAACGACAAGTCAAATAACTAACAACAATAAAAGGCTACCAAGAAACAACTTGGTAGCCTTTTGTTTAAAAATGAACAATAAAGATAGCTTCGTTCATTAAGGGCAATGCTATGCATTGCGTTAAGGACGGGCACTGCCCATACCCATTATAGTTGCGTAGCAGACCATTAATGATAATCGAAGATTATCTCTTCACTATGTGTAGGCATTTTCATCGTTAACTTTTTGCCCTAGCAAAAACTTCACTTTAGATAATCCTTTACTGCTTGGGCGTGTTGTTTGCCCTGCTTGTAGCCTAGCTGATAGATTGCCTCTAGCTTGGACAAATCTTTCTCTAATGTGCTAGCGCCAAGTGGTGCATTTGGCTGAATAACATAGGCTAGTCCCTGCTCCTGCATAGAGTAAACATACTCTAGCTGGGCGTTGTACTCATTGTGTCTATTCTTAACAGCCTCAGCAACAAGAGGATATTTTTTAAACAACTTTACAAGTCGACTGGAGGTCGGCTTTTTTTGATATCCCTTATGCTGTGTTAGGATAACGACACATTTTTGACACCCATCCTCAAGCGCACGCTCAAGTGGGATTGAGTCGACCAAGCCACCATCAAAATACAGCTGGTCACCAATAACGATACCCTTTGTAGCACCAGGCAGACAGCAAGATGCCTCTAGCTCTGGGCAACCATCACGGAATGCTCCCTTTGGGTACATATACTCTGCCTTGCCAGTGGCAGCATTAGTAACAACAGCACACATAACGGAGCCACTCTTTTCATAAGTGTCATAGTCAAGCGGACACAAATCGTAGCTGAGCTCACCAAATATCCAATCAGTGTTTAGATACTCGCCATTCTTAACCATAGACTGCAAGCTCATATATCTCTTGTCATTGCAATAATTAATAGTAATATCGTGCTGACGACGATGACATTTGCCAATAAAGGACACACCATTACAGCTACCAGCAGACACGCCGATAACATATGGGAACTCTATGCCCTCTTCAATAAAAGCATCGAGCACACCAGAGGTGTAAATCGCTCTAGTGCCACCACCCTCAAGCACTAATCCAGATGAATACATTTTATCAACTCCATACAAAAAAATTAAGTGGCAAAAAGCCACTTAATCTAGCATTATTCTGCTTTTTTCGCTGCCTTCTTCTTTTTTGGTGCAGCCTTCTTCTTTGGTGCTTCCTCTACAGGAGCTTCTTCTACAACAGCTTCCTCTTCCTTAACCTCAACGATTTCGATATCGTTGTCGCACTCGAAGAACTCATTGTCATCAAAATACTCTGGCTCCTTCTTAGCTGTGAGCTTTTGAATAGCAACATAAGCAGCTGCAGCCAAGCCAACTAGAGCAACGATAACACTAATAATCTTAAAAATCTTCTTAAAGTCCATGATACAGACCTCCTTTTTGCTTACCTATATTATAAATGCATTAAAATATAAAGTCAAGAGCAAAAATAAAAGGGTGTATTAAATACACCCTTTTTATGTTTACAATTTACTGCTTTGCACCATTGTCGAACATTTCAAGTGTCTTAACTGTAGCAGCGAAGCAATTAGCAAGACCCTCTGCGTTCATATTGTCATATGTATCACGACGAGTATGGTAATAATCCTCTAGCTTGTGATTTAGACCAGTGATACCAGTTGAACGGAAGCCATACTGATTGAATGCAGCGTTGTCAGTAGCGCCACCTAGAGGTGGAACCCAACCCTTTGTAATAGGAACATCAACCTCGTGTGCAGCCTCTAGGAACAAATCAGATACCTCTTTGTCAGACTTAACAGTACCGTTAAGGTCACGATAGTTAACCATCAAGAATTTTGGATCATGGATAGTATCATATGAGATGATGAATGTTGGAACGTCCTGCCACTCACCCTGATGAGCCTCACACCAAGCATAAGCACCACGAAGACCAGCCTCCTCTGAGCCAGTAGCGATAACGCCAATCTCTGTGTTCTCTAGCTCGATACCCTCTTCCTTAAGATACTTAAGAAGAGCAATACCCATATAACAACCAGTTAGGTTATCGTTAGCGCCATCAACGATTCTGTTCTTGTTCCACATCCAGTATAGGCCAATCTCGAATGGTACGAAAACAAGACCGATAAGAGCAGCCTTAACAAGACCAGTTGACACATCAGCTACACCAAAGCCGATACCATTTTGAATAATATAAATGATAGAAAGAGCCAAGTAGTAGAATGCACCAGCGAAACAGATAATAGCGTGGCCCTCAAAGCCAACACCACCAAGTGCATAGTTAACTGGCCACTCCCAAGCAGCATCAGCGTGTCCGTTGAACACAATTCTTCTCTTTAGCTCACCAGTACAAGGCTTAACAGCAGTCATATTGTGACCAGTCTTTTCTGGGAAGAATGGGTCAACAAGCTTCTTGTAAAAGCCGAACTCAGCAAGAACAATAGCCAATCCAGCTACGATAAGAACAGCTGATACGATTGGGCAGAAGAAAAAGCACACGATAGCTAGCAATACGAATGTGATAGTGAAATAAATCCAGCCAAAGAATGAGCCAGGATTCTCTTTAAAGCTCTCAACCTTAATGTCGGTACAGCCAAGGTCACGACAAACCTCGCCCATATACTCGACAGCCTGCTTCTCACCAAGTGAGCCAGGGTCTCTTTTTTCAAAATCCTTACAGATATGAGTGATTTCGTCAATCATATACTGTGCAGCGTCATCCTTACGGTCAATGACTCTTTTTAAATCCATAATTCTACCTCCTAAAATAGATTAAATATATTTTATCACAAAATAGACACCAGTGCAATATAAAAAAACGCTCACATAATTAACAGGGTTCCATAACGAAATTTATTAACATTTCATATACTTAAAGGCATATAACCCACTAGGACACTTTCAATTTGAAATATGTCATAGTAATTTGCTATATTACTATTTAACTAAAATGTTGTGACAACCCTATTGAAATAAAAAAGCCTCCCTTGTGTAAAGGGAGGTGGCAACCGATAGGTTGACGGAGGGATTGTAATTAATATCAAATATTCTTTTTGACAATCCCTCAGTTTCGCTTCGCTCAACAGCTCCCTTTACACAAGGGAGCCTCTGCAGATTACTAAAATATCGTGCCAACCCTTGATTTAATAATTGACAACAATATTGCCTTATCATATAATGACATTGGGCAAGGAGATTTGTCTTGAAAAACGGTAGGCGGTCTGCTCTCTAACATACAGAGGGCAATGCCCTCTAATTTTAATGTTAGGGGGTGATGCTATGGAATATCTTGTTATTACAGTAATCATTCTTGTTGCTGCAACAGGTTACATTTTAAGCATAAAAAAATAACCGCCCAACGCCAATTGATACGGTTATCTTTTTAACACATTAATTGAGCTGACCGTCTATCGGACTGCTCCTTGTTCATTTATATTATACGCAATTAACTATTATTTGTCAACATCTATTGTTCTCTATCTTTATGATAGAGATTTTTTATATATCTAAAATATTGTGACAACCCTTACAACATATTACTCTATGCATTTTATTGTAATGTTGAAACCATGTTTTTCAAAATCCGTATTTGATGGTAAATCACTAGATTCATTGCTTTTGCAATAATAGTTTACAGAATCGTCTGAAAGGATTTCTTTTTTCATAAATAATAATTTTGAATTGCCACTTGATATCGGCATATTTCGGTTCATAGCTTTATTAAATAACATAATATTATATTCGATACCAATAAGTCCTATATTTGACATAATTCTAATATGATTTTTATTATCACTTTGATTATCTATGCCAAGCATTGTTATGTTTTTACAAGGCTTTTCTTTTCCATAAAAGTCAAGTACAGTAAAATCAGCACGAATTTCACCTTTTTCCATAGGTATGCTAATAACCATTTCTAAAAAACAATCCTTAAGTTTATCAATGCTGCTTATTGTCATATCATACCATTTATTAGGAACAATATTAATAACATCATAATGATAGTATTGTGGACCATTTTCATTATAATAAGGATTAGTTACTAACCATTCTCTATCATTTTTTGTTGCTTTACCTTCTGAAGCAAGTTCATAGATTTTGTTTCTTTTCTCTATATTATCAATAAAAGTTATTGCATCCATATTTGTTATGAAAACTCCTATGCTTTATTTTTCTAATTCAATTGTATCACAGATAGGAATTATCTGCAATATTTAAAAATGGGGTTGTCGCGATACCAAAATTATCTGTAAGCAACGAATAAAAAACCGCTATAACAAAACCAAAACTTTGTTATAGCGGTTGCACTATTTTTAATTATTTCTTTTGTGGACCGTTGTAGCCATTTTCCTTTTGGAATGCTGCAATCTTGTCGATAACAGATAGAACAACGTCAAATCCATCATGTACAGTGTCAACGCTGAAACGCTCTGGCATATCTCTCCAGGTGTGGTAGTAATATGTGAGCATTGGGTTCTGTGCAGCGAATGTAACAGACTTGATGCCTGCTCTAGTCATAGGAGTAGAGTCGCAACCACCAACTGGGTTGTGGATACAGCCATTTGTCTTGCTCTCGATACCCATCTCGTTGAATGTGTCCTTGAACATTTTTTCCATATCGGTATCAAAGCGACAGCCCTGCCAATCGTCCTTGATAACAACCTCAAAGTAACCCTCATCAGCAACAGAGTCGATATTGATATTCCAAGCGTTCTTGGTCAAATCGTCATCAGCGTGCTCCTGTGCAAAATACATTGAGCCACGAAGACCAGCCTCCTCTGAGCCAACGTTGCAATCAACGATACGACAGCCCTCTGGTAGCTTGTCTGGGTTCTCCTTAAAGTACTTAATAACCTCGTAGCTGAGTGCACAGCCAGTAGCGTTATCCATAGCACCACGAGATGCGTTCTGCTCATTTGGGTCACCCCAAAGAACTACGAACATAGCACCAAGTGCTGTAAGTGCAGGAATAAAGTGCATAGCAAGAGTAAAGTTGATATACTGTGATGACTCCATAACAGTTGTTGCCCAGCCAGCGCCAAACAAATCGCCACAATGAACAACAGCCATAAAGATAGATGCGAATACCATATAGAATACGCATACAGCACCAAAACCAACCTTACCATATGTAGTAACTAGACCCATAACAGGATTCTTGTACTTATATGCATTTTCGCTATGACGCCAGGTCCAAGAAGTATCTGTGTGACCAGAAAGGATAATTGTGTAATCATAGCTGTCACCATTGTAGAACTCGCCATATGTGTTCTGGCTAATCTCTCTGTGGAAGAACATATCAAACCATGTCTTGTATAGGAAACAGCTAGATACTAGCCAAAATACCATAACAACACCAATGATAGCCATAGGAATCCATAGTGTAGGTAGCTCGAATGCCAAGAATGTAAGTGCACTAAGGATAACACCTACCCAACCAGCATATGATAATCCACCAATACCAGAACGAGGTGCTACAAAGAACTCCTCCTGCTTTGGCTCAATACCAATTTCCTTTAGTTTGTCGCCCATATAGTCGGCATATTCCTTCTCTCCCTTTGAGCCAGGTAGACGAGAGCCAACCACATTAGCAGCATATTCTACGATCTCATATGCTTCGTCAGCATATTTCTTTGTTGCTTCTTTCATACACAACCTCCCAAAATGTTTTTAACAAATATATATTAGCAAATATTTATTTTTAAATCAAGTGTATTAGCAGTTTTAACTCAAATGATGGATAAATAGTCCACTAAGTAGCTTTGGTTCAAACCAAGTGCTCTTTGGTGGCATAATCTTGTCAGCGTCAGCAATAGACATTAGGTCGTCCACTGTTGTTGGGAACATAGCGAATGCAATCTGCATATCGGTAGTAGCCCTTTTCTCCAACTCATCAAGTCCACGAATACCACCGATAAAGTCGATACGCTCATCATTCTTTGGATTTTTTATATTAAGCACTGGGTCGAGCAAATTGTTCTGCAAGATGCTAACATCGAGCTGTGCCACTGGGTCAGACTCGTCAAATGTGCCAGCCTTTGCTGTGAGCATATACCAATCACCAGCATAGAACATAGAGAATGTGTGCTTCTCTATAGGGTGCTGCTGACAAGGTAGCTTTTCGATATCAAATGATTTGCTAACCTCTGCTACGAACTCATCGAATGTGTAGCCATTCAAATCTCTAACAACACGATTGTAGTCCATAATCTCCAGGTCGTTATCAGCAAATGCAACAGCAAGGAAGAAATTGAACTCCTCTTCACCAGTGTAATCTGGCATATCAGCTCTACGCATTTCGCCAACACGAACAGCAGATGCACAGCGATGATGACCATCAGCAATATATAGCGACTCTACACTGCAGAACAGCTCCTCTATGCCACTGATAGTTTCAGCATCGTCAACGACCCAAACTGTTTGACGAACGTCGTCCATCTCAAAATCATATACTGGAGAATGCTCACTAATCCAGCGATTAACCATTAGTGATATATCATTATTCTTTCTATATGTTAAAAAGATTGGACCAGTGTTAGCATCGCAGGTGTTAACATGATTGATACGGTCCTGCTCCTTCTTGGCAAGGGTGTACTCATGCTTTTTGATAACATTATTCTTGTAATCATCAACGGACGCACAGCCAACGATACCAGTCTGCACTCTGCCATTCATAATCTGGCGATAGATATACAGACAAGGTGTGGCGTCTTGGATAAGGTCGCCATTCTGCTCTAACGCAAGAAGATTGTCCCTAGCCTTGTCATACACCTGCTGTGAGTACAAATCTGTGCCGAGAGGCAGGTCTATCTCTGCCTTGTCGATATGTAAAAAGGATAAAGGATTTCCCTTTACCATCTCCCTAGCCTCGTCACTACTCATAACATCGTATGGTAGAGCAGGTATCTTTGATTGATTATACCTAGCTGGACGATAAGCCTTGAATGATTTAAATATTGCCATATATCCGTCCTCTTTTTCACAATATAATAGGTATTATATACTAATATATACAATATGTAAAGAAAAAAGGGCTGAATTAGGCTACTCCCCACAAGGATGTTGTGGTTTCCACCCTAAAAATAGTGAATTTTTGTGTTAAGATTAGGCACAAAATAGACCATAGGCTGACGCCTATGGTCTATTTTTAACGACATATTTAACCAAAAAGGTGCATTTTTAGGGCATAAAATCCTTATGGAGAGTAGCCTTTATCAGCCCTTTAACCCTCTTTCTTGTCTGTCCATATCCTCAACAACGATATCAAATATCTCACCAAGAGTGCGACAATACTCTAGCACCTTCCATGGCTCGTTGGTATGGTAATGAATTTTTACTAGCTCCTCATCACCAACAGCGATAAGGCAATCGCCCTTAAAATTCTCTACAAAATAATCATTGATTTCGTCCTCATCAAGATCCTCGCCCTCGATGAGTAGCTGTGTGTCATATCTGTACTCTAACATATTTTTACCTCCTATGCTAAAAGCCCATTATCCTCTAGCATTTTTACAAATGCCTCTACGTCACGCCTTGCGACCTCTGGCTCAACCTCGTACTCTGCAAGAACAAGCTCAACTACCTCATCAATAGTTGTGTCCTTTTGAAAGCAATCCCAAAAGAAGCCACCAGACTCATTAAGCGTAATCATACCATTAAATTTTACAGCCTCGGCACCCACTGGCACTACAATCTCCGAGCCAGCGATATTTCTCTTTGCAAATCCGTCCTTAATTCTCATAGCTACCTCACTAATATGTTATACAATCCGTTGTTATATATTCTACACCAAGGTCGACCAATGCCTGCATTGTTTCCAAATCATCAACAGTCCACGCTGAAAGCTCCAGTCCCTCGTCCTGACAAGCCTTAATCATCTCGCCATTGTTGTCAAAATTCTTTTTCTTGCTAGCATTAAAATCGATACCACAGTTGCCGATATTCTTTGCAATCTCGATATCCTCTGGCTCAATCTTCTGCACAAGATAAAACATAGGAGCATCAGTCAGCTTGCGCATAGCAAGTAGGTTTTCCTCATTAAATGATATGAAAACTACTGGCGATTTATGGGCATTAACACTGTCCATAATTTTGTCATAATGCTCGGTATTATTCTTCCCCTTTAGCTCGATATATGCGACCATATGATACTCGTCACATATGTCAAGATACTCATCAAGGGTGCAAATCTTTAGATTTTCATACGACTCGATATCAATACCATTGTTATTATCGTACTTCATCAGCTCGTCATATGTAGTCTTTTCGATATTCTTTAGACCATTCATCATACGGAATATATTTGGGTCGTGATGAACAACCCAAACGCCATCCTTAGTCATATAGACATCACACTCTGCAGCATACATATTACGCTTGCCAGCCTCAATAAACGCTGGGGCAGTATTCTCTGGTGCAACGGACCTAAATCCACGATGAGCGATAAGCTCCGTATCGCTAGTAGCGACATACTGGCTACTAACAATCTCGTATTCACCAGGATCGCAATACCAGTTTAGCGCAACAAGACCACCAACAATAGCTGCAACGAATAGGAACAAAACAATCGATAATGCTATAACAACAATCTTTTTCTTCTTTGACCAATGTTTCGCCTTGCTCATATTAGCTCTCCTTTGCTGGAAACTTTATTCTCTCACCAGTATCGACAACAAAATCATTCTCAAAGCTCCAATGACCATTAACGCCCTTTGCTCTACAGCCGATAACAAAATGAAGCTTTGCAATACCAAAGTCAATACTCTTGTCGCTATAAGGCTCCTCAACATGCGCAGACACAACGCCATTCTCATACCTAAAGAGAACTGGACGACGATTAACAGCGCTAGGCCCCATCTCAACAAGCTTCATGGCGTAGGCATACTCATCCGGTAGTTTCTCATCACAGAACTCAATCATCTTCTGATATGGCTTGTTCTTCTTATGAGTAGCGTTGTACATAGTCTTTTCAAGTATAGACAGGCTCTCCTTTGGGTAGCCGATAGTGATAACAGCGTACAGACGCTTATCCCTAGGGAGCTTTGTCATCTCGTAGACCTTGTTCTCATTATATGTTCCAGACACCCAGCAAGTACCAAGGCCGTGATAAACGCATTGAAGGACGATACTCTCGCCATAATATCCACAGTCCTCTCTAGCCTTTTGGGTATTAGGTCCACAGACAGCAATCATACTGAACTTGCCAGTAAAAATCTTGAACGCTGGTGTAGCGTCCTCGATAAACATTAGGTCCAGCCCAGCCTTTTCATTAACGGTGTCGACCATTTCACGAATAACGCTCATTGTGTTAGCGTCAAGTGGCTTGCTCTTATATGACCTACGTGAACGACGCTTTTCTATAGCCTTGATATACTCTTCGTTTGTCATAGCATAATTCCTTTGCTTTTGATACACATATTATATCATCATTATACCTATTTGTATATAAACTTTTTATTAATAATCGAACTGAACGCCAAACCTCTTTATCCAAACATAGATTTGGACGATATACGCTAGCACCTGTGGTCCACGCATTAGCTGACCATACCAAGGCTCTGACAAAGAATCTGGGTTGTCAATAAGATTTTGCACAGCTAATGGGTTAATCATCTCACACAGTGGTGATGACTTGTCGTGCATAACAGCACTCACCATCTTCGTCACCTCTTGAAGATAGATAGGGTTGTGCGTCTTTGGGTAAGGGCTCTTCTTTCGCCAAGTGATGATTTCTGGCAGCTCGTTTTCAAATGCTTTTCGCAATATACCCTTTTCTCTACCGTCAAAGCTCTTTATCGACCAAGGCATATTGTACGCATACTCAACAATACGATAATCACAAAATGGTACTCTGACCTCTAGGCTACTCTCCATACTCATAACGTCCTTGCGAATTAATAGCGTCTGCATAAACCAGTTAAGGTTAAGAACGAACATTTCACGCATACGCTTTTCTAGCTTTGTATCAGTGTCAAGAGTTGAAGTCCTAGCAATAGTATCGAGATATGCACTGTGGGCATATTCCTCACCATCAGTCAAAAAGCCATCACGCAATATGCCTCGTCTAACGTCAGTCGTTCTGCTCCAAGGAAATGTCTCCTCAAACAATATCTCCTTGCGATGATACCAAGGGTAGCCACCGAATATTTCATCAGCACATTCGCCAGATAAAGCAACAGTGTGATTGCGTCTAACCTCTCGACAAAACAGCAACAAGCTACTGTCAACGTCAGTAAATCCAGGACAGCCCCTTGCAATAGCAGAGTCAATCAGCGCCTCTGCAACAGCACTGTTGCTCAATACAATATTATGATGGTCGCTGTCGATATAGTCACTAATCAGGTTGATATAGTCGCTGTCCTTGTTTGGCTGAAAAACAGATGATTTGAAAAATTTATCATTATCGACATAGTCAACGCTGTAGGTATCGAGCACCCTACCCTTGTCAGCAAAATAATCAGATGCCACCTTGGATATAATCGAGCTATCGAGTCCGCCACTGAGAAATGTGCACAGTGGTACGTCGCTGACAAGCTGTCGACGGATGGCATCCGTGACTAGATAATGGGTGCGTTCCTGTGCCTCGGACATATTGTCATCAAATGGCTTTGCCTCTAGCGACCAGTATTTTTTAGTCGTGATTTTGCCATTTTTGTATATCAAATACTCTGCTGGTGGTAGCTCCATAATATCCTTGAACACAGTTTTACCAATAGTTTTTGCAGGTCCAAGCATAAATATCTCATTCAGTCCATCACGGTCACAAACTGGTCGAACGCCCTTAACATTCAGCAGACTCTCCAACCTACTAGCAAAGGAGAACAGACCATTCTTTTTTGCATAATACAGTGGCTTGACACCAATTCTATCACGACAAAGGAACAGCGATTTGTCCTCGTTATTGTAAATCGCATATGCAAAAATTCCGTTAAATCGCTTTGCGCTCTCCTCATGCCACATATGAAATGCTTTTAGCACGACCTCTGTGTCACATTCTGTATCAAAGCTGTAGCCATACCCCTTTAGCTGTGAGCGTATCTCCTCGGTATTGTAGAGCTCTCCATTATAAACAATAGTATATTTGCCAAATTGCATAGGCTGGGCACCATTGGTAGGATCGATGACCGATAATCTACGATGGATGAGCGCTGTGTCAGCTGTTATGTATTCACCTTTTGCATCTGGACCACGAGATTTGAGCGACGAGCTGATTTTGTATATCATTTCGTGCTCTGCCCTCAAATCTATGCTATCGCTAAGTATTCCTGCTATTCCACACATAAAAATCACCTCCACCCATACTATGCAAAATAAAAAATTATGCACATTTTTTAAAAAAAGTATTGACTATACAAATTTCTTATGCTATATTATTAGGGCATTGGAGATGCGCTGGTGTAGCTCAGTTGGTAGAGCAGCTGATTTGTAATCAGCAGGTCAGGGGTTCGAGTCCGTTCACCAGCTCCAAAAGGGTGATAGCTTCGGCTATCACCTATATAATATGGAAGAGTTCCCGAGTGGCCAAAGGGAACAGACTGTAAATCTGTCGGCAATGCCTTCGGTGGTTCGAATCCACCCTCTTCCACCAACAAAAAGCCAATCACTTTATGTGGTTGGCTCTTTTGTTTATTTTTGGAGATGTAGGGGTGGATGAGAACCACAAAACTATAATACGAAGGCTTGCGTAGCAAGCGAACTCTCGAGCGAAGCTCGAGCCCACCCTCTTCCACCAGTTAAAACAGTAATCGTTTCGGTTACTGTTTTTTCTTTGCAACAAAGGCTTCCTTTGATATAATCTGCTCTTTAAACACAGTGTAGCCAATGAAAGTGCAATCATTTAAAATGACTAATTATTCACCAAGTATAAATGTTGAAAAAACAGTAAATTTGGGATATAATGAATGGCAGAGGTGATGATATGTTTAGACCGATGATAAGATTTAAGCAACAAATATCCGATGAAGAGTGCATAAAAATACTCAAAAATGAGCCACGAGGAGTGCTGTCGCTAATGGGCGATGATGGGTATCCATACGGATTGCCACTGAGCCATTACTACGACGAGGAGAGTGGCAAAATCTACTTTCACGGTAGCAGAAACGGGCACAAAATCGACGCAATCAACAATAGTGACAAGGCATCATTCTGTGTGCACGATGAGGGCTATCGCAAGGATGGAGAATGGGCACTGAATATCAAGAGCGTCATCGTCTTTGGCAAAATCAAGATGATAGATGACTACGACAAAAAGTGTGAAATCTGTAGCAAGCTGTGTCGCAAGTTCACTGACGATGAGGCATATATCGAGGACGAAATCACAAAATATGCCAAAAGAGTGCTAGTGCTAGAGCTAACACCGGAGCATATTACTGGCAAACTTGTGAACGAATCATAAATTCAATTTAGAATTAAGAATTGAGAATTGAAAATTAAGGGTGCTACGCACAATTTTAATTGTTATAATTTAATCCTTTAATTCTCCATTTTACATTTTCAATTTTAAATTAAAAAAGGACCTAGGTAAAAACCTAGGTCTTTTTTGTTAGTTATGTGTATAGAGATTTGCGTATGGACGAGAGGTTGCTGGGACAAGCTTTTTGAAAGGCTTTGCCATAATGTAATCAAAGTCAGCGTCAAAGTGCTTGCAATATTTCTTAACATAGCCCTTTAGCTCCTTGATATCCTCATCGTCGAGTGGTACGACCTTGATATTATCACTCAAGTTCTCCTTTGGAAAAGCACCACGGACAAAAATCTTGCCACCGTGCATACCAGATGCACAGTGAGTGCCGAACAGCTTTTCACCACGCTTCATATTTAGACCAAGTAGCACGATTGTGCCACCAGCCATATACTCACCAAGGAATGAGCCAGCGTTCTGTCCGATAACAAGAACAGGTCGCATGGACCTAAATTCCTTCATATGAATACCACCACGACAAGCAACATTGTCTCTAATATAAATCTGGCCATCACGCATACCGTAGCCCATAGCATCGCCACTGTGACCGTGAACAATGATTTCGCCACCATTCATAGTGTTGCCAACAGCGTCCTGACAGCTACCGAAAACCTCAACCTTGCCACCATTAAGATAGCAAGCCATATCGTTACCAGGTGTACCGTGCACCTCGATAGTTTTGCCAGCATCAAGGGTACAGCCGATATAACGCTGACCATTAACGTCCTTTACAACGCATTTGTTCTTCTTTTCGAGGGCCTTTTTGATTTCGTCATTAATCTCCTCATATCTTCTGAGTCCAGCTTCAATCATAATGCAACCCCCTTTGCACTGCCAGTTAATTTTTCTGTTCTAGTAGCCTTGTCGAACAGCATTAGGCTAGGTGTCGCCATAATATCACCATTAAGTGTGTCTAGGTCGACCCTATTTGCGATAAGGCTAGTGTAGATACCAGCGTTTTCGCTAGAATTGATGAGCACAAAACCAACGAGCTTGTTGCCCTCAAAAATCAAGCGCTTATATTCATCGCCATTCTGTGCGATTTTGTCAGAATACTGGTCACCCTGGGCATTAATTAGACCACAGGTGCATATGCGCAGACCATAAAAGTCGATAGCATTGACAGAATATGTACCATCAACAACCTCGTCACCACCAGCCATCTGTGAGCCAGCGACACGACCCTGCCCAACAGCATTAGGCCATAGGGCGATAATCTTCTTTGCTCCATCGAGCATATCAGTCGATACACAGCAATCACCACAAGCGTAAATATCAGCGTTGCTAGTCTGCATAGTAGCACAATCAGTGATGATACCACGATTAACCTCTAGTCCAGCCTGCTCTGCAAGTATTGTTTCTGGGCGAACACCAACAGCAACGACCAAGATATCACATTTTAGCTCCTTGCCACTCTTAAGAATAACAGAGGTGACATTCTTGCCCTTTGACTTTGCCTCAACGATAGTATCCTCAAGATGAAATTTGATACCACCATTCTGCTCGATATATTTCTTAACATTCTTTGCTGATTTTGCATCAAGGATTGATGGCAAAATGCGAGGTGCAAACTCGATAACGTCAACACTCTTGCATATTTTTGACAGACCCTCTGCAGCCTTCATACCGATAAGACCACCACCGATGACAACAGCTCTAGTGTCCTTGTTAGCATTAGCCTTGACAGCCTTTGTTGATGCTAAATCAAGGAATGAAAAGACATTGTTCTTGCCATCGACATTCTTCATAGGTGGAACGAATGGCTTTGATCCAGTAGCAAGGCAAAGCTTGTCATAAGGATATGACTTTCTGCCAGCCTTGACAGTTTTTGTAGCAGTGTCGATAGATTTTACGTCGGCACCAGTGATAATATTAATCTTGTTTGACTTATAGTAGCTAGGCTTGCGTAGATACATATCGCTCTCTGCAACCTTGCCCTTTAGATAATAGCTAATTGATGGACGAGAATATGGAAGATACTCCTCACGAGTGAGGATAGTAATCTCGCCAGTAGCATCAGTCTTTCTAATACTCTCTGCTGTAGCAAGACCAGCAGCAGAGGCACCAATAATAAGATATTTCATTATTCAGCACCCCCTACCTCTAGATAAACAAGTGCGTTGTTAGGGCAATTCTTTACACAAGCAGGCATATCCTCACCCTGACACAAGTCACACTTTGTCGCAACACTGGCAATCTTAACACAGCCGAATGGACAAACAGCGACACAAGTCATACAGCCGATACATTTGTTAGGGTCAGCTGACACGATACCAGTCCTCTTGTCCTTTGTCATAGCACCAGCGATACATGCCTTAACACACGCTGGGTCATCACAATGACGACAGCTAACAGCAACAGATGAAAGCTTGTCACCATATACAGTAACACGAGATATAGGTGCTGGCTCCTCAAACTTGTTAGCCTTGATAATATCCTTTGATACGGAATGAGCAGTTTTGCAATGGACCTCGCACAGACGGCAATTCAAACAAAGCTCTTCTCTAGCATAAACCTTTTTCATTTGATTACCCCCTATTCTCCAGCATGCTTGATGCCGAGTATTTCTAGCTCCTTGTCGGAAAGACCGATACCACGGAGCATAAGTCTATTGCCACGAAGTGAGTCGATAGAGTTAATACCCATACCACCCATAATCTCCTTGATTTCGTGGTTCCAAGCGTTCACCAAATTCTCTACTCTCTGGTGAGCAATCTCTGGATTTAATCTTTTTGTCAGCTCTGGTCTTTGGGTAGCGATACCCCAGTTACACTTGCCAGTATGACAAGACTGACACATATGACAGCCCATAGCAATAAGTGGAGCAGATGCAATATAGCAAGCATCAGCACCGAGAGCGATAGCCTTGACGATATCGCTAGAGCAACGGAACGAACCAGCAGCAACAAGCGAAATTGTAGAACGGATACCCTCATCACGAAGTCGCTGGTCGGCAGCTGCAAGCGCAAGCTCGATAGGAATACCAACATTGTCACGGATACGAGTTGGAGCAGCACCAGTACCACCTCTAAAGCCATCGATGACGATGATATCAGCACCAGCTCTAGCACAGCCAGATGCGATAGCAGCGACATTATGTACAGCAGCAATCTTTACTGATACTGGCTTTTTGCCATTAGTAGCCTGCTTCAAGCTCCAAATCAGCTGACGCAAGTCCTCGATAGAATAAATATCGTGGTGAGGTGCTGGTGAAATAGCATCAGAGCCCTCTGGTATCATACGAGCATTAGATACCTCTACATTTACCTTTTCACCAGGCAAATGACCACCGATACCAGGCTTTGCGCCTTGACCAATCTTAATCTCTACAAATTTACAGTTGTTCAAATAATCCTTGTGAACACCAAATCTACCAGATGCGACCTGAACGACAGCGTACTTGCCCATATCCTCTAGGTCACGATGAAGACCACCCTCACCAGTGTTGAACAGTGTGCCAAGGTCCTTTGCAGCCCAAGCAAGTGATTTTTGTGCATTGAGCGAGATAGAACCAAATGACATAGCTGAAAACATAATAGGTGTTTCGAGCATAACCTGTGGTGGCATCTCTACAGTGGACTTGCCCTTGTGGGCAACAGTTATCTTTTCTGGCTTTCTGCCAAGGATAGTGCGTATCTCCATAGGCTCACGAAGTGGGTCGATGGATGGGTTAGTAACCTGTGACGCATTAAGGAGAATTTTGTCCCAATAAATAGGATAAGGCTTTGGATTACCCATAGCAGATAGTAGGGTTGAGCCAGTATTTGCCTGGCGACAAATCTCCTGCTGGAGCTGTGGTGTCCAGTTTGCATTATCACGATAGTCACAGACATATTTTTCAATACGAAGTGCACCAGTTGGGCACAAATCAACACAGCGATGACAAGCAACACAGTCATTTGAATTAGCAAGCACTGTCTTTTCATCATCTGCAAAATAGTGGCACTCGTTAGCACACTGACGAACACAGCAACCACAGTTAATACATAGCTCCTTGTCACGAACTATTGTAAATCTACGAGGTATAAAGTTAATAGCCATTATTCTTTACCCCCTTCTTCTATCTCTAGTGGCACAAATACTGGCTCTGCACCACTGACGGACCATACCTTTTCTGGATCTGGACAAACAATTCTAATCGCAGACTCCTCACTAGCAAAATATGCTCTGTCACCCTTGGTGGCAGCAGTTAGTGAACGAAGCTTTAGTCTATCATTGATAGCAAGCAGACCCTTGTTTGAGCCAAGAATTACAGAGAATGGACCATTTACAAGAGCACCATTGTATATAGCACGAAGATTTGTAAAATACTCTCGTCTTTCGTCATCCATACGGTCGATTTCGTCCCATTCTGGCGCTGTCAAAACGTCGGCAGCGACGTCGATAGGCAAATCGTGATGACGCAATAGGTGGTCGAACAGATATGTAATAACCTCTGTATCAGTCTGCATAGTGCACTTGTATCCAAACTGCTCGATATAGCGACGATTTGCATCATATGATGAAATCTCACCATTGTGAACGATGGACCAGTCAAGAATGTTGAACGGATGAGCACCACCCCACCAGCCAGGTGTGTTGGTAGGAAAACGACCGTGTGCTGTCCACAGATAAGCGTCGTACTGGTCGAGCATATAGAACTCACCAACGTCCTCTGGATATCCAACAGCCTTAAAACAGCCCATATTCTTGCCACTGGAGAAAATGTATGCACCATCGTACATAGCATTTACCTTTGTAACACACTGTACAACATACTCCAGCTCGTCCATACGAGCATCACGCATACGAACACGGTTTGGTCGTGCAAAGTAACGCCAAATATCTGGACCATTGCTGATGGACTCCACCTTCTTGGTAGGTATTCTTTCAGCAACATCGACATTGAAATGCTTGAACAAAAACTCCTCACACTGTGAACGAGCAGTATTGTTCTCATAAAACACATGAAATGCATAGTCATCCTTGTGCTCTGGATAGATACCATAGGCAGCAAATCCACCACCTAGACCATTGGACCTATCGTGCATAAGAGCAATAGATTTGATGATTTCAGAGCCGTTAATTGGGTTACCCTTTTTGTCGATAATGGCTGCAATCGCACAGCCTGACGGAATTCTAATTTCACCCTCTCTAAGCATAAGAGTCCTCCTTTATTCTTCATCAATAGTTGATACACCAAGAGTAATCTCCTCAAGCACGTCGAGAAGCACCTTTACTGTATCAAGTGAAGTGAACATAGTAACATTGTTTTCAACAGCTGCACGCCTAATCTCACTGCCATCAGAATGGGAGTCGCCAGCGTTAATATCAATAGTGTTGATAACATAAGCAATATGACCTTGGCGTAGTGCATGCAAAATCTCGTCGCTGTCGTCGAATGACAGCTTTTGACGAACTCTAGTCCTAATGCCATGTGACTTTAGGTACTTTGCAGTGCCATCAGTAGCCTCGATATTAAATCCAAGGTCGTAAAAACGCTTGATTAGTGGCAGAGCTGTTGGCTTGTCTTGGTCAGCGATAGTAACTAGCACCGTGCCATAGTTAGCAACCTTTAGACCAGACGCTTGGATAGCCTTGTACAACGCTCTTGTGAGCGAATAATCGTATCCGATAGCCTCGCCAGTAGATTTCATCTCTGGGGATAGATATGTGTCCATACCCTTTAGCTTTGAGAATGAGAAGGCAGGTGCCTTGACATACCAACGCTTCTTTTCTGCTGGGTAGACCTCAGTAATACCCTGCTCCTTTAACGAATGACCTAGTATCACCTGAGTAGCGATATGAGCCATAGGTGTCGAGGTAGCCTTTGACAAGAATGGCACTGTACGAGATGAACGAGGATTAACCTCGATAACATACACATCATCATTGTCATCAGCGATAAACTGGATATTATATAGACCGATGATACCGATAGCCTTACCAAGTCTAACAGTATAATCTAAAATCTTGTCCTTAACTGCCTGTGACACAGAGAATGTTGGATAAACAGAAATACTGTCACCAGAATGGATACCAGTACGCTCAACATGCTCCATAATACCAGGAACGAACACATTTTCGCCGTCACAGATAGCATCAACCTCTAGCTCCTTGCCCATAATATATTTGTCAACAAGAACTGGTTGTTCGGTATTAATCTCTACAGCTGTTTGGAGATAATGGCGTAGTGACTCCTCATTAGCAACAATCTGCATAGCACGACCACCAAGAACGAATGATGGTCTAACGAGTACTGGATAACCAATCATATTAGCTACCTTAACGCCCTCCTCGATATCAGTAACAGCAAGTCCCTTTGGCTGTGGGATGCCAAGCTGTTCCATAACCTTTTCGAAACTGTCACGATTTTCTGCTCGATCGATAGCTTCAACGTCTGTGCCGATAATTGGCACACCTAGAGCATCGAGTGGTGGTGCAAGATTGATAGCTGTCTGACCACCAAGTGACACAACGATACCCTCTGGCTTTTCAAGGGTGATGATATTCATAACATCCTCAACAGTGAGTGGCTCAAAATAGAGCTTGTCGGAGGTGGTGTAATCAGTAGATACTGTTTCTGGGTTATTATTGATGATAATAGCCTCGTACCCAGCCTCACGAATTGACCAAATGGCATGAACTGTTGAGTAGTCAAATTCTACACCCTGACCTATACGAATAGGACCAGAGCCTAGAACGATAATTTTCTTCTTGTCCGATACGATACTCTCATTTTCATCCTCATAGGTTGAGTAGAAATATGGCACATAGGAGTCAAACTCTGATGCACAGGTGTCAATCATCTTGTATACTGGGAAGATATTATTTTCTCTTCTCATATTGAACACATGGTTCGTATCAGTTTTCCACAAATGAGCAATGTATTCATCCGAAACGCCCATCTTCTTTGCAGCCTTTAGGACCTCTATATCGTCAACATTTGCTTTGATTTCTTCCTCAAAATCGACAATATTCTTGATTTTTTGTAGGAAGAACATATCAATCTTGGTGTTGTCATAAATCATATTTATATCAGCACCGTGATACAAAAGCTCTGCAATAGCAAACAATCTGTCATCTGTACCTATCTTGATATATTCCATCAGCTCGTCATAGGTATATGTGTCGAACTTTTTATCATACAAATGGCACACACCGATTTCTAGCGAACGAACAGCCTTTAGCAACGACTCCTCAATGGTACGACCGATAGCCATAACCTCGCCAGTAGCCTTCATCTGTGTGTTAAGTGTATTGTTTGCATCAGCAAATTTGTCGAATGGAAAACGAGCTATTTTTGTTACAACATAGTCGAGTGTTGGCTCGAATGATGCTGGTGTGTTTGCGATTTGAATTTCATCAAGATGCATACCAACAGAAATCTTCGCTGATACTCTTGCGATAGGATATCCAGATGCCTTTGATGCAAGAGCAGATGAACGAGATACTCTTGGGTTAACCTCGATCAAATAATACTGGAACGAAAGTGGATCAAGTGCAAACTGAACATTGCATCCACCCTCAATATTAAGCTCACGGATAATCTTAAGTGCAGAATCACGGAGCATATGATATTCTTTGTTAGTCAAGGTCTGAGATGGACAAACAACAACGCTATCACCAGTATGAACACCGACTGGATCGATATTCTCCATATTACAGATGGTGATGGCTGTATCGTTTGCATCACGCATTACCTCGTACTCAATCTCCTTGTAGCCCTTGATTGACTTTTCAACAAGTACCTGATGAACTGGTGAGAGAGCAAGCGCATTCTTTAGCATTAGGCGACATTCCTCTTCGTCATCAGCGAATCCACCACCAGTACCACCAAGGGTGAATGCTGGACGAAGAACTACTGGATAGCCGATTTCTGCAGCAGCCTTTAGTCCCTCCTCAACAGTGTTAGTGATCTCTGATGGAAGAACAGGCTCGCCCAAATCCTCACAAAGCTTTTTGAACAGCTCTCTGTCCTCGGCTCTCTCGATAGCCTCAAAATTTGTACCAAGAATTTCGACGTCACATTCCTGTAGTACGCCCTTTTTTGCAAGCTGTACAGCAAGATTTAGACCAGTCTGACCACCAAGAGATGGCAAGATTGCATCCGGTCTTTCGTGACGGATGATACGAGCGACATACTCTAGATTTAGAGGCTCCATATATACCTTATCGGCAATATCAGTATCGGTCATAATTGTCGCTGGGTTAGAGTTGATAAGCACAACCTCGTAGCCCTCCTCACGAAGAGCAAGGCAAGCCTGTGTACCAGAATAGTCGAACTCAGCAGCCTGTCCGATAACGATAGGACCTGAGCCTATTACCAATATTTTGTGAATATCTGTACGCTTTGGCATATTACTCAGCCTCCTTTTTCATCAACTCAATAAACTTATCAAAAAGATAAGCACTATCCTGTGGACCAGGTGCAGACTCTGGATGATACTGAACAGAGAACAATTTGTTCTCCACAGACTCAACACCTTCGGCTGTGTTGTCAAGAATATTTAAATGTGTAAGTGATAGAGGTGTACCATCGAGCGAATCAATATCAACAGCGTAGGAATGATTCTGCGAGGTGATTTCTAGCTTGCCATTTGCAAGATTCTTTACTGGGTGGTTACCACCACGATGACCAAATTTCATCTTAAATGTCTTTGCACCAAGTGCAAGTGATATCATTTGGTGGCCAAGACAGATACCAAAAATTGGAACAGTGCCACACAGCTCTTTTACAAGATTGATGACTGGTGTAACGTCCTCTGGATTGCCCGGACCGTTTGACAGAAATACTCCGTCTGGCTTAAGCTTTAGGACCTCATCTGCTGTAACATTGTATGGCACAACAGTTACATTACAGCCCTTTTCATTCAGCTTGCGAATGATATTAAGCTTGATGCCACAATCGATTGCAACAACGTCATATTTGTGATTAGGTGTGCGAGAGTACCAACGCTTTTTGCAAGACACACGAGATACCATATCGGTTGGGATATTATATGCATGGATTTCTGCCATACACTCCTCAAGTGGCTTGTTTGCGTGGCAAATCATAACCTTTTGGCTACCCTCTGAACGAATAATTCTAGTAATAGTTCTAGTATCAACACCACTGATACCAGGAATATCGTATTCATCAAGCACCTCTGACAAGGTCTTGGTATATCTAAAGTTTGATGGCAAATCATTGTACTCTCTAACGATTAAGCCACCCATAGTAGGTACTCTAGTCTCGTAATCCTCATCGGTCATACCATAGTTGCCAATAAGTGGGTAGGTCATACACACCATCTGGTCGGTATATGATGGGTCGGAAATGATCTCTTGATAGCCAGCCATAGAGGTGTTAAAAACTATTTCGTTAATAGCAGTTTTGCTAGCACCAAAGCCGTAGCCATAGAACTCTCTACCATTTTCGAGCACTATTTTTTTGTCATAATGCTTCATATTTCCCTCTCCTTTACATAGCAAGTGGGCAAGCTCATCGCTCACCCTTTACCATATTATTAGTTAGTATAAAATTGTACCCAAGCTGTGATTTTTTCACCAAGATATTATCGTTGGCACTAGGCATAAAGCCCAGTGCCAACTTTATCAATGGCAAATTAATGCCACAGAGAGGGTTCGTTTACGAGCGCTGCCGGTGGCAGATGAAGCGAGTAAAAAGAACTTGGTAGCGGTCAAAATTCATAGGCGCTCCAAGCCGTTTTGAATTTTGGGCACCGCCCCACGAGTGAGAACTCATGACCTCTTAAAACTCGAACCACTGAAACTAGTCGCTCTTGTTTTCTTATATTTACGAGCGCTGCCAGTGGCTCTCACTAAACAAGTCGCTCGAAAATTTTTAGTAGTTAATCATATATCTCTTGATTTCCCATTCGGATACAGAGGTCTTGTATGAATCCCATTCTGCCTTCTTGCCCTCGATATAGTTACCGAAAACATGCTCACCAAGTGTCTCCTTGATGAATGGGTCAGCCTCTGCACAAGCGATAGCCTCCTGCAATGTACCAGGTAGGCAATCGATACCAGCCTCTGCAAGCTCCTCATCAGATAGAGCAAATACATTCTCGTCATATGCTGGTGGTGGGGTCAAGCCCTTCTTGATACCATCAAGACCAGCAGCAAGACAAAGTGCCATCTCAAGATATGGGTTACAAGCTGGGTCTGGGCAACGAAGCTCAACACGAGTGCCCTTTCCTCTTGATGCAGGGATACGAACAAGACAAGAACGGTTAGAGGTTGACCATACTAGATATGATGGAGCCTCGTAGCCAGGAACAAGTCTCTTGTATGAGTTAACAGTAGGATTTGAAATAGCAGCGATACCCTTAACATGTGCCATAATACCAGCGATGAAAGCATATGCTGTATCGCTAAGACCAAGCTCACCATCTGGGTCGTCAAATACATTCTTGCCAGTCTTCAAATCATATAGTGACATATTTGTATGCATACCAGAACCGTTGATGCCCTCAACTGGCTTTGGCATAAATGTAGCGTGTAGACCATGCTTTGTAGCATATGTCTTTACAACATGCTTAAAGGTCATAACTCTATCAGCTGTGGTCATAACGTCACCAAACTGGAAGTCGATTTCGTGCTGACCCTGTGCTACCTCGTGGTGTGATGCCTCGATAGTGTAGCCCATCTCCTCAAGAGCAAGACAGATATCACGACGACAGTTCTCGCCATGGTCGATAGGGTTAAGGTCGAAGTAGCCAGCCTGGTCACCAAGCTCCAATGTTGGCAAGCCCTTTTCGTCAGTCTTGAATAGGAAGAACTCACACTCTGGACCTACGTTAAATCCGTAGCCCATCTCTGCTGCCTCATCAATAACCTTTTGTAGTACATTTCTTGGGTCGCCCTGGAATGGTGTAACATTATCAGCCTTGTAAACAGAGCAGATAAGACGACCAGTCTGTGCATTAAGATGCTTTCTCCAAGGGAAAAGTGCCCAAGTGTCATAGTCTGGGTGTAGGTACATATCAGACTCATCGATACGAACGAAACCGTCGATAGATGAACCATCAAACATACAATCATTATCTAGTGCCTTCTCTAGCTGTGAAAGTGTGATAGACACATTCTTCATAATACCGAACAAATCGGTAAACTGTAGTCTAATAAATTCTACATTGTTCTCTTTTGCATTTTCAAGGATTGCTTCCTTTGTCCATTTACTCATAATCCTGTCCTCCTAATAATTTAACTGGAGCATTCTGCACATAGCACAAAAGCCGCATAGCACCATATACCAGCTCCACCAAAAAAAGAGGGCGCTCCACCTATTGTGGAACGCCCTTGTTCTTTATGTGCTAATTATACGCTTATGTTTTTTTCGTGTCAACAGATATTTTTAATTTTGTTTAATTTTAACAAGCTAAAGCGTCAAATCGCTAAAGTCTATTGGTAATATTAAATAATGCTAATTGTTTTTATGCAAAACATATGATATTATCATATTATATTAATCATAAAGAGGTGCGATATGACACACAACGAATACCTATCACAGATTGATAACGTTATCGCAAATGGACGATACAAGGACAACTGGTCATCACTATCTAATCACAAGACACCGGACTGGTACTACCGTGACAAGCTGGGCGTATTCATCCACTGGGGCATCTACAGTGTGCCAGCATTTGGCAACGAATGGTACTCTCGTGCAATGTACGACAAGAACGAGCGTGAGTTCAACCATCATATCGAGAATTATGGCAACCAAAAGGATTTTGGCTACAAGGATTTCATTCCAATGTTCAAGGGTGAACGCTTTGATGCTAACGAATGGATAAAGGTGTTCAAGGATGCTGGTGCTAGATTCGTTATGCCCGTGTGTGAGCACCATGACGGATTTGCTATGTATGATACAGAGTTTAATCGATGGAACAGCACAAAAATGGGACCATGCAGGGATATTGCTGGCGAGCTAAGGTCTGCCTGTGAAAAAGAGGGGCTGACATTCTGTGCATCAACCCATCGTGCAGAGCACTACTTCTTTATGAACATGGGACGCACCTTTGACAGTGACGTGAATAATGAGGAATATCGTGATTTTTACGGTCCTGCATATCACTGCAAGGAGCTAAACAGTGGCGATTTGCACAAAACAACAGCAGACACATTCTCCATCCCACCAACAAAAGAATGGTTGGATGACTGGCTAGTTCGCACCTGTGAGCTAATCGACAAATATCAGCCAAGAATACTATATTTCGACTGGTGGATACACAACCAAGCGTTCAAGCCATATTTAAAAAAGCTGTGTGCATACTACTATAACCGTGCTGACGAATGGGGTGCAGAGGTCACCATCAACTACAAGCACGAGGCTTTTCCACCAACGGTGGCAACCTTTGACGTTGAGCGTGGTGCACTGACCGACATATCGCCAATCCCTTGGCAAACTGACACAGCGATTGGACTGAGCTCATGGGGATACATAAAGGACAACAAATTTAAGACATCACGCCAAATCATATGTGATTTAATCGATATTGTCAGCAAAAATGGTATGCTATTGCTAAACATTGGACCAAAGGCTGACGGAACGATAACTGATGAGGAGATGGCAGTGCTTACAGACCTCGGCAACTGGCTAAAGATCAATGGCGATGGTATCTATGGCACAAGACCTTGGCGAAAATTCGGCGAGGGCAAGACAAACAACTCTGGTGGATATTTTAGCGATTATAATGAAACAAAATATACGAAAAAGGATTTTCGTTTCACATTCAAGGATTGCTGCTTGTACGCATTCCAAATGAAACCAGATGGCAAAACAGTCAAGATAAAATCCCTTGCCACTCAAGGTCATCACGACTTTTTGCTAGGTGATATCACAGTGCTAGGCGACAACGAGATAGAGAGCACCGAGCGTACAGACGATGCACTAGTAATAAATCTAAAGCACGCTCCATCCTCCGACCTGCCACTCTGCTTTAAAATTGAGATAGAATAAAAAAATACCCACTCATTTGAGTGGGTATAATTTTTATTAGTCTGAAATGTAAGGGAGAAGAGCGATCTGTCTTGCTCTCTTGATAGCTGTTGTAAGCTCTCTCTGGTGCTTTGCACAAGTACCTGTTACTCTACGAGGGAGAATCTTTGCTCTCTCAGAAGTGAACTTCTTTAGCTTAGCAACGTCTTTGTAATCGATAGTCTCAGCCTTCTCTACACAGAACTGACAAACCTTTCTGCGTGGCTTTCTTGGACCCTTAACATATGCCATGGTTATTTCCTCCTTTTTGAGTATTCTTAGAATGGTAGATCATCGTCATCATCAACAATCTCCTCAAAATCGCTTGTGCTAGCACTAGCGTAGCTAGGTGCTGGCTGTGCGAATGCTGGAGCATTGCTTGTGCCACTCTCTGACTTTGAGCCACAGAATGATACCTGATTTGCGACAACCTCAACTTGCTTTCTGTTCTGACCGTTCTTGTCGGTAAAATTGCTTGTCTGAATTGTACCCTCGATAGCGATCATAGAACCCTTGTGAAAATATCTGCTAACGAACTCTGCAGTATTTCTCCAAGCTACACAGTCGATGAAATCAGCCTGACGCTCTGCACCTGCTTTTTGATAATTTCTATCGCAAGCAACCTGAAAACGAATAACTGATACACCCTGTGGTGTTGTTTTGAGCTCTGGATCGTAAGTCAAACGACCCATAAGTGCAACCATATTAATCATAGTATTACTTCCTCCTTATTCGCCTTTAACAACGATCATTGAACGAAGAACACCATCAGTAATGTTGATAACACGATCAAGCTCTGCTGGGAATGATTCATCACAAGAGAAATTCATAAGAACATAGTAGCCGTCTGGCTCGTAGTTGATAGGATAAGCAAGCTTTCTCTTGCCCCATTCCTCAACTTCGCCAAGTGTGCCATTCTTAGAAATAAGGTCAGCGAACTTCTTCTTAAGAGCCTCTACTGCCTCGTCACCCTTTGCAACTGAGTAAACCATTACGATTTCGTAATTTCTTAATGCCATTCTTAGCACCTCCTTCTGGACATTTGGTGCGATATCTCCTCGCACAAGGAATATACTTGAATATATATTTTCAAGCCTTGTTATTATATCAGCAAAAAAATATGTTGTCAAGAAAAATTTTTTGTAAAACAAAAGCCTCTTATATAAGAGGCTGTAACTAATCGATAAAATGTGTCCAAGCACGCTTTTCCTTTTCTGGCAGAGGAATATCCTTGCTGTTGTCTAGGCATTTCATAAGATATGCCATATTTCGTGCAAGCACCCTCATGGTCTGCATACCCTCCAAATCCTTGCGAACGTCGTCTGGAGTGAATCCATGCACCATGCTCCAATACTGGCTACCTACTACATACATATTAGATATAGTGAGATATTTCATAAGATTATCTAATGAGCAGGTTGTACCAGCACGACGAGCCACAGTAACAACAGCACCAGGCTTAAGAGCGAACACTCTGTCGCCAGCATAGAACACTCTATCCAGCACAGCAAGAATACGAGCATTAGTATGACCGTAGTACACTGGACCACCGAACACGAATCCATCGCATTCCTCTGCTTTTTCTAGCACACGATTGACAATATCGTTATCGAACACACAGCGATTGTTCCTCATTTTTGAACAAGCACCACAGCCGATACAATCATTAACAGCATCATTACCTAGCCACATAATTTCGCTATCGATACCCTCAACCTTTAGTGTATCTGCAATCTCCTGCAACGCTGTATATGTACAGCCTTTCTTATCTGGACTACCATTAAGCATTAATACTTTCATACCCTGCTCCTTCATTATTAATAAAATACTGGTCGTATGGCTTGGTATGTCGCATAGAAAGAGGACCATCCTTGCCAACGATAATATGGTCAATAAGATTTATCTCAAAAGTGTCGAGCATATCCCTAAAGTGACAGGTAAAATTGCAGTCACTTGCACTAGGCGAGCTGTAGCCGCTAGGATGATTGTGACCAACAATGACACCACTAGCGTTAGAGAACAGCAAAAACTCACTAATTGCCTTTGGGTTAGCATCGACAAAGTTAACGCCCCTACTCTCGAAAAACTTTTCTCCAATATATTCGCCACAATTGTTCAAAGCGATAACCAAAAGCTTTTCAGTAACTAGACCGGAAAGCCTTTTCTCCACATAGTCAACAGCAACCGACAATCTGTCAAACACAAGGCTCTTGGCACTGCCTATAGCTATTCTATTTTGAATATCCTTGTTTAGACTAATCAGCACAGCTGTGTTCTCACCAATGCCATTGACACGCATCAGCTGACTAATACTAGCACTAAACACGCCATCAAGTGAGCCAAAGGTGTTGATTAAATCATACGACAGCTCTCTGACGTCCTTGCGTGGTATCACAAGCGATAAATATAATTCTAACAGCTTGCAATCGTCCATTGCATCAGCACCAGCGTTGATATATGTATTTCGCATACGCTGACGATGACCGTCCATACCTCGTTTTTCCATATACTACACCCTAGCAGAATTTGTTGCTCTGCTCGTCGTACTCAAACCCAACAGAGCCAAGCAAATTAATTATTTCATCCTTGTCCTCATCCATATCGTCACATAGTGCGTCGAGCGATGAGTAAAAATCCCTCAATTTCATATTAATAATGCTATACAAAATCATAGGGTCCTTTGGTAGACTCATACAATACCCCCATTAATGATATGTTCCAGTGAGCATTTGAACTACTAACGAAACACCGGCAATAGCCACCCAACAACAGAAACCAAGCAGAATAGGTTTGCCACCCTTTTTAACTAGCTTGACGATATTAGTATTTAGACCAATAGCGCACATTGCCATAGCAATAAAGAATTTTGCCACCCATTTTGCACCAGTGACGAAGCTGTCGTTATAAAACATTGTAAATGTGCTATCTGGTAGCAATCCAACAATCGTTGTCACCAATGATGCGACAACGAAATATATAATGAACATTGGAAAAATCTTTTTAATAGACACCTTTGTGCCATCGCCACCATTCTTCTTGGCACGCTTGGTGCGAATGAACGCAAGCACAAGAGTGATAGGAATGATAGCAAGTGTTCTAGTCAGCTTTACAGTAACAGCTGATGACAAAATACCACTGACACCATAGATGCCCTCTGCTGTAGATGCCGCAGCTGTAACAGATGAGGTATCATTAACAGCTGTGCCAGCGAAGATAGAGAATCCCTCTGGGCTGAGTCCTAGCTTGTAGCCAAGGGTTGGGAATATAAGTGCAGCGATAACATTAAACAAAAAGATAACGCTAATCGACTGCGCCACCTCTTCATCATCAGCGTCGATAACTGGTGCTGTCGCAGCGATAGCAGAGCCACCACAGATGGATGAGCCAACACCGACAAGGCAAGCAACCTTGTGTGGCACCTTCAAGACCTTCATCAGTATCATAGCAACAATGAGTGAGGTCAAGATAGTAGAGCAGATAACAGGTAGGCTCTGTGCTCCAACCCTAGCGATAGTGCCAAGATTAAGGCTAAATCCAAGGATGATAACTGCCCACTGCAATATCTTTTTTGAGGTAAAGGTGATGCCCATCTTCATCCTCTCGCTAGGTGCTAATTTTGGTAGCACCAATGTGATGAGCATACCGATAATAATAGCGAACACTGGTGCACCAATAATCTCTAGGCTGAACGAGCCAATAGCAATATTAGTGAGCAATGTTGCCACACCAGCGACACCGGCACAGAGCAAAATGCCAAGTGCCTTATTCTTTATATCAAGTTTCATTGTTTCTCTCCAAATAGATATATAGGACGAGCAATGCTCGTCCTAGTAATAATTAGTCTGCCAAAAGCATTCTATCATTATCAAGCTCGCCACCAGAGGTTAGCTTGAACTTTGCAAGTAGGTCTGCTGTTGTGAGAGCCTTTTTCTCCTCGCCAGCAACGTCGTAGATAATCTTACCATCGTTCATCATAATCAGACGATTACCGATTGCGATAGCGTCCTTCATATTATGTGTAATCATAATGGTTGTTAGATTGTTCTCTGCAACGATTTTTTCTGTTAAATCAAGCACCTTCTTTGCTGTCTTTGGGTCAAGAGCAGCAGTGTGCTCATCAAGGAGAAGTAGCTTTGGCTTCTTTAATGTAGCCATAAGAAGTGTAACAGCCTGACGCTGACCACCAGAAAGTAGTCCAACCTTTGAGGTAAGTCTGTCCTCTAATCCAAGGTCAAGAGATGCAAGTAGCTCTCTGTACTCTTCCTTTTCCTTATGCTTTAGACCGTGGCCAAGACCACGATGCTGTCCTCTACGAGCAGCAAGTGCAAGGTTCTCTGCAATCTGCATTGTAGCAGCAGTACCAGTCATAGGGTCCTGGAACACACGACCGATATACTTTGCTCTCTTATGCTCTGGAAGCTTTGTAACATCAACACCGTCGATAACGATGCTACCACAGTCAACAGGATATACACCAGCGACCATATTTAGCATAGTTGATTTACCAGCACCATTACCACCGATAACGGTAACGAAATCGCCCTCATTTAGCACGAGGTCAACACCGTTAAGTGCCTTTTTCTCATTAATAGTACCAGGATTAAAGGTCTTGTAAACATTTTTTATCTCTAACATTATGCCTTTACCTCCTTGTTCTTAACAGTCTTTGCTGCAACCTTTGCTCTCCAATAAGGAACGCCAAGGAATAGAGCAACGACGATAGCAGTAAATAGCTTTAGGTCATTAGCGTTAAAGCCAAGGCGTAGTACAAGAGTGATAACTACATAGTAGATAACACCACCGAATGCAACAGCTACAAGCTTTAGCGCAAAATTCTTGAATAGCTTGCCGAAGATAACCTCACCAATAATAACAGCAGCAAGACCGATAACGATAGCACCTCTACCACCATTTACGTCAGCAAAGCCCTGATACTGTGTTAGCATAGCACCAGATAGAGCAACGATACCATTTGAAATGATAAGACCGATAACCTTGTTAGTATCGGTGTTGATACCGTTTGAACGAGACATAGCCTCGTTACAGCCAGTAGCACGTAGTCCGTGACCAATCTCTGTACCGAAGAACCAGTATAGGATAGCAACAAGAACGATAACAAATGCTACACCAATGATGAGTGACTTTGTAACATCACCAAGTGAGAACAAAAGCTTGTAGTTTCTGTAGCTGAGAGGCTGATTAGCCTTGCCACCAAGGATACGAAGGTTGATAGAATACAGTGAAAGCTGAGTCAAGATACCAGCAAGAATAGCTGGGATACCGAACTTGGTATGGAAGATACCAGTAACACAGCCAGCCACACAACCAGCAAGGATAGCACAAATCATACTAATCCATACATTTTGTCCATGAGTCATACATAGCACCATAACGGCACCACCAGTACCCATAGTACCATCAACTGTCAAATCGGCGATATCCAAAATTCTAAATGTGATGAACACACCTATCGCCATAATGCCCCAAATCAAACCCTGTGCTGCAGCACCAGGTAGAGCAAGCAAAAATCCATTCATTTGTTTTTCTCCTTTTTGCGAATTCACTTTAAATCGCTAAATTGATATATATAGAATACCAAAAAACATTAAAAAGGTCAAGCATATATAATAATAAAAAAAGAGGTGGGATAATCCCACCTCTTAATTCGTTAAATAAGTTAAATCTTATTCAGCTGTCATATCGATAGCTTCGTATGTGTCAGGTACTGTGATACCAAGAGCCTTTGTTCTATCAGCAACATACTTGTTTACAGGAGCTGAATCATAAGCGATTTCCATAGTAGAAACGTCTGCGCCATTCTTTAGAATGTCGATAGCCATCTCACCAGTCTTCTTACCGATTGAGTAGTAGCTGATTGAAAGTGTAGCAACACCACAACCCTTTGCGATACCTTCCTCACCGCAGATGATAGCCTTGTTAGCCTTTGATGCGATAGGATCGATGATACCAGTTGATGAAGCCATTGTGTTATCAGTTGGAATGTAAAGAACGTCTGTCTCGTCACAAGCAGCCTGTGTTACAGAAGCAACGTCGTTTGAGTCAGCAGCTGTGTACATTTTAGCCTCTAGACCAAGAGCCTTAAGCTCGTCAGCAACTACTGTTGCCTGATATACTGAGTTAGCCTCTGCTGAGCAATATAGGATACCAACTGTCTTTGCATCTGGGCAAAGCTCCTTGATCATCTTAGCCTGATCAGCAAGTGGAGCAAGGTCAGCTGTACCAGAAATGTTCATACCTGTTGTACCCTTCCAGTCCTTGATCTCAAGAGCTGTAGCGTAATCAGTAACTGAAGTACCAAGAATTGGAATATCAGCTGTAGCTGTCATAGCAGCCTGAAGAGCAGGTGTAGCGTTTGCCATGATTAGGTCAACGCCATCAGCAACGAAACCATTGCAGATAGTAGCACAAGTAGCTGAATCACCAGCTGCGTTCTGCTCGTCGATAACTACGTTCTCACCAAACTCAGCAACAAGAGCGTCCTTGAAGCCCTTTGTAGCCTCGTCAAGAGCTGGGTGCTGTACAAGCTGGCAGATACCAACCTTGTAAGTCTTGTTTGCGTCCTCGCCGTTATCCTTTGCAGCACTACAACCAGCAAAGATACCAGCGGCCATTACTGCTGTAAGAGCAACTGCAGTAATCTTCTTTACCATTTTGTTCATGTTGAATTTCTCCTTTTGGGCAATGCCCGATTATTAATTAGTGATTTCAGTTTAACACTTTTAAGCATTAAAGTCAACACTATTTTTTCAATCTTTCTTTTTTCTAGATATTCTAGTAGCTGTTTTGCGAGAATGCTCCGTCCACAGCTTTGGGCTAAATAGCACTAACAGTGGGAACAGCTCTAGTCGTCCAGCAAGCATATCAAATATCAGCACAAGCTTTGACAAAATATTGAAATCAGCAAAGTTTTTAGTAGGTCCGACCATCTCAAGTCCAGGACCGATATTGTTGATTGTTGCTGCGACGGCTGTGAAATTAGTCACCAAGTCGAAGCCCTGTGTGCTTATCACGATAAGGCTAACGACGAACACCATAATAAATGTCGCAAAGTAGATATTGGTCGACCTAACTACGTCGTCCTCGACAGTCTTGCCATCAAGCTTGATTTTTTTAACACTCTTTGGGTGGATATACGAATTCATCTCCTTAAAGAACGATTTTACCGAGATGATGAAGCGTGACACCTTGATACCACCACCAGTGCTACCAGCACAAGCACCAACGAACATTAGCATAACGAGTATCGTCTTTGACAGCGATGACCAGGTATCGAAATCTGCTGTAGAAAATCCAGTAGTAGTGATGATGGACGCAACCTGGAACGAGGTGTGACCAAGTGCTTGTCCAAATGTATTATATATATGTATAGTATCGAACATAATCAGTCCGATAGCACCAAGAATGATGATGAAATACGCCCTAATCTCCTCCATAAACAGTGCACGCTTGAACTGACGGAAGCTGATGAGATAATAAGCGTTAAAGTTGATACCAAAAATCACCATAAACACAGTGACAACCCACTGAATGTAGGTAGAATATCCACCAATACTGCTGTTCTTGATACCAAATCCACCAGTACCAGCTGTACCGAACGCTGTGGTAAGAGCATCGAATACTGGCATACCACCACATAGCAGGAATACTATCTCTAGCACGGTGAGTACAAGGTAAATAATATATAGCGCCTTGGCTGTTTGGCGCATCTTTGGCATAAGCTTGCCAACGGATGGACCAGGGCTCTCTGCACGAAGCAAATTAATGTTAGAGCCACTAGAGCCAGAAAGCGGCAAAATCGCCATGATGAAAACGAGTATGCCCATACCACCAATCCAATGGGTGAAGCTACGCCAAAACAGCATACATTTTGGCAAGCACTCAACGTCATTGAGAATACTAGCACCAGTGGTGGTAAAGCCAGACACAGTCTCGAACAATGCGTCAACAAAGCTTGGTATCACACCAGACACAAAGAATGGCAGACAACCAAACAGCGACAGCACAATCCAGCTTAGCGCTGTAGCAACACAGCCTTCCTTTAAATAAAAGACAGTGCTATTCGGTTTTTTGATAGCCATAAGCGTGCCAACAATGAACACACCAACAGCTGTGGCTAGAAAATACACACCTTGGCTCTCTTGGTAGCACAGAGCGACCACACAAGGTAGTAGCATCAATGCACCCTCTAGCACAAGGACATAACCCAGCCATCTTCTAATAATTGAGCTATTCATATATAATTATTACTCCATTATATCTGTAATAGTAGAAAATCCAGTATGTGTTGTTACGATAGTAACGCTATCGCCAGGCATAATGCAATCCTGACCACTAGGGATAAGGACCTTGCCCCTACGATAGATGAAGCAGATGAGAAGATTGTCCTTTAGCTTCAAATCCATCAGCTTAACGCCAGTGACAGCCGACTCCTTCTCAACCTTAAACTCAACAGCCTCAACCCTCTTGTCGAACATATGAACAACAGTTTCGACATTGCTACCCTGGGTGGCTGTCTTTGCTCTAACATAAGCGATAATAGCCTCTGTGGTAATATATTTTGGATACACAACAGCACCCAAATCCAAATTGTCAATCACATTATTAAAGGTAGAACGATTAATACGAGTGATGACCTTTGTGTCATTCTGATTAGCATATAGCGATAGGAGAATATTCTCCTCATCACTGTCAGTTAGTGACACAACAGCCTCTGTATCCTCGATACCCTCTTCCTTTAGCAAATCCTCATCAGTAGCATCACCACAGATGATATTAGCCTTTGGTAGCATAGAGGAAAGCTCCTCACAGCGCTCCTTGTCCTGCTCGATAATCTTAACGTCGATGCCATCATGCTGTAAAAATCTAGCAAGATAATATCCAGTGTTGCCACCACCGATGATGATAGCATTCTTCACCTTGTCAGACTTAAATCCAATCTTTTGGAGCATAGCGCCAGTCTTTTTTCGTGGAGATGCGATGGAGATAATATCGCCAGCCTTTAGCTCGTAGTCACCATTAGGGATAGTGACGCTCTTTGCTCTGTCAACGACACAAACAAGAGCACTGCCATCAGTTCTTCTGCCAAATTCGGCAACAGTCATACCATCCATAACGCTACCCTTTGGTATACGAATTTTGATAAGCTCGACCTGTGAATGAGCGAATGTGTCAACAGAAAGAGCCGATGGAACAAGCAGAATACGGCTGATTTCACGAGCAGTTTCTTGCTCTGGGTTGATAATCATAGCAAGGTTCAGCTTTTCGGACAGATAGCCGATTTCTAGCGAATATTCTGGGTTGCGAACACGAGCGATAGCAGCACACGAGCCAACTCGTCTGCCAACGATACTGCATAACAGATTAAGCTCGTCCGACTCGGTAACAGCGATAACTAGGTCAGCCTCCTTGATACCAGCGTCAATCTGAACGCTAAAGGACGCACCATTGCCACACAGTCCCATAATGTCATACATATTAGTAAGCTCTGCAACACGCTCACGGTCCTCATCGATAATAGTGATATCGTGGCCCTCACTGCTAAGCTGCTCTACTAGAGCAGTGCCAACCTCACCACAGCCAACGATGATAATCTTTAGACCCTTTTTCTTTTCGTTCTTACCAAATAACATAGCAATTCTCCGAATAATACATTATTTCAGTATAAATATAGCACCATTAAATAAAAAATACAAGATACAAAATAATATTTACAAATTAGGCCCCCTTGCTAAAGGGTGCGGGTGTCCAGTGGACACCTCTGCGTAGCAGAAGCACCGACTGAGCTGGCAAGCGAGACGCTGTTTTTGCGTAGCAAAAAGACTGGGGGATTTGGTTGATATTACAACAATGTCCCTAAACACATTCTTAATAATCACATAATCCCTCCGTCAGACCTACGGTCTGCCACCTCCCTTTAACAAGGGAGGCTTATTGGGTTGCGTATTGAAATTAACAAAAGGACTCCAAGGGAGTCCTTTTGTTAAAACTTATTTGCAAGCTTTGGAAAATGATTATAAAATTCAATATGCTTTTGGAAAAGGTTAAACACAAATGTTATCAAATTGCCGTTTACAACAGCGATAACGAGTGTGCCCCATGTTACTCCAACGAAACCGTGGAATAATGCAAGGCTTAAGCCAACGCTAAGTGCAAGGTAGATAAAGTCATTTGTTAGCTTTGTCTTTTTCAAATCGAACTTGCGTTCCTCGACAACCATTCGCACCAAGTAGTCATAGGCACAAGGTGCAAGATATGTGCAAAGGAACATTGCAACACCGATAGCACAGCAAACAATACCCCCTGCAAAAACAAGCACTCTCAACCACAAAGCACTAACGTCCCAATCCTTAAGCAACCAGATAAAGAAATCTAGCACTGTGCCATATATCAACGCACTCAAAAATGAGGTGAGATACGACCACTTAAACTTGTGTATAATCAGACACATAATCAACAGCACTATGGCTTGGAAGATATATTCTGTTTGGCCATAGGTTAGTGGCGTCTTTTCACTAATAATATATGTTGGTGCTGCTATCATAGACATACCTAAATTTGCCTTTGTGCACAGTGTAACCGAAAATGGAAGAAACACCATACCAAGCACGAACATAAGCTCTCTTGATAGCCTAATTTTCTTTTTACTCATAGATTTCTCTCTTCAAAGCGCCAATGTATGGCAGATTTCTGTACTCCTGATCATAGTCAAGACCATATCCAACGACGAACTCATCAGGAACGTCACAGCCAACATAATCTGGCTTCAAATCTACCACTCTGCGCTCTGGCTTGTCGAGTAGAGTAACAATGCTGATAGAATTTGCACCTCTAGCAGCAAGCATACGACTAACATAATCAAGTGTTCTGCCACTGTCGAGAATATCCTCAACTAGCAATAGGTCATATCCCTGCAAATCGATATCGATATCCTTAACAATCTTTACATTACCAGAGCTTCTTGTTCCACCACCATAGCTAGACACTGCAAGAAAATCTAGCTTTAGTGGCAAATCGATATATCTAGTAAGGTCTGCCATAAAATACACAGAGCCCTTCAATATACCGATAACAAGCAAATTCTTATCCTTAAAATCCTTTGTGATTTGAGCACCAAGACGAGCATTGATTTCCTCTAGCTCTTCCTTTGTGACCAAAATCTCTTTAATATCATTTGACAAATTTTGCATAGTAATTATCTTTCTTCTCTAAAGTATGACAAACCAAGTGCTGCAGGGCCCTGATTTTCCTTCTTCTTTCTTGTGCTAACCAAGATAAGAACAGCGATAGTTACGATATATGGTAGCATCTGAATGATAGGAATATATGTCATAGGAACACTGATATATGTGAACAAGATATATAGTGCACCGAAAACATATGAGCCAAGGATAGAAAGACTAGGCTTCCATACAGCGAAGATAACGATAGCGATAGCAAGCCATCCTCTGTCGCCAAATCCATTGTTTGACCAGATACCGTTGCTGTAGTCCATTACATAATATAGACCACCAAGACCAGCGATAACACCACCGATACAGGTTGCGATATACTTGTAAGCATTTACATTGATACCAGCAGCATCTGCTGTAGCAGGGTTCTCACCAACAGCACGAAGCTGCAAGCCAAGTCTTGTCTTGTTGAGTACAAAGCTAGCAACCAAGGCAATGACGATAGCCAAATATACCATAAATCCGTATGAGAAGAACATTTGACCAAATGAGCCCATACCATCTGCAAATGAAGCTGTTAGCTTGAATGCGTTAGCAATCTTTACCAAAGCAAGATAAGGAACGTCGCTCTTAACAACCTTGATAAGTGAGCCACCAAAGAAGTTACCAAATCCAACACCAAATGTTGTGATAGCAAGACCAGTAACATTCTGATTAGCACGAAGTGAAACTGTTAGGAAGCAGTACAAAAGTGACACCAAAAGTGAGCCGATAATGCTACAGATGAATGGGATGAGTACTGCCAAAAATGTGTTAACATACGCTGTGCTAGACTGGTAGAAGAATCCACCGATTACACCAGAGATAGCACCTACATACATAATACCTGGGATACCAAGATTTAGGTTACCAGATTTCTCGGTGATGATTTCACCAGTTGCACCATAGAGCAAAGGAGTGCCCTGCATTATTGCACGAGAAATAAACTGAAAAATCAAATCCATATTATTCGCCCTCCTTTGTTGTTTTGTTGCCTCTAAAATGAACCTTGTAGTTGATGAAGAACTCACAGCCGATGATGAAGAATAGGATGATACCTGTTAGGATATCGGCAAAGTCAGCATTTAGACCAAACTTTGATGATACCTCGTCAGCACCTCTCTCCAAGAACACGATGAGTAGTGAGGTCAAAATCATAGTGATAGGATTGAACTTTGCAAGCCATGATACCATGATTGCTGTAAAGCCTCTGCCATCAGCAAGGTTAGAATCGATAGAGTGTGATGAGCCACCTACAAGTAGTAGACCAGCGATACCACAGATAGCACCGGAAAGTGCCATTGTGCGAAGGATAACCTTCTTAACATTGATACCGATATATCTAGCTGTGTTCTCACTCTCACCAACAACAGTAAGCTCATATCCGTGCTTGCTGTGTTTTAGATAAATGTGAAGAGCGATTGTAATAACAGCAACGATAAGAATGTTTAGTAGATAGTTTGTGTGGAAAATCTGTGGGAACCAACCATGTGACAATAGGTTAGGACCAACAACATTTGAACCAGACTTATCAGCTATCTTGAGGAAATACTCGATAAGCTGGATAACAACATAGTTCATCATAAGGGTGAACAATGTCTCGTTTGTGCCCCAATGAGCCTTGAAGAATGCTGGAATAATAGCCCAGATAGCAGCTGATACGATAGCGCAAACAGCCATAATCACGATAAGCAATCCATCAGGAACCTTGCCACCGAGGAAGAACATACACATAGCTGTTGACAATGCGCCCATAAGCACCTGTCCCTCAGCACCGATATTCCAAAATCGCATTCTAAATGCTGGTGTAACAGCAAGTGAAACGCAGAGCAAAATTGCAATTTCGTGGATAGTAACTAGCAATCTACCATTACCGAATGCACCATATACAATAGTTTTATATATAGACAATGGATTGTCGCCAGTAAAAATCTTTGTAACGATACCACAGACGATAAGTGCCATCAAAATGGCAATAACTCTGATAACGATACCCTTCTTGACCGAAACGTCAGTACGCTTTGAAATACGAATCAAAGGCTCACGAGTATTGGTCTTAGTCTTTTGCATCTCTGCCATCTTGAGCACCTCCCTCTGTCTTTGTCATCAATAGTCCGACCTCTTCCTTTGTAGTTGTACGAGCGTCAACTATACCAGTAATCTTGCCAGAATTGATAACCATAATTCTATCGCAAAGCTCTAGGAGTACGTCCAAATCCTCACCAACGAAGATGATAGCAACGCCACTCTCTTTTTGCTTGTTCAGCAGGTTGTAAATAGTGTATGACGAGTTAACGTCAAGTCCTCTAACAGGATATGCAACCATCAAAACTCTAGGCTCAAGAGCAATCTCTCGACCAACAAGCACCTTTTGAACATTACCACCGGACAATCTTCTAACAGGTGTCTGTGCATCTGGAGTAACAACCTCTAGGTCATTGATGATTGATTCTGCGAGCTTTCTTGGTGCCTTTCTGTCGAGGAATGAGCTCTTGCCAGATTTGTATGAACGGAGCATCATATTGTCGATGATATCCATATTAGCGACAAGTCCCATACCAAGTCTATCCTCTGGTACGAATGAAAGTGCAACACCAAGCTTGCGAATTTCCTTTGGTGATTTGCCGACTAGCTGCTGTGGACCCATATCATCAGGCTTGTAAAGAATACTAGATTTCTTTGTAGTAATCTGTAGTCCTGCGATAGACTCTAGTAGCTCCTTCTGACCACAGCCAGAAATACCAGCGATACCAAGGATTTCGCCACCGTATGCCTTAAAGTTTACATTGTCTAGAGCGATAGTGCCGTCACGCTTAACTACTGTAAGGTCCTCAACAACCAAACGCTCCTTTGTATTTTCTGGGTCATCACGCTGAATGTTTAATTCAACCTTCTCACCCATCATCATCTCTGTTAGTGAGTCCTCTGTAGCGTCAGCAGTGTTGATAGTGCCAACTAGCTCACCCTTGCGAAGAGTGGTAACTCTGTCAGAGATATCAAGCACCTCATGGAGCTTGTGTGTAATTATAATAATCGATTTGTTATCTTCACGCATTTTGCGAAGAACATAGAATAATTTTCGAGTTTCTTGAGGTGTTAGTACGGCTGTAGGTTCATCAAGAATAAGGATATCAGCACCACGATACAACACCTTGATAATTTCTACTGTCTGCTTTTCGGATACAGACATTTCATAAATCTTCTTGTCTAAATCAACAACGAAGCCATATTTGTCGGTAATCTCTTGAATTCTCTTTTTTGCTTGCTTGAGATTAAATTTTTCGTTATCTATACCAAGAACGATATTCTCGGTAGCAGTGAACACGTCAACCAGCTTAAAATGCTGATGGATCATACCAATCTTGTTGTCAAAAGCGTCCTTTGGGGATTTAATAACGACCTCTTTGCCGTTAACAAAAATCTGTCCATGGTCTGGGAAATAAATACCAGCAACCATATTCATAAGTGTTGTCTTACCAGAACCATTTTCACCAAGAATAGCTAAAATCTCACCCTTGCGAACGTCCAAATCAACATTTTTATTTGCATTAACAGTACCAAAGGTTTTAGTAATATTTTTTAACTCTAAAGCGTTCACGGTATTCCTCCTGTTAAGTATGCGAATTATAAAAGCAGATACAAGGGGGTTAAAAAACCCCCTTGCACTATTTAACTTAAGGTATTATTAGTTATAGTCTTAGCTTAGAACTCTGTGTTTAGGTTCTCAACACCATCAATAACAATATCAAAGTATGGAGCTGAACGATAGTCAGCACCTGACTCATCAAAGTAACCGTCGTGGATTACGTTTGTGTCTGGAGCAAAGTCGCCATCAACGTCAGCCTTGTACTCGTCAAGATTCTTGCCATCTACTGTGAATGTAGAAGTATCGAATACGTGAAGTGTACCAGCCTTGAACTGATCAACAATCTTGTTTAGCTCTGCGATAGTTGACTCGCCGTCAACAACATCCTGATTGATACCAGAAATTACTACAGAGTTTGTAGCAATAGTACCACACCAGTTAGCTGGGATAGCCTCGCCCTTAACAGCGCTCTCGATGATTAGCTGGAAGTAAGGAGCCCAGTTGATAGCTGATGATACGATGAATGTGTTCTCACCAGCTGAGTATGTTGAACCATTGTATGAAACGTTTGGAACACCAGCAAGCTCACAAGCTGTTGGAGCACCAAGTGAATCAGCGTGCTGTGAGATAAGTGCACAACCATCCTGGTTGATAAGAGCTGTAGCAGCCTCCTGCTCCTTAGCCTGATCATACCATGAACCTGTGTAACGAACCTTCATTGTAGCTGATGGGCAAACTGAACGAGCACCAAGGAAGAATGATGTCATACCAGAAATAACCTCTGCATATGTGAAAGCACCAACGTAACCGATGATAGCCTGCTCAGCAGTGATCTTGCCCTCGTTGATCATGTCGTTTAGCTTGATACCAGCAGCAACACCAGCAATGTATCTACCCTCGTAGATAGCAGCGAATGCGTTGTGGAAGTTGTCGATACCAGCTGTAGCAGCTGAAGTACCTGTAGCGTGACAGAACTGAACCTCTGGGAATTCCTTAGCAGCACGCATCATGTGTGACTCGTGACCGAATGAATCAGCGAATACAACCTTACAGCCCTTGTTCTTTGCAAGGTCAACAGCTGTATCATAGCAAGCTGAATCCTCGCCAATGTTTGTTACGATAACAACCTGCTCATCTGTTAGACCCATGCCTGTTGCAGCAGCCTTTAGGCCATCGATGAAGTTCTTGTCGTAAGTTGAGTTCTCATCATGTAGGCAGATAAGACCAATCTTGAAGTCCTCTGGAACTGTTACATCTGATGAAATCTCTTCACGTGGGATTAGGTCTGCGCTTACACCAAGCTTTTCGTTGCTACCTGCACCTGAACAACCTGCGAATGCACAAGCAACAAGAACTACAGCAAGAAGCACAGCAACTATTCTCTTTGCAATTTTCATTTTCGTTTCCTCCATTTTAATGAATGTTTTTATTATAAGCACCCTGTGTGCGAATAACCATATTAATCTCTGAATGTTACATTACCAGTAACATGGTCCATACTCTCAACGATAGCAAGTGACTCAACCTTAATACCCTGCTCTCGAAGCTGGTCACCACCGTGCTGATATCCCTTCTCGATAACAGTGCCACAGCCAACTAGCTCTGCACCACTATCCTCAACAATCTTGATAAGACCCTTTAGAGCGTTACCAACAGCTAGGAAATCGTCAACGATGAGCACTCTGTCACCCTTGCCCAAAAACTTCTTGGACACCATAATGTCGTATGTAGTACCGTGAGTGAATGACTCAACTGGTGTAGTGTAAACATCACCAGCGATATTCTTGGTCTTGGTCTTCTTTGCAAAAACAAGTGGAGCACCGAACTCCTGTGCTACCATAGCACCGATAGCAATACCTGATGCCTCAATAGTTAGCACCTTGTTGACACCGTCGTTCTCGAACAGACGATGAAACTCCTTGCCAACCTCACCAAGAAAGTTGCAATCGATTTGATGGTTGAGGAAGCAGTCTACCTTTAGGATATTACCCTCGTAAACCTCGCCCTCATTGAGTATTTTTTCCTTAAGTAATTGCATAAAAATCCCACCAAAAATAAAATTACACACATATAATATATGATTGTCCCTCAAATTTCAACAAAATAACCCCATTGTCATCAAATTGTTATATTTAATAGGTATAAATAGTTAATAGTAGTTAACTGATGGGTCATAGTTGGTAGTAAATTTTGTGTAAAATGCCATAAAAGCAAAAAAAGAAGGACTAAACTAGTCCTTCTTTTGTGGAGCGGATTACGAGACTCGAACTCGCTACCTTCACCTTGGCAAGGTGACGCTC
>CALEHY010000025.1 GCA_937876375.1 uncultured Clostridia bacterium | reverse complement strand
AAGGCACTCTAATAATAGTAAATTTTTGCATTAAGATTAGGCATAAAATAACCAGCAGGCTGACGCCTACTGGTTATTTTTAACGACACATTAATCAAAAAGGCACATTATTAGAGCTATACCTCTTTATGCAGGTCACCCCTTAGTGTAACCTTTTATTAATCGTGAAGTCTTTGCTTTTTAACATCAAGGTGACGAATATCAATATAATCAGGTAGTCCATTTCTGTATGGAGTCTGCACAACGCCCTCAATAAGTGGACGAATATAATCAATCATCTGTTGTGTGACATCGTTACCCTCTCTATTAATCCAAGATCGTGGCACCTTTTTCTCTGTATTAGCAACAACAGCAACATCCTCAACAGTATACTCAATGCTGTATGGTTTGTCAGATATTCTTCTGATTGTGGAGAAAACACCACTCTTGCCCTTAACAGCAGCGTCAACAGCAAACTCACCAAGATTAAATGCCTCTTCAACATCTGTAAGTGATGAGATATGACCAGCACTACGCTGGATAACGCTAGGCTCTAGTGAACGAACCTTACAGCCTATCTCCTGCTCTACAACGGATTTTAGATACTCACCAGTACCAGATAGCTGTGAATGGCCAAAGATATCCTTTTTGTCATTTCTAGCACAGATATAGTTACCATTCTCGTCCTTGATACCCTCACTAACAACAACGATGATAGAATTGTACTGTTCGAGCTTGTCCTTTACGTCAACGACAAACTTTTCAACTGAAAATGGAATTTCTGGCAAATAGATGAGATGAGGTGCAATCATATCCTCTTGTCTAGCCAAAGCTGATGCAGCTGTTAGCCAGCCAGCATTCCTGCCCATAGCCTCGATAATATGAACGCTCTTAATACTGTAGATACTAGTATCATACGCTACCTCACGAACGCAAGATGCAATATATTTTGCAGCAGATCCAAATCCAGGTGAATGGTCAATACCATTCAAATCATTATCAATAGTCTTTGGTACACCAACAACTTTGATATCGATACCATTTTCAATAGTGTAATCGGACAGTTTCTTAACAGTATCCATAGAATCGTTACCACCGATATACACAAAATAGCCTATATCATATTTTTTAAGTATCTCCACAACATGCTCTAGCTCTTCCTTTTCACCAGACAGCTTATATCTGCATGAGCCAAGGAACATAGCTGGAGTTACCTTTAATCTATTCAACTCTGATGGCATAGATGAGAACATATTAGAAAGATTGATAATATTCTCCTCTAGCAATCCCTCAATACCATTAATCATACCAAATGCTGTGCCTATTTCGTCACTACAAAGAGCATAATCAATAACACCAGCAAGACTAGAATTAATAACGGCAGTAGGTCCACCAGATTGTCCAACAATTAAGTTCTTCATATTTGTACCTCCGACAAAAACGAGGTTAGTATAACATAAAATCGCAAAAAAAGATATAACAATTTTGTATACAAGTTTACAATACTGTAAAGAAAATTATAATATCTTTTTCAGATACTGACCTGTATACGACTTTTTAACCTTTGCAATCTCCTCTGGGGTGCCTTGGGCAACAATTTTTCCACCACCCTTGCCACCCTCTGGTCCAAGGTCAATAATATGGTCAGCAGTTTTGATAACGTCAAGATTATGCTCGATAACAAGAACAGTGTTGCCACCATCAACAAGAATATTAAGCACCTTTAATAGCTGTGCTACGTCGGCTGTATGCAAACCAGTAGTAGGCTCATCGAGGATATAAATAGTCTTGCCGGTTGAACGCTTTGCAAGCTCTGTTGCAAGCTTAACACGCTGTGCCTCACCACCAGACAAGGTTGTAGCAGACTGTCCAAGTTTGATATATCCTAGTCCAACGTCGGACAAGGTCTTTAACTTTCGAGCAATTTTTGGATGAGTTGAAAAGAACTCTAGTGCTTCATCTACAGTCATATCAAGCACGTCAAAAATACTCTTGCCCTTAAACTTAACCTCTAGAGTTTCACGATTATATCGCTTGCCACCACAAACGTCACAAGGCACATACACGTCAGCAAGGAAATGCATCTCTATCTTTGTAATACCATCTCCCTGACAAGCCTCGCAGCGTCCACCCTTGACATTGAATGAAAATCTATTTGCCTTAAAGCCACGCTTCTTTGCCTCGCTAGTAGTAGCATACAGATCACGAATATCATTGAACACACCAGTGTATGTCGCAGGGTTAGAGCGTGGTGTTCTACCTATTGGGGACTGGTCGATATTGATAACCTTATCAAGAGCATCAAGACCTTTCATAGATGAGAACTTTCCAGTATGCTTATTTGCGTGATTAAGCTTATTGGCAAGATTTTTGTACACAATCTCGTTAACAAATGATGATTTACCAGAACCAGAAACACCAGTTACAGCAACGAATTTGCCAAGTGGGATTTCTACATCAATCTTCTTAAGATTATTTTCTTGACAGCCATAGACAGTTATCTTCTTGCCATTGCCAGTACGACGCTTGTCTGGTACTGGAATAGATCTCTTACCAGAGAGATACTGACCAGTAATAGAACGCTCACAAGCCTTTACCTCATCTGGTGAGCCTGCACAAATCAGCTCTCCACCGTGGATACCAGCGCCAGGACCAATATCTACTAGATAATCAGCAGCGAGCATTGTATCCTCATCGTGCTCAACTACGATAAGCGTGTTGCCTATATCACGCAGATGACGAAGGGTCGCAAGCAGTTTTTCATTATCCCTTTGGTGCAAACCTATAGATGGCTCGTCTAGGATATAAAGCACTCCCATCAGTGATGAACCAATCTGTGTTGCCAAGCGAATACGCTGTGCCTCTCCACCAGAGAGTGTGCCGCTCATTCGTGATAATGACAAGTAGTCTAGTCCAACAGAATTAAGGAATGACAATCTCTCCTTAATCTCACGAATAATGAGATTACCTATAAGCTGTTCCTTTTCTGTAAGCTCCAAAGAGTCGATAAATTCAATCTCCTCACCGATAGACATACAGCAGAACTCGTGTATATTCTTTCCACCGACAGTTACAGAAAGGCTTTCTGGCTTAAGTCGTGCGCCCTTACATGATTGACAAGTGCAATCACGCATAACAGTCTCAATATCTTGTCTGGACCAGTCAGAGCCAGTCTCCAAATATCTACGCTTTAGGTTATTAACTACACCCTCAAAATCAGTCATATATGTTCCAGAGCCATATGAGGTAACTCTGTTCATCTTTAGTTTCTTGCCATCTGTACCATAGAATATTACATGCATGGCTTCATCAGACAGCATCTCCACAGGCATATCGAGAGAAAAGCCATATTCCTTTGCAAGAGCGTCCATATACATTCTCGCAATAGAGCTACCCTCTGCGACATTCCAGCCAGAAGCCTTGATTGCTCCTTGATTAATTGAAAGCTTTTTATCTGGAATAATCAAATCCTCGTCAATTTCCTTGTAGACACCAAGTCCGTCACACTTTGTACAAGCGCCAAATGGGTTGTTGAACGAGAACATACGAGGGCTCATTTCCTCAATTGACACACCATGCTCTGGACAAGCATAATTGAGTGAGAAAAGTTCCTCTCTGTCCCCTACTATATCAACTAGCACAACGCCATTACCAAGCTTTGTAGCGACCTCGATGCTATCGGCAAGTCGAGATTTGATATCATCCTTCATAACAAGACGGTCAACGATAATCTCGATATTGTGTTTAATACTTTTCTTTAGTTTAATATCATCGGACAAATCGATAATTTCGCCATCAACTCGAGCACGAACAAAGCCTTGCTTAATCACATCTGCAAATTCCTTGACGAACTCGCCCTTTTTACCTCTAGCGATAGGAGCCATAATTTGTAGCTTTGTTCTCTCTGGTAGCTCCATAACCTTGTCAACGATTTGGTCAACAGTTTGCTGTGTAATCTCTCTACCACAAACTGGACAATGAGGTATACCGATTCGAGCCCAAAGCAGACGACAATAGTCATATATCTCTGTTACTGTGCCGACAGTGGAACGAGGATTCTTGCTAGTGGTCTTTTGGTCGATAGATATCGCTGGCGACAGACCCTCGATATAATCAACCTCTGGCTTTTCCATCTGTCCTAGGAACATACGAGCATATGATGACAGTGACTCAACATATCGACGCTGTCCCTCTGCATAGATGGTATCAAACGCAAGTGATGATTTGCCTGAGCCAGATAGACCAGTAAATACTACTAGTTTATCCCTTGGTATCTCTATATCTATATTTTTCAAATTGTGCTCTCTAGCACCCTTTACTACAATATTCTTCTGCATAATTAATCCTCTGAAAGCTCCATAATCTTGTCTCGAAGGAATGCTGCATGCTCAAACTCTAGCATACGAGCAGCCTCCTTCATCTCTCTAGTAAGCTTTTCTATCATTACGGTACGCTCCTTCTTGGTCATACGCTTATTATGACTATCAAGAGCATCCTTGGACGTAATCTCGATGATATCACGAACGTCCTTCTTAATAGTTTCCGGTGTGATACCGTGCTCGGCATTATATTTTTCTTGGATGGACCTACGACGCAATGTCTCAGTAATAGCACGCTCCATAGATGGTGTGACAGAGTCAGCGTACATAATTACCTCACCATTTGCATTACGAGCAGCACGACCAATTGTCTGCACAAGCGAGGTCTCTGAACGAAGAAAGCCCTCTTTATCAGCATCAAGGATAGCGACTAGCGAAACCTCTGGAATATCAAGCCCCTCACGAAGAAGGTTAATACCAACTAAAACGTCAAAATTTCCAAGTCGCAGGTCACGGATAATCTCCATACGCTCGATGGTGTCTATATCGTGGTGCATATATCTAACCTTTATATCAAAGCCCTCTAGGTAGGTTGTCAAATCCTCTGCCATTTTCTTTGTCAAAGTAGTAACTAGAACACGCTCACCACGGTCGATACGAATATTTATCTCGGACACTAGATCATCCATTTGGTCCTCTGTAGGCTTAACAATGATATTAGGGTCAAGCAGACCAGTAGGACGAATAACCTGTTCAACAATCTGTGTTGACTTATCCTTTTCAAATTCACCAGGAGTAGCAGAGGTGAATATAACTTGATTTATCTTTTTGTAAAACTCATCAAATGTCAATGGACGATTATCGAACGCTGATGGCAAACGAAATCCAAAATCGATAAGGCTAGCCTTTCTACTATGGTCACCACCATACATTCCCCTAACCTGTGGAAGCATAACATGGCTCTCATCAACAAATAGCAAAAAGTCATCAGGAAAATAATCAATTAATGTGAACGGAGCTTCACCAGGCTTGCGATCGGACATAATACGAGAATAGTTCTCGATACCCTTGCAAAATCCAGTTTCTTGTAGCATTTCGATATCGTTCATCGTACGCTCACGAATACGCTGTGCCTCTAATAGTTTGCCCTTTTCCTCAAAATATGCGACACGCTCAACCATCTCTCTGTAGATTTCGTCAAGTGCTCGCTTAAGCTTTTCTTGACTAACGACATAATGAGATGCTGGATAAATACAGCAGTGACTGAGCACTCCCTCAACCTTACCGGTTAGTGGATTAATCTCACAAATCCTATCGATTTCGTCACCAAAGAACTCAACTCTAATGGCACTACCACTGCTACCTGCTGGGAATATCTCGACAGTGTCACCACGGACACGAAACTTGTTTCGAACGAAGTTAATATCATTACGCTCATACTGTATCTCAACAAGTTTGTTGATAAGCTCATCCCTATCCTTTTGCATACCCTCACGAATAGATATAACCATCTTGTGATAATCAACTGGGTCACCAATAGAATAAATACATGATACTGATGCAACGATAATAACGTCTCTACGCTCTGACAATGCTGCTGTGGCAGAATGACGAAGCTTGTCTATCTCGTCATTAATAGCAGAATCCTTTTCTATATAAGTATCTGTAGTAGGAACATAAGCCTCTGGCTGATAGTAATCATAATATGACACAAAGTACTCAACAGCGTTGTTTGGAAAGAACTCCTTGAACTCTGAACACAGCTGTGCAGCAAGGGTTTTGTTATGTGCTAGGACCAAAGTTGGTCTATTCACCTTTTCAATAATATTTGCCATAGTAAAGGTCTTTCCAGAGCCAGTAACACCCATCAATGCCTGCTCCTTGTCACCACGAAGAACGCCATTAGCAAGCGCCTCAATGGCCTGTGGCTGGTCACCTGTTGGCTTAAATTTTGAAACTAGTTGAAACTTGTCCATAAAATTTTTTCCTTAAAAAACATAATCAATATATTATATACCAATTAGAACAAATTTGTCAAATTGTATAATAAAAATAATAAAGTATGCTCCCTTCTTGTTCGAATCCCTTGTATATAACAAAAGGAGCCATCCTAAAGAAAAACTGCCATAACGAAGTTTTGCCTTCGCTATGGCAGTTATTTTTATATTCGGTGTTGGCAGGTATTTTCGGTATTGCGACAACTTGATATTGAAAAAATGTAATAAAATAGGTATAATTTTTACAGATAAATATGAATTTATAGAGGAACGCATATGGAAATAACCATAAGACCAGAAAAACAATCAGAATATGACGAAGTGAACAAAGTTATTTACTTGGCTTTTGCAGAGCAACATGGAGTTGAAATTGGAATGTTTATGAAGAAACATTTTATTGAAGAAAGAACAAAGAACAGTTTTGTTCCAGAACTTTCGCTTGTTGCAGTATTAGAAGATAAAACAATTATTGGAGAAGTGGCACTACATGAAACCGATATTAAAACGGATAGTGGTAAAAATACTCAGTTAGTTTTGGCACAATCTGCTGTTCTTCCTGCGTATAGAAAGCAAGGAATTATGAGGCAGTTGGTAGAGTATGCTTTGAATAGAGCAAAAGAGATGGGATATGGTGCAGTATTTCTTGGTGGAGATACAAAACTTTATGGAAGATTTGGTTTTGTGCCTTCTAGCAATTATGGTATTTTTCATAAAGACCGAAAGAAATGGGGCGATGAGGGATATATGGTTTATTTACTGCAGGAAGGAGCACTCGATGGGGTGACTGGAACCACTTCATATTATGGTGGTTAAGATATGTTTTGAACATAACAAATCCCAGTTTGTAAATTTGTCGTGATATTTTAGATATATGTAATCGTAGGGGCGGATATTATCCGCCCGTTTTTACATTATACAAATAACAACGCAGGCGGGCGATTGATAATCGGTCTCGGCTCCCGCCTCGGTCAGTGCTTCTGCTTCGCAGAGGTGTCCACTGGACACCCGCACCCCTACGATTTTAAGGTTAAAATAATTAACAAGGTTGTTGCAACAAAAAAGAGCACTCGTATGAGTGCTCTTTTGATTTTATGTACTTTGTGAGATTACTTCTCTGCGTACTTGTCCTCGCCCTTTGACCAAGCGTACATAGCACGGATACCCTCACCAACAGTCTCAAGCTGATGATCAGCCTCCATAGCTCTCTTAGCCTTGAAGTGAGCCCAACCATTGTTAGCCTCTGTGATGAACTTAGAAGCGAATGTACCGTCCTGAATCTCCTCAAGAACCTTCTTCATTTCCTTCTTTGTCTCGTCAGTAACAAGTCTCTTACCAGTCTCGTAGTCACCGAACTCAGCTGTGTTAGAGATTGAGTATCTCATCTTTGAGAAACCACCTGAGTAGATAAGGTCAACGATAAGCTTCATCTCGTGGATACACTCGAAGTAAGCATTTCTTGGATCGTAACCAGCCTCAACAAGTGTCTCGAAGCCAGCCTTCATAAGAGCTGTAACACCACCGCAAAGAACAGCCTGCTCACCGAATAGGTCAGTCTCTGTCTCGCACTTGAATGTTGTCTCTAGGATAGCTGCACGAGCACCACCGATACCAGCACCGTATGCAAGAGCGATATCCTGGCAATGACCAGTAGCATCCTGATATACAGCAACTAGACAAGGTGTACCCTTACCTTCCTTGTACTCTGAACGAACTGTGTGACCTGGAGCCTTTGGTGCGATCATGAATACGTCAACGTCAGCTGGTGGTACGATTTGCTTGTAGTGAATGTTGAAACCGTGTGCGAAAGCAAGAGCCTTGCCCTCTGTTAGATTTGGAGCAACGTCGTTCTTGTAGATAGCAGCCTGAGCCTCATCTGGAGCAAGAATCATGATAACGTCAGCAGCCTTTACAGCGTCTGCTGTCTTCATAACCTTAAGACCAAGAGCCTCAACCTTTGCCCAAGACTTTGAGCCCTCGTATAGACCGATGATTACGTCTACACCACTCTCGTGTAGGTTAAGTGCGTGTGCATGTCCCTGTGAACCGAAGCCTACGATAGCAACTGTCTTGCCGTCGAGTACGCTTAGATTACAATCTGATTCGTAGAAAATCTTAGCTTCTGCCATTTTATTTTCCTCCATATAATAAATTATTAGTTAGCACCTAAATATGTGTTAGCGCTTAATATTATAAGACCAAATATATATTTAGTCAAGAGTTATTTATTGCAAAATAGGGAGCTTTGTTTGTTTTAATATAGAAATTATGGTTAATATATTATATTTCACTTGTAAATTATGAACAAATGGTATAAAATTATACTGTATAACTCTATATTATGGGGGTGTGTTTTTTGAATAAAGCCACTAGGATAAAATATTATATCGAGTCACTATGCATCTATGATTTAGCAAATGATGAGATTATCAGTGCTATATATGATTTGGTATCATCTATTGATGATGGCACAGTTATTGCAAAGCAGAGCAGGTTGTTTAAGCTATTAACTACTCATCAGTCGCTAAAGCATTATGTATCAAAGCTAATATTGACTGATGACAATGCCTTTACCAAGGCTGCTGCTGGAGATGCATTGGACAAGCTTGACAACTCTGTTATGGATGCTGTAAAGAGCGACCTCATTAAGCTAGAGGAGATTGCTTCTCTATCAGCAGAGGATATCATCAAGGCAGAAAAATATAGCGAGGTTGAGGAGATACTCCAGACTATGCCATCTTGGAATGCTGATGGCAGGGCAATGTACCCACTCACTACTGGATGGTCATCACAGATTGACAAGCTGATAGCCTTTCACAAGGAGAATGGCTATGGCAATTATGCAAAATTTGTTGCATTCAGCTGGCGTGATAACGATTTCGTTCCTATCACCTCACTTAGCCAAATGCGACTAGCTGACCTTAAGAATTATGAGCGTCAGCGTCAGCAGGTTATTGACAACACTCTTGCGTTTCTCGATGGTTTGCCAGCAAACAATATCCTATTATATGGTGACCGTGGCACTGGCAAGAGCTCAACAGTACACGCAATTCTTAACGAATACAAGTCAAAGGGATTGCGTATGATAGAGATATCAAAGGGGGATATCAATGATTTGACCCTTATTCGTGAGCGAATTGCTGACAGCCCTATGAAATTCATCATATTTATCGATGATTTGAGCTTTGACAGTCATGATGACTCATTCGGTGAGCTAAAGGCTGCACTAGAGGGCTCATTATCTGGTAAGCAGAGTAACACCCTTATCTATGCTACCTCTAATCGTCGTCATCTCATCAAGGAGAATTTCTCTGATAGAGAGAATGACGTTAATCGTTCTGATACATTGCAGGAGGAATTGAGCCTTAGTGACAGATTTGGTCTATCCATTACATTTATGAACCCAGACAAGCTAGAGTATATGGATATCACAGAGAAAATTGCTATCGACAGAGGACTTAATGTCGATATGGAGCGACTTCGTGAGGCTAGCGACCAGTGGGCACGCAGGCGTGGTGGACGCTCACCAAGGTGTGCAAAGCAATTTATTGATTATGTCGAGGGTTGTATAAAAAGAGGCACAGAATGGTAAAATTTGCTTAATTAATTGTTCAAAATTTTCATTCTTTGTTAACTCAAAAGACAAAATAAAAACAAAAAGTTCTGTTAATATTTAGAAAATTGATTTTTCTCCACCTTGGTGGAAATCTATATTAAAGGAGAATATTATGGCAAACAAAATTCTTGTAGTTGATGATGATCTCAATATTTGTGAGCTGCTAAAGCTCTATTTGGAGAATGATGGTTACACTGTTATCACAGCTAACGATGGTCAAGAGGCTGTTACAGTGTTCCAGAACAAGACACCTGATTTGGTACTGCTTGATATTATGCTACCAAAGATGGACGGCTGGCAGGTATGCCGTGAAATTCGCAAACTTGCGTCAACACCTATCATTATGCTTACTGCAAAGGGTGAGACCTTTGACAAGGTGCTAGGTCTAGAGCTTGGTGCTGACGACTATGTTGTTAAGCCATTTGATGCGAAAGAGGTTATGGCTCGTGTAAAGGCTGTTCTTCGTCGTACAAAGGGTGAGGCAGAGTCTGTTGAGAATGAAAACAAGACTGTTATCTACGAAAATCTTGAAATAAACATTACTAATTACGAAATGAAGGTTAATGGTGAGCCGGTTGACACTCCACCAAAAGAGCTAGAGCTTATCTATCATTTTGCTTCAAATCCAAACAGAGTTTATACTCGTGATCAGCTTCTTGATGAGGTATGGGGATTTGATTACTACGGTGACAGCAGAACTGTTGACGTTCATGTTAAGCGCCTTCGTGAGAAGCTTGAGGGCGTGTCTGACAAATGGAGCCTAAAGACAGTTTGGGGCGTTGGATATAAGTTTGAGACCAAGGAATAATATATGACCATAAAAAAGAAAAGGGCAAAGAGACAAAACCTCTTTACCTCATCGTTCATTATGTTTGCATCGATATTCCTCGTTGCATTCGTTGTGCTTGGCTCATCGCTGATATTCCTAGTTAATGCATATTCCTTGCAGGAAAAGACAAGGCTATTGACCGAGAACACCGACTCTGTCGCTGATACTGTATCTAGCACACTTATCGTTAATAATATGAATAGTGTGTTCAGTCCGGACAAGGAGATTATTTGTGAGACACTTAATACGGTGTCGAAATGTATTGACGCTGATATTTTCGTTTGCGACGCAGGTGGCTCTGTCATTATGTGCAAGGAGCAGATTGGATATGAGGCATATGCATCTAATTCTACTGCGTGCATTAGACATAAATCATTTATTATCGATGACAAGCTGATACAGAGATTGTACGAGGGCTCTCGTGTAACAAAAACATATATCAATGGTGAGCGAGTGTATGTCGTTGGCAAGGTTGTAACAGCTAGAGATTTGATGAATCCTAATGGTGACCAACCTATCGGCTGTGTGTTTGCTATCACAAATGCTGGCACGACTGATATCGTGTCTGCTGTTGTTAGGATATTCCTAGTGGTAGCTGTTATCTGTCTTGCTGTAGGATTTTTGCTTATCTATTTATCTACAAAGCGAATGGTTACTCCATTACAGCAGATGAGCACAGCAGCAAAGCGTTTTGCTGTGGGTGATTTTTCATATCGTGTTAGTATCGACAGCAATGACGAGCTGTCCGATTTGTGCTACGCATTTAATGATATGGCTGATGCTCTTGATAAGCTAGAGAGCTCAAGGCGTTCGTTCGTTGCCAATGTGTCACACGAGCTTAAGACACCGATGACCTCTATTGCTGGATTTATCGATGGTATACTCGATGGCACTATCCCAAAGGCAAAGCAGGATTATTATTTAAAAATAGTTAGCGACGAGATTAGACGACTTTCTCGTCTAGTTGTTGCTATGCTTAATATGAGCAAGATTGAGTCTGGCGATTTTCAAATGAAGCCAAAGACCTACAATCTGTCCGACCAGATTATCCATATTCTGCTCACCTTTGAGCAAAAGATTGAGAAAAAGAATATCGAGATTAGGGGACTGGACAATCTTCAACCTCATCATATCTATGCTGATATAGATATGATTTATCAGGTCGTTTACAATCTGTTTGACAACGCTGTAAAGTTCACTAATGAGGACGGATATATCGATATCAATGTGTCCGATATTGGCGACAGTGTTCAAGTTTCGATTAAGAACAGTGGAGAAGGTATAAAGGCAGAGGAGCTTGGCAGAGTGTTTGAGCGCTTCTACAAGGTGGACAAATCTCGTTCACTTGATGCAAAGGGAGCAGGTCTTGGACTTTATATCGTCAAAACTATGGTAGAGATGCACGGTGGCAGAATTTATGCAAAATCTGACAGTGCTACTACTGCAGAATTCGTGTTCACCCTACCAAAAAACAATAGGCAAATATCAAAATAATAGGAGAAATTCAATGGACAATTATTTTGGACCAAATCCAGATAAAAGTGGTGACGTTGAGACTACAGCGCAGCCACATAATGTACAAGGTGGTGGCAACGTTCCACCACAGCAGCCAAATGGCTACCAGTATTATCAACCACCTAGACAACCACAGCAACCATATTACTATCCACCGGTTGCACCAAATCCAAATGGCAAGAAGCCAAAGAAAAAGCGTAACAAAACTATCACCACATTGGTGCTAATTGTCGTTCTTTGTGTTCTTGTTGCTGTCGCTGGTATTAACCACGCTGTAAAGAATGGTAACAAGCTTGATTCCTTCACTGGCGATGGAGACAAGCAAAGTGCTAGTCAGCAGAAGGATGATGAGGATGTAGCATCTGTTGTTGGCTCTGATGAGGCAGAAAAGAAGGATTCTAATGGCAATTTGACAGCAGCTGGTGTTGCTGAAAAGGCTATTGACTCTTGTGTTGGTATCACTGTTTATACCGAGCAGAGCAATTACAATTATTTCTACAACTATGGCTCTGGCGAGAGCAATGGTGGCAATGTCGCTTCTGGTGAGGGCTCTGGTGTAATTATGGCAGAGAAGAATGGCAAAACCTATGTCATCACCTGCGCTCATGTTATCGCTGATGGTACTACATTCACTGTAACACTTAATGATGATACCGAGCTTGAGGCAAAGATGGTTGGATACGACAGTCAGACTGATATCGGTGTTCTTGTGATTGAAAAGACTGGACTAAAGGTTGCAACCTTTGGTGACAGCAAGGATATCGAGCTTGGTGAAGCGTGCGTGGCTATCGGTTGCCCTGGTGGACTTGAGTTCAAGAACAGTGTTACACAAGGTATCGTGTCTGCTCTAGCTCGTCCTATAAAGTCAAGCATTGGATATAACAACGAGTGTATTCAGGTTGATGCTGCTATCAACCCTGGTAACTCTGGTGGTGCTCTGTTCAATATGCAGGGTCAAGTAATTGGTATCAATTCATCAAAGATTGCGTCAACTGATTATGAGGGTATGGGCTTCGCTGTTCCTAGCAATACAGCTATTGAGACAGCAAATAGCCTAATTAAGAATGGCTATGTAGCTGGTAGAGCGAAACTCGGTATTACCTACAATTCGCTATCTGCATATCGTTCATCATCGTCTATCCTAGCTGCTTTGGAGCGCAAAGGCTTCAAGGGCGCTGATGGTACAATGGTTATCCAAGAGGTTGACCCATTGTCCGACCTTGCTGGCAAGGATGTCAAGCAGTACGATATGATTGTTGCTGTTAATGGTGAGACATTGACCTCTACTGACGTTATGATTACAGTATTGAGCAAGTCAAAGCCTGGTGATACAGTTAAGCTTTCTATCGCTCGTATCACCGACAATAATGATATCAAGGTGTTCGAGGTAGAATGTAAGCTCATCGAGGATAAATAATATATTGATTGTAAAATCATTTAAGTAAAAGAGAAACTGCCATAATGAAGCTTATAGCTTTCATTATGGCAGTTGTTTTCATTTTTGGTGTTGGTATATAATTTTGGTATCGTGCCAACTTTTGTGTTGCAAAAAAGTCATTAAAAAGATATAATTTATACATAATGTATGCTATATGCACAATAAATAAAGTTCATCTTTTGGGACTAAAATAATCAAGCTGTTGAATTATTTGTTTTTCATCTCTAATATGAAAACTGGATAATAATCCAATACATAATAAAGGAGATGAAATTTTGTATATCAAAAAAGTATATGGCAGTATTGTAAAAGCTTTTGATGATGTTTTTATTCCAAAACTAGAGCAAAGTTCAAAATGGCAAAGGTGGGTAACACACATCACACCAAAAACCTGTGATTTTTGCTTTTCGCAAAATGGTGTAATTGTTCCAATAAGCGAAGAAGATAGACCGAATGTGCATCCAAATTGCCATTGTGAATATGACAAAAATATTGCCATTGAAGCAGGAAATGCCACAAAAGATGGGCAAAATGGTGCTGACTATTGGCTAAAGCATTATGGAAGATTACCTGATTATTATGTTTCACGAGAAGAATACATAAAAGCAGGGTGGAAAAGTGGCAAGCCACCTGTCAAATGGTTTCCTGATAAAATGATGATAGGTGGTATCTTTAATAATGATCGAAATCTTTTGCCAAATAAAGCTGGAAGAATTTGGATAGAAGCAGATATTAATTACTACGAAGGAAGAAGAAACAGCCACAGATTGTATTATTCAAACGATGGCTTAATATTTGTTTCTTATGACCACGGATTGACACTTTTTGAAATAGTATAGGAGGTGTAATAAAATGTCAAAAAAAGAAATAGTTATTGATGTAGGTAACGAGCGATATTTTTATGGCTTTTATAAATTAATGATAGAAAAATTAGAGTTGCCAAGTTTTACAGGTATGCATCCAGATGGGTTAAGTGATTTTTTGCGTGAGCCATGGGAAGAGGATAGAAATGTTAGAATAATTAATGTTTCAAAAACTACTGACGGCATACGAAAGGAGCTTGAAATCATAACAAAAATGTTCGAACGAGTAAAAGCATTTCAAAAGATGTGTGGAATTGAATTTACTTGGACAGTTGAAGATTAAAACGAGTCATCAAGTTGTCGTGATATTTTAGTATAATTCCGAAATAACAAATCTCCAATATTGAAAAAACGGAGCAGTTTTGTACCGACCTCCCATCGTTAAACCTTTCGGTCTAACTTTTGGGGTCGGTACATTTTACTGCTCCGTTTTTCATTAATCTTTGTTATATTATCTTATCAAAAGCTTAAGTGTTTTTTATAACTATATTATAATACCTTTGACAAGAAATCCTGTAGTCTTGGATCCTTTGGATTGTTGAATATCTCATCAGGTGTGCCTTCCTCAAGAACAACACCCTGATCCATAAAGATAACACGTGACGCAACCTCTTTTGCGAATCCCATCTCGTGTGTTACGGTAATCATAGTCATACCTTGTTTTGCCAAGTCCTTCATAACCTGAAGAACCTCACCTACCATCTCTGGGTCAAGTGCAGAGGTTGGCTCATCAAATAGCATAACGTCTGGTTGCATACATAGAGCTCTAACGATAGCAACTCTCTGCTTCTGTCCACCAGATAGCTGGCTTGGATAAGCGTCTGCTCTGTCCTCTAGTCCTACCATCTTTAGTAGCTCCATACCTCTCTTGGTAGCCTCGTCCTTTGATAGACCGAGTAGCTTTATTGGAGCGTGTGTGATATTCTTTAGAATAGTCCAGTGTGGAAATAGGTTAAAGTGCTGGAACACCATACCCATCTTCTGTCTGTGAGTGTTGATATTAACCTTTGGGTCGGTAATATCTGTTCCTTCAAATATTACGCTACCACTAGTAGGTATTTCAAGAAGGTTTAGGGAACGAAGAAGTGTTGATTTACCAGAGCCAGATGGTCCGATGATAACAACAACCTCACCCTTTTCGATATCGAGTGTGATACCATCAAGAGCCTTGATTTCACCACCGATATAATGCTTTTTTAGGTCTTTTACCTGAATGATTGGATTAGCGCTCACTGTTCTTCAACCTCCTCTCAAGTAGGCTTACTAGCTTTGTGAAGAACATTACTAGTACTAGATAGATTAACGCAACTGCGATAAGTGGGAAGAAGCTCTGGTATGTGATACCACGGATGATATTTGCACCACCAGTCAAATCCTTCATACCAACATAGCATGCGATAGAGGTTTCCTTTAGCAACACGATGAACTCGTTTGCAAGTGCAGGTAGGATATTCTTAAATGCTTGTGGCAAGATGATATATCCCATTGTTTGAATATAGTTGTAGCCAAGTGATCTACCAGCTTCCATCTGTCCTTGGTCGATACTCATGATACCACTACGGATGATTTCGGCAACATATGCACCAGAGTTGATACCGAATGCAACAACAGCACATAGTAGCTTGTTGTCGGATGATGCCATGATTACGAAATAGATAATCATAATCTGAATCATAACTGGTGTGCCACGAATAACAGTTAGGTAAATCTTGCAGATCTTGTTTAGTACAGCAAAGATGAACTTGCCAACGCTAGGTCTCATCTCTGTGTACTGCTTGTCGTATGTAGAACGAATAGCAGATACCACTATACCGATTACGATACCCACGATGAGAGCAAATAGAGTGATTAGCAATGTATTGCCAAGACCCTGTGCAATGTATTTCCATCTGTTGTCAACGACGAATGCAGTATTAAATTGGTCAGCGATGGATAGGAACCATTCCTTCATAATACATTCTCCTTTTTTATAAGATAATAGGGCAAGGCGATTAACCTTGCCCTAAAAATTTTGCTTTAAAAATTACTCAGCAGGGATATACTTGTCGATAATGTTCTGGATAGTACCATCAGCGATAAGCTCCTCTAGAGCACCGTTGATTTCCTCAAGAAGCTCTGGCTTATCCTTGCTTACTGCGATAGCGTAATCCTCAACAGCATACTCTGTGTCAAGAATCTGTAGGCCATCGTTGTTAGCAACGAATACCTTTGCTGGCTGGTTGTCGATAACTACTGCATCAACCTTACCTGAAGTAAGAGCCATAACAGCGTCAGCACCCTTAGCAAATCTCTCTACTGTACCAAGGCCCTCGTCCTCGATATCCCATGTGCAATATAGGTCACCAGTTGTAGCCTTCTGTACACCGATCTTTAGGCCGCCCTTTGATAGGTCGTCAACTGTCTTGATATCGCTGTCAGCCTTAACGATGATTGACTGGATACCTGTTGCATATGAAGTAGTGAAGCTAACTTCCTTCTTACGCTCATCTGTTACTGTAAGACCAGCTGCACCAAAATCGAACTTGCCGCCCTTAACACCAGGAATGATAGAATCAAACTCAATGTGCTCGATCTTTAGCTCATAGCCAAGCTTGTTGCAGATTGCCTGAGCAACCTCTGCATCGATACCAACGATCTTCTCGTTCTCGAAGTACTCGTATGGAGGGAACTCTGCGTTTGTAGCCATAACAAGTGTGCCCTTTGTTTCTTTAGCGTCGTTGTTTTCCTCTGCTGGCTTGTTTGCTGAGCATGCAGCAAAGCTGAAGCATACGAAGCAAGCAGCAAGGATAACAGCTAATACTTTCTTTAATGATTTCATAGTTAGTTCTCCTTTAAATAATATTTTTATTTAATACATTAAAGTATGCAGAAAATATATTACAAATGGGTTAAAAAGTCAATAAATATACATAAAATGTATTTTTATACCGAATAATATACATTATTTTGCATAAATCATTGACGATTTTGTTAAAAAAGTAAAAATTTTGTACTTTTTCAAATTAACACTTTACTTTGGTAAAGAAATAAAGTATAATAGCCTCACTTAATCTTTTGACAAATTATACGGAGGATTTTATTATGAAGAAGATGAAGAAGATTCTTGCTCTTGTTCTTGCAGTTGTTACTATTTGCACTTGCTTCGCAGCTTGTAGTGCAAAGAAGAATGACGAGACAAGCAGCGACCTTGATGCTATCAAGGCAAATGGTAAGATGGTTGTAGGTATCACAGAGTTTGAGCCTATGGACTACAAGGATGCAAATGGCGAGTGGATCGGTTTTGATGCTGATCTTGCTAGAATTGTTGGCGAGAAGCTTGGCGTTGATGTTGAGTTCCTAGTAATCGACTGGGACAACAAGTTCATCGAGCTTGAGACTGGCAATATCGATTGTATCTGGAATGGTATGACAATCACTGACGAGGTTAACCTAAACTCAAACTGCACAAAGGCTTATGCTATGAACCAGCAGATCGTTGTTACAAAGGCTGACCTTGCTGACACTCTAAAGACAGCTGATGACATTAAGGACCTTAAGTTTGCTGTAGAGAATGGCTCAGCTGGTGCTGATGCTGCTGCAGAGGTTGTTGCAGAGGATAATATCGTTGTTGTTAACACACAGGCTGATGCTCTTCTAGAGGTTGAGTCTGGTACAGTTGATGCTTGCGTTATCGATTCAACAATGGCTGCTGCTATGACAGGTGAGGGCACAAGCTATGCTGACCTAAAGGCTTCAGTTACACTTATTGACGAGCAGTATGGTATCAGCTTCAGAAAGGAATCTGACGTTACTGATAAGGTTAACGCTATCCTTGATGAGCTAAAGGCTGATGGCACACTTGACAAGCTTGCAGAGACATATTCTGTTCAGCTTGCATAAAGCGTAGTAAAATTTAAGAGAGGCTGTTCTGCTAATGCAGGACAGCCTTAATGTTCTGTTAAGGAGAAAAACAATGTTTGCAACAGTAACTATGGAGCTGCTAAAGGGATTTTGGGAGACCATCAAGATTTTTGGTATCACCCTTGCTTTAGCATTGCCTATTGGTTTGGTTTTGAGCTTTTTGTCCATGTCAAAATTCAAGCCACTCAAAGCAGTTGTAAGAATTTTTATCTGGATTATTAGAGGCACTCCTCTTATGCTCCAGCTGATAGTTGTATTCTATGGTCCAGGCTTGTTATTTGGCTGGAGCTCTATGCAACGTTTTACAGCAGTTATAGTAGCGTTCGTTATCAACTATTCGTGCTATTTCTGTGAGATTTTCCGTGGTGGTATCGAGTCCATCCCTAATGGTCAAAAGGAAGCAGGTCTTGTTCTCGGTATGACTAAGCCACAGATTTTCTTTAAGGTCACATTGTTGCAGGTTATCAAGCGTATTGTTCCACCTATGAGCAACGAGATTATCACTCTTGTTAAGGATACCTCTCTTGCTAGAATTATCTCTGTATATGAGATTATCTTTATGGGACAGAGCTTTATCAAATCTGCTGGTCTAATTTGGCCATTGTTCTACACTGGTGCATTTTACCTCATTTTCTGTGGTATTTTGACACTTGTCTTCCGTGCCATCGAGAAAAAGATGAGCTATTTTGAGTAAGGGGGATTGAATAATGGCAATATTAGAGGTAAAGAATATAGTAAAATACTTTGGCAAAACAGAGGTGCTAAAGGGTATTGATTTTGAACTAGAAAAGGGCGAGGTTTTGTCCATCATCGGCTCATCTGGTTCTGGCAAGACAACACTCCTTCGTTGTATCAATTTTCTTGAGTTTGCCCAGGAGGGTACTATCTCTGTTAATGGCGAGGTTATCTACGATGGTGAAAAGGATGTCAAGATAAAGGAAAAGGACCTTCGCAAAAAGCGTCTGCACTTTGGTTTGGTGTTCCAGGATTTCAATCTGTTCCCACAGTATAATGTTAAGCAGAATTTGGTGCTAGCTCCTCAGCTACTTGGCATGGGCTCAAAGGATGAATTAGAGAAGCAGGCTGACGAAATCATTGCTAGAGTTGGTCTAACAGAAAAGGCTGATTTCTATCCTTGTATGCTATCCGGTGGACAAAAGCAGAGAGTTGCTATCGCTAGAGCACTTATGCTCAACCCAGATATCCTATGCTTTGATGAGCCAACCTCTGCGCTTGACCCAGAGCTTACTGGTGAGGTGCTAAAGGTTATCAAGAATCTAAAGGATGAGGGTAGCACAATGGTCGTTGTTACTCACGAGATGGAGTTTGCCAAGAATGTGTCTGACAAGATTATCTTTATGGCAGATGGTGTCGTAGAGGAAATGGGACCACCAGAGCAGATTTTTGACAATCCAAAGAGTACAAAAACAAAAAGCTTTCTTGCAAATTCACTCGAAAAGTTTTAAAATACATATAGGGCAGGTGAGGGATACCTTACGCCTGCTCTATTTTTTTCGTTTTGGGGTGGTATTTATGTACAAATTTCATTTTACCTATAGCGTCAATGGTGTGGTAAAAACTGCTACAGCACCTAATGACGATTTTGATTATGATATTCAGGATAGCAGCACTGGACTAAAGGTCGTTCTTGTACCAAAAAATGATGTTTCTATCCATAACTTTTATGTCGAAAGGGCGTACAAATATCCATTTAACAGCAAGTTTTTTGCTAACGGATTTCAGTCTTGGACTGATACAAGAGAGTACACAGCTGGCGAGCGTATGGCTGGGCTTGGTCTTGTAGGAAAGAGCCCATTTGGCAAGAAATTTGGCCTAAACAATGTTGGTGACTACAATTTTGTCAAGGCTGAAAAGGAAGAGGGCACATTCCACTCTTTTTCACTTGCTTATGTTAAAAATGGTGAGGAGATTGATTTCTTTGGCTCACTTAATGACCGTACTGGCTACACCATTATCTATGCTGATATGAACGATAATTTTATCCGTTTTTCAAAGGATTTGGATGGTATCGTTATCGACAAACCATATGAGATTTTGGATATGTATTTTTGTAGTGGTGATTATGATGAGGTGTTCGACAGCTACTTTGACGCACTTGGTGTCACACCTCTGACAGATAAGAAAATCAAGGGCTATACCTCTTGGTATAACTACTACGAGGATATTAATGAGAGTGTTATTCTGCGTGATTTGGAGTCAATTTCATCCTGTGATATGGTCAACACATTTCAGGTCGACGATGGGTACGAAACAGCAGTTGGCGACTGGTTCTCTGTTGACAAGGAAAAGTTCCCTAATGGTATGAAATGTATCGCTGATGCCATTCACGAAAAGGGGCTAAAGGCTGGCCTTTGGGTAGCACCATTTGGTGCAAAAAAGACCTCTGTTCTAGCAAAGGAACACCCAGATTGGCTCATCAAGGATGAAAAGGGCAAGCCTATTCCAGTTGGAGCAAACTGGGGTGGATTTTATGCCCTAGATATCTACAATCCAGACGCTAGACAGTATATCAAGGACGTGTTCAACCTAGTGCTCAATGAGTGGGGATTTGATTTAGTTAAGCTCGATTTCCTCTACGCAGCGTCTATCATTCCTATGTATAATAAAACAAGGGGTGAAATTGCATACGATAGCATTGATTTGCTTCGTGAATGTGTTGGCGACAAGGAGATTTTGGGTTGTGGCGTACAGCAAATGCCTTGTTTTGGTAAGGTAGAATATATGCGTATCGGTGCTGATATGTCGCTTGGCTGGGCGCATACATTCTTGCGCAAGAATATGCACCGTGAGGACGTTTCAACTCCTAATGCAATTCGCAACAGTATCTATCGTCGTTGTTTTAATGGCCGAGCATTCTTGTGTGATCCAGACGTGTTCCTACTACGCAGAACTAATATTAAATTCACTGTTGAACAGCAAAAACTACTGGCAAAATTCATCAAGCTTTTTGGTGGCGTTCTGTTTATGAGCGATAATATTTCGGACTATGATGATGACCAATTGGCTGTGTTCAACGACGTTTTAGCTGATGATGACGCAAGGGTTGTTGATATCAATGAGGTGAATGATAAAATTTTCATCGACTATATCCAAAATGAAAAGCCAGAGGTATTAAAATTCAATGCCCTTGATGGCACGATATATTGATTAACATAAAAAAGAGGACTAACGGTTTTTAATCGTTAGTCCTCTTTAATTTTAGTATAAATAGTTTACCTCATCGATTATTTCGCCATTTTTGTAGTACACTCTTGGTATTCTTCTAGCGAAACGACAGGTCAGCTCGTAGTTGAAGGAATATGCTTGTGCCGATACCTCCTCCATACTGAGCTCGTTGTCACCCTGTTTGCCGATTAATATTACCTCATCAGCAACCTTGACACCCTCAATATCGGTGATATCAATCATCATCTGGTCCATACATACTCTGCCAACGATTGGTGCATATTGACCACCGACTAGCACTCTGCCTCTGTTAGACAGGCATCTTGGATATCCGTCAGCGTATCCAACTGGCACTGTCGCAATCGTTCTCTCTGTTTTGGTCTTGTAAATGCCACCGTATGATATTTCTCTGTCAGCCTCTAGCTGTTTGATATAGCTGATTCTGGTCTTCCAGCTGAGCACTGGCTTTATGGATAGTAGATTCTTGTCGACCTCGTCAGATGGGTACATTCCGTATAGGATGATACCCATCCTGCACATATCAAATGTGTCGTCAAAATTCATTATTCCAGCACTGTTGTTCATATGCTTTATTGGGATATTGATACTCTTGTCCTCTAGTGCAGATACGAAATTCTTGAATTTTTCTTGCTGTGCCTTTGCCTTGGTCAAATCAGCCTCGTCAGCTGTCGCAAAGTGGGAGAATATACCTTCTGCCTTGATATTTGGTAGCTTGCAAATCTCCTCACAAAGCTCGACACTCTCGTCAGTTGCTTGAAATCCAATACGGCTCATGCCAGTGTCTAGGCAAAAATGAAATGGCATAACTTTGCCTTGCTTTTCAGCCTCTTCACTCAATTTTTTTGCGTCATATAGGTTGAAAATAGGGATACGAATACCATATTTTACGATGATAGGGTAATCCTCTACAAAAACTCTGCCCAAAATCAGTACTGGTGATTTGATACCAGCTTGAATAATCTCAACAGCCTCATCAACACATGCCACACCGAAAAAATCGCACTTGTCATCAAGAAATTTGCTGACCTGTACAGCACCATTACCATATGCATCAGCCTTGATTACAGCAAGTAGCTTTGTGCTCTGTGGCACCTTGGCTCTGATTTGGTTGTAGTTATACTCGATAGCGTCAAGGTCGATTGACGCCTCTGTTCTAAATTTCATCTATATCTCTCCATATTGTTAGTCAGCACTGCACTGCTTGTTAAAATCAGCAACAAGTGCGTCTTGGATATCCTTTAGCATTTTTGGTGCTTTGCCACCAACAGCCACACCATCAACACTCTTTACTGGTATGCAAAAGCTACCAGTAGAATGAATTACTACCTCGTCTGCATTCATCAGCTCGTCTAGGGTGTAGTCCCTCTCCTCAACATTATAACCCAAATCCCTTGCGAATGCTAGTAGTCTTTTTCTAGCTGTTCCAGGTAGCACCTTGTCGTCTAGCTGATGGGTGATAACTGTGTTGTCCTTGAATATCGATACATTAGAATGTGCACATTCTGTCACTATTCCATCACGAACGAATATAGCCTCCGAACAGCCAGTTCTGTGCGATTTTGTAGCAGCAAGACAGTTTGGTATTAGATTTAGAGTCTTGCAGTTACAGTAGTAAAACCGTTTGTCCTCATATGTGATGACGTCAATAGCCTTGTATGTGTCGGATACTGGTGATGGTGTTAGCGTAATCCATAGATTAGCTTTTGACTGACTGTCCTCGCATGAGTAGTCGTGCTCTCGTAGACCAGAGCCACGAGTGACCTGCATATACACGAACTGGTCGCCATCATCAACCTTTAGCACGAGCTCTCGTAGTAGCTCATCAAGTGCGTGCCTTTCTATAGGCATATCAATATCTAGCAGTCTTGCACTGTTGTAAAATCTGTCCAAATGACTGTCCAAATCGAATATAATATGATTATGGCTGTATGTGGCATCGTAGATGCCATCACCATACCAGCACACACGGTCTAGCATAGGGATGGACATATTCTCTATCTCGTCATATTTGCCGTTGTAGTATCCTAAATTTTTCATCAAATCACCTTGATAGAATCAGTATATTTACCATTACATTATATGCGATATATGTCGATATTTCAATCGATTTTTTACTTTTTACTTTTAGTGTAAAATCATTTTTTGGATTAGTGTCTTTTTTCTTAATACTTTATTAATATTATATTGACTTTCTAATTATTAATAGTGTAATATGAAAATGCTAGGATGGAATATTGGCGTTATATCGACATATGGATTTGCTCAATATGAGGGGATTGAGCGCAATTATGGTCAGCATATTGCCATATAACAAAGGCTGTATTTCATTTTAACCGGTTTATCGAAAACAAACAATTTTGAAAAGACTATGAAAGGAATAGATAAAACTATGAAAAAGATTATTTCAATTCTTCTTTCAGTTCTCATGGTGCTTTCTGTAATGCCAATGACAGTTTTTGCTGCTGATGAGATTGCGTCTGTTGGTACAACATCAACATCTCCAAAGTATGCAACTCTACAGGAAGCTATTGACGCTGCTGTTGAGTCAGGTGTTTCAAAAACTGTAAAGCTTCTTGCAAACACAACAGAGGATATTGTTATTCCAAACACAAATGGCAAGACAATTACTCTAAAGACAAATGGCAAGACAATCACAGGCGTTAGCAGTAGTGCAATCACAGTTCAAAGTGGTGCTATTCTAGTAATGAATGATACTGGTAGCGTTGTTACAACAGTAAGTGGCAAGGAAGCTATTTCTAACGAGTTTGGTGGTAAGATTACACTTGGTACATCTTCTTATGCACCAAAGATTAGTAGAGCTGATGGCACAACTGGTTATGTAATTAAGAACCAGGGTACAATGATTATTGAAAATGCAACTGTTACAAACGGTAATGCAAACGATACATCTGCACTTGTTGCAAATGGATGGTATAACAATGATGAAGCTGTTGATACTGTTAACCTTACAATCAAGAAGGGTACATACACATCAACAAAGGGTATTACTGTAAAGAATGATGCAAAGGGTATTCTAAATATCTCTGGTGGTACATTCACACATGGTAATAACAGCGATAATGTACAGAACTGGAATATTGCAAACATTTCTGGTGGTACATTTAACAACCGTATCCGTACAATTAAGGCTAAGGATGATACAAGTATTGGTCAGACAACTATTACTGGTGGTGTATACAATGGCGAAATTGTTGTACTAGAGTATTATCCTGGTTATGTTGGTACAACAGCAATTAGCGCTGGTACATTTGCTACAAAGCCAAATGAGGATTTCATTGTTGCTGAAAATTATTGGTATTATCAAACAACAGCTGGCAAGTATGTTATGACAACTGCTACTCCAACTGTAGAGTGCAATGGCAATCAGTATCCATCTATGTCAATCGCTTTGGCACAGAACAATTATGAGGGTGAGTACACACTTATTGCTGATTCTCCAAGCTTTGTTCTTCCAGCATCAACTGATAAAACAGATAAGGAAATTACACTTAACCTAAATGGCTATTCAGTAAAAGAGAGTGGTTCTGGTAGTGCTATTAAGATTAATGGTACTAATGCAAAGGTAACAATTAATGGTCCTGGTAATGTTTATGCTGGTAAGAATTCTTCAACAGCTAATACTTCAGTAGCATCAGCTGTATGGGTAACTAAGGTTGCTGATGTAACTATCAATGGTGGTAATTACTATGCATATACAAATACAGCTGGCAAGGCTAATCCAGTAGTTTATAATGATGCGATTGGCACTACAATTACTATTAACGATGGTAATTTCGTTGGTGCTGATGCAGCAACAAAGGATTCTCTAATTAAGGTTCGTCCTTCTTATGCTGGTCAGGCTGATTATGAAGTAAATGGTGGTACATTCTCTGCTGATATTTCAAAGCTTAGTGATGTAAAGCTTGCTGAAGATTTCAAGGCTGTTGAGAATGCTGATGGTACATTCACAGTTCAGCTTTCTCTTGATTACACAGCATTCGATGCTGCTGTTGTTACAGCAAACGCTGTAAACGAGATTGCTTATGAAGAGGCTGGTATCACTGCTCTTAAGGCTCTTGTAGCTTCTTATGACAAGGCTGATTTCACTTCACAGGCAGAGGTTGATGCTGCTGCAGCTGATATTCAGACAGCTGTAAATGCTCTTGAGACAAAGAGCTTTAATGTAGTTGCATATGTTGATGGTATAGAAACTCTTCTTGACACTACATATGCTTATGGTACAGAGGTTTATGTTGGGCTTCCTGCAGAGTATGATGGCTACAACGTTCTAAAGTGGACTGTTGAGAAGGATGGCAAGACAACTGTTATCCCAACAAATGATTCTGTTATCTCTATCGTTATCAATGCTGATACAGAGATTATCGCTTATGTTCAGGAGAGACTAACAGAGGCTAATGTTGAGGAGGGTAGACTTCTTCGTAAGTATACATTCCTATCAAAGGCTGGTGCTGTTGTTGGTATCGGTTATGCATATACTGATGATCTAGGTACTCTTGCTATGCCAGAGGCTCCAGCTGTTCCATTCTACACATTCGCTCGTTGGGATATGATTGATGAGAGAACATTCGTTGCTACATACACAGTAACTCCAGAGAAAATGTGCCAGGTTAATGCTGGTGATGGCGTTCTTGTAAACGGCAAGAAGGGTGTTAATGTTCAGTACGATTCACTTGTTAAGGTTACAACAAGCGCACCTGGCAAGCTTGCTCTTGCTAGAGATGCAGAGGGTGCAGATATTATCACATATCTAAATAGCACAACATTCCACTGCCCAATGACTAGCCAGGTATATGTTGTTCTCGTTCAGGAGACAGCAGCTACTATCGGTGTAACAGGTACATATTATGCAAACAGTACTCTTGGTACAAATGCACAGTATTATCTACCAGCTGGTGCTAGCCTAATCGAGTGTGGTGTTATCTACACAGCAAATGGTAGAGATGTTAAGCTAAAGTCAACAAAGCAGACAGATAAGAACGAGTTCACTGTTGAGCTAAGAGGTAACTTTGGTGCTCTAGCTTCTGTTGATACAAGAGCTTATATCACATATTCACTTGATGGCAATGTTAAGACTGTTGAGTCTAGCGCTGTTACAATTATCCTATAAGTAAGGAGGACACGGAAATGACAAAATTTGAAGAGCCAATGATTAAGGTTGTACGTTTTGCAACTCCAGAAATCCTTACAATTTCTATAGGATTTGGTTTGGACGATACAGACGTTCCATCAGCACCTGGATACAATGATAGCAAGGACACTTATGGTGATCTTGGTGATAATCCATTTGGTGTATAATCATTAATTACACGCACCCTAGGGGAACCCCTAGGGTGTTTTTTGTTGACAAAATATTTATTTGGTAGTACAATAGTGTCAACTTAATAAGTCAGGGGTGCCATATGGCTGAGATTATACCCTTCTAACCTGTTCGGTAATGCGAGTGTAGGAAGACGATATAAGATTAGAATGTTTAGCCCCAATTTTGTTGGTGGCTTTTTTCTTTTGGCTTATTTTGAATTTTTTCAAGGAGGATATGTTATGAAAGCAAGTGTTGCAATTCAAGTTTTGCCAGAGGTTCATGGTGACGAGGACGAGCTTATCCGTATCGTTGATGAGGTCATCGCTTATATCAAGTCCACTGGTCTAAATTGCTATGTTGGTCCGTTCGAGACCACTATTGAGGGCGAAAGTTATGACGAGCTTATGGAGATAGTGACAAACTGTCAAAGAATTGCTGTCAAGGCTGGTGCTCCAAGCGTCAGTGCTTACATAAAGGTTGTTTACAATCCTGAGGGTGAGGTGCTTACCATTGACAAAAAGGTTACAAAGCATCACCAATAAGACAGCACCACTCATTGCTGTTGCTGTAATAGTATTAATATGGTATATCTGCTCTGATAGAGAGGTTGTGCCGGCATATATGCTCCCATCACCACTCGACGTGGTTAGGGCATTCGTCGATAATTTTTCTATTATGATGAAGCAGGCTGCTGTCACTCTGCAAGAGGCTATTTACGGTCTTGGCATTGGTGTTGCGATAGCGTTTGTTATTGCCAGTCTAATGGATAGATTTTCGTTTTTGTACAAGGCGATTTATCCAATGCTTGTAATAACACAGACTATACCTACTATCGCCATTGCGCCATTATTGGTGTTATGGATGGGCTTTGGCATGGCACCAAAGATTACTCTTGTTGTTGTTACAACATTTTTCCCTATTGCGATAGCTCTGCTCAACGGATTTGAATCCGTTGACCCTGATGCAATCAATCTTATGCGTGCTATGGGTGCAAAAAGGTATCAAATTTTTAGATATGTCAAGCTACCTAACGCCACAGCGTCGTTCTTTTCTGGACTCAGAATTTCTGCATCATATGCTGTAGTTGGTGCTGTTGTTAGCGAATGGCTTGGCGGATTTGAGGGACTTGGTGTGTATATGACTAGGGTCAAAAAGGCATATGCCTTTGACAGAATGTTTGCTGTTATCGTGTTCATTTCTGTCATCAGTTTAGTGCTTATGCTCATCGTTTCTCTACTAGAAAGGGCTGCAATGCCTTGGAATAAAAAAGAAAGGTCAAAGGATTAAAAAATGAAGAGATTTTCAAAGATTATTGCTCTTGCTTTAGTATTAGTTCTTGCTGTTAGCTTTGGTGCTTGTAGCAAGGGTGCTGGCAACAAAGGAGAGCTAAAGGATATTACTGTGTCACTTGATTGGACACCAAACACAAATCATACCGGTCTATATGTTGCTCTTGCAAATGGTTATTACGAGAAGGCTGGTCTTAATGTTCATATCGTTCAGCCACCAGAGGGTGATGCTATCGCTGCTTGCTCTGCTGGTCAGGTACAGTTTGCTGTTGGCTACCAAGATTTGCTAGCACCAGCATTCACTAGCGAGACACCTATGGACGTTACAGCTGTTGCTGCTATTCTACAGCACAATTCATCTGTTATCGTATCAAAGAAGGGTGCTGGTATGGACAGCCCAAAGGGACTAGAGGGCAACGAGTTTCTTACTTGGGAGTCACCAATTGAGCTTGCTATGATGGAGAATATCGTTACTAACGATGGTGGTGATTGGTCAAAGGTAAAGCTTATCCCTAACACTGTTACTAACGAGGCAGAGGATGTAAAGGCGAACCCATCACACGCTATTTGGGTATATTATGGCTGGGGCGTTATTAATGCTGACGTTCAGGGTATCGACGTTGATACATTCTTCTTTAAGGATCTAAATCCAACATTCGACTATTATTCACCAGTCCTTGTTGCAAACAATGCATTGCTACAGAATGACCCAGAGACTGCAAAGGCATTCCTAGATGCAACAAAGAAGGGCTATGAGTACGCTATCGAAAATCCAGAGGAGGCTGCACAAATCCTCATCGATGGTGATGACACTGGCTCACTACAGGGCTCAGAGGACCTAGTTATCGCTAGCCAAAAGTGGATGGCAAATGAGTATGTAGCAGATGCTGACAAGTGGGGATATATTGACCCAGCTCGTTGGAACGCTTTTTACAACTGGCTAAATGATGAGGGCTTGAGCTCATCACCAATCCCAGAGAACACTGGATTTACTAACGATTATTTGGCATAATTATGGCAGAGATATTAAAGGCTGAAAAAATAAATAAATCATTTGGCGAAAAGCAGGTGCTAAAGGACGTGTCCATCACTCTTAATGAGGGTGAAATAGTCAGCCTGCTTGGCGTCAGTGGTAGTGGCAAGACAACACTATTCAATGTGCTATCAGGAATATATGCACCGGATAGTGGCTCTGTAGTGTTAAATGGTAAAGACGTTACAGCAAAGCCTGGTGAGATTAGCTATATGCTACAAAAGGACCTCTTGTTCCCATATCGTAAGGTAATAGACAATGTTTGCCTACCACTCATACTTGGTGGTATGAGCAAAAAGGAGGCTAGGGCAAAGGCATCACCATATTTTGAGACCTTTGGTCTAGAGGGAGCACAGATGAAATATCCATCAATGCTCTCTGGTGGTATGCGTCAGCGTGCAGCACTACTCAGGACATACCTATCGTCCAATGGTGTGGCACTACTTGATGAGCCGTTTAGTGCTCTTGATACTATCACAAAGTCAAAGATACACAAATGGTATCTTGATATTATGCAGGAGATTAATTTGTCTACCGTCTTCATCACTCATGATATTGACGAGGCAATTCTGCTCAGTGACAGAATATATATCCTCACTGGCAAGCCTGGAACAGTGTGTGACGAGATTGTTATCGACGTTCCAAAGCCACGCAAGGATGATTTCAACCTCACTGACGAATTTCTAGCATATAAGCGAAAAATAGTCGAAATATTACATTTATCATAAAACAAAGGAGTAGTCATTTGACTACTCCTTTTGCTATATTATTTAGTTGTTATGCTCTTTGCGTCGCTCCAGATGGAATATTTTTTCACTCCATTTCTTGTTTTATATGAGCGAACACGAACATAGTATTTTTTGTTTGACTGGGCTGTAGTGAGTTTAACTGTGTTAGCGTTTTCACCGGTTACATTTACAGTCTTGTAGTTAGCAGAAAAGTCACTGTATGTGCTCCACTGTACCTGATATCCTGTGACACCAGGTGTGCTGGTCCAGTTCACCTTGATGGCATATGATGATGGGGTGGTTAGCTTGCCCATCGTTATCTTTTGTGGTCTGGTGTACGCTGTGTATGCGTTACTGTATGCGCCATAAATCGTTTCGCCATCGTGGTTGACCTTGTATGCTCTGATACGATATTTGTATCCAGTGTTAGCATTCAAATTATACATTTTTAGGCTATAGGTTGTGCCAGGTGTAACGTCCTTGACCAAGGTGTATTTTTTTGTTGATGAATTGTATTTCTCGACTTGATATCCAGTAGCGTTGCCTTGCTTTGACCAGTTCAGCGTTATTGATGATGCTGTTGATGAGTATGTTATGTCATCAGTTTTCGCTGGAATAGTCGTAGCATACACCTTGTCAGAATATTTGCCTACTAGCTTTTCGTCATTGACTGTCTTGTATGCTGCTACTCTAACAGGATAGTTCGTAGCAGATGAAAGTCCAGTGATTGTCATTTCAGTGCTTGTGGTGGATGAATACAGCTTCCAAGCGCCAGATCTGTATACATACACATTGTATCCAGATGCCATACTGTGTTTGCTCCACTTGACTGATGCCGAATTAGTGCTTGTGCTTAAAAGTGTTAAGTCTGTAACCTTTGTTGGTACTATGGAGAATGCAACATTGCATGGTGCAAAATCCTCGTAGTCGTCTATTCCTGTAACAACAGCTGTAGCTACACCGATATTCACATTGTTTTTGTATGTGACATAGTAGTCCTTGCCAGCCTCTAGTACCTTGTTCTTGTATTTGACTGTTACGCTTGGCTTAATCTTTGAGCCAGTGTATGCTTGACTAGAGATTTTGTTTATATCAAATTTTTCTTTTTGTGTGTCTAGACTACCATACCAGAAGTTGCAGTCAACATTTGTGTTTTTAATTCCGTCGATTTTCCCAGCTTCTGAATATTGCCATCCACTAAATTCACCAGTAAATGAGGTGCTAGAATTGTATTCTGCTACCCATATACCATATCCAGCCCTTGTTATTTCTTTGTGGTTAACATGGTCGGATAGGAATGAACGGTTGGCATATATCATTGCTGTGTAGCCAGCATCTCTGATTGTGTCTAGGTATGCTATGGCATTGTTCGTCATTTTTGTTTTATTTATTGTGCCATTTCTCCAGGCAGAGTCCAGTCTGCCATAGTATGTATCGGCAAACTCATAGTCATAGAAAATTGGCAAATCTAGTTTGTTATCTCCTAGCCATTCCAGCGTTTTCTTTGCCTCTTGCTTCGCTTCGGTGGTGGTTAGTGCCTGTGAGTAAAAGTAGATGCCGACCTTGACACCATTTGCTCTTGCTTTTTTGATATTGGTGTCGAAGTATTCATCCTTTAGCATTGTTCCAGATGAAGCGTATCCACGATATCCTACACGGATTATAGCAAAGCTAGCTTTTTTTGCAACCTTTGCCCAGTCTATAGTAGCGTTGTGCTCTGATACGTCGATACCGTTATATATTTTCTTGCCGTCCTGTTTGGTTTGGTGAGTGTATGTACTACCAGTGTATGGGCTAGTCGTCTTTGTTGATGCTAGCACATTCATCGGCATAGAAAATAGCAAAGCAAACACGATTAATAACGGTAATATTTTGCGTTTTATTTTCATATAATCTCCTTATTTGTTCAGATACCAGTAGTTTTTGTCGACATATTTGGAGTTGATACCATCCAGCTTGCCCTTGGAGGTGTATTGCCAAATATCGTATTGGTTGATATATGACACCTTGTCGCTGTAGTCAGCAACCCATATCACAGCGTCGCTGTCTATCGACGACATTTTTAGCCTTGACATAAACACTGATGACGAAGCGTAAACACCAGGTGTGTAGCCAGCCTTTTTGATTTCCTTGCAGAATGCGTTGACCATCGAGGTGGCTTGCTTTGGTGTCAGTTTGGCGTTGTATAATCTGCCGTCCATCTTGCCACTAGCGTTGTATGCGTATTCAAAATCGATGAATATCGGCAGAGATATATCGTGTCCCTTGCACACCTTGATGGCTAGCTTTGCTTCCTCGACAGCCTCGTCATCATTGATCGCTTGGCTGTAAAAGTATGCACCTACTGGCACACCATTGTTGTTAGCGTGGGTCAGATTGTATTTTGCCTTTTTGTCCTTGTCCATCTCACCATTACCGTACCCACGATATCCAACACGAACGATAGCAAAATCGGTGTTGTCCTTTACCTTGCTCCATTCGATTTTTCCGTTATGACTCGATACGTCGATACCCTCAGCAATATCGCTGTCAGTGGATAATACAGGGGCATTGTTGTTGCGTGTGACGATGGATAGTCCAGTGATTACCAAAACTATTGATAGCAAAATAGTGCTGATGATAATTGTCAGCCTTTTTTTGCTGTTTTTGTTTTTACGTCTTTTTGTTGTCATATTATTTCCTCTAGTATCTAGGTTATATAATAACATATATTTTGTCTTTTTGCTACAGTATAATTGTGGAAGGACGAAAAATTTACAATTTATAGACAACATATTATATATGTGATATAATTATTATAATTATATATTTTGAGGTCAAAATGATGAAAAAGGTTATCTCATTTTTATTGTCGTTATGTGTTGTGCTGTCGCTTTGTTTTACAGCATATGCCAGTGACAATATGGTTTTGAATATTAGCAAGGACAGTGTTTCTCACGAGGTCAGCGACTATCTGTATGGTGTATCTATGGAGGATATTATGTACTCCTGTGATGGTGGTCTTGTTGCTGATTTGGTTAACAATGGCTCGTTTGAGTATAGGAATGATACTTGTCCAGCTTGGGATTTGGGTAGTGCTGTTACTATCTCTATGAACGACGCTATGAATGATAAGAACCCATCATATGCTATCGTTCACTGTCCATCTAGGAGCGTAACTATTAGGAACAATGGCTACGACTCTATGAGCCTAGAGGAGAATGTGAAATACAAATTCTCTTGCTATGTAAGAAATATTAGCTATTCTGGTACAATCGGCATTTTCCTCGATTCAAAGAAGAATGCAAACAATATCGTGCAGATTTCTGATGGTGCTGTTTCATCTAGTGTTTGGACCGAGCTACACGCTGATATCACCTCATCTGCAACAGAGGATGGCTCGCTTGCTATCGTGTTTGATGGCGATGGTGAGATTGCTATCGATATGGTGTCACTTGTGCCACAGAACAGCTATGGCTATGGCACTGATGAGTGGAAATATACTAGCCTTCGACCAGATATGGTGGAGAGCATTAGAGCACTCAAACCATCATTCATTCGTTTTCCTGGTGGTTGTCTAGTTGAGGGCAGAGGCATTGATGATATCTACAGCTGGAAGGACACAATCGGTCCACTCGATTCTCGTCGTCAGCACGCCAGTGTGTATGAGGATATTGAAAATGGTGTGTTGTTTAACAACACCTCTGCTATGGGATATCACGAGTATTTTCAGCTTTGTGCTGATTTGGGCGCAAGGGCTGTGCCAGTGGTTGGCGCAGGTATCTCTTGCCAAAATTTGAATAGCTATGAGCTTGCTACAGATGCTTATTACAAGCTTAATATGGATGATGACCAGTGGTCAGCATATTTAGAGAATGAGCGTGGCGTATCAAAATCAGATATTAGCGCCTATACTGACAGGGTCACAGCACTAAAAATCACTAGCAAGGATGAATACACGAAATATATCAACAATATCGCACTTAAGCCTAACACCACTGAGTTTACAAATTTCGTTCAGGATATTCTCGACTTGATTGAGTACGCTAATGGTGATTCGGTGACTACATACTGGGGTGCTTTGAGAGCAATGAATGGCCACGAACAGCCATTTAATATCAAGTATATCGCTGTAGGTAATGAAAATTATGGCGAAGCGTATGATAGAAATTTTGACGCTATCAAAGAGGCTGTTAATGAGAAATATTCGGATATAACCCTTATCCGTTCTGCTGATGATAATGCTTCAGCGTCAAAGGGCTATATTATCGATGAGCATTATGTCAAGGATAGCGAGTATTTGCTGTCTAACAACAATGTTTTTGATGGTGTTGATCGTGACAGCAAGGGCGTTATGGTCGGTAGTTTCTCCAGTGATGGTAGTGATATCAGTTCTGCTGTGGCAGAATGTAGCTTTCTTACTGGTGTGGAGCGTAACAGCGATATCGTTACTATGGCTGCATATTCTCCAGTGATTATGCGTGGCGATGGTGGTGCTATGATTAGCTATGATGGTCTAGATTTAGCTCTGTCACCTAGCTATTTTGCACAGATGATTTTTGCTAACAACACTGGTGCAAAATATGTTAACACCACCCTTGATAATGACAAGGTGGAGCAGAGCGTCACTGTTGATGAGAATGCACAGATGATATATATCAAGCTTGTAAACACCTCATCATCTAGTCAAAAGCTGACTGTAAATCTTAACGGATTTGATGATATTAGCCTTGTATCAAATATCAGTGTCGGTCATAAGTACAAGGACGCTAGAAATTCTGTTGACAAGCAGACTGTCGCACCAGAAACTAACGAGATTGAGGCTAGCAATAATTCGTTCGATATATCTCTTGGTGGCAACAGCGTTAATGTTGTTCGTGTTGCCTATGGTGAGAATGATGGCTCATCAATATGGAGCGTTCCAGATACAATCGATACCGATACTAGCATTTTCTTCCCATCTAGTGCAAAGGTGCTGATGGTAGTAGTGGTAGTAGGATTTTTGCTTGGTAGCGCTATCGGATTTTTCGTTTATAGAAGAGTGTCAAAGAGGAATAGGAGACGTGACGACAATGTATAATATTACCTTTATATCAAATGTTACAACTCCTGATAGAGCTTATGCTCAAGTGCCAGAACTAAAGGATTTTAACTGCCGATTTTTCCCTATGGATGAGAGTGCCGAGGTGCTTATTAATGAGGCAGGGGATACAGATTTCATATTTCTCGATGCTATGGCTAGACTTGGTGACGAGGTCATCAGCGCTATGCCTAGACTAAAGCTTATTCAGTCAGAGGGCGTTGGATATCAAGGTGTTGACCTTGATAGCGCTAGGAGGAATAATGTCATTGTCTGCAACAACAAGGGTATTAATGATACAGCCGTTGCAGAAGGTGCTGTGTTTCTCATTATGGCGTGCTTAAAGAATATCACTACTGGTCAAAGGGCTGTTTATGAGGGTCGACAGATGGAGGTCAAGGCAGCGTCCTTTGGTGTCGTTAGAGAGCTTAGCGAATGCACTGTCGGTCTAGTCGGATTTGGCGATATCGCTCGTGCTACAGCAAAATACCTTCGTGCCTTTGGTGCTAGGGTGCTGTATTCTAATCGTACTAGATATGCTGATTTGGAGAGCGAGTATGGTGTTGAATATGCCAGCCTTGATGAGCTACTTGCACAGTCTGATTTTGTGTCGCTCCATCTTGCTGTGTGTGACGACACTAGAAATATAGTGAATGCTGATTTTCTATCAAAGATGAAGAGTGGCGCATATCTTATCAACACAGCTCGTGGTGATTTGGTTGATAACGAGGCTCTGCTTAACGCTTTGTTGGGCGACACAATCGCTGGTGCTGGACTTGACGTTATTTATCCAGAGCCGGTTATGGCAGATAATATTCTCCTCGATGATAGGATTAGTGACAAGCTAGTGCTTACTCCTCACATTTCGGGTATCACTAGCCTCACTGTAAAGAAACTTTATCGTAATGGCTACGATAATATAATTAAGGTTATCAATGGCGATGAGCCAAATAATATTGTAGGTTGATTTTATGAGTGAAAACAAGGAAATACGCTATGTTGGCGTAAGAGAAAATCTTGCATATGGTCTAGCTAATGCTGGTCAGGTATTTGGCTACAATCTTGTAGCTGGTGGCTATCTGTCACTGTTCTTTACCAAGGTTTTTGGCATACCTACCGAGGCTGTTGCTACTATGATTATCGTTCTTGGCGCTTGGGACACCATCAATGACCCAATTATGGGTGGCATAATCGATAGAACTCGTACACGATATGGAAAATTGCGACCATATCTGCTGTTTGTACCTATACCACTGGCGATAGCGACGATAATGCTCTTTGCTGGACCAGAAATTCTTGCTGACACAAAATCGACTGTCGTCAAGATAGTCTATATGTACATATCGTACTTTATTTGGGAGTTCTTCTACACCATTGGTGACGTGCCATTTTGGGGTATGAGCACAGCGATTTCACCATCACCTAGTGACAGAACTAGGGCGATATCCACTGCTCGATTTGTGTCATCAATCCTTGGTGGACTATCCACTACTGCACTTGTTGTTATGATGGATTTGTCAAACAATGGTGTTTGGGGTCTGTCATTGAGCCATGATTTCTTGATTTTGGCTTTCATTGCAGCATTTATGCTCATTTTTGTGTTCTCGCTTGCTGGTCGCAAGACAAAGGAGAGAGTTGTCCAGAGTGTTAAGGAGCCATCTGTATTAGAGGGCTTTAAGGTTATGTTTAAGAACAAGCCCCTTATGCTCATTATTCTTGGTAATGTTATCGGTTCATTAACTGGTCTTGCTGGTGTGTTCCAAACATACTACTATAGCGAGGTGCTAAACCTCAACTCTGCTGTACTATGGATTTCATTACCTGGTACAATCTTTGGCTTTTTGACTTATCTGCTTATACCAAAGCTAAAGCAGAGATTTGACAACAAGCAGATAGTTATAATGAATATTCTGTGTCGTCTCGTTGTTGGCTCTATCGTGTTCGTTATTGGCCTAAAGTTTTACAATACTAGCGTTCTCGCTATTTCTATATTACTGATGGTGCAGAACTTTATTTTCTCATTCTTCAACACTATTAATATGGTTATCCCAACCGAGATGATTGGTGATACAGTTGACTATATGGAGTGGAAAACTGGTGAGCGTAACGAGGGTGTCAGCTTCTCTGTTCTTACCTTTGTTGGCAAGATGACTGGCTCTATTTCTACCTCGCTTGGCACAGCACTACTGTCTGTTATTGGACTCAGCTTTACAAAGAATGATGCAGGCGAGCAGATTACTATTAAGGGTGAAAAAACAGACCTCTATATTTGGGCACTGTTCACTCTCGTTCCTTGGATTTTGGGTCTGTTGTCACTTATTCCATATCTTTTCTATGATTTGACTGGTGACAAGCTTGCAAAAATCCGTAGCGATATGGAAATCCGTCGTTCAGAGCTATCCAAAGAGGTATCTAACGGAGGTGTTGATGATGAGTAATTGTCCAAAATGTAATGCAAAGATAAAGCCTACTTATTTAAAACAGAATTGCCCATATTGTGGCGTCAATATGCTTTACTACAAGCTTGATGAACAGCTTGAAAATGATGCAAAAAAGGCAAATGACGAGGTCGAGGCTGTCAATCGCTTCGTCGGTATGCTAAAGAGCTCTACTATCGGATCTCCTTGGCATATTGTTCGTCTGGTTACGTTCTTTTTGCCACTTGCGACAATGTGCTTGCCTATGTATTGGGCAGGGCATAAGAATGTGTCACTCATCACATTTGTTATGAGTATCATCAATCACGGCTTTGACCTTTCTGCTTGGAGCACCGATTATCTTGTTGCTGTATTGAGTATGGTGCTTGTGATTGTGCTGTCGCTTGTCGTGATTATTGTGTCGTTGTTCTCGTCCACAAAGGCTGGATTTAAGCGTAATATGGTGTTCAGTGGCATTAACACTTTTGTGCTTGCTTGTCTTGGTATTTTCTGTGTGAATAATGGTGGCGTTGCGAAGATTGGTTTTTATTTCACACTCACTATCTATGCGTTGGAGCTTATTCTTCACTTTATTGTTGCCCAGCCAAAGACTTATAAGAAAAAGGCTACTCTTGCTGTGGCGCTTGTGTTCTGCATTATTGCAGCTGCTACAACAGTCACCACATTCAATGGTGAAAAGGGCATTGAGCCAGTAAGACACAGAGTAGCACAGTACACCTTTGAGCAAAATTTTGACAGCGATATTTATGTTGTATCGTTCAATGTTGCATCAGCATTTGGTACTAGCCTAGAGGATACTGACAGTATGGACCGTTGTCAGCGATTTGTTGACTATATGGATGCTGTTAACCCTAGTGTTATTGGTACGCAGGAGATGAACAGCTACTGGCTTGATTATATCGATGAGAATATGACTGGCTACACTACCTATGGCGCAAAGCGTGGTGGCGATAGTGAGGAAAAGAATAGCGAAATGAACGCTATTATGTGGAAGGCTGATATGTTCGACGAGGTTGAGAAGGACACATTCTGGCTGTCCGAAACACCTGGTGAGGAGAGCAAGTACACCTATACCGATGAGGATGGCAATCCAGCCGAGGCTGGCTGCAACCGTATCTGCACCTATGCTGTGTTGGATGATGGTGAACACCTATTGCTCTTTATGAACACCCATCTCGACAATGCGTCAGAACAGGCTCGTACCTTTGGCGTGTCCGTGATTCTCGACAAGATGGCAGAGTTAAAGGCGAAGTATGGCGACGATATTCGTGTCGTACTGACTGGCGATTTTAACGAGTATGCTAGTGATGAGGCTTGCCAAAATATTATGGCTGTTCTTAACGATAGCACCTATGAGCAGGTGAAAAAGGCAACATATCAAGAGTGGGGATATCAGAGCACTGGCGATGAGCCTATTGATTTTATTTTCACCTCTGGCAAATCGGATGAGTACCGAGTTCTCGACAATCTTGATTTAGGCTATGTGTCCGACCACTACGGTATTTATTCATCAATAACATTCTAAAAAACAGAAAAGAAAAAGTGTTCCATTCATAGTGAATGGAACGCTTTTTTTATGCAATAATTATATTCTTGCTACGCCGTCGTCTTGAGCTGCCTTTGCAACAGCCTTTGCAACTGTGTCCTTGATTTTTGGATCAAATGCGTATGGAAGAATGTAGTCATCCTTTAGCTCGTCATCGCTTACCATTGATGCGATAGCATATGCAGCAGCGATTTTCATATTCTCGGTGATATCACTTGCTCTAACGTCTAGTGCACCACGGAAAATACCAGGGAATGCAACAACATTGTTGATTTGGTTAGGGAAGTCAGAACGACCAGTACCAACGATTTTTGCACCTGCTGCTTTTGCTTCATCTGGCATAATCTCTGGTGTTGGATTTGCCATAGCTAGCACGATTGGGTCAGCGTTCATGGTCTTAATCATTTCTGGTGTTAGCACTCCTGGTGCTGATACACCGATGAAGATATCTGTGCCCTTGATAGCATCAGCTAGGCTACCCTTTGTCATCTCTCTGTTTGTGACCTTTGCGATAGCCTCCTTTGATGGATTTAGCTTTTCTCTACCCTCATATATTGCACCAGTACGGTCGCATAGGATTACGTCACGAAGACCTAGTGTCATCAGTAGCTTTGCGATTGCTGTACCAGCAGCACCACAGCCGTTGATAACAGCCTTGCATTCTGCAAGTGGCTTGCCGATTAGCTTTGTTGCATTGATGAGCGCAGCAGATACTACTACAGCTGTACCGTGCTGGTCATCGTGGAAGATAGGTATATCACAAATCTTTTTTAGCTTTTCTTCTATCTCAAAGCATCTTGGTGCAGATATATCCTCTAGGTTGATGCCACCGAATGAGCCGCTGATATTGTATACAGTCTGTACGAATTCATCAACGTCCTTGGTTCTAACGCATAGAGGGAATGCATCAACGTCGCCAAACTCCTTGAATAGCACGCACTTGCCCTCCATAACTGGCATACCAGCCTCTGGACCGATATCGCCAAGACCTAGCACTGCTGTACCATCAGTGATTACAGCAACCATATTTGAGCGTCGTGTTAGCTCCCAGCTCTTGGTGTAATCTTTTTGAATTTCACAGCATGGCTCTGCAACACCTGGTGTGTATGCAAGAGATAGGCTCTCCTTGTCGTTAACCTTTGCTCTAGCTGTGATTTCTAGCTTGCCCTGCCATTCGTAGTGCTTTTGTAATGATACCTTTCTGTAATCCATAATAAACCCCTTTAGTATTCTTGACAAAAATAATAATATATACAGTGTTATTTTTTTAACAAACAAAAGGCGAAATGCCTTGAGCGAAATGCCCAAGGGCATTTCGCCCTTAAAACTTAATGTTTACTTGTTCTCGATATGAGAAATAGTGTCCTTCTTGTCTGGATAAGGAACATAGTTGTCTTCCCATGGGAATGTGTAGTCAAGACCTAGCTCATCTCTTACGGCATTGATCTCAGCCTGAACAGCCTCGTTGATAGGAACACCACTGTTCTCTCTCTCCTTCCAGATATCGTACTCCTTCTCACCAGCAGTCCAAATTCTATCAGCACCTGGTTGCTTCTTAGAAGCACGAACAGAACGGATGATTTCGCCAGCCTTTGCTCTGATGAACTCTTCACCAAGGAAGTGGTCAGTGTCGATAGCGATGAAGAAATGACCAAGATGATATGGTACAAGATTTCCGTCCTCATCCTTACCGTTAAGTGCCTTGCCATATAGGCTGTCCTGTAGAGCAGAAGATAGTAGCTCTACTACCATAGCGAATCCGTATCCCTTGTATCCACCAAGAGCCTCACCGATACCACCAAGAGTTGTTAGAGCAGCAGTGCCCTGACGAATTCTCTTTAGTGCCTCGCCAGCGTCACCCTCTACAGCCTCACCATCGATACCAATGATTGTGCCAGGATGAACCTCTTCACCAATTCTCTCATAGTACTCGATCTTACCATTCTGTGTGATAGAAGTAGCACAGTCGAATACGAAATCAAATTTTTCATCAGTAGGGATACCGATAGTGAATGGGTTAGTACCGAACATACCCTCAACGCCCCATGTTGGAGCAACTGAAGGTCTAGCGTTTGTACCAGTCATACCGATACAGCCCTGCTGTGTTGCCTGTGTTGCATAGTAGCCTGCGATACCATAGTGGCAAGAATTTCTAACTACTACCATACCTAGACCATATTTCTTTGCCTTATCGATAGCCATTTGCATAGCCTTCTTACCGATAACCTGGCCCATACCGTCATGGCCATCAACAACAGCTGTTGTCTCTGTCTCCTTAACGATTTCAAAGTTTGTAACTGGTTGCTGAATGCCAGCAATGATTCTGTCAATGTAGATTGGCTTAAATCTGTTACAACCGTGGCTCTCAATACCTCTCTTGTCAGACTCAAGTAGGACGTCTGTGCAGATTTCTGCGTCCTCCCTTGGTACTCCGTAGCCAACGAATGCGTCGGTGACAAAGTCAGTGATTAAGTTCCATGGACATACTACCTTTGGCATAATTTATATCTCCTTTTGCATTTTTTACTATTATATCACTTTGGTATTATTTTTCAATAATTTATACCAAATTATGTGTTATCTTTCCCAATTTCTTGAGCGTTCTACAGCACGTCTCCAGTCAGCATATTTCTTGTTTCTGATATCTGCTGGCATAGATGGGACAAATATCTTGTCAACCTCTCTGTTTGCCTCGATTTCTGCTGTATCCTTCCATACTCCAGTAGCAAGACCAGCAAGATATGCAGCACCTAGAGCAGTAGCTTCTCTGTTCTTTGGTCTGTTAACATTACAGCCAGTCATATCAGCCTGGATTTGCATCATGATATTGGATATACTAGCACCACCGTCAACACGAAGATCCTTTAGCATAATATCGCTGTCGCTCATCATAGCCTCTAGTAGATCTGTCATCTGGTATGTGATGCTCTCTAGTACAGCACGACAAATGTGCTTTTTGTTGATAGAGCGTGTGATACCGACCATAATACCTCTAGCGTACATATCCCAATATGGAGCACCTAGACCAGTGAATGCAGGTACAAGGTATAGACCGTTTGTGTCCTCTACCATTTCTGCCAAATCGTCACATTCCTTTGCTGTAGCGATAAGCTCTAGCTCATCACGAAGCCACTTTATAACAGAGCCAGCGTTGAATGCAGAACCCTCTAAATCGTATGTAACCTTGCCATCAAGACCCCATGCGATACCGGATAGAAGGTTAGACTTGCTATCGATTCTGTCCTCGCCAGTGTTCATTAGTAGGAAACAGCCAGTACCATATGTGTTCTTTGCCTGTCCCTTTTCGAAACATCCTTGACCGAATAGAGCACCAGGCTGGTCACCGATAGCACCAGCGATAGGAATACCCTCTAGCTCCTCGATACCAGTGATTTTTGCTACCTTGCCATACTCGTAGCTTGATGGCTTAACCTCTGGTAGAATGCACATTGGAATATTTAGCTTTTCACATAGGTACTCGTCCCAGCAAAGCTTGTCGATATCGAACAGCATTGTTCTGCAAGCGTTTGAATAGTCAGTAACATGCACCTTGCCACCAGTCAAGTTCCAGATTAGCCATGTGTCGATAGTACCGAATAGTAGCTCGCCTTTTTCTGCTCTTTCTCTAACGCCCTCTACATTATCGAGTATCCACTTGATTTTTGTAGCACTGAAATATGCGTCGATAAGCAGACCAGTGGTGGACTTTATATATGATGAAAGACCCTCTTCCTTTAGCTTTTCGCAGTAGTCAGCAGTTCTTCTGCACTGCCATACGATAGCGTTGTATACTGGTTTGCCAGTTTCTTTGTCCCAGATAATAGTGGTCTCTCTCTGATTTGTGATACCGATACCAGCGATATCCTTTGGGTCAACCTCGCTATTACGGATACAGCCCATCATAGCACTAATCATTGTGAAAAGAATTTCGTTAGGGTCGTGCTCAACCCATCCGTTTTGTGGATAGTACTGGGTGAACTCGTTTTGCTGTTTGCCAACTATCTCACCCTTTTTGTTGAATATGATAGCTCTGGAGCTGGTAGTGCCCTGGTCCAGTGCCATTACAAACTTTTCAGACATATATATTCTCCTTTATATATAGATTAATATACTATTTTAATTTTACATTATTATATCATTATAGTAAAGGCTCAAAAGTAACGAAATTTGTCCATTATATTTGGTGATATTTACCTTAAGAATCATTATTGTAAAAGGTAAATACAAAAGGGACTACCGTTTGGTAGTCCCATAATAATGATTTGTTATTCTACATTAGCCTCAATAAAGCTTACGATATCCTCTACAGTTTTCATATCCTCGATTGTCTCATCTGGTACCTCGATAGAATATTGGTCCTCGATGCTCATAACAATATCGATAGCGTCTAGTGAGTCAGCACCCAAATCATCAGCAAGGCTAGACTCCATTTGGATATCGTCAGTGTTAATATCTAGTTGCTCTGCTAAAATTTCTTTAATTTCATCAAATATCATATTATTTTGCTCCTTAAAAAATTGTTGTTATAATTTGATATATGTGTTATTATCATATTATAAATTTTTCTAATGTTTGTCAACATTAATATTTTGAATTTTTTATTTGGAGTTTTTTATGGCTAATTTTAATGATACAAAAAAGCATTTTGCTCTCATTGGATATCCTTTGGGACATTCTATGAGCGCTGTGATACACAAGGAGCTATTCCGTATCAGTGGCGTAGATGCTGACTATTCTATGATAGAGGTTGCGCCAGAAGATTTGGACGCAACATTTGGTGAAAAACTAAAGGGGCTAAATGGCTTTAATGTCACTATCCCTCATAAGATTAATATTATACCTAATCTTGATGCCTTGTCTGATAAGGCAGAGCTCTTTGGTGCTGTTAACACTGTTCATGTTAGTGATACTGTTACTGGGCACAACACGGATTGCTCTGGCTTTCTTCGTGCGCTAGAGATGGCTGATATCACACTTGGTGGCAATGTGTTGCTACTTGGTAGTGGTGGCGTTGCTAGAATGATTGCGTTCGAGACCGTCCTTGCTGGCGCAAATCTTACTCTTGCTGTTCGTGAAGATGATATTCCAGCAGCAGAGGTTATCAAGCAGGAGCTAGAGGACAAGCTTGGCAAGAGCTGTGATATTATTCTTCTTGCTGATGCAAAGGGTGGCTACGACCTAGTCATCAATGGCACACCAGTTGGTATGTTTCCTCATATTGATGCGTGCCCAGTTGACAAGAGTGTTATCCAGTCATCAAAGGCTGCGTTCGATGTTATATATAATCCTATTGAAACACAGTTTATTCAGTGCGCCAAGGAGGCTGGACTAAAATATTCTGGTGGATTATCCATGCTTGTATGGCAGGCTGCTGTTGCAGAGGAAATTTGGAATGGCGTTAAGTTTAGCTACGAGGATATTGAAGAGGTCCTTGCTATTACACAAAAGGAGCTTGAGAAATAATGACTAATATCGTTCTTTGTGGATTTATGGGTAGTGGCAAGACTGTCGTTGGCAAGGAGCTTGCAAAGATTATGGGTTGCAAGTTTGTTGATACAGATGAGCTTATTGAGGCAGAGCAGGGAGTTGCTATTAAGGCGATTTTCGCTACTCATGGTGAGGATTATTTTAGAGATTTGGAGCACGAAATGTGCAAGAAGGTAGCTGATATGAAGGGCTGTGTAGTGTCTACCGGTGGTGGTGCTATGACATTTCAGCGCAATGTTGATGCTATCAAGAAGGGCGCCAAAGTTGTGTTCCTAGATGCTTCATTCGAGGTTATTTGTGACAGAATTGGGGATAATACAAATCGTCCTCTTTTTCAAGACAAGGAAAAAGCAAGAGCACTTTATGACGAGCGCAAGGACAAGTATTTGGCAGCGTCCGATTATGTTATCGATGGAGATATGAGCGCTAGAAAAACTGCACTAGAAATCGCTAATATTTTCAAATAATCGTCAAAAAGTTGATGTTTTTTGTATCGTGTGTTATAATGATACGAATTCATTTCTATGATTTGTTTATCGAGGTGTTTATTAATGAGCGCTGAAAGCAGTAAAAAATTAATTAAGCACGACGTTGAAATGTATCAAAAGTACAAGAATCTTTTGACCGAGCTTACTAGAAAAAACGTCCGACTTAAGTACAGAAATTCTTGGCTAGGTATCTTTTGGAGCTTCCTACAGCCTTTACTTAATATGATAGTGTTATCAGTAGTGTTTGGTGCACTATTCGGCAGAAAGAATCCAGAGTATGCATGTTATCCTATATATCTATTCTCTGGCAGACTTATTTTTGAATTCTTCTCCACAGCTACCAAACAGGCTATGCTGTCATTTAGAAAGAATGCTGCTATCATCAAGAAGGTATATGTACCAAAATATATGTACCCTCTTTCATCCATATTCTCAACATTTGTAAACTTTGCTATTTCGCTTCTTTGCTTTGTTACCGTATGGATATTCTTTAGAACAACAGGTATTAGTGGTGGTAGCGAAATCACTATAACTTGGCATGCACTGTTCTTCTTCGTTCCTATGTTCTTGGCACTTGTATTTTCTACCGGTGTTGGACTAATCCTTTCTGTTATTACTGTATTCTTTAAGGATATCGAGTACATTTGGGACGTTGTTACCAGACTTCTATTATATATGGTTCCTATCCTATATCCACTTAGCAAGATTACTTCTCATTGGATTAGAGTTATTATTAAGATTAATCCATTGTATTCATTTATCGAGCTATTTAGACAGTCTGTTTTGTATGGTCAGATTTTCTCTTGGCGTATGCTATTGTATGCGTTCGCTACCTCAACATTAGTTCTTATTGTCGGTATACTAATATTTAACTGGAAGAGTGACGAGCTCGTCTTCCACCTATAAGGAGATTTTATGGCTGATTTGGTTAGGCAGTATGAATGTTGGATGAACAAGAAGGATAAGGTGTTGTCCTTTCACTACGTATCCAACTATATGCACAAACGATTTGAGAACTATGTGTCATTCATAAATTATGTACTATATAATTCTCAAAACGGCTTCAAAATTCAGTAATAAAAGAGGACTGCATACTTGCAGTTCTCTTCTTTTTTATATGTAGGGAATGTCGTCTCGACATTCCGTTTTGTTCTGTTTTTTATTTTGGATAGTTAAAAAATTAACATTTGTCTATATTATTTTTGTGAAATATGTAAAAATTGTATTTTTTTCTTGATTATTTTACATAAACAGTATAAAATAAAAACTGCAATAATAAAGCAATTTATTAAATTAATTTTCGGAGGTATTTTCCAATGGTAAAAGTTGCTATTAATGGTTTCGGCCGTATCGGTCGTCTTGCTTTCCGTCAGATGTTTGGCGCAGAAGGCTACGAAGTAGTTGCTATCA
>CALEHY010000024.1 GCA_937876375.1 uncultured Clostridia bacterium | reverse complement strand
CAAAAAAGGACAGCTTCGGCTGTCCTTTTTTTGATTAAGTAAAATATATATAAAGACCAATCGAAAACAACGATTGGTCTTAAATAATAATTAATTCACTACATTCTGTGGTTTACCATTCACAAATGCATTTAAATTGTCCTCTAAAATGCCCATAAGACGTTTTCTAGTCTCATATGCTGCCCAGGCTATATGTGGAGTAATATAGCAATTTTTAGCGTGGAATAGGGGATTATCATCAGTAGGTGGCTCAACCCGAAGTACGTCAACTCCTGCACCCTGTATTCTATCATTATTTAATGCATTTGCAAGTGCATATTCATCAACAACAGGGCCCCTTGAAGTGTTAATAACGATAGCATTTTTCTTCATCTTGCTAATACTATCTTCATTAATGAGATTTTCGGTAGCAGGGGTTAGGGGACAGTGACAAGTAATTATATCAGAATCTGTAAGTAACTCATCAAAAGATACGAATTTAACCTCACTATATTGATCTGGCTTTGGATGGGGAGTAAATACAAGAACATTCATTCCAAAAGCCTTTGCAATATTGGATACTCTTTGTCCTATCGAGCCAAATCCAACAATACCAATTGTCTTGCCATCAAGCTCCGCAAGTGGTGCCTTCCAAAAACAAAAATCCTCACAAGCTGTCCATTCTCCATCCATAACTGCGTCAGAATGCAATGAAACCTTGTTTGTAATCTGAAGTATTAAAGAAAATACAAGCTGTGCAACAGCAGTTGTAGAATATGCAGGAATATTTGATACGACGATGCCACGCTCTCTAGCTGCTTTTCCATCAATAACATTATACCCAGTAGACTGTAGTGCTACAAACCTCAAATTAGGCATTATAGATAACATTTGGGCATCAATTTCTGTCTTGTTTATTATAAGAACTTCAGCTTCCTTAGCTCTATCAAGGACTTCTTCTGGTTTAGTCCTATCGTAAACGGTATATTCACCATATTTACTTAACCAGTCCCATGATAGATCGCCTGGATTAGTTGTATATCCATCTAAATTAACAATCTTCATAAATATCACCTCTAAGTACAAATTATATCCCTATTAATAAATAAAATCAACTTATTTATTGAAACAAAAGTAAATATAATGTATAATTAATTCATATTATTAGTGGTGATATAATGAAAAAGGGAATATCAATACTAGTAATATGCTTTTGTGTTTTTGCATTGTGCTTTTGTATAAGTAAAGGGAAATATCAGCCTATTATTAATAATAATGTTAGTTCAAAACCCACTATAGTTATTGATGCTGGTCATGGTGGTGTTGATGCAGGTGCTATTGCAATAGACAATACGCCAGAAAAGACAATCAATCTATCGATAGCATTAAGTCTATATGATTATTTGATGGTTAGTGGCATTAACTCAGAACTTATTAGAAATGGCGATTACGAGATATATCCAAATGGTTATGATCGATCAAGATCGGATTTGTATAATAGAATGGATTATATCAATTCTGTTCATAATTCTATGCTTATATCAATCCATCAAAATCATTTTGACAATAATGCAGAATGGGGCACACAAATCTGGTATTCTGCTAATACAGAATTAAGCAAAACGCTTGCAGATAATATACTAAATAATATTAAATATTTCATTCAACCAGATAACAAAAGGATTAATAAAGCATCTGACGACAGCTACTATTTGCTATACAAAGCAAAAGTCCCATCAGTAATGGTTGAATGTGGCTTTATAAGTAATAGGGAAGAAAACAAAAAATTGCAGAACAAGGAATACCAAAACAATATGGCATATTCCATTCTGCTTGGTGTAAACGAGGCAATATATGGCTAGTAAATCAAAAACTTTATTTGTATGCTCAGAATGTGGATACGAAAGCGTAAAATGGTATGGTAAATGTCCAGGCTGTGGCGAATGGAATACCATGGAGGAGACAGCCCCAGTTGTATCTACCGGTAAATCAAATTCATCACGTGCAAGAGCTTCTGTTCAATCAATTATGAAGCTTAATGAAATCAGCAGCGATATAGAAAACAGAATCGCTACTGGCGTTAGCGAATTCGATAGAGTTCTTGGCGGTGGAATTGTAGAAGGAAGTCTCGTTCTGCTTTCTGGTGACCCTGGTATAGGCAAATCAACCATTTTACTACAAATATGTCAAACATTAGCTGTCAACAAAAAAGTTCTTTATATAAGCGGTGAGGAGTCTGCTAGACAAATCAAATTAAGAGCATCTAGACTTGGTGTTGATGCAGATAATCTTTATATTTTAGCTCAAACAGACGTTCTATCAATCGTTGAAACAATTAAAGTTGAAAAGCCTGATATGGTAATTGTTGATTCTATTCAAACAATGATGATTGATGAAATCAGTTCATCTGCTGGCAGTATTACACAGGTTAGGGAAAGCACAAACATATTTATGCATCTTGCAAAAAGTCTAGGTATTCCTATATTTATCGTTGGTCATGTAAATAAGGACGGTGCTATCGCTGGACCAAAGGTTCTGGAGCATATTGTTGATACAGTGCTTTATTTTGAAGGCGAAAGGAATTATTCATATAGAATACTTCGAAGCGTTAAGAATAGATTTGGCTCGACAAATGAGATAGGTGTATTCGAAATGACTCAAGAGGGACTAAAAGAGGTAGAAAATCCTTCACTTTTGATGCTTTCCGGTCGTCCAAAGAACACTAGTGGCACTTGTGTTGCATGTACTATGGAGGGTTCAAGGCCAATTCTAGCAGAAGTACAGGGATTAGTAACGTCAACAGGATTTGGAACACCAAGACGAATGAGCACAGGATTCGATTACAACAGAATGAGTATGATTATTGCTGTACTAGAAAAGCGAGCCGGCTACTTCTTTAATGGAATGGACGCTTATTTGAATGTTGTAGGAGGATTAAAACTGTATGAGCCAGCTGCTGATTTGAGTGTTGCTATGGCACTGGTATCATCATTAAAGGACGTTGTAGTAAACGAGAACACACTAGCGTTTGGCGAAATTGGACTAGCAGGGGAAATTCGAGCCGTAAATAATTGCGAACAAAGAATTCAAGAAGCTATGAGACTAGGATTTACAAAATGTGTTATTCCATTTCATAATTACAAATCATTGTCGAAAAATTTAAAAGTCAATGTTGATATCGTTCCAGTTAGAACTATCAGAGCAGCATTTGATGCTATAACAGAATAATATTAAAACTGTCTTACTAATTTTTTTAGTAGGACAGTTTTTATTTTTTCTATATCCCCAAGAGAGAATAGACCTATTCAAAAATTATTGTAATTTCGCAAAATTAATATTTTGCGAAATATAGGGGAGTTATTAAAAGAAAATATCACTCTTCCTTGAAATACTGATAAATAGGCGCTCTCCAGCCATATTACACTCTTATTTGTAGCCAATAGCGTAATTCAATTCAATCAATGTATCGTTTCAAATATTTCTATCGCCTACAAATCAGTATCGTTTTAATAATACATAACTAATACAAGCATATTTATATTTGATTGATATTGATAAGTAATCCATATGTGTTTAAACTGATTTTTATATTTATAAATTATCTATTCTTTTCATTTATGAATAAATCTGTTTTTAGTATAATAGATGAAATAATGATTTAAATATATCGATAATAATCATTATTATTTTAATAAACACTTGATTTTTTATATTCCCTTTGTTAATATGTAATTGCAGATTATACAAAAGTTTTGCGAAATAATTACAAAAAATGGTGTTCCCTTATGAAACGTGAAGATTTTTATACTTTACCACAATTAGTTCAGGACTATTTAGTTTATGTTGAAGCAATTAAAGGTCACAGCGAATTATCAGTTATTGAGTACGCTAGTGATTTGCGAACATTCTTTCGCTTTATATCAAAGCAAAAACAGATATACCCTGCTTCGGTAAATTATGATGAAATAAATGATTTAACAATGATTGATATTAATCATATTAAGACAATAACACTTAATGATGCATATCAATTTCTTATTTATTGCAAGAATATTCGTCATAATAATGAGACTACTAGAGCTCGCAGAGTTGTTGCAATTAGAAGATTTTTTTCTTATCTTACTGATAATCTTGGATTGTTAGATACAAATCCAATGAAAAATCTTGATTCTCCAAAAATAAAAAAGACATTACCAAAGTATCTTACACTTGAAGAGTCTCAAAAACTATTGTCAATAATTGATGGCAAAACAAAAGAAAGAGACTTTGCTATAATAACTCTGTTTTTAAACTGTGGAATGCGTTTGGCAGAGCTTGTGTCAATAGATTATAATGATATTCGATCTGACGGAACACTCGTTATAACCGGTAAAGGAAATAAAGAACGCACAGTTTACTTGAACCAAGCATGTATTGATGCTGTTGCGTCATACATGAAAGTCCGACCAAATGATGGTGTAAAAGACAGAGCCTTGTTTTTAAGCTCAAGATTACAGAGAATTAGTCCAAGAATGGTCGAAATAATGGTACAAAAATACCTGGACAAAGCCGGTCTTGGCGGTCGTGGATTGTCAGTACACAAGCTTAGACATACTGCAGCTACCCTAATGTATCAGCACGGAAATGTCGATGTTCTTGTGTTAAAAGAAATACTTGGCCACGAAAATCTAGGTACTACAGAGATTTATACACATATTCAAAGTGATGCAAGCAAGAAAGCAATCGACTCTAACCCACTTGCTGATAACAAACCAAGCTTTTAAATCGATATAATCGTATTTAATAAATATTCTAATACAGCATTAATTAAAGCTATCGTTACTATATAAACTGAATATAACATATAATTTTTCAGATACACTTTGATATCATTAGATTGGAGTGTATCTGATTTTTTTGTTGCTGTATTATAAATTAATTGACTCAAATTATTACTATTTGTAATAGAGTATAATATTACCGTCATAAAAGATGCTATTTCTGGACATATCAAAAGAAGACTGTATCCAAATCCTTTTACAGAAAACTGTGTATAATAATATGATATCTTAATTGCTATTTCAAATCCAATAAATAATGGAATGATATTAATAAATGGATATCCCACAATACATAAACCAAATAACAATGCTACGCAATATATGCATAGATACACACTAAGTCTGTTAAAGAATATACTCAAAAACGTTGTTGATGACGACTTAAAAATTGATATTAAATCATCAAATACGCCGAATTTAGAGGAAATTATCGAACCAATAAAAAGCCCAAATACATAGCAAGCTAGAGGGATAACATATTCATTATAGTTGTCATATATAACCGATACATTAATACTCTTTTTATCAATAGTCATAACTTACACCTTTATTCTTTTGTTCTTATTAGTAGAAATATAGCCCGTTATTGCAGAAATAATAATGCATAAAACTAACTTTATAAGAAAAAGAACAATGGTGTTGTTGCCAAATAAAAAGGTAAAAAAGCTGTACAAGATTAATGGACAAATTGACATAAGGCCCATCAAAAGCCCATTGTTTTTAAAGCTAAATGTTGATACAAAAGATATTACAAAAGAACAAATGCACGCACAAATTATACTAATTGTATTACAATATTTCAAATCTAAATCTAACTTTAAAACAACATAGCTTGAGATAGAAACTGTCGCAAAAAGCGATGATAATGTTGAAATTAATATCTTGATTATATAACTTGTAATTAATGAATTTGTATTACTTTTTTTCATAAAAAAACTCCCTCAAATATTCAATAAATGAATATTCAAGGGAGAAAAAATATATAACTTATTTTTCGATTTTTTCTTCTGCTTCCTTAGCTGTATCAGAAATAGCTGGCTTTTCATCATTTGCCTTCTTGTTCTTCCTGCTCTTAGCAGCCTCTCTAGCAGCTTCAACTTCCTTCTTGTGCTGCTCTGTCTTTGTAACATTAGTATTAACAGCCCAGCGCTGAATTCTCATCTTATTTCTATCAGCACCAGTAACGATATCAAGGTCATTCTCTCTAATAGTAACTACCTTACCAACGATACCACCGATAGTAATAATCTCATCACCGATTTCAAGAGAAGATCTCATCTCCTGCTCTTCCTTTTGACGCTTCTTTTGTGGTCTGATCATCATGAAATACATAACAGCCATCAAAACAACCATAAGGATAATGCCCTGAGCACCACCCATGCCACCACCTTGAGCACCAGCGCCAGCACCTAATTGCATTAAAATTGGATTCATAAATTTATCCTCCTAAAAATTTTACATATTAAATAGAATTATATAGTATTTTCAAATAATTTGCAAGAACTATTTTTATATTCTTGTATCAAGTTTTTCACAATACTCGTTTTTGTAATCATCAAATGAGCCATTCTCAAGATTATCTCTAATCTCCGCCATAAGATTATTATAGAAATAAAGATTATGTATAACAGCAAGCCTCATACCAAGCATTTCATTAGCCTTTAGCAAATGACGAACATAGCTTCTTGAGAAATTACTACACGTTGGACAATTACATGTTTCATCAATAGGATGACTATCAGTAATATATTTTGCATTATTGATATTAATAATACCAGCCTTTGTGAAAAGCTGACCATGACGAGCATTACGAGCTGGCATAACACAATCGAACAGGTCAACTCCCCTGCTAACGCCTTCTAATATATTACCTGGAGTACCAACACCCATTAGATATCTAGGCTTATCCTTTGGTGCATATGGCTCTACAGCAGAAATGATGCGATACATATCTTCTTTTGGCTCACCTACTGCAAGTCCTCCAATAGCGTAACCATCAAGGTCCATTTTAGCTATTTCCTTCATATGCTCAACACGCAAATCGTCATATGTACAGCCTTGATTGATGCCAAACAATAGCTGTTGTCTGTTAATGGTATCTGGTAAAGAATTTAGACGATCCATTTCTTTTTTACAACGCTCAAGCCATCTTAAAGTTCTGCCACAAGCCTCTTTTGCATACTGATATTTTGCAGGATTTTCTACACACTCATCAAAAGCCATGGCGATAGTAGAGCCTAGATTTGACTGAATTTGCATACTCTCCTCTGGTCCCATGAATATCTTTTTGCCGTTAACATGGGAGTTGAAAGTAACACCCTCTTCTTTAATCTTGTTTAGTTTTGCAAGAGAAAAGACTTGGAATCCACCAGAATCAGTAAGAATTGGTCTGTCCCAGTTAGTGAATTTATGCAATCCACCCATTTCACGAACAATGTCATCACCTGGTCTAACATGTAAATGATATGTATTACACAGCATAACCTGTGCACCAACATCCTTTAAATCAAAGGTAGATAATCCGCCCTTGATTGCGCCACAAGTAGCTACATTCATAAATGCAGGTGTTTGAACAGTGCCATGTACAGTTTCAAACTCTGATCTACGTGCAACGCCTTCTTGTTTTAAAACAGTAAATTTCATTATATAATCCTCAATCAATTAATAAACATAGCATCACCAAATGAGAAAAATCTGTATTTCTCATTAACGGCTATATTATATGCATTCATTACATTGTCATATCCAGCAAAAGCAGAAATTAGCATTATTAATGTGCTTTCTGGCAAATGAAAATTTGTAACTAAAGCATCAACACATTTAAACTCATATCCAGGATAGATAAAAATACTTGTATCATCCTCATCGGCACAAATACAACCATTCTTTGTTGCAACTGATTCAAGTGTTCTTGTACTAGTTGTACCTACACTAATAACTCTACCACCAATTTTCTTTGTTTCATTAATCAAATCAGCTGTTTCTTGTGGCATTACATAATGCTCTGTATGCATTTTGTGCTTTGTAACATCATCAACCTTAACAGGTCTAAATGTACCAAGACCAACATGTAATGTTACATAACCAATTTTAACATCCTTTTGTTTGATTCTTTCTAGCATTTCGTTGGTAAAATGTAGACCAGCTGTTGGTGCAGCAGCTGAACCAAGTTCCTTAGAATATACAGTCTGATATCTTTCGCCATTCTTTAGCTCAGCTGTAATGTATGGTGGCAAAGGCATTTTACCGATTTTATCAAGAATTGTGTATATTTCCTTTGAATCACAGTTAAATTTGATTATACGATTTCCATCTTCAGTGATATCAATAACTTCACAGTCAACCAAGCCCTCACCAAATATGAATTTTGTGCCAATTTTTGCTCTTTTTCCAGGCTTGCATAAGCATTCCCAAACATTGTTTTCACTCTGTTTTAGTAGTAAAAATTCTACAACAGCTCCGGTCTCGTCCTTTACACCGTATATTCTTGCTGGAATAACTCGTGTATCATTAAGAATAAGGCAATCATTTGGCTCAAGATAATCAATCAAATCGTGAAAAATCTTGTGATCGACATCACCTGTGTTCTTATCTAAAATCATCAATTTTGATGAATCACGAGGCTCAACTGGTGTTTGAGCTATTAATTCTTGTGGAAGTTCATAGAAAAAGTCCGAAGTTTTCATTAATATTCTCCAAATTTTATAATTGACTATATATAAAAATAATGATATTATATATTATCGTAAATGCAAAAGTGTATCCAATTCAACAATTGCTTCACTATTATATTGCAAATCAAAACATATTACAAGTTCTAAGGAGAAATTTAGTATGAAAAAGTTTAAGATAGGTATCGTAGGTGCTACCGGTATGGTTGGTCAGAGATTTATGACATTGCTTGCTGATCACCCTTGGTTTGACGTTGTTGTACTTGCTGCTTCTGCAAGAAGTGCTGGCAAGCCTTACGAGGAGGTTATTGGTAGCAAGTGGTGTATGGACGTTGAACTTCCAGAAAAATATAAGAATATGATAGTAAAGGACGCAACTGGTGACATTGACGAAATCACTTCAATGGTTGACTTTGTGTTCTGTGCTGTTAATATGAAGAAGGACGAAATCAAAGCTCTTGAGGAAGAGTATGCAAAGCATGAGTGCCCAGTTGTATCTAACAACTCTGCACACAGATTTACTGCAGATGTTCCTATGGTTGTACCAGAGCTAAACGCAGAGCATATCCATATTATTCCAGAGCAGAGAAAGCGTCTTGGTACAAAGCGTGGTTTCATCGCTGTTAAGTCAAATTGCTCACTACAGTCATATGTACCTGCTCTATTCCCTCTACACGATAAGTTTGGTGTTAAGGACGTTCTAGTTTGTACATATCAGGCTATTTCTGGTGCTGGTAAGACATTCGACACATGGCCAGAAATGATCGACAATGTTATCCCTTACATTGGTGGTGAGGAAGAAAAGAGTGAGAAAGAGCCACTAAAGCTTATGGGTCATATTGATGGTGACCATATTGCTCTCGCTGACAAGCCTAACTTTACTGCACAGTGCATTCGTGTACCAGTTTCAAACGGTCACCTTGGTGCTGTATTTGTAAACTTTGAGAAGAAGCCAACCGAGGCTGAAATGATTGAAATTTGGGAGAATTTTGCTGGCAGAGCACAGGAGCTTGAGCTTCCTTCTGCACCAAAGCATTTCCTCAACTACTTCACTGAGCCAGATAGACCACAGATTCACACAGAGCGTATGCTAGAGAATGGTATGGCTGTATCTATTGGTAGACTTAGAGAAGATACACAGTATGATTACAAATTCGTATGTCTTTCACACAACACACTTCGTGGTGCTGCTGGTGGTGCTGTACTACTTGCTGAGCTACTTGCTGCAGAAGGATATATGGACTAATTTATAAGGAGATTTCATTATGAAACAACCAGTTTTTACAGGATCAGCTGTTGCAATCATCACTCCTATGAATGATGATTTTTCAGTAAACTATGACGAATTCAAAAAGTTTATCGATTGGCAGATTGACAATGGTACTGATGCTATCGTTATCTGTGGTACAACCGGTGAATCATCAACACTAAAGACTATTCATCACCTTGAGGCAATCAAGTTCTGTGTTGACTATGTAAATGGCAGAGTTCCAGTTATTGCTGGTGCCGGCTCAAACAATACAGAGTGTGGCCTTGACCTTGCTGTTAAGGCTTGTGAGTACGGTGTAGATGCTTTGCTACTTGTTACACCATATTACAACAAGTGCACACAAAAGGGTCTTATCAAGCATTACACAATGTATCATGATGCTACTAATGTTCCACTAATTCTATACAATGTTCCATCAAGAACTGGTGTAAACATTGAGCCTGCTACTATTAAGGAGCTATCAAAGCTTCCTAGAATCAATGGTGTTAAGGAAGCATCTGGTAATATTTCCCAGGTTATGAAAATTCGTGCTCTATGTGGTGATGAGCTTAACATTTGGAGTGGTAACGATGACCAAATCCCTGCTGTAATGAGCTGTGGCGGTAAGGGTGTTATCTCTGTACTTGCTAATGTTTGCCCACAAGAGACTCACGATATGGTACAGGCTTATCTTGATGGTGATGCTAACAAGTGTACTGATATGATGGCTGAGTATCTAGAGCTTGCTAACGCTATGTTCATTGAGGTTAATCCTATTCCTGTAAAGGCTGCTTGCAATATGATGGGCTGGAATGCTGGTCCTTGCAAAATGCCTCTTTGCGAAATGACTGATGAGCACACCGAGTATCTAAAGGGTGTTATGGATAAGTACGGTCTTATCAAATAAGATTTTTTGAGGAAGTTAAAATGACAAAGATTATTATTACTGGCGCTTGTGGCAAAATGGGCAAGGTAATTCAAGACATTGTATCAAAAAGAGATGATTGTACAGTTGTCGCTGGTGTAGACAAATACAATGATGGAGCTAGACCATTCCCTGTTTACGAAAATATTGCTGACATAAAGGAAGATGCTGACGCTGTCATTGATTTTTCTAACCCTTCCCTACTTGATGATTTGCTACAATATGGTAAAGATACAAATACTGCTTTAGTAATTGCTACAACTGGATTTGATGATTGCCAGAAGAATAAGATTAAGGAAGCATCAAAGGACTGTCCAGTGTTCTTTACATATAATTATAGCCTAGGTATCAACCTTCTAGTTAATCTTGCAAAGAAGGCTGTTCAGGTGCTTGGTGATGAATTCGATATCGAGATTATCGAACAGCACCACAATCAAAAGATTGATGCTCCATCTGGAACAGCGCTAATGCTTGCAGATGCTATTAACGAAGAACTTGAAAACCCAATGCGCTATGAATATGACCGTCACTCAAAGCGTGAGAAGAGAACAAAGAACGAGATTGGTATTCACGCTATTCGTGGTGGTACAATTGTCGGTGAGCATGAGATTATCTTTGCTGGTAGAGATGAGAATATTACCCTTTCACATTCTGCTAGATCAAAGGAAGTTTTTGCTGTTGGTGCAGTAAATGCTGCAATCTACATGGCTGGCAAGCCAGCAGGTATGTATGATATGGGCGAACTTGTAAAATAATAACTAAAACCCCTGATTTTCAGGGGTTTATTTTAAAGCGATGATATGAACGATACACAACAATATTTTATTGAGCTACTTTCTTCACATTTAAATAATGAAAAGCCTAAATCAAAGCCATCTGATGATATCAAGTGGTCTGACATTTTCAAGCTTGGTGAATTGCATAATTTGACTGCAATAATTGCGCTTGAAATTAACAAGCTTGACGATAAGGACAAACCTAATGCTAAAGGTATATCATATTTTAAACAAGCACTTGGACAAACTGTACAAGCTGCTGATTTAAAATTCAGGGCTATTGAAGATACAAAAGCAATATTATCTAGTAACAATATTAATCACACTATCATAAAGGGTGGTGCTATTCGTCATTTGTACCCTGTTGCAGAGGTACGCACCTCTGGAGATACAGATATTGTAATTGATGAAAACGATAAGGAATTGGTTAAAACCGTTCTACTTGATAGTGGATTTGAGCTTACCGGTGAGTCTGTTACACAACTAGTATTCAACTATCTCAATCATGAATTCCAGTTCAAAACATATTTTGACTGTATTTCAAAAGATGACAGAGCATATTTCTCTATTGATTTATGTGATAATATATCTGGAACTACATATTATTTGAAGCCATTATATCACACATTGTATGTTATCAATCATTTTTTGAAGCATCTTAAAAGTGGTGGCGTTGGACTAAGGCAGCTGATGGATATCGACGTGCTATTAAGAAACGAAGATATTGATTTAGACAAGCTTTTGTGGTTGTGTACACAAATGGGTATTGAAAAATCATCAAAGACTGTTATAGCGCTATCAAAGGCTCTATTTAAAACACCTATCGATTTTATCTACACCATTGATGAGGAAGTTTTCGAGCATATAACAAAAATCATTCTTGATGGTGGTGTTTTCGGTTACGGTATATCTGATAATGGTACTGTTCGTGTAGCAAATCAAGGATCAAAGACTAAAGCATTGATAAATATGCTGTTTGCTCCAAAGGAATACATGTTCAACACATATATCTATGCAAATAATCATCACTGGTTATTGCCTATCGCTTATATACAAAGATTCTTTACAGCGATATTCAAAAGACGAAAAGAAAACACGAAATATATTAAATCAATTCTTGGCGATGACACAAATGCAAATATGCTAGCACAAATTCAAAAGGAATTAGATATATAATAATACCCCTACTTATTACAAGTAGGGGTATTTTTTATCCAAAGAAATCAGAAATAGTAGTCTTTAAGAGATCTGGAATTTTTATACTCTGTGGACAATGACTAGCACATTTGCCACAAGCAACGCATTCATCATGCTTAATATCAATTTTGCTATAATCAGCTAAACATTCATCCTTTGTCTTGGCGCCATTTTGGAAATCATTATATGTAGCGAAAATAGAGCTAATCTTAACCTCTTTTGGACAATCAGCACAGTAGTCACAGCCAGTACATGGAATAATTTTTTTATTATTAATCATAGAAGCTGCATTAGCACAAACTTTAAGCTCATTTTCTGTCATTGGTGTAAAATCTGTAAGCGATGAAAGATTGTCCATCATCTGCTCTGGTGAATTCATACCACTTAAGATTGTCATAACATTATCGTAGCTAGCGACAAACTTAATTGCCCAAGATGCGATAGAGTCATCAGGTTTGTTTTGTTTAAACAATGCTTCAACGTCAGCTGGAACCTCTGCTAGCTTACCACCACGGACAGGCTCCATTACAACTACTGGAATACCTGCGTCAGTGAGTAACTGATACTGTGTTTTTGCATCTTGATTTTCCCAATCAAGATAATTCATCTGAATTTGAGCGAAATCCCAATGATGAGCAGCAATTATATCTTTCAATGCTTCAATAGAACCGTGGAATGAAAAGCCAATATTATCAATAAGACCCTCTGCCCTTTTCTTCTCTAGAAACTCGTATGCGCCAAATTTTTCGCATTTTTTAAAGTTATCAGCATCCAATGCGTGTAAAAGATAAAAATCGAATTTATCAATTCCTGTGCGCTCTAGCTGTTTGTTGAATATCTTCTCCATGTCAGCTTTTCTTGGACACATCCAAATAGGAAGCTTATCAGCTAGAAAATATGACTCTCTAGGATATTTTTTTAATGCTTGACCAATAAACTTTTCACTTTTTCCAGCATGATACATATATGCTGTATCAAAATAGTTTACGCCGTTCTCAAATGCTAGGTCAACAATTTCCTGTGCCTTTTCATAATCAATCAAAGGATTTGCTTCCCTTTTGATTTTTGTTTTTACTGGCAATCTCATATTACCAAGACCAAGTCTTGATACCTCGGTATCCTTAAACTTAACTCTATCTACCATAATATATCTCCTAAAAAAATTATAGACGAACGATATGTTCGTCTATAATTTTACCACAAATCTATTAATTTGTCTATATTTTATTCAATAGTCCATGTAGTACCTTGACGAGTATCTTTTAGAATAATTCCCCTTGCTTTCAAATCATCTCTGATTTTATCAGCAGTTGCAAAATCCTTGTTTTTCTTTGCCTCTTGTCTTTGCTGAATAAGAGCCTCAATCTCGCTATCAAGGTCGTTTGACTTTCTATTATAAAGAATGCCAAGAACGTCGCATAACTCGTCAAATAGCTTTGCTGCAGCCTCACAGGTCGCCTTTGATACGCCCTTATCGATAATTCTAGTATTTATATCCTTAACAAGCTCAAAAATAGTAGCAATACCATCAGCTGTATTTAGGTCATCATCCATTACGGAAATGAACTGTTCTTTTCTTTGATTTAGGATTTCGGCAATTTCGTTATCAATTTCACCTTCTTCAGCATTCTTAATAGCAAAATCAAGTGATTCACGACATGTGTATAGTCTCTCAAGAGCAGCCTTGCACTGCTCAATGATATCAAGATTGTAGTTAATTGGTGAACGATAATGTGATGAAATTAGAAAATATCTAATAACCTCATATCCATATACATCTGCAATTTCTCTAACTGTCTTAAAGTTGCCTAGAGATTTTGACATTTTTACATTATCAACATTAATGTAGCCGTTGTGCATCCAATACTTTGAGAAAGTGCAACCATTTGCTGCCTCTGACTGTGCAATCTCGTTCTCGTGATGAGGGAAAATAAGATCTTGACCACCACAGTGAATATCAATAGTATTTCCGAGATATTTTCTGTTCATAGCTGAGCACTCGATATGCCAACCAGGTCTACCCTTACCCCAAGGAGAATCCCAATAAGGCTCGCCTTCTTTTGCAGACTTCCATAGAGCAAAATCTAGTGGATCTTCCTTTTTATCACCTACAGCTATTCTAGCCCCGGACTGAAGGTCCTCAATAGGCTGATGAGATAGCTTGCCATATTCCTCAAACTTTAATGTTCTGTAATATACGTCGCCATCAACTGCATAAGCAAAGCCTTTTTCTTCAAGTGCTTTAATGATTTCAATAATTTCATCAATATTCTCTGTTGCCTTTGGATGAACAGATGCATCCTTAAAATTTAGACCATGTGCATCTGTCCAGAACTCACCAATGTACTTTTCGCTAATTTCCTCAAAAGTAGCATTTTCTTCATTTGCTCTCTTGATAATTTTATCATCAACGTCAGTGAAATTCTGTACAAACTTTACATTATATCCACGATACTCCATATATCTTCTCAACACGTCAAAAACACAAAGTGGTCTTGCGTTACCGATATGGATATAGTTGTACACTGTAGGTCCACAAGCGTAAATCTTAACCTCTTTTTCGTCAACTGGAACAAATTCTTCCTTTGCTCTAGACATTGTATTAAATATCTTCATAACAAAAATCTCCTTTAGTTACTTGATTTTATCATATCAATTTCTTTTTGTAGTGCTTCAATCTTTGCCTCATTAGTTTTAATCGCATTCATAAGAGGATCTGGAATATGGATCTGATCCAAATCATCAACTCTTTCACCATCAATACGAACAACCTCGCCTGGTACACCGACAACAGTACAGTTTGGATCAACGTCACGCACAACGACTGCACCAGCAGCAACCTTTGCATTTTTGCCTATTGTAATTGGACCAAGAACCTTTGCACCGGCACCAATCATAACTCCGCTTTCGATAGTAGGATGACGCTTACCAATATCCTTACCAGTACCACCAAGAGTAACGCCTTGATAAATCATTACGTCATCTCCAATTTCGGCAGTTTCACCGATGACAATACCATGACCATGGTCGATTACAACTCTTTTACCTATTGTGGCACCTGGATGGATTTCTATACCAGTTTTGTGTGCACTATGCTGTGATATCCATCTGGCAATGAATGGCATATTGTGTTTTAAAAACCAATTTGCCTTTTTATGTGATCTCAACGCCTTAAAGCCAGGATACAAAAATATAATCTCTAAAGGACTACTTGCTGCTGGATCGTGGTCAATAAAGCTTTGGATATCTTCTTTATATTCCTTAAACATAAATATCAACTCCAATAAAAAAGCCTCTGTCGAATTAACGACAGAGGCAATATAAACTGCGGTTCCACTCTGATTTATACTCAGCTAATCAATATATTAGCGTAGCTTTTAACGGGGCGTCCGTCTCATAATACTAAAATTTCCTATGAGCTGCTCGTGGGTGCATTTCAAATATACCGTCATGCGAAATTTCCACCATCATTCGCTCTCTAAAAATCAAGTAATATTTTACTTCTCCCAGTCAATGCATTTATCTACTATATTATAGTATAATTTTTAAAAATTGCAACAATTATTTTGTTTTAATTAGATACCATCCATCCTTGGCATACTTTAGTCCACTAATTAAAGCAATAACAGCATCAAACCAAAAAGCAACAATACAATAAATATGTAACCATACCGGAGCTGTTGTGGCTGTTGGCTCACCATCTTTTTCAAGAATTGCAAGAATTAAGAAAGTAATGCCAGTTGTTGCCATTTGAAAGAATGTTTTTGCTTTTCCAAGAGCATTTGCAGGAATAACCTCACCCTCAACAGTAGCAGCCATTCTCATACCTGCAACTAAAAACTCTCTAGCCAGCATAATCATGATAACTAATTCTGTATGCCAACCAAAAGAAATAAGAATTAAGAAAGCAGCAAATGTTAGTGACTTGTCTGACAATGGGTCCATTAACTTGCCGAAATCGGTTACTAGTCCCTTTTTTCTTGCGATAATACCATCAGCCTTATCACTCATACAAGCAACAAAATAAATAAGTAGTGTTGCTACCCAGTGATATCTAAATTCAATTATTGCTGTTGCCAGCAAAAAAGGAATACAACAAAATCTAAATACAGTAATTTTATTAGGTAAATTCATTAAACTCTCTCCCCAATTAAATCATATCCATCAAAGTTTGTTATCTTAACATTAACAAATGTACCAATATCATGCTTTGCGTTAGAGGTAAATATAATACCACTGTCAATCTCTGGTGAGTCCATATAGGACCTACCAATATATTTTTCACCATCGAAGGCATCAATAATAACCTTGTATGTATTGCCCACACGAGATTTATTAGATTGCTCTGTGATAGTGTACTGATTATTCATCAAAACCTCTTGACGACGTTTTTTGATATCTTCATCAATTTGGTCAATCATATCAAATGCTGGTGTATCCTCTTCTGGAGAGAAAGCAAAACAGCCCATCTTGTCGAATTTCATCTCATCAACAAACTGACAAAGGTTCTCAAATTGCTCATCTGTTTCACCAGGAAAGCCAACCATAAATGTTGTACGAAGAGCAAGGCCAGGGATTTTATCTCTCATATTATTGAGAAGATTTTTGTAATCATCACCAGTACCGACTCTGTTCATTCGCTTCAAAACAGTAGCATCACTATGTTGTAAAGGAATATCAATATATTTACATATCTTATCTTCACTAGCAATAACGTCAATAAGTGACTCTGTAATTCTTTGTGGATAGCAATAGAACAACCTTATCCATTCAATACCATCGATTTTAACCAGATGCTTTAATAGTTTATCAAGTTTATATTCGCCATATATATCTTGACCATACTTTGTGGTATCTTGGGCAATCAATATAAGCTCCTTAACACCAGCGTCAGCAAGAGATTTTGCTTCCTTAATAACAGAATCCATATCTCTACTTCTAAACTGACCACGAATACCAGGAATAGCACAATAGGCACACTTATTATCACAGCCCTCAGCTATTTTCAAATATGCCCAATGAGATGGCGTAGAAACCATTCTTTCATCATCTAACGAAAGATAGCACTTGTTTGGAAAAGACGATGATTTGACGCCACACAAAGCCTTTTGGCACACTTTGACGATATCATCATTAGCTCCAATACCAATAACAGCGTCAACCTCTGGCATTTCTTTCAAAATTTCGTCTTGATACCTCTCAGCAAGACAGCCAGTTACCACAATCGCAGAAATAAGTCCAGCGTTTTTATACTCGGCAACCTCTAGTATAGCCTCTATAGCCTCTCTTTTAGCGTCCTCGATAAATCCACAGGTGTTGACAATCATGACATCAGATTCTTCAATTTTGTTTACAATTTCAAAACCTGCGTTTGCAAGTCTTTTTAATAGCATTTCTCCATCAACTTGATTTTTTGGGCAACCAAGTGATATCATTCCTGCTTTAAAATTATTCATCTACTTCGTCGTTCTCTATTCTTCTAATTGCTTCTTTTATGTCGGAATATGAAAAGCCCTTTCGCATCAATGCTGCAATTACTTTTTCTACTCCGTTTTCTTGATTAATTTTTGTACTATACTTAGTAAGTATTAAATCAACAACGCTCGATACATTATCTATTTCAATATCTTCTAATAGATTTGATACTATATCTGATGAAACACCACGCTTGAACATTTCTTGCTTAATAAAGGCACGAGACATTTTCTTATCCTCAATCAAGTGTTTAAGCAAGTTTTGAGCATATTTCTCATCATCAAGATAACCTAATTCGAGCATTCTATCAATCGCTCTTTGGGCATTATCCTCATCTACTGTACGAAGAAGCTTTGTCTTCAGCTCCTTTACAGAATGGTCACGACGAGATAGCAAATCAAAGCATTTGTTAACAGCTTTTTTATAATTGATTTTATCAACTAATTCTTGCCATTCGTCATCATCAATTTCTGTGCCATCCTTGATGAAATTCTCTGCCCAAAAGTCGATATCAGTAGTTATTTGATATTCATCATCAATTAGCAGATGGATTTTTTTACCTCTGCCCTTAGAATGAGTTATAATCATTAGTCTTCGTCGTCATCAATAGCGATATCAAGCTTTGCTCTTGCAGCTGCTCTTGTCTGTGATGGAGTAGTTGTTGGCGCAACTGGAGCCTCTTCAACTACAGCTTTGTCATCCTCTTGCTTTGACATTGCAGCCTTAATCTTCTCCTCGATATCAGCAGCGAAAGCAGGATCACTCTTAATAAGTTCCTTTGCCTTATCTCTACCTTGGAATCTCTGGTCACCATATGAGAACCAAGAGCCACTCTTCTTGATGATACCAAGAGCAACAGCAAGGTCACAGATTTCTCCATCCTTGTCAATACCTGTACCATACATAATGTCGAATTCTGCTGTTTTAAATGGTGGAGCTACCTTGTTCTTAACAATCTTTGCTCTAGTTCTTGAGCCTACAAACTCGTTTCCAGGAGCCTTAATCTGCTCTACCTTTCTAACGTCGATACGCATTGATGCATAGAACTTCAGTGCTCTACCACCAGTAGTAACCTCTGGATTACCGTAGATAACGCCAACCTTTTCTCTCAACTGATTGATGAAAATGATAATACAATTTGACTTGTTAATAGCACCAGCAAGCTTACGAAGAGCCTGTGACATAAGTCTAGCGTGTAGACCAACATGAGAATCACCCATATCGCCCTCAATCTCTGACTTTGGAACAAGCGCAGCAACTGAGTCAACTACAATAATATCAATAGCGCCAGAGCGTACAAGCTGTTCTGTAATCTCAAGAGCCTGCTCACCATTATCTGGCTGAGCTACTAGCAAAGAGTCGATATCAACGCCAAGATTAGCAGCATACTCTGGATCAAGAGCGTGCTCTGCATCGATAAATGCAGCCTCTCCACCAATCTTCTGTGCCTCTGCAACGCAGTGTAATGCAAGAGTTGTCTTACCAGATGACTCAGGACCATAAATCTCAATAATTCTTCCCTTTGGTAGACCACCGATACCAGTAGCCATATCAAGAGTTAATGAACCAGTTGAAATAGCATCAACCTTTAACGCATTATTCTCACCAAGGCGCATAATAGCACCTTGACCATATTGCTTTTCGATTTGCTTTAAAGCAGATTCAAGCGCAGCTCTCTTATCGCCAGACTTCTTTTCTACTGCCATAACTAAATCCTCCATATAATATATAAATTATTTCAATGACATTATACTAAATATAGTGTTTAAAATCAAGAAATTAATACAAATTGTCTATATTTTTGCACTTTAAAAAAAATAATTAAAAAAAGGCTTGCTTTTTTTGTAACTTTCTGTTACTATATATCCGTTCTAAATATATAAGGAGGTGTTCGCAAATGGCTAAATGTGAATGCTGTGGAAAAGAAATGTCTTTCGGTATTAAGGTTTCTCACTCACACAGAAGATCAAACAGAACTTGGAAACCAAACATTAAGAAGGTAAAGGCTATCGTAAACGGCTCTCCAAAGAGAATTTATGTTTGCACAAGATGCCTTCGTTCAGGTAAGGTTGAAAGAGCTTAATTGATTAAAAATATAAACCGTCTGTTAAGACGGTTTTATTTTTTACTTATACAAAAACTTAAGGACAGTGGTTATTCCCCACTGTCCTTTTTTTCACCCATTTTATGCTCTGTATGATTGAATAGCCTTTTAATATTCTCTCTGTGTGCTACAACAACAATCAGCATAAACACGCATGCAATCACTGTTAGTATAGCACTCTTATAGAATATAAATATAAATACTGGATATAACAATGCCATCACAATTGAGCCAAGGCTAACATATTTTGTGGTTAGTAGAATGATAAAGAAAATCGCTAGTAATATTAGTGCAATCCTCCAATCAATCATAAAGACCATACCACCACTTGTTGCTACGCCCTTGCCACCCTTGAATTTGAAGAAGCAAGGAAAGATATGCCCCATAACACAAAACAGTCCTGCAAACGATTTTAAAAGCAAATCAAAGTTATCAATGCTATTATCTATAGTAATAAAATGATTATTGATAAAATATGCAATCAAAATAGCAAGAGCAACCTTTGCCATATCGCCAAGAATAGTAATAACGCCCCAAATCTTACCATAGCTGCGCACCATATTTGTTGCGCCAGCATTACCACTACCATGGTCTCTAACGTCTTCATTTTGAAAACGACGAGACAGCAATATCCCAAAATTTAAACTACCAAGTAAATATGAAATCAAAGCAATCAAAAGAAAGTAAATCATTTTTTACCCTCTCCTCTTTCTCTGACAATAAACCTAACCGGTGTGCCATCTAGTCCAAAAATCTCTCTGATTTGATTTTCAAGATATCTTTGGTATGAAAAATGGAACAATTCTGCATTGTTTACAAAGAAAACAAATGTAGGTGGTCTTGTCGACGCCTGAGTCATATAGTAAATCTTTAGTCTCTTACCCTTATCAGTTGGTGGCTGAACTCTTGCAGTTGCAACAGCCAAAACCTCGTTAAGTCGACCAGTAGAGATACGCATTGAGTTTTGAGAATGAACAAATACTATCATCTCATATAGTCTATCAATTCTCTGTCCAGTCTTTGCAGAAATAAACATTATAGGAGCATAAGACATAAATGAGAAATCGTTAGCAAGCTTATTTCTAAACTCGTTCATGGTATTACCATCCTTTTCGATAGCATCCCATTTGTTAACAGCGATTATACAGGCTTTGCCCTGCTCTATAGCAATACCGGCAACCTTGCTGTCTTGCTCTGTAAAGCCCTCTGTCGCATCAATCATAATGACACACACATTAGCTCTTTCAACAGCCATTCTAGCCCTAATAATGCTATATTTTTCGATATCATCATTGATTCTGCTCTTTCTTCTTAGACCGGCAGTATCGATGAAATTGAATTTGCCATATTCATTCTCAATATAGGTATCAGTGGTATCACGAGTTGTACCAGCAATATTAGATACAATCGCTCTGTTAGTACCACTAATCTTGTTAACAAGCGAAGATTTGCCAACATTAGGTTTGCCGATAATAGCAACCTTGATAACCTCTTCATCTTCTACCTCATCATCACAATCTTCTGGGAAATACTTAATAACTTCGTCAAGTAAATCGCCAGTACCGTGACCATGAGTAGACGAAACAGCAATAGGATCACCTAAGCCAAGATTATAGAATTCATAAAACTCTGGGTCTGGTGCACCGATTGTATCACATTTGTTAACACATAGTACAATAGGCTTGCCACTCTTAAGTAGCATAGATGCAACATCTTGATCTGTAGCAACTACACCACACCTTAAATCTGTTACAAGAATAATAACGTCAGCTGTCTCGATAGCAATCTCTGCCTGAGAACGCATTTGTGACAAGATTACATCATCACTATAAGGTTCGATACCACCAGTATCAACTAGTAAAAAATGATGATTTAGCCATTCACAATCACCATAAATTCTATCTCTTGTAACACCAGGTGTATCGTCTACGATAGATAATCTAGTACCTATTAACTTGTTAAAAAGTGTTGATTTGCCTACATTAGGTCTTCCAACAATGGCAACAACTGGTTTAGCCATAATTAACACCCCTTACATAACAAGAAAGGCGACTTAAATCAAGTCGCCTCATACTCGTTTAATTATTAGTCCTTGCTGATAACTTCTTCGCCATTGTAGTAGCCACAGCTTGCACATACCTTGTGAGGTACTGTGTACTCTGAACAATTAGGGCACTTTACGAGTGTTGGAGCATTAAGCTTCCAAACGCTTGAACGTCTCTTATTCTTTCTTGTTTTTGAAGTTCTTCTTGCTGGTACTGCCATTTTAATTTCCTCCTTATTATATAAAACAAGTTAGTTTACTCTTCATCAAGTAATTGTAATAACGCTTCCAATCGAGGATCAACGTCTTTCTTACAATCACATTTTTCAAAATTTAAGTTCTTGCCACATTTTTGACATAGCCCCTTGCAATCATCCTTGCAAAGCATCTTTGCTGGCAAAAACAGTTGTATCTCTTCGTAAATCAAATCATCTAAATCAAGAACACCATTCTCAACAACGATATAATTGTCAAAATCGTCGTTCTCATTTTCCATCTTCTGGACAATGATTTTGTTAAGATCGAAGGAATACTCTTTTTCAATATCCTCTGCACACCTATCACAGACGCCAAAGAATTTGAACGAAACATTAAGGTCAAGATAAACAACGTCAGCCTTACAATATGCCTTACCTTCTACCCTAGCTCCATCAGTGAGTGGTTGATAGTCGCTGTAATAGAAATCATCGTATTTAAAAACATAATCAATATTGATTATTTCGTCAGATGAATTAAACAAATTTGTAAAGTCGAGTTGCATACATATCACCTCTAGTTTGCACTTTATGTATTATATATATTAGTTTTAAATTTGTCAAGTATTATTATAAAAATAGTAAATAAAAAGGACAGCCGAAGCTGTCCTTTTATA
>CALEHY010000023.1 GCA_937876375.1 uncultured Clostridia bacterium | reverse complement strand
TTATTACGCTGAGGGTCCACCCGTTCCCATACCGAACACGGTAGTTAAGCTCATGTGTGCCGACGATAGTTGGAGGGCAGCTTCCTGCAAAAATAGGTCAATGCCAACATAGATAACCCCTTGAATTTTCAAGGGGTTATTTTTTAGGAGATATATAATGAAAGAGTTTAATATCAAGTTATATAGTGGTTTTAAGAGCAAAAAGCTTGTTGTTTTTGCATATTTTCTAGACTTTATTGTATATTCAATTATACTTTCTTTATTCACATTGTTTTTACCAACATATAATATTGGAAAGTTTTATATATTATTTAATATCGCAATAGCTTGTTTTTTATCGATTTTGATTTTGTTATATAATATTTTAAAACCGAAAAAGCTGATTATGTTATCAGATTGTATAGTTGTAAAGGATTTCAGGTTATTTAATAGAAAAATTAAATATTGTGATATTGATTACATTGATAGGGGAATCTCATTTCAGCGTTGCTCTACTATTAATGAAGAGAATAGCTTTACTATTCATATGAAATATATTGGTATATCATCGCTATTTGGAAGTATAAATTATCCGATTTATATATGTGATGAATATGACACCTTGTTTAATATGATTAAGGAGCAAAACAATAACATAAAATTCCCTTGTGGCACAGTGTATCTTGGCGAAACAGTGACCGTCACTATTGATAGACCATTAGGATCATATCATCCAGAACATAAGGAGTTGTATTATCCGATTAATTACGGATATATTGAGGGTGTATTCGCTAATGATGGGGAAGAACAAGATGCATATGTTATCGGTATTGATAAGCCAGTAGTTAATTATACGGGCAAAGTCATAGCGATAATTAAACGCTTAAATGATAATGAAGATAAGTGGGTGGTATCACCTAATGGTGCAGATTATACAAAAGATCAGATAACTGATTTTGTTCATTTTCAAGAACAATATTTTGATACGGAGATTGTAATGTATGAGAATAAAGCATGAGTTTGATCCAGTATTTAATGAAAACAGTAAAGTGCTAATTTTAGGTTCATTTCCATCAGTTAAATCCCGTGAGCAGAAGTTTTACTACGGTCATATTAGAAATCGTTTTTGGAAGGTTTTATCAGCTGTATTAGGTGATAATTTACCTTGTAGTGTAGATGAAAAACGTGATTTTTTATTGCGAAATAATATTGCTGTTTGGGACGTTATCGAGTCTTGTGAAATTGTAGGCTCATCCGATAGTTCTATAAAAAATGTTGTTGCAAACGATTTGTCTATAATCCTTAACAATGCGGATATAAAACAGATTTTTACCAATGGCAAAAAAGCGGATGAGCTATATTATAAATACATATATCCAATAACAAAACTAGACACAATTTGTCTTCCATCAACTAGTCCAGCTAATGCAGCATGGAATTTAGATAGGTTAGTTGATAAATGGGGTAGTGAACTGTCACAGTTTTAATAGACTTTACATATAATGTATAATATGATATAATCTTTATTAGACAATAGTTTAATAATTTGGAGGTAATAATATGTCATATTATATCGTGCTTGGTCTTGGATTAGTTGTATCTATGATTTTTTGTATCAAACGAGCTAATGGATTTAGTGTAAGCAATCTTTTGTTTAAAACTACTTCAAGCTTGTGCTATCTTTTAACTGCAGTGTTTGCCTTGCTTGAAAATCCTAGTGCTTTGACTTATGGTTCGCTTATAATATTTGGTGGCGCTCTCGGATTATGTGGTGACGTTTCGCTTGATTTAAAGGGCATATATAAAAAGGATCAGAGTACATATCTTAAGGCTGGATTTATATTCTTTCTAATTGGTCATATATTCTATTCAGCAGCGATAATTTACTCCATTGATATTAAGCTATGGCAGATTATATGCTGCGCTGCAGGTGCTGTTATTTTTAGTGCTATCAATATTGCTACGGCAAAATTATCTAAGGTTCATTATGGTGCTTATAGAAGAATAGTGTTCTTTTATGTAATATTCTTGGCGTTTACATTAATACTTGGAATCGCAGCTGCAATACTGTCAAAATTCAGCAAAAAGTATATTCTTTTAAGCGTAGGCGCAATTCTATTTGCATTATCAGATGTTGTATTATCTAGTACTTATTTTGGTAAAGATAAGGACGGAAAGTTCTACATGTTTATCAATCATTTATTGTATTATGCTGGACAATACTTGATAGCATCTTCTGTTCTATTTATGTAAATTTTGTCGTTATTTTTGGATTTCATTTTTATAAAAAGGTATTGACTTGAACTATAATCAGTGGTATTATAACAAAGTCGCATAGGCGATTTACGGACCATTAGCTCAGTTGGTTAGAGCTCCCGGCTCATAACCGGTCGGTCCGGGGTTCGAGTCCCTGATGGTCCACCAGAAAAAGCACTGATTATATCAGTGCTTTTTGTTTTAGAAATTATTTTAAAAAAAGTCTTGCATTTGTTATCAAAATTTGTTATTATATCAGCGTTGTGAATATATAGGGGTATAGCTCAGTTGGTAGAGCATCGGTCTCCAAAACCGAGTGCCGAGGGTTCGAGCCCTTCTGCCCCTGCCACTAAAGGAATGCATTAGCATTCCTTTTATTTTGCATTCTTTTGAAATTTTTGTCACATTTTAGTTAGCGAATACGATAGTATTAATGAAAGGAATTCCTTGAAAGGAGTGATAATCTTGTTTGACAAAGGATTATTAGATTTACTACATAAAAATCCAAATAAAGCAATGTCACATATAATAGATCAATATACTCCATTGGTGTATACTATCGTAAATAACAAACTTCGAAATATATGCTCTTCGGAGGATATTGAGGAGATAGTTAGTGACGTTTTTGTGACTATATATAAGCAACGAGATAGTATTGATTTGTCAAAAGGTAGCCTATCTGCTTATATTTCGAGAATTGCTAGAAACAAATCTGTTGATAAGATAAGAAATAATTTCAAATTTAATGAGATTAGCATTGATAACGATGATTTTGAAATCGAGCTTGAAGATAAATACAATCTCGAAAATAGTGTTGAAATGGAAGAACTAGGTAATTTGCTTGTGTCAGCAATAAAAGAGCTTGGTGAGCCTGATAGCACAATAGTATATAGAAGATATTATCTAGGTCAAAGCTCAAAAGAAATATCTAAATCAATGAACTTATCACATGACAATGTTAGACAAAGGTTATCCAGAGCTCTAAAAAAGCTAGAAAAATCGCTGAAAGGAGAAAGCTATGAAGATTTCATTGGATAAAATGCTTGATAATTTGAGCGTTGAGCAAATCGACCAAATATGTGATGAAAACCTAACTCTAGAGGTTGATCAGAGAATAATTCATAGCGTTAAGGATAATGTTATGCGTAAGATAGAGAGTGAAGACAAGGGCAAAAAGCGTATTCGTTTTAATGTTAAAAGATTAATTGCAGTTGTTGCTGTACTGGCAGTGGTATTAAGTGTTACTAGTGTTGGTGCTGCAAATTACTTTAAGCCTGATAATTCGTTCAATCAATTTATTGAATTATCAAAAAACGTGGATTATTCAACTTTAGGTACAGAGGTTAATCAAACTGCATCAGCTGGTGGACTTAATTTTTATATAGGACAGGTACTTTGCGATAACGATATTATGGTCATTCCTATTAAGTGTCCAAAGTACAAGGGCAGATATGTAGCTCCTGACGTTGGTGAGACAAATAATGATAAATACTATTTTGATATTTTAGTTGATGGCAAACCTGATGGAGATGGATGTGGTTCTAAGTGGGATGATGAGGTTAAATATGATGGCACCGAAGGTGAGGATTACTGCAATATTACACTTAGAGGATTGAGTAGAGTGAGAAACAATTCTACTGTTGAAATCAAGTTTAATCATATTCTGTATTTCGACCTAAATGTTGAACAAATTAATGATGAATATATCTATGAGGAGTGTGGCGTTGATGGCGAATGGTCATTCAAATTCAATATTAATCGTGCAAATGTTAGACAAAAGCTAGATGTTAAGGACTTTGAGTTAGAGAATGGCGAAAAGTATAAGCTAAATAACTTTGTTATATCTCCTCTTGGATTTAAGTGTGATTACAAGGTTAGCAACTGGAAATATGCTGAAAGGGATGAAAGTAGCCTTATCAAGTTCCCAAAGCAGGTACTAGATCAGTGCACGTTATTCCAAAAAAATATTTCTTCATCATTGACAGGTGATGGAATTATGTACATCGAATTGAAAGATGGCACTATTCTTTCAGATGGTGACCATGGTGATTCTAGATTTGACTTGCGTTGTGAATTTGCACAGGAGTATAATGGTATTCGTTCACATGGCGAAATTGATGCAACTTTTACCACTACAATCAATGTTGATGATATTAAATCAATAACTTTGCTTGATAATGTAATTTACGAGGAATAATACTAATGACCGTCCATTCATTTGGGCGGTCAAATTTTTGTTTCTTGACTTTTTTGCACTATATATAGTATAATGCATAATGATTGTATACATTCTATGGAGGGATGACTTTGGCTAGAAAGCAAGAATACGGAAACGAAAGCATTAAGTCACTTAAGGGTGCAGACAGAGTTCGTAAAAGACCAGCTGTTATTTTTGGTTCTGATGGTATTGATGGTTGTCAGCATTCTATTTTTGAAATTATGTCTAACTCAATCGATGAGGCAAGAGAGGGTTATGGTAGCAAAATTATAGTAACTCGTTTTCTCGATGGCTCTGTTGAGGTACAAGACTTTGGTCGTGGTATTCCTGTCGACTATAATAAAAATGAAGATAAATATAACTGGGAGCTATTGTTTTGTGAGCTATATGCAGGTGGTAAGTATGACAATGGTGGCGATAACTACGAGTTTTCACTTGGTTTAAACGGACTTGGTCTATGTGCTACACAGTATGCTTCTGAGTATATGGACGCAGAAATTAAGTCTGGTGGATTTAGATATAATCTGCATTTTGAGCACGGTGAGAATGTTGGTGGACTCCAAAAGGAGCCTTATGGCAAGCGTGGTGATACCGGTACTCGCATTAAGTGGAAGCCTGATCTACAAGTATTTACTGATATCAATGTGCCGGTAGAGTACTTTATCGAGACAATTAAGAGACAAGCTATCGTAAATGATGGCATTAAGTTTGTGTTTAAAAATCAGATTACCTCTAGCCAGTTTGAGACAACAGAGTTCTGTTATGAGAATGGTATTAAGGATTATGTTGTTGAGCTTGCTGGTGAAAAGGCGTTCACAACACGACAGTACTGGGAATGTGAGCGTGTTGGTCGAGATAGAGAGGACCTCGACGATTACAAGTTAAAAATCAAGGCCTCACTTTGTTTTTCTCTCAACACACAGCTTAAGGAGTACTATCACAACTCATCATTCCTTGAGCATGGTGGTGCTCCAGAGAAGGCATTTAAGAGTGCTTTCGTTAACCAAATTAACGCTTATTTAAAAGCTAATAATAAATACAATAAAACAGACGCACAAATCAACATTCAAGACGTTGAGGAATGTGTTATATTCGTTGTGTCTTCATTTTCTACTCAAACTTCGTACGAGAACCAGACAAAGAAGGCAATTACCAACAAATTTATACAAGATGCTATGACTGATTTCTTCAGAAAGCAGTTAGAGGTCTATTTTATCGAGAATAAGATTGATGCAGACAAAATTGCTGATCAAATTATTATCAATATGCGTTCTCGTATCAAAGCTGAAAAAACAAGAAAGAATTTAAAGACAACTCTACAGTCAAAGGTTGATATGACAAATCGAATTCAAAAGTTCGTTGATTGTCGTAGCAAGAATGTTGAGGAGAGAGAAATATTTATCGTAGAGGGTGACTCTGCTCTAGGTGCTTGTAAACAGGCTAGAGATGCCAATTTCCAAGCAATTATGCCAGTTAGAGGTAAGATACTTAACTGTCTAAAATCTGATTATGACAAAATATTTAAGTCTGATATTATTACCGATTTAATTAAAGTGCTTGGCTGTGGCGTTGAGGTAAAGAGCAAAGCTGCAAAGGACGTATCTATGTTTGATATGGATGCTTTGCGTTGGGATAAGATTATGATTTGTACTGATGCCGACGTTGATGGATTTCAGATTAGAGCGCTTATTCTAACGATGATTTATCGTCTTATGCCAAAGCTTATTGAGGCTGGTAAGGTGTATATTGCTGAATCTCCATTGTACGAGGTTACTTGTAAGGACCAGACCTATTTTGCTTACAATGAGATTGAGATGGATCAAATAAAAGCTGAAATTGGTGATAAAAAATACACTGTTCAGCGTTCAAAGGGACTTGGTGAGAATGAGGCAGAGATGATGTCTCTAACCACTATGAACCCTGCTACAAGAAGACTTATCAAGGTTACTCCTGCTGATGCAGAGTCTACAGCAGATATGTTTGAGCTAATGCTTGGTGACAATCTTGATGGTCGTAAGGAATATATTGCAAACTTTGGGCATCTTTATATTGATGCTGCAGATTTGAGCTAAGGAGGGGATAATTATGGCAAAAAGAAAAAAGACCGAAGATATTATAGTTAACCCTCTTGCTGATAATGTTCATATTCAAGGTGCTGGTCAGATTAAGGACGAAGTTATTGTCGATACTATTAGGACCAACTATATGCCTTATGCCATGAGTGTTATCCTATCACGTGCTATCCCAGAGATTGATGGTCTTAAGCCATCACACAGAAAACTGCTTTACACCATGTACAATATGGGATTGCTACAAGGTGGCACAATCAAGAGTGCCAATATTGTTGGTAGAACAATGCAGCTTAATCCTCATGGTGATGCCGCAATCTATGAAACAATGGTGCGTCTTGCTCGTGGTAACGAGAGCCTTTTGTATCCTTATGTTGAGTCAAAGGGTAACTTTGGTAAATCATATTCAAAGAATATGGCTTTTGCTGCATCTAGATATACCGAGGCGAAGCTAGCACCTATTGCGAAGGAGCTTTTCGAGGATATTAACAAGGATACAGTAGATTTTGTTGATAACTACGATAACACTATGAAAGAGCCAACTCTTTTGCCAGTAACATTTCCATCTATTCTTGCTAATGTTACTTCTGGTATCGCTGTTGGTATGGCTTCTTCCATTGCTTCTTTTAATCTAAAAGAGCTTTGCGACACAACTATCGCTATGATAAAGAATCCTGACCACGACGTTAGCGAGACATTGCTTGCTCCTGATTTCGTTGGTGGTGGATATATTATTTATAACAAAGAGGAGCTAGACAAGATTTACTCTACTGGTCGTGGCTCTGTTAGAGTTCGTGCAAAATACAAGTATGACAAGTCATACAACTGTATTGATATTACCGAAATTCCTCCTACAACAACGTCTGAGGCAATTATCGACAAGATTGTTGAGCTAGTTAAGGCAAACAAGATTAAGGAGCTTTCTGATCTTCGTGACGAGACGGATTTGAAGGGCTTGCGCATTACTCTTGACCTTAAGAGAGGTGTTGACCCAGATAAGTTAATGACAAAACTATACAAGATGACACCTCTTGAGGATTCGTTTTCTTGTAACTTTAATGTTCTTATCAAAGGATATCCAAAGGTGCTTGGCGTTGGTGATATCCTTCGTGAGTGGATTGATTTCCGCCTTGAATGTGTAAGGAGAAGAACACAGTTTACTCTTAACAAAAAGGCTGATAGACTCCACCTCCTTCGTGGTCTTGAAAAGATTTTGCTTGATATCGATAAGGCTATCAAAATTATTCGTGAGACTGATAGCGAGTCAGAGGTTGTACCTAATTTGATGATTGGTTTTGGTATCGATCAGGTACAAGCAGAGTATGTAGCAGAGATTAAGCTCCGTCATCTTAATCGTGAGTATATTCTTAAGCGTACAAAGGATATCGAGGATTTGGAGAAAGAGATTGCAGAGCTTGATGCAATTCTTCAAAGTAAGAATAAACAAAAGAAGATTATCGTTAAGGAGCTTACAGAGGTTAGTGCAAAATATTCTGGCGATCGTAAGTCGGAAATTTTGTACGAGATTGATGAATTCGACAGCAACGAGGCTGTACAGATTGAGGATTATCCAGTTACATTATTCATTACTCGTGAGGGCTATCTAAACAAGATTAGAACAGCTAATCTTCGTATGTCTGGTGAGCAAAAGGTTAAAGAAGGCGACTTTGTTGAAAAGACTATAGAATGCTCTAACAAGGATGAAATCCTTGCATTCACTGATAAGGAGCAGGTATATAAGGCAAAGGTCGATGATTTCGCTGATAGCAAGGCATCGCAGTTGGGTGTTTATGTTGCTAGCCATCTTGATATGGAACCAGATGAAAAGGTGATTTATATCTGTATTGTTAGAGAATACAAGGGATATATGATTTTTGCCTTTGAAAATGGTAAGGTTGCAAAGGTTGATATAGCTGCATACCAAACAAAGACTAATAGAAAGAAACTACTAAAGGCATATTCTGGCAAGTGTCCACTTGCAGCTATTGAGTATATCGAAGAGGATACAGAGCTTGTACTATGTTCAACTAATGGCAGAATGCTTCTAGTTCATACAGGCGCACTTAATCCAAAGACCTCAAAGGATACTATCGGTGTTGCTGTTATGACACAGAAGAAAAATCACAAGCTAGAGTCAATGCATCACTATGTAGAGGGTGAGTTTGACAAGGCTTGGAGATTTAGAACAAAGAATTTACCAGCAGCTGGTGCTGTGCCTGGTCCAGCAGATAATACTGATCAAATTACCTTTTAACAGACTATATATTAATTATTAAAAAATACTTGCATTATTCCTTTCGTTATGATATAATGCATTCGTTCTAATCTTATGGAGGTATAATATTATGTTGTGGTATCATTACGTATTTGGTGCTGTACTAGTAGTAGTATCAGTTATTATAACTATCGTAGTTCTTATGCAAGAGGGTCGTTCACAGAACCTTTCTGGTGCTATCGCTGGTGGTACAGACTCTTTTACTAATAACAAGTCAAAGGGCAGAACTATTGAGGGTAAGCTTGAGAGAGTTACAAAGTGGCTCATTATCCTATTCTTTATCGTTGTTCTTGCTGCTTTCCTTGTATTCCTTTTTGTATAACAATGAGTTAAATAACCTTGCGTTATGCAAGGTTATTTTTTTTGGAGAATAGATGAATTATATTGTATTTGATTTAGAATGGAACAACGCATATAACTATGCTATCAAGGGCTTTATGAACGATATCATCGAGATTGGTGCAGTAAAGCTTGATGAAAAACTGAATATCGTTGACACATTCAAACAGCTTATTAAACCAGCTAATTTTAAAAAGCTTTCATCAAGATGCAAGAATTTGACCAAGATTACTAACGAGGAGATAAAGGAAAATGGTATTCCTTTTGACTCTGCGTTCTCTGATTTCGCTAGATGGAGCGAAGGGGATGACAATGTATTTCTTTCCTGGAGTAATTCTGACCTATATGTTCTTGTAAATAATTTTAAGACATATATGGGCACGATGAATGTTGATTTTATTAGCAACTATTGTGATGCTCAAAAATATTGCATGTCTTATGTCGAGCGTGATGATAACAATCAAATTGCTCTTGGAAAATGTGCAGAGCTAATGGGTATCGATTTTGATACCGAGTCGCTTCACAGAGCACTTGCTGATTGCTATCTAACTGCCGAGTGTATGAAAAAGGTGTTTAATAAGACAGATTTTGCTTCATATGTTGATAAGTGTGATCAGTCTTTTTTTGAAAGATTGTTGTACAAGCCTTATTATTTGACAAAGCCAAAGTCAGAGCTGTTTGATTTGGATAAGGTAAAAATTACTTGTCCAGTATGCAGTGGCGATATGAAAAAAGCAAAGCCTTTTGAAAATGTCAACAAAACTTTTAGAGGTCCAGCAAAATGCACTAAATGCTCTAAAATGTTTTGGGTGTATATTAGAGCAAAGAAGACCTATGATGAGGTCGTTGTTTCTGTCAATGCAATGCCTATGAACAAGAAAAAAGCAAGGAAACTTGATGCCAAATCTTAATATTGCTTTATATTTACAAATTTTACTTTATTTTTTTAATATTTTATATTATAATATTTGTGTAAATTTTGCTTAGGAGGTATATTCATGGCTAATAAAGATTATGATGATTTGTTAGAATCCTTTATGAATAATTCTCGAAAAGTATATAACGATGATAAAGATAAGCACGATGAGTCAAAATCTCAGCTACCTAGTTCATATAAAACCTTTTCAAAAAAGGACAGAAAGAAGAAGGCAACTGAAAAGACTACCAAATCTGCTGATACAAAGAATACAAAGAAAGATACCAAAAAGCCAAAGAAACAGCGTAGCAAAACAGCTGTTACTATCCGTAGAATAATTCTTGGATTATTGATGGTTATTGGCGTCGTTGCTGTTGTATGTGGCTCTGTAATTTGTATTTACAGCTATACTGTTGTACACGGTGATCCTGTATTCGATCTTAATGAAGAGGCTGCTAGCCAAAATCAAACCTCTATCATTTACGGATATGATGATGAGGGTAACACAAAAGAAATCACTCGTCTTCATGGTGAGGAGAACAGAATTTGGCTAGAGAGCGACGAGATGACACCTTATCTAGCTAAAGCGTATATCGCTATCGAGGATGAAAGATTTGAAAAGCACCATGGTGTTGACTGGAAGCGTGTTGCCAGCGTTATGGTAAAGATGAATGGCCAAGGTGGTTCAACTATCACTCAACAGCTAATTAAGAATTTGACTGATGAGAATTCTGTTACATTTGTTCGTAAGTTTAATGAGATTCTAGCAGCTCTTAACCTTGAAAAGCATTATACCAAGGACGAGATTATGGAAGCATATCTCAATACTATTTACCTATCTCACGGTTGCTACGGTGTTAAGACTGCTGCTGAAACATATTTTGGTAAGGACGTTAAGGATTTGAATATCGCTGAATGTGCTTGTATTGCCGGAATTACCCAGTTCCCAACAAAGTACGATCCACTCCTTAACCCAGAGAATAACCAAGCAAAGCAAAAGCGTATTCTTTTCCAAATGCATAAGCAAGGCTTCATTACTCAAGAGGAGTATGACGATGCTTTGGCATACAAGATGATTTATACAAATTCACCTGAGTACAAGGGTAGCAAGGTTAAAAAGTCACAGAATAAGTCTGGTAATAAAAAGGTAAACAGCTACTATACTGATTTCGTTATTGATCAGATTATGTCTGATTTGCAGAAAATGGGATATTCAGCCAAGAAGGCAAAGAATATGATCTATGGTGGTGGACTAAAGATTTATTCTGCTATCGATTTTGATGTTCAAGAGTCTATTGAGGACGTTTACGAAAATTTCAGAAGAATGCCTGATGAGACCGTACAGGGTGCATGTGTAGTTATGGACTACAAGGGTAGAATCCTTGGTATGGTCGGTGGTACCGGCAAGAAGAAGGCTGACAGACTTCTAAATCGTGCATGGCAGTCACAAAGACAGCCAGGTTCTACAATCAAGCCGCTATCTGTTTATGGTCCTGCACTTGAGAAGAGTTTAAATGAGGATGGAGTGGATATCTATTGGTCAACTCCTACCAAGGATGCACCTCTAATGAAGGTTGATGGCAAACCTTGGCCTACTAACGAGGGTGGTGGATATTCAAGCAACAATTTGACAGTTCAGTATGGTCTGTCTCGTTCTCTAAATACTATTTCTGCTCGTACTCTTGATAAGATTGGTACTTCGTATTCATTCGATTATATTACCAACAAGTTCCATATCTCATCATTGGAGTTATCCGACTGTGACTATGCTCCTATGGCTACTGGCGCTGTTACACACGGTGTATCTGTATTGGAGATGACAACAGCATATCAAGCATTTGGTAACGGTGGATATTACTATGAGGGATATTCATACTACAAGGTTCTTGATTCAAAGGGCAATACTCTTATTGAAAAGACTCCAGAGAAGACTAGAGAGGCTGCTTTGTCAGAGGGTACAGCTTGGGTAATGAACAAGATGCTACAGACCACTATGACAGAGGGTACTGGTACTGGATATAGAATTTCTGGTGTTCAGTGCTTTGGTAAGACTGGTACAACAACAGAGGATAAGGACCGTTGGTTTATCGGTGGTACACCAGAGTATATTGGTGGCGTATGGTATGGATACGATACTCCTAAGGAAGTTCATTATTATTTGTCATATAACCCATCTGGTACACTTTGGAATTTGGTTATGAACAATATCTACGAGCGTAAGAAGGATAAGGTTTCTGAGTTCCCTAAGTATGATGGTATTGTTTATAGAGAATATAGTTTGGCTAACGGTGGCTTGTGTAGTGGTAGTAAGAAATATGGTTGGTTTGATAAAAACAACCTTCCTGCATACACCAATGATACTGGTGTCGAGGAGACTACTGATGAAAATGAGTCAACAAGCAAGGGCAAGAAGGACAAGGATAGTAATTCAACAACCTCGGGCTCTAATGATACAACAGCTGCTTCTAACGATGACACCACTCAAGCAAATGAGGATGCCAACACTAACGATGATGAGGATTAATTGATTAAATGCAGGAAAATCAAACGGTTTTCCTGCATTTTTGAACGGTGAAATATGAAATATATGTCTATTGATTATGGTGACGTAAGGACTGGAATAGCATTTTCAGATCCACTTGGAATGCTTGCATCACCATACACTGTTATTACCGAAAACTATCAGCCAAAACTTGTTGATAAGCTTGTCGGTATTGTTGAAAAAGAAAAACCAGAAAAAATTGTTATTGGTTTGCCAAGAAATATGGATGGTACGTATGGATATCGCTGTGATGAGTGTAAGGGGTTAGGTAATGCACTTTCAGAAAAAGTTGATATTCCTATTTTCTTTGAGGATGAAAGACTCACTACTGTTATGGCACATGATGCTCTGTCCTCAAATAATGTTCGTGGCAAAAAACGCAAGGATATAGTAGATGCTGTATCTGCTGTAATGATTTTGCAAAGCTTTCTAGATAAGAATAAGTAATTATTAGCACTAATCTATCGTAAATTATTATGGTGGTTATGTGTGCTTTAAATTATTTGGTACAAGGATTAATATTGAATTTGGTTTTATTCTGATTATATCATTTGCGATTATATCTGGTAATAGTTCAGTTCTTTATGTTCTGCTTTTTTCGTCACTACATGAGCTTGGCCATTTGGTAAGCTTGTGTCTTATGGGTGGCAAGGCAGAGAGATTAAATATATCATTTTATGGTATCGGATTGATACATAAATCTAACTTGTCTTTTTTTAAGGAGATAATATTCTTACTATCTGGAATAATAGTAAATTTGATTTTTGTGTTGTTTAATATTCATAGAGATATTAATTTATCTCTTATGATTATTAATTTAATTCCAATATATCCACTTGATGGTGGCAGAGTTTTTAAGCTAGTATTGAATAATTTGTTTTCTTTTAATATTTCTGATAGGATATATAGAGTTATTAGCGTATTGTTTATTCTATTAGTCATTTTTTATTGCTTATATTCAAAAAATATTTCTTTGATAATTATTTCAGGTTACTTGATTGGATACTCAATCAGTAATTCTGTTGAATGAGGTTCGTATGATAAAAAAAGAGGTTGAAAAAATACTCCAATATGTTCAAAAACCAGCAAGATATGTTGGTGGAGAGCTCAATAGCGTAGTAAAGGATAAGGAAAAAATTGATCTTCGATATGCATTCTGCTTTCCAGATACATATGAGATTGGTATGTCTCATCTTGGAATGAAAATCCTTTATGGTCTTGTTAATAATCGTGATGATGCTTGGTGTGAGCGTGTTTTTGCTCCAGATAATGATATGGAAGAGCAAATGAGAAAGAACAATGTTCCACTTTTTGCATTAGAGTCTGGCGATTATTTAACAGATTTTGATATTATTGGATTTACGCTACAGTATGAGCTTAGTTATACCAATGTGCTTAATATGCTAAATTTGGCTGGTATTCCATTGTTCTCAAAGGATAGAACTGATTTAACACCTATTATTTGCGTTGGCGGACCTTGTGCTTGTAATCCAGAACCTATTGCTGATTTTTGTGATATTGTATTTCTTGGCGATGGTGAGGAGTCTACTAATGAGGTTCTCGATTTGCTTAAGGAATGCAAAAAAAATAACGCCACAAAGCATGAGTTTTTGCTTAAGGCAAAGGATATAACTGGTGTGTATGTGCCATCATTCTATGAGGATAGCTATAATGAAGACGGCACTCTTAAGGAATTAAAGCCTCTATTCGATGCTCCAAAAAGTGTTAAGAAATCAGTAGTATCAGATATGAATTCTGTATATTATCCATCAGAATTTGTAGTTCCATTTATTAATATTGTTCACGATAGAGCTGTAGAAGAAATCTTCAGAGGCTGTATTCGTGGCTGTAGATTTTGCCAAGCTGGATTTATTTATCGTCCTATTAGAGAAAAGAGCGTTGAAACTATCAACAAACAGTGTAAAGCACTTATTGATTCCACTGGATATGACGAGATATCATTATGTTCGCTTTCTACCTCCGACCATTCGAATGTTAATAGAATGTTGACTGAACTAATTGATTGGACAGTTAAGGACAAGATTAATCTTTCGCTACCAAGTCTTCGTGTCGATAACTTTTCAGATGAGCTTGTTGATAAGCTAAATAAGGTTAGAAAAAGTGGATTAACTTTCGCTCCAGAGGCTGGTACCCAGCGTATGCGTGACGTAATAAATAAGAATGTTACAGAGGAAGAGGTGCTTCGTACTTGTAATAAAGCATTTGATAATGGCTGGACCTCTGTAAAGCTTTACTTTATGATGGGTCTACCAACCGAGACTATGGAGGATATCGAGGGAATTGCTGACCTAGGTATGAAGGTTGTTGAGGCTTTTGCCAAAAATCCAAATAAGCAAAAGGGAACAGGCGTTCAAGTATCAATTTCTTGTTCATCATTTATTCCAAAGCCTTTTACTCCATTTCAATGGGAGCCAGAGGATAATATGGCATCATTAAAACAAAAGCAAGAACATTTGCTAGAGTGTATTCCTACAAGAAAAATCAAGGTGTCATATCACGAAACACCTACCTCACTTTTGGAGGGCGTGCTAGCTAGAGGTGATAGAAGGTTATCCGCTGTTCTTTATTCAGCATACCAAAAGGGCTGTAAGTTTGATTCTTGGGATGACCAGTTTAACTTTGATGCTTGGTTGGAGGCCTTTGAGGAGAATGGCATCGACCCATATTTCTACACACAACGCAAGCGTGAATTTAGCGAGCTTTTGCCATGGGATCATCTGGATTATGGCGTAAGTCGTAAATTCCTTGAAAAAGAGAATTTAAAAGCACATGAGAGCAAGGTTACTCCACATTGTCGTATTAAGTGTGCTGGTTGTGGTGCTAATAAGTTGAACGGAGGACACTGTGATGCGAGAAATTAGAATTCGTTTTTCAAAAACAGGTCAAGCTCGTTATATTAGCCACCTTGACACAAACCGTGTGTTCTCAAGAGCATTTGCTAGAGCAAAGATAAATCTTTATTACACAGAGGGATTTAATCCTCATCCATATATGAGCTTTTCTTTGCCACTTTCACTTGGCGTAGAGAGCCTTTGTGAGAATGTTGATATTCGTATTCTTGATGATATATCTAACGATGAGATTAAGAATAGAATGAACGACTCTTTGCCAGCAGGTATTCGTGTTGTGGACGTTTATGATGACTTTATGGATAGCAATGAGATAGTCTATAGTGACTATGTATACAAGTTTGAATTCAAGGATAATGACCTTGCTATGCAAAGAATTATAGAGGTTCTTGATTCTCCACATATTATGGCGCTCAAGAAAGGCAAGCAGGGTAGACGTAGAGTTTTAAAAGAGACTGATATCAAGGAATTTATCGTCAAATATAGCATTTCTATTCGTGATGACGATATCGTTTTAAATATCAGATTGCTTGCTGGTCCAAACAAAAACTTGAACCCATCATTACTATTTGATACAATCATTCGTCTTGTTGATATGGACTTTGAGTGGAAATCAATTGGCAGAATTAATCTGCTCACAAAAGATTTTAAAGAATATAGATAAAAAAGTCTTGCATTTTATTACAATGTGTGATATTATAATTCAGCATTTATCCGTTGCATACTCTTGCAATGCGTAAAATGTCAGCGTTTCGCATTTTAGAAGATGGTCCGCTTTCAGTTTTATTTGATATGAACATCTCATAAAAATAAGGAGGAAATAAAATGGACGCACTTAAGATTATTGCTAATGATAGCATCAAGGAGACAACTCCTAAATTTTCAATCGGTGATACAGTAAGAGTATCAGTTAACATCCGTGAGGGTCAGAGAGAAAGAATTCAGATGTTCGAGGGCACAGTTATCGCTAAGAAGGGTTCAGGCGTATCTGAGACATTCACAGTTCGTCGTGTATCTTATGGCGTAGGTATTGAGCGTGTATTCCCACTTCACTCACCAAACGTTGTAGACGTTAAGGTTATCCGTTACGGTAAGGTTAGAAGAGCTAAGCTATACTATCTTCGTGATAGAGTTGGTAAGGCTGCAAAGGTTAAGGAAGACCTTAAATAAGAAAAGCGTAAGCCGTGTCCTATGGATGCGGCTTTTTCTTTATTTTGTTGCTTTTTTGCATAGTTTTCTGTATAATGGATTAATGATAAGGCAGGTGATTTTGTGCCAGAGTATATTAAACAAAATGTCCAGTGGTTTCCTGGACATATGGCAAAGACTAGACGACTAATCAAGGAATCGTTAAATCTAGTTGATGGTGTTGTTGAGCTCTTGGATGCTCGTATACCAATGTCATCACGCAACCCAGAAATTGATGAAATAGTTAAGGGTAAGCCAAGGATTGTTTTGCTAAACAAATGTGATGTCGCTGACCCTAATGCAACGTCATTGTGGCTAAAGTATTTTGAATCAAAGGGATATTATGCTATCGCTGTAGATTGCAGAACTGGCAAGGGGCTAAACAAGTTTGATTCTGTTGTTAAACAAGCGCTAAAAAAGACTATTGAGCGTAATGAGTCAAAGGGTATGGCTGGCAAACCACTTCGTCTTATGGTTGTTGGTATCCCAAATACTGGTAAATCATCTTTTATTAACAGAATGGGTAAGAATGCAAAGGCGAAGGTTGCTGATAAGGCTGGTGTAACAAAGCAAAATCAGTGGTTTGTTGTTGGCAATGGTATTGAGCTACTTGATACACCAGGTGTTCTTTGGCCAAAGTTTGAGGACCAAGAGGTTGGCGACAAGCTTGCATTTATTGGATCTATTAAGGATGAAATCACCGACCAAGAAACGCTCGCTTGCAGACTACTAGAGTCACTTGCACAGACTAGACCATCTGCTATTGAGGAGAGATATAAGCTTAATTCTGTAGAGGGTCTACAAGGTTGGGAAATTTTAGAACTTATTGGCAAAAAAAGAGGTTTTTTAATCAAGGGTGGCGAAATCGATTACGAAAGAGCTGCTGTTATTGTTACTGATGAATTTAGAGGTGGTAAGCTAGGACGACTTACCTTGGAGCTACCATAATGAAGAAAGAAATTGAAGTTGTAGATTGGCTAAAATTTGAAAATGAAGCAATTAACGATGGATTTGATATAGTTTGTGGTGTTGACGAGGCAGGTCGTGGACCACTTGCTGGACCGGTCTGTGCAGCTGCTGTTATATTGCCAAAGGGATATGTAATTGACGGTGTTAATGATTCAAAAAAGCTCTCAGAAAAGAAGAGAGAAATGCTTTTTGATAAGATTAAGGATGAGGCACTTGCATATTCCATCGCTACGGCTAGTGCAGAGGAAATTGATGAAATCAATATTCTTCAAGCAACATTTTTGGCAATGCGCCGTGCTGTTGAAGGGCTTAATATTAAGCCTGATATTGCGCTGATTGATGGTAATAAAGAACCTGGACTCGATATTCCTATGAGAACTATAGTAAAAGGTGATGCTAGGTCGGCTAGTATTGCTGCTGCGTCTATACTTGCAAAGGTGACTAGGGATAGATATATGCTAGAAATGGCTGAAAAATATCCTCAGTATAAGTTTGATAAACACAAGGGATATGGCACAAAGTTACACTATGAAATGCTTGATACATATGGTCCTAGCGAAATTCATCGTCAGTCATTTTTAAAGACTTGGTATGCAAAGAAATGAAAGACTATGGCAAAATTGCAGAGCTAAAGGCTGCTGTGTATTTACGAAAGAAGAATTATACTATTCTCGAGCATAATTATCATTCTAGATTTGGTGAAATTGATTTGATTTGTGCAGATGATAATTATCTTGTTTTTGTTGAAGTTAAGATGAGAGGTGACAAATCTATTGCAACACCTCGTGAGTTCGTCGATGATGCAAAACAAAAGAAGATTATCGCCACTGCAAATTATTTCATTTCCGACACAAAGATAGATTTGCAACCAAGATTTGATGTTGTTGAAATATATATGCGTAATAATAAAATAAAATCGCTTATACATCTTGAAAATGCTTTTGATTTAGTATAAAATATATAAAACAAATTTTGGAGGGATAAAAATGCTTTATACTTCTACAAGAAATAAGGATATAAAGGTTACTGCTGCACAAGCTATTGCACAGGGAATTAGCGAAGAGGGCGGACTTTTCGTTCCATGTGAGCTTCCACAGTTTTCACTAGATAAAATTGGCAAGATGGTATCTATGCCATATACAGAAAGAGCTAAGACAGTGCTCAGAGATTTTCTTACTGATTTTACAGAGGAAGAACTTGACTACTGCGTTGAGGGTGCATACGAGGCATCCAAATTCTCATCAGACAAGATTGCTCCAACAGTTAATGTAAATGGCAACGAGAGCATTCTTGAGCTATGGCATGGTCCTACATGTGCATTTAAAGATATGGCTCTACAGCTTTTGCCATATCTTATGACTGTTTCAGCAAAGAAAACAGCTGATGGCAAGACTATCGTTATCCTTGTTGCAACCTCTGGCGACACTGGTAAGGCTGCACTAGAAGGCTTTAAGAATGTTGATAATACAAAGATTTTAGTATTCTACCCAGTAGACGGTGTATCACCTATGCAGAAGCTTCAGATGACCACACAAGAGGGTGAGAATGTAGCTGTTTGTGCTATAAATGGTAACTTTGATGACGCACAGAGCGCTGTTAAGTCAATCTTTACTAACGATGATATCAAGGCTCAGCTTGCAGAGAAGAATATGGCTTTCTCATCAGCTAACTCAATCAACTGGGGTCGTCTTGTTCCACAGATTGTTTATTATTTCTCAACATATTGCGATCTTCTTGATCAAGGTAAAATTGCTCTTGGTGATGAGATTAATGTCGTTGTTCCAACTGGTAATTTCGGTAATATCCTTGCTGCATATTATGCAAAGAATATGGGTCTACCAATCAAGAAACTTATCTGTGCCTCAAACTCTAATAATGTTCTTACTGATTTCTTAAAGTCAGGTGAATACAACAAGAATAGAACATTCTACACAACCTCATCTCCATCTATGGATATCTTGATTTCATCTAATTTGGAGAGACTACTATATCATATGTGTGGTGAGAACGATGCTACAGTTCGTGACCTTATGAACGGACTTGCTACTGATGGTAAGTATACTGTATCTGATGAGCTCATCGCTAATATTCAGAGCGTATTTGACGCTGGTTGCTCAACAGAGGATGAGGTAAATGATACAATTAAAAAATACAATAACGAATTTGGTTACCTATGTGATACTCATACTGCTGTAGCTGTTAATGTTTACGAAAAGTATGTAGCTGATACAAATGACGATATCCCAACTGTTATCGACTCAACAGCTTCACCATATAAGTTTTCAAAGAGCGTCCTTTCAGCTATTAAGACAATTGCTGATGATATGGACGAGTTTGAGATTGTTGAGGAGCTAAACAAGACAACTGGTATGGATATTCCAACACCATTAAAGTCACTTAAGGATAAGACTGTTAGATTTACAGAAGTATGTGACAAAGAAAATATGAGTGAGATGGTATTTAAGCTTCTACAGCTATAATAAATTAAAAGTGGTGACATTTATGCCACCACTTTTTGTTCGTTTGCTTATTTGCAGCAATCTGTATCACAGCATTTGAATGTTTCACACTTTGTTTCTGTTACACTCTTTGCTGTCTGGTTACCTACAACTATATGACCGGCTGTACAGTTGTTTGACATATCGTGGTGTACACAGTTTTGTACCTCACATGAAATTCCATTAATTTTGTTTTCCATTTGATTTCACTCCCTTCAATTATATTTTTGACCGATTGTATTTTATTATTCAAGGAGTTTTTATGTCTCTATTTGCTATTGCTGATACACACTTGTCATTTGGCACTGATAAGCCAATGGATTCGTTTCCAGGCTGGAATGATTATGTGTCAAAGTTAGAAAAAAATTGGAATAGCGTCGTATCTGACAAGGATACTGTTGTTATAGCTGGCGATATTAGCTGGGCTATGAATTTTGACGAGCTATATGCAGATTTTGACTTTATCAACAAGCTAAATGGTAAGAAAATTATTTTAAAGGGAAATCATGATTATTGGTGGAATACTTATAACAAGATGAATAAATTTATTGAACAAAATGGATTTGATACAATATCTATTTTGCACAATAATTCTTTTGATATTGATGGCATTTCAGTTTGTGGTAGTCGTGGATGGTACTTTGATTCCGATGAACCTCATGATGAAAAGGTGCTAAATAGGGAACTCGGCAGAATTAGAATGTCACTTGATAGTGCTACCTGCGATGAGAAGATAGTATTTTTACATTATCCACCAGTTACAACAGACAACAGGTGTGATGAAATAATTAGTCTTTTGAATGAATATGGTATAAAAAAATGCTATTATGGGCATCTTCATGGTATAGCTGCAAAAATTGCTGTTGATGATATTGTTGACGATATTAGTTTCAAACTGATTTCGTGTGATAAGCTTAACTTTTTACCCAAGCTTATATATTAATAATTTATTTAAATAATATATTGTAATTTTTTGGGCGATATGATATAATATTTGCTCGATGATAAAAATAAAGTAAATTAATTTAAGGAGGTCATTATTATGGCACTTAAGTCATCTAATAAAGTAGATACAAACACATACGAGCTAGTTGTAACTGTTGACGCTGAAACATTTACAGAGGCTTGTAAGACTGCTTATATGAAGCAGAGAAAGTCAATCCAGATCCCTGGCTTCCGTAAGGGCAAGGCAACACAGGGCATGATTGAGAAGGTATATGGCGAGGGCGCATTCTATGAGGAAGCTCTTGAGATTGTATATCCAGATGCTGTAACAGCTGCTTTTGATGAGGCTGGACTAAATGTTGTTGATCAGCCATATGATCTAGACGTACCAGTAATGAGCAAGGCTGAAGGCGTTGAAATGACAATGAAGGTTACTACATACCCAGAGGTTAAGCTTGGCAAATACAAGGGCCTAAAGGCTACTATGATTGACGTTGAGGTTTCTGATGAGGAAATCGAAAACGAGCTAAAGTCAATGCAGGACAGAAACAGCAGACTTATTACTGTTGAGGACAGAGCTGCAGAGATGGGCGACACAGCTGAGATCGACTTTGAGGGATTTGTTGACGGCGTTGCATTTGACGGTGGTAAGGGTGAGAATTATCCACTTGAGCTTGGTTCAAACAGCTTTATTCCTGGCTTTGAGGAGCAGGTTGCTGGCCACAATGTTGACGACGAGTTTGACGTTAATGTAACATTCCCAGAAGAGTATGAGCCATCACTTGCTGGCAAGGATGCTGTTTTCAAGTGCAAGATTCACGAAATCAAGACAAAGGAGCTTCCAGAGCTTGATGATGAGTTTGCAAAGGACGTATCAGAGTTCGATACTCTTGATGAGCTTAAGGATGACCTTAAGAAGCAGCTTGCAGAGACAAAAGAGAAGAACGCAAAGGTTGACTTTGAGAACCAGCTAATCGATCAGGTTATCGATGGTATGGAGGCAGAGATTCCAGAGTGCATGAACGAGCAGAAGGCTGACGAGATGGTTCAGGATTATGCTTACAGAATGCAGATGCAGGGTATCGACCTAAATATGTATCTTCAGTATCTTGGCCAGACTGTTGAGCAGTTCAAGGAGCAGTTCACAGAGGGTGCAAAGAAGCAGGTTAAGATTACACTAGCTCTTGATGCTATCGTTGAGGCTGAGAAGATTGAGGCTACTGATGAGGAAATCGAGGCTGAGATTGCAAAGCTTGCTAAGCAGTATGGTATGGAGGCAGATCAGATTAAGGCTGCTGTTACTAACGATCAGCTTTCAAAGGATATCGTTACAAGAAAGGCTGTTGACCTAATCGTTGATAGCGCAAAGAAAGCATAATTTCTTTTACTAAATTTAAAGGATAGTGATTATAATGGCATCAATGCCTTATGTTATCGAACAATCTAGCTCTGGTGAGCGTAGTGTAGATATTTTTTCACGACTATTGTCAGATAGAATTATTGTTCTATCTGATGAGGTCAATGATCAGACAGCTTCGTTAGTAGTTGCACAGCTACTATTTTTGGAGAGTCAGGATAGCGAAAAGGATATTTCTCTATATATTAATTCACCAGGTGGTTCTGTTACTGCTGGTTTAGCAATTTATGACACAATGAACTATATTAAGTGTGACGTATCAACTATCTGTGTTGGTATGGCTGCTAGTATGGGTGCATTCTTGCTATCAAGTGGTACAAAGGGCAAGCGTATCGCTCTACCAAATAGCGAAATTCTAATTCATCAGCCACTTGTTGGTGGTTCTGGAATTAAGGGTCAAGCTACAGACGTAGAGATTGCTGCAAAAAACCTTATTAAAACTAAGGAAAAGCTTAATAGAATCCTTGCAGAGAACTGTGGCAAGGATTACGAAACACTTGTTAAGGACACTGATCGTGATAATTGGATGAGTGCTGTAGAGGCTATGGAATATGGTCTTGTTGACAAGGTAATTGATAAAAGATAAGGGAGCTTTGATTTAATGTCAAGAGATGATTCAACACCTAATGTTGCAAGATGCTCGTTTTGTGGCAAGAGTGAATCAATGGTTCACAAGTTAATAGAGGGTCCAGGTGTGTATATTTGTGACGAATGTATCGGCTTGTGTAACGAGTTAATCAATGGCGTTTCAAATATTCCACAAAAAAGCTCCAAAAATGAAGAAAGCTTTGTTATACCAAAACCTATTGAAATCAAGCAAAAGCTTGATGAGTATGTTATTGGACAGGATGAGGCGAAGAAGGCATTATCTGTTGCTGTATACAACCATTACAAGAGGATTTTTTACGGCAACGATGGTGACGTAGAGCTTCAAAAGAGCAATATCTTGCTTCTTGGTCCAACCGGTGTTGGTAAAACAATGCTAGCACAAACACTAGCGAAGATATTGAATGTACCTTTTGCTATTGCTGATGCAACTACTCTTACAGAGGCTGGATATGTTGGTGAGGACGTTGAGAATATTCTTCTTCGTCTTATCCAAGCAGCTGATTTTGATATCGAGAGAGCTCAGCGTGGTATCATTTACGTTGACGAGATTGACAAGATTTCACGCAAGAGTGAAAACAGGTCTATTACTCGTGATGTTAGTGGTGAGGGCGTTCAGCAAGCACTATTAAAAATTCTTGAGGGTACAGTTTCTAATGTTCCACCTGGAGGTGGCAGAAAGCATCCACAGCAAGAGTTTATACAGATCGACACTACAAATATTTTGTTTATCTGTGGTGGTGCATTTGATGGTATTGATAAAATTATCGAGAAGCGTCTTGGTAAGAACTCACTTGGATTTGGCTCTGATTTAGACAAGAACAAGGCTGAAAAGGATGACGCAATGAAGCAAATCACCCAGCACGACCTTGTTAAATATGGTTTGATACCAGAGCTTATTGGTAGAATACCTGTTCTAACCGCTCTTGATGAGCTTGATAAGGATGCTTTGGTAAAGATTATGACTGAGCCAAAGAACTCCATTGTAAAGCAGTACAAGAAGCTTTTTGAGATGGACAATGTTGAGCTTGAGTTTGAGCCAAAGGCACTAGAGGCTATGGCAGATATTACACTTGAGCGTAAAACTGGCGCTAGAGGTCTTCGTTCTGTATTTGAGTCGATACTAAATGAGCTTATGTTTTCTATTCCATCTGATTATACAGTTGAAAAGGTAGTAGTTACCGAAAGTTGTATTAAAGATGGCGAGACACCTTTGATAAGGACTAATAACAAGCGTAAGCCAATATCGTTAAATACTAGTGATTTAAAAAATGTTCAGTAATATTAAACAGCAATGAGTAATTCATTGCTGTTTTTTGTTATATTTTTATTCTCCTTTGCATAATCATTTGTAGAACAGAAAGGAGTAATAATATGGATATGGTAAAAGAATTTACTTGTCTAGAACGAAACGAAATAGTATATCACAAGATTATCGATTGCGATGAGGATTACCAAGAAACTTTGCAACAATATTCAGATGATATATTCAGAATTGTAAAGTGTGAGTCAAAAAGTAGTGTGCTGTCAATTACTACTGATACAGATAAAATATGTATCAATGGCAGAACAGAAATATATATTTCATATTATAACGAAAATAATGAGCTGTGTTATGCAGATTTTGACCGAGAATTTACAAAGAAAATCAGCATTGATAATCTAACAAATACTGCTTTTGTATCAGTTGTTCCTCGTGATAGATATACAAATTTCCGTGTAGTAAATCAGCGTAGGATTGACGTTCATATTTCGCTAGGACTTGAAACAAAGGTGTTCGATAAGCACAATACTCCTTGTGTTTCATCATGCAATAATGCAAGACTTAAGAATAATGAGTTGAACACTGTTGACATTACATATGCAACACAATCAAAAATAGAATTTGATGAAGATTTCGACATTCCTAACGCATCTGCATCAATAAAAAGAGTAATATCGCATTCGTCAAACGCTACTATAAAGGAATATAAAATAATTAAGGATAAGGTATTGTTCAAAACAGAGCTTTCTGTTTGTGCACTGTATTCGACAGATGACGACTGTGTTGAAAGGGTAGAACACACCTTTGCAATGTCTAAGATTATTGATATTACTGGTATAAATGAGGATGATATAATAATCCCAAATATCAGTGTTGGCTCTATATTTCTAAAAGCAAAAAATGTTAATTCAGACACCATAAATTCTATCGAGACTTATGGCGATATTTGTTTGTATATCACTCTTGTAAAGAGTGTAAAAAAGACAGTTGTAAGTGATGGATATATGATTGGTCGCAAATCAAATTGCTCATATTCACACCATCATTGTATTACGGCTTCAAAATTGCTAAATGACAGTGTATCAGATAATCTCTTGTTTAAGTTTAATACAGAGTTTACCGAAATTATCGATTTTAGTGTATCAATACATAATGTATTTCTAATTTCTAACAAAATTAATGTTAAGCTCGTTGCAAAAATATTTTGCAAAACTGTTGATAATGGATATGCATATTTAAGTGCAGAAAACACTTTATATATTAGCGCAGAAGAGTATAAGAATCACTTGTCTGGAATTTATATCGACTCGATGGATTACAATATTGAGTCAAGTAATTCACTAAATGCAAGGATAACACTTAATACAAATATATTACTTTATAACGAAACTACTATTAATGTTCTATCAAATATTGACGAAACTGATGATAATATCCATTATCCAGCAATGACCTTGTATTTCGGTAAAAAGAGCGAATCAATTTGGCAAATTGCAAAACAATTTTCATCCGATATTGATAGCATCAAGTCCGAGAATAATTTGCTGTCCGACAATCTTGATACTAACAAAGTATTAATAATCCCAGGTATTTAGGAGGTTTTTATATGAATACAAGTATATATGAAAATATCTCCAAAAGGACACAAGGGGATATTTATATTGGCGTGGTTGGTCCGGTTCGTACTGGAAAGTCAACATTTATTAAACGATTCATGGATACACTCGTTATACCAAATATTGGCGATGAGTATCTAAAGGATAGAGCAAAGGATGAGCTACCTCAGTCATCTGCTGGCAGAACAATTATGACTACAGAGCCAAAATTTATTCCAGAGGACTCTATCGAAATATCTATGCAAAACAATATTCATCTGAAGGTAAGAATGATTGATTGTGTGGGATATATTGTTCCAAGTAGTGAGGGTTATATCGAGGATGAGGAGCCAAGAATGGTTATGACTCCTTGGAGCAAGGAAGAAATACCATTTAATATGGCTGCTGAAATTGGAACAAAAAAGGTTATTGATGAACATTCTACAATAGGCCTTGTAATCACTACAGATGGCTCTATAAGCTCTATTCCAAGAGTAGAGTATGAGGAGGCAGAAGAAAGAGTAATAACCGAATTAAAGCAAATTAACAAGCCTTTTGTTGTCTTGATGAACACTATCAATCCGACTGATGATAAAGTGCTTGAAATTGTTGATGAAATGACAAAAAAATATGACGTACCAGTTCTGCCGGTAAATTGTCTAGAGCTGACAGAGGATGAAATAAAAGAAATACTGTTGAATGTCCTTTATGAGTTTCCAGTAACGTCAATAGGTATTGATTTGCCTAGTTGGTTTAAGGGACTTGATACTGACGATGAACTAAAAAAATCTGTTATTTCATCATTTTATGAAAAGTCGAAGACGATTACTAGTATCAGGTCATCATATACACTTGGTGATATTAATAATGATAATATCAAATCAATTAATATCGATGACGTTGATTTGTCAAATGGTAAAATACTTATCAAAGCAGAGCTTGATAACAGTTATTTTTATTCTGTTATTTCAAAAAAATGTGGTCTTGAGATACGAGATGAGCAAGATTTGCTAAAGGAAATTACAGCATTGGCAGAGGTGAAGAGCAAATATCTTCGTATTGAACAAGCACTAAATCAAGTTGATTCAACTGGTTATGGAATTGTTATGCCTACACTCGATGAGCTATCACTAGAGGAACCAGAAATAATGAAGCAGGGTGGTAAGTATGGCGTAAGGCTAAAGGCACATGCTCCATCGATTCATCTTATCAAATGTAACACATACACAGAGGTAGCACCTATAGTTGGTAGCGAAACACAGAGCGAAGAATTAGTTAATTATCTGCTTAAGGAATTTGAGAACAATCCGTCAGAAATATGGAATACAAATATATTCGGAAAGTCGCTTAATTCTCTCGTTAATGAGGGTCTAAACAACAAGCTTAATCGTATGCCTGATGATGCTAGGACAAAGTTTAGAGAAACGATAGAAAGAGTGATTAACGAGGGCTGTAGTGGTTTAATTTGTATTATACTATAAAAATAATGGGTGGAATTTTCCACCCATTATTTAATAAGTAATACTAATATTGTGATATTAACAATTACTAACATTGGCATACCAATCATAAAATTGTTGTGCTTTGTTTTATGTCTAATAGCTTTCATGGTTATGTAACTACCGAGAGCACCACCGAGTATACCGATTAGCCATAAGGTCGATTCTTTAATTCGCCATTTGTTTTTTTTGGCTCTTTGCTTATCTATAATGTTTATTATTGCACCAAGAATATTTATTGCAACAAAGTAGATGATTATCGGATTAATATACAATACTATCTAGCTCCTTGATATCAAAGTTGCCGATTGATAGCTTTTCACCTTTGGCAAAATTATCACCCTTTTTGTTATCTACTCCAAATATGCTAGCACAATTTGGACAAACAAGCATATATACATTTTTTGACTCTAACAAAAGAGGTGCATTTGCATTAAGTCTGCTATCTCTGTTTTTGAAAATGCTCATATTAACTTTTTCGTTGCATTTTGGACATACTAGCTCAACTGTTTCACCAACAGAGAATAGTCTTTTTGCATTACCTAGTTTCTTGTATTCCATAATATCACCTCACTAATATATTACTATAAAAGATGGAAGTGTTCAAGTGAAAAAAATAATTGTTCTAATATTTGTACCAGTATTTATTTTTTGTGGTTGTACAGCACCTATAGAAAACAATAATATAATTGAGCAAAAAGAAATAGGTATTGTAAAGTCCGTTTGGATTACATATTACGAGCTAGAAAATATGTTGAAAAATAAAACAAAGGACGAGTTTACAGACGAATTTACTGGTGTAGTTTCTGAAATAAAAGAGCTCGGATTCAATACTATTACGGTGCAGGTTAAGGCATTTGCTGATGCATTTTATAATTCGAAATACTATCCATCGAGTAGCTATTTTGTTGCGCATCAAGGAGATAGCATTCCATTTGATCCATTAAGTATTATTTGTGAGATTGCAAATGTTATGAGTATCAGTGTAGAGGCTTGGGTTAATCCATATCGTGTAAGTAATAATACCGATTTTAACGAGCTATCTAACGATAATCCTGCATATAAATGGAAGAATACTGATAATACTATAGTAACCGAAAGTGGTATATTTTTTAATCCGGCATCAAGTGAGGTAACTGAATTAATAACTAATGGTGTAAAGGAAATAGTAGAAAAATATAATATCTCTGCTATTCATTTTGACGATTATTTTTATCCAACTGATATTAAGGAGCTGGATTTAAACAGTTATAAAAAATCAAAGTCAGAGCTCTCGCTAAAGGATTGGCGAAGAGATAATGTCAATAATATGCTAAAGTCTGTATCGAAAGCAATTAAATCATATAATAAAAATACTAAATTCGGCGTTAGTCCATCAGCAAATATTGATGAAAATAGGAATACATTATACGCAAATGTTGAGGAATGGGTAGGGAATAAAGCGCTACTTGATTACATATGTCCACAGATATACTACGGATTTAAGAATGAAACAATGCCATTTATGTTTACCACAAAGAAATGGTTAGAAATTTGTAGTATTGATATGTATGTTGGACTACCATTATACAAGGCTGGTAAAGAGGATAAGTACGCTGGTGTAGGAAAAAATGAATTTAAGAAATCTGATATAATTAGTCGACAAATTGATTATTTATCAAAGATTGATGGTATTAAAGGAATATATATTTTTTCATATTCATCAATAAAGGGACACGAGAGTGAACTATCAAAATTAAAAGAGATATAGCATTTGATAAGGTACTATAACGAAGGTTAATGAATAACGGAGCATTAAAAAAACTGCTCCGTTATTTTAATGCAAAACTTTGTGTTTCATATTATTGAAAGTATGTAACCCACTAAGACACTTTCAAATTGAAAGATGCCATAATGGGTTTGTTTTTATCTCGGTATAATACTAAAATATCGTGACAACATTACAAACTGATAAAAAATGCATTTTTATGCATAATTTTGGCTGATTTTTTTTGCATAAAAAACACCCCACAAAAGCGAGGTGGTTTCATTTTTACTTTTATCATTTTACATAGTATTAAAGTTAAATGATACTCTATCGTTTATCTCCAATACAATTCCGTTTGTATCTGCTGTGCAGAGAATTTTTGATTTAGCAATATATTTAAGCTTAAATTTAACATCGGGATATATTCTTTTTCCCCAATTGCAAACAATAGAATACTCCGGCTTTAAGGTTTTCGCCCAAATTAAAGATGTAGAACCGGTATAGCCGTGATGACCAACCTTCAAAATATCAACCTTGCCAACCTGTTTTGCAATTTTTCTTTCGCCACCGTTTTTATAATTCATATCACCAGCAAGCAGGATTTTAAAGCCATTACATTCAACAAGAGTTACTACGCTATTAACATTTTCGCCATATTTTATAGCAGATTTTTTATAAGCACCATTAAAGAAGGTAATCTTAAATTCTCCCATTTTAAAGGAATGCCCATCAAATGATTCGATAATTGGAATGCTTTTTGAAACTAACGCATTCTTCATTTGGTCATATACCTCTTGATTATCCCAGCGTGTTCTTTCATAAGTATTTATGCCTTCAGCGTGATATGGCTTTAAATATGCTTTTTTAACCGTAACATTGTCTTTTAATATAACCGTATCAAAGCCACCAATATGGTCGGAATGTGCATGCGTGCCTAATACAAAATCAAGCTCAATTTGTCCATCCATAGAACAATGTTTATCTAAATATTCACAAACTAAATCCTCATATCCCTTTAGCTTTAAATTAGGCTTGCTTTCAGGGTAATCGTTATCCTCTCCAGCATCAATCATGGCAAAATGTCCATTGCTTTCAAGTATAATACAATCGCTATGTCCTGTATTTAAAAAATGAATTCTATTTTTCATATTAATTCCTCTTGTAAATAACACATTACATTTTGCTCATTGGAGCATATAATTTTATCAGCAATATTTTTTAGCTGTTCGCAAGCATTTGAAACTGCGTATTTTTTACCAGCAACGAGAAATGCAGGTATATCGTTTTTGCTGTCACCGATTACAAGAACATTTTCTAAATCAAAGCCAGCATATTTACAAACACTCTTTAACCCTGTGCCTTTGTTAATTCCTGCGTTCAATATTTCAAGATTATTGCTCATAGATGTTAAAATTTCCAAATTTCCAAATTCCGACCTTAGTCTATTCTTACACTCTACAAGCTCATTATCATATTTGAAGAACACATCAAACATTTCTATTTTATATGCTTCAGAAAACAGAATATCGGATAATGATTCAACCGGAACTCTACTTTTGTGCATTTCTGGAATAAATGATTTATCTATATTGTAAAATTCAAAATCACTGTCACTAAACTTTTTCTTATCAACATAGGGTATGAAATTTGAATATATCTCAATAAATGTTTCATATTCGCTTAACACATCATAAATCTTAATAGCGAAATCATCATCCAAAGGATTATACTTGATTATTCCTTTATATCTATGATTAATACCAGCTCCATTAGAATACACAAAATAATTAATGTATTCACACTCTCTTAATTCTCTTGGAATTTCATAGAAGGTTCTTCCAGTAAGAACAACTATTTCTATTCCTTTTTTGCTTAAGCTCTCTATCGCACTAACATTTTCTTTTGACAAATTTGACTGTCCATCAAGAAGTGTGCCATCTAAATCTGTTGCAATTATTAGATTTTTATCAATCTTTTTGTTAATTTGAATCACATACCTTTCTAAAGGATATGTCCATAGTGTTGGAATATTTATAATAATAAGTTTTGAAACAATTTCAATAATGGGATTCGTTATCCCTTTTTCAAATACATAAGAGCCAAAAACAGAACCTATATAAGTGCTGACAAATATATTGAACACTGCCAAGAAAAAGTATAAAAGTGAGCTATATGCAACATTTATGTCCGATTTAAATGTTATTTTTCTATTTATCAAATAGGTTGCAATATATCCGAGCGAGGTAGATAAAATATACGAATATAGATAGCCCTTATACCTTATTCCTAGCAGTGACAATATTGCATTATCCTCAAGGGGTATATTGTTAAATCTTTTGAATACCAAATATAAAAAGAACAAATATGATACGACATCCAAAATTGAAGTAACTATCACAGTTATATTAAATTTAATAAATTTCCAAAATTCTGGATGATTGTTTTTTATACTACTCATCTTTTGCTTTCTTTTTTCTATGTATTACAAATCTGTTTAATGGATAGGTCCAAAATGTTGGAACGGTCATTACAACAACCTTTGTTATCATTTCAACTACCACATTATCCCAGCCATTATTCTTTATCCAAGTGCCTAAAAATGCACCAAACCAAGTGTTAAATATAATGGTACATACAACCATAATCGCATAAATTATTGTCGATAACACTGGGTTTGCATCTGCTTTAAATGTTAGCTTTCTGTTCATTACATAAGCTGCAGCATAACCAATTATTGCAGATATAGCATAGGAATACATATACCCTTTATATTCAATTCCTAAAAAGCTTAAAAAAGCATTGTCCGTTACAGGAACTTGATTTAAAGATTTGAATACCACATATTGCAAAAACATAAATACGCCAAGTTCTAATACGGATGTGCTTGCACCTGTAAAAGAAAATTTTATAAATTTCCATATTTCCGAGTGCTTATCAATAAATGATTTAATCTTTTCGTTCATTCTATAATTCCTCTCTTTTCATGATATAAATTACGATTTTACAAAGTGCAGTAAAGCTCGAAATAGTGCATAGCATATATCCGATAAAATTTATTAACGAGACTTTGCCAAATGGGATTCTTGATAATACGATTCCAATAACGAATAATGCTAATACAAAAACGATATTCAAAATCATAGGAATTGCTGCGTCCACTGTTTCAGGTGCAAGGAATGATAAATAATCTCGTATTGGTCTTTTAATTTTATTGCCTACCAAATCCTTATATGTTCTTGTATAAGTTTTATATTCATTTGGCTTGGTTTCATCAAGCTCTATAATTCTAACTCCACGATTTGTTCTATTGCCATAGCAGTTAAAGCCACTTGATTGCGTAAAGCCTAAATCAACGCCCTTGTATGTGCCAACAAAGCTGTTTTTGTGGTCGTGTCCTACAAACACAGCCATTACATCGCCACATTCACTAATTGCATCAAACTCTCCCGTGTTCTCGTTAGGTACGGATGGTGGCTCTAAAAGGACATCATTTTCATCACAGGTATCGCCCAAAACATAATACTCGTTTTTATGCGTTCTAAAGGCTCTAACAGCTCCAAAGGTATGCTTTGATGTTCTTTGAAGAACTTTATAATATTCGTCCATTGGTATATGCTGAAACACTATTGATGGAACATAATCACCAGTTTGATTTTTTAGACTATCCCTTGTGTTTTTGTACCAGTTAATTATGTCCTTGCTAAACGGTTCGTAACCTCCGCCCTTTGCATCTGTGCCACTATCAAAAAGATACACGTTATTTACAATACGACCACTATTGTCAGACGCATAAATAGGAATATTATAGGTTTCTCCACCATCAACGCCTTCTGCTTGCTCGCCAATACAATTCCCAAGCTTTTTGTAAATTCTTTCAAACTGTTCTTTATTAGATATTCCCACCTGTCTATCGTGATTTCCAAATGTTACTGCATAAGGAATACCTCGACTAATAACCGGCTGAAGCAAGGTAGCAATGGTTTTTGCAACAGCGTTTACAAGCTCTTTTCCTTTGCCCTTATATGTAACGCCGTAACCCTTGATTTGATCGCCAGTAAAAACAACTAAATCTGGCTTTTCTGATTCTATTGCAGACTCTAACAGATTTAATGTATCTACAGAAATATTTGGAATTTCTTGTATATCTGTTATTTGCATTATTTTAAAATGACCATTTTTGTTGTATTTCATTTTTGATTATTCCTTTCAGATTATGATTTTATACTACATAAGGAACCCCAAGTTATGATTAAGATAAGGTTAAATTTGCGTAAAAATAAGCAAAAAAATAAAAGAGCATATACGCTCTTTTAAGATTCGAGTTTGATATTAATGTAAATACAAGTGATTTTTGCATATATACATTAAATTTCGATGCAATTTCGATACAAAGGTTGGCGCGATACCAAAAATATCTGTCAGCATCGAATATAAAAATAACTGCCATAGCGAAGGCAAAACTTCGTTATGGCAGTTTCTCTTTTGCTATATCTCTTTTTTATGCATTGCAGCAGTCGTTGTCAATATCTACTGACTTTATATTAACAAGTAATTCTTTGCCGATAATATCTTCATTTGATGACATTCTAACTGGCACATAGCTTTTTGTATATCCTTGATATACGCCATCAGCAATTTCATTTTCGAACAGCACATATTCGTCCTTACCAATTAGCGAATTAAAATAATTAATTCGGATTTTTTGTGTTTCTTCGATCATTATTGATGCACGGCGTTCTTTTTCTTGCTTTGGAACATTGTCGCCTTTTTTTGATGCTACAGTGCCTTTTCGCTCTGAATAAGGAAATACATGCACCTTTTCAAATCCAATACCTTTAACAAATTCTAAAGAGTCATCAAAATCTTCTTGTGTTTCCTCATGAAAGCCTACCATTACGTCAGTGGTAATTGAAGCCTCGTTAAATGTTGCTCTTAGCTTGTCACATAATTCCTTGTACTCATTAGAGTCGTAATGTCTATTCATATTCTTTAATGTCTTATCACAGCCACTTTGTAATGAAATATGAAATTGTGGGCAGAATTTTTCATATTTTGCAAGGCCCTCAATGACCTCATCAGTAATATGATCTGGTTCTAATGAGCCGAGTCTAATTCTACTTATCTTATCGTTCTCATTACATATTTTAACTGCATCGACAATGTTAAAATCTTTGCCCTTGCCATATGACGATAGGTTTATACCAACAAGAACAATTTCCTTTATTCCATTGTTAGCAAGTGTATCGATTTCCTGTTTTAAATCATCCGGGTCCTTTGATCGAACTCTACCTCTTGATACTGGTATAATGCAGTAAGAGCAGAATCTATCACAACCATCCTCAATTTTAACAAATGCTCTAATTCGTTCAGAAAAATGGTCAATATTGCATTTTGCGAATTCATCACCCTTTTGGTGTTTGTCGATTGCAATAATTCTATTGTTATCAATATTGTATCTGTTAATTAGCTCAAGAATGTCATTATCATTTTTATTGCTAAATATAATATCAGCCTCAATTAATTCCTTAGCACTGTCTGGAAAAGCCTGTGGCATACAGCCAGTAAGTATAACAACAGAGTTAGGGTGATTACGCTTGAATTTTCTGACCATTTGTCTTGTCTTTTGGTCAGCTGTAGAGGTTACTGTGCACGAGTTAATAATGTAGTAGTCAGCCTCTTCATTAGGTGATACAATTTCAAAATTAGCTCTTTTTAGTAGCTCTGACATATATTCACTTTCGTACTGATTAACCTTGCAACCAAGAGTAAAAAATGCTGCCTTCATAATTGTCTTCCAATATTTATTATAAATTTTCATTATTATATCAAATATCAATCATCATTACAATATTAAATGAATAATAATAAGTGGTGATTATTATGAAAAAAATAATATGTATATTACTATCATTTATAATGCTTTTACTAACGCCAACGGTTGTATATGGAGCAGAAATGGAGCAAGAATTAGTAAAAGCAAAATCTGCAATACTTATGGATCTGGATAGTGGCACTGTTCTATATGCCAAGGATGAGTATGAGCATTTGTCGCCTGCATCTGTTACAAAGATTATGACTATATTGCTAGTACTTGAAGCAATAGATTGTGGAAAAATAAATTTATCTGATAAAGTAATTGCATCGAAAAACTCAGTTTCTATGGGCGGATCGCAAATTTGGCTAGAAGAAGGGGAGACAATGACTGTCGATCAGCTCCTCAAAGCTGTTGTAGTTGCTAGCGCAAATGATGCTTGTACAGCGCTTGGAGAATATATCGCAGGCTCATCAACAGGATTTGTAAAAATGATGAATGATAGAGCTAAATCATTAAAGCTGGAGAATACAAATTTTGAAAATTGTACTGGTCTTGATGACTCGGTAAAGAATCATTACTCATGTGCTTACGATTTGGCAGTAATTGCAAAAGAGGTTATGAAACATAAACTAGTGCTAGATTACACATTGATTTGGCTCGACAGTTTGCGTGATGGAGAAACAGAATTAAATAACACTAACAAGCTCGTTAAATCATACAACGGTATTACTGGACTAAAGACGGGCACAACCTCTAACGCAGGTTTTTGTGTATGTGCAACAGCAAGTCGTGATGAAATGAATCTAGTAGCTGTTGTCCTTGGCTCTGATACAAGCGAAGATAGATTTAATACAGCAGCCTCACTGCTTGATTTTGGATTTGCAAATTACCAGTCAGCAACTCCAAAATATGATAAATCAAAAATTACGCCTGTAAAAATTATAAATGGTTATGAAAAACATGTTACACTAGTTCCATCCGGTTCTTCAAAAATATTGGTAGAAAAGGGTAGTGAAAAATTCACCTATAAATATAAAATCGACAAGACTGCCAAGGCACCAATAAAGAAAGGCCAGTGCCTAGGCGAAATTGAAATTTTAAGTAATTCAAAGGTTATTTCTACAGTAAAATTAGTGTCCGACCAAAATGTTTGCAAAATTGATTTTTACACTATATTTAGACATTTAATTATAAATATTTGAATATATATTGATTTTTTTGATTTTTTGTAGTAATATATTTGCATATTTATTGAAAGATTATGAGGTCAAAACAATGTCATTAAACTTTGTATCAAAATATGCAGAAGGCGTATGTTCACCAGACAGTGTAGACGCTTTGAATCAAGCATTCGGTATTGCTACCGATACTCTACAGTCAAGAACTGGTGAGGGCAATGATTTCCTTGGTTGGATAGATTTGCCATCAGATTATGATAAAGAAGAGTTCGATAGAATTAAGAAGTCAGCAGAGTTCATCAAGAAGAATGCCGATGTCCTAGTTGTTATTGGTATCGGTGGATCTTATCTAGGTGCTAGAGCTGTAATTGAGGCTATCAAGTCACAGAATTACAATCTTCTTGCAAAAGATACTCCACAGATTCTTTTCATCGGTAACTCTATCAGCCCTGCAACACTTAACGAAACTGTTGCTCTATGTGAAGGCAAGGATATCTGTGTAAATGTTATTTCAAAGAGCGGTACTACCACAGAGCCTGCTATTGCATTTAGAGTGTTTAGAGATTTGGTTAACAGTAAGTATTCACCAGAAGAAGCAGCAAAGAGAATTTTCTGCACTACTGACAAGGCAAAGGGTACTCTTAAGGAGCTTGCTGATGCAGAGGGCTACGAGACTTTCGTTGTTCCTGATGATGTTGGTGGTAGATTTTCTGTGCTAACAGCTGTTGGTCTATTACCAATCGCTGTTGCTGGTATTGATATCGACGCTCTTATGAAGGGCGCTGCTATTGGTCAGAAAGAGCTTGTTCCTGGTACAGCAGATTTCAGCAATCTTGCTGGATATGTAATGTATAGAAATGCTCTATATAATGCTGGCAAGAAAATGGAGTGCTTCGTATCATTTGAACCTGCTATGACTATGTTTAACGAGTGGCTAAAGCAGTTGTTCGGTGAGTCAGAGGGTAAGGATGGCAAGGGTCTATATCCAACTAGCTGTGTATTCTCTACTGATTTGCATTCCCTTGGTCAGTATATTCAGGAGTCTGGTGCAGACAAAATGTTCGAGACTGTTGTTACTTTCAAGGAGTGTGACAATGATTTCGTTATTGATGAGCAAGAGGGTAATATCGATGGCTTGAATTTCCTTGCTGGCAAGACAATGAGCTTTGTTAACGACAAGGCTAGACAGGGTACACTACTAGCTCATACAGAGGGTGGCGTTGCTAACCTTATCATTGAGGTTGATAAACTTGATGAGGAAAATCTTGGTTATCTAATCTATTTCTTCGAGAAGGCTTGTGCTATTTCTGGTTATATGCTTGGTGTAAATCCATTTAATCAGCCAGGTGTAGAAAGCTACAAAAAGAATATGTTTGCTCTACTTGGCAAGCCAGGTTACGAATCCGAAAAAGAAAAACTTGAAAAACAATTAGGTTTATGATACTATATAATTGTAAATAGTATTTAACCCTTAGGAGGTATATTATGATTAAACTAATTATTGGCAATAAGGGTGCCGGAAAAACAAAGAAGCTTATCGACCTTGTTAACACTTGTGTTGAGAATTCTGATGGAAACATTGTTTGCATCGAGAACGAGCCAAAGCTTACCTATGATGTTTCATCAAAAGCTAGATTGCTAGAGACAGAGACATATGGTATCAAGGGTCACAAGGCTTTCTATGGCTTTTTAGCTGGTATCTGTGCTGGTAACTATGATGTTACAGATATTCTTGTAGATGCTACATTCAAGATCGTTGGCAGAGAGTATGGCGAGCTTGTACAGTTCTTTGATATGCTTTCAGCTCTTAGCGAGGCTTCTGATGTTGATTTCTATTTCACAATTTCTTGTGATAAAGAGGATCTACCAGTAGAGATTTTTGACTACTGCGAAGAAATCTAACATATTTAATCTTTTTACGGTTTCGGCTTTTTGTCGAAACCGTTTTTATTTTTATTTATACAATTATGGACCTTTTGTATGCAATTCGTATATTTATTTTGACACTTTATATATTTTATAATAAAATAATTTTAAGATTTTAGGCAACTCAATACACATATGTCGAATAATATGCCCGTAGGGAGCGATATCTTTATCGTCTTACTTTACGGTGCAGATATCGAACCCTATGGGGTTAGCTCTGTGTGACATTTTATTCTGATTAGGTCAGATATGTGTTAGTCTAATTTCTTGAATAAATTTTATTTAAGGAGAAAAATTATGGTTAAATCATTTAGAAAAACTATTGCATTCATTATTTCAGTTGTTATGATTGCATCTTCATTACCACTAACAGCTATTAATGCCTATGCTGCTGATGCAAAAGACGGTTTAACAGCTGATTCTGCTGCAAATGCAGTTGTAGAGACATTTGGCAATACTGGTTATTACTATGATGCAGAAATTACAAACGGTTATTCAAATGTTGTATATTCATCAAAGGATGTTGTTGTTAGTAATTGTACTTCAGCAAAATCTTATATGTATCAAGATGAGATTATGCCAAAGGTTGTTGTAAATGTTTATGATGGTAGCGAAACATATGCTCCTGTTGTTTTCCGTTCAAAGACAGATAACTCATCACAGCCATCTTGGAAAAAGTACCATTATGCAAAGATCACAAATGTATCATCATGGGGTACATTAAATACAAATTGGAAGGGCTATATCGATAACGGCACTTCAACAACAAATGCTTGGCCTGGTGATAAGACTTCATCAGAGTTCCATTATTCTACAAAGGATACTATTTGCTGTCAGATTAGTGACGCAACAAAGGGCAAGTATTTCTATTTCTGGAATGTTATTAAGTATAACAAGACAGGTAATATTAGTGATTATTATGACCTAAATAATTCGATTACATTTGAGTCCGGTTCTAACTACCAGCCAAAGTATTGGGCTGCAACTGGTATCGAAACAGTTAAAAATACACTTAATCCAAATTGGTATGTAATCAACTATCGTCCAGTTAAGGAGATTTTTGATGGTACACATAAGTTCAACGACATGACATTCACACAGCTATATTCAGAAATGTACAACAACACTGATGCTTACTGTGCAGAATCTGTCGAGGCATATTTCACAGCTGTTAAGAAGCTTCTTGCGCTTAATGTTAACGCTGCATTTGAAGGCGTAACTGATGAAACTGCTGACGCTACAGTAAAGGCTGTTGCTGGCGATATCAAGGATGCCGTTAACTCATATTACACGGCATTGTCAAATATGAAGAAGCACAGTTTCGCTTGTGTTAATAATGGCGATGGCACTCATAGTATGATTTGTTCTAATTGTTCATCAGTTGGTGAAACTTCATCTCATACATGGAACGAGACACCTTCATCAACTACAGCGGCTACTTGCGTATCTGCAAGTACAGAGGTTTATACATGTAAGGATTGTGACGCAACAACCGAAACACATGCAAATCCTATCAACCCAGATGCACACTCATATTCAAACTACACAGAAACAACAGCAGCAACATGCGATTCAAACGCAATAGAGACAGGTACATGCGTATGTGGTGCTATTGATGAGAGAGAAGTAGCTGATTCAAAGTCAGCACATACTCCAGGTTCAACTGTTAGAGAGAATGTTATTGCTCCAACAGCAACACAGTCTGGTT
>CALEHY010000022.1 GCA_937876375.1 uncultured Clostridia bacterium | reverse complement strand
GGATATCATCCGCCCGCTTATAATTGCTGTCTGCAAGACCATTAATTTTCAATTCTCCATTTTCAATTTTCATTTTAAATCTTGTCGTAACACCAAAAATACCTGTCATGGTACACTTTATTTAATTATCATTAGGTTATAGTGTTGAAATAATCATTGTGATTATGTCCAGTGCTAGAGCTAGTATGCAGATGCCGGACCATTTTTGTAAGTAGCGCTTTTCGTTAGCGTCTAGTAGCTTGCGTTTTGATTCTACCAGATTAGCTATGATGACACCTAGCACGATGAATACTATCACGATACCCATAATGCCTATTGGCATTGATGAGTCTGGGTATTTGTACATTACTGGTATTATTGACACGGCATAGGTGATTTGGATAGCAAAATACATTTTTAGTATTATACCAAGTAGCCTTGGACCAGTGTTTATGGTGGTCTTGTCAATCTTGTATCTAGCGATAGATTTAAAACGATTAATTAGCGCAATTAGTGCAATCATTAGTCCACTGCCAAATCCGATTGCCCAGCCCAGTATTGGATTAATTAGTATGTAATAGTCTGGCTTGTCTACGATATATCTACCATCATCGTGCCACAGGTCACAGAATGCAAAATGATAGCCAAGAGCCTCTGCCTCTTTTTCGTTCTTTTCGTAGTCGATTAGCATACCATCGTAGTCGTAATCGTAGTCATCACTAGATTCAATATATTCACCAGTGATAGCGTCAAAATCATACTGACTGTACCAAAATAGTGATATTTTGTCGTCGTTATATAGAAAATCAGCAAGTCCATTTCGCTCTCTAGGTATCGCTATAGCCCACTGAAAATCACCATTTAGATTGTATACATTTAGCACAGCAGCGTTCTGATAGAACACATATATTCTGTCCTTGTCCTCTGCTACCTTGATAGAATAGATATCGTCAGTGGTGTTGATTTCTGCTTGGGTGTGGGTGTAGTCACGATTTTTAGTGGAGCTGATTGCAGAATGTGATATCATAAAGAACAGTATGCCTATCACAAAATTTGCAATTAGTATATAGATAATTATAGACACAAGTTTTTGGTGCTTGTATGCCGAAATGTTAATATTTCCAACTCTCATAGTTAAAAAATATGCCCATCAAGAATGATGGGCATTAGTCATATAGTTTGTTTGATTATTTATTTAGCTTTCTTTGGATAGCCTTGACAATTTCTGTTATTGGGATAACTAGGAATGCTAGACCAAGTGAGATGCCATATTCTGTAGCGCTGATTGCAGCAAAATCGAATGCTACTCGTAGGAATGGGATATAGATAACCACTGTTGATAGTACGAGTGAAAGTACCATAGCACCTACTAGATACCAGTTGATGCTACCCATCTTTAGTATACTCTGTCTGCGTGAACGCATATTGAAGCTGTGGAAAATCTCTGCCATAGATAGTGTTAGGAATGCCATTGTCATACCGTTCTGGTGGATGAATTCGACGTCACCCTGTACAAGATTAACACCGTGGATAGCGTTTGTACCAAATGCGTATGCAAGAAGTGTTAGCACTGTTACCATAATACCTTGCCATGCAACGTCAAAACCTAGCCCACCAGCAAAGATACCCTCACGGCTATCTCTAGGTCTGCGACTCATAATGTCTGGGTCACCCTTTTCTAGACCAAGTGCTAGAGCAGGGAAGCAGTCAGTAATTAGGTTGATCCATAGTAGGTGTACTGGCTCAAATAGTGTAAAGCCAAGTAGTGTTGCTACAAAGATTGATACAACCTCACTGAGATTTGATGATAGTAGGAATTGGATAGAATTACGGATATTGTCGTAAATTCTTCTTCCTTCCTCAACAGCAGATACGATAGTAGCAAAGTTATCATCAGCAAGCACCATATCAGCAACATTCTTTGTTACGTCTGTGCCGGTAATGCCCATACCAACACCGATATCAGCGTTCTTGATTGATGGTGCGTCGTTAACACCGTCACCAGTCATTGCTGTGATTTTGCCCTTCTTCTGCCAAGCGTTAACTATTCTAACCTTGTGTTCTGGCTGAACACGAGCGTATACAGAGTAGTTCTCGATTTGAGCGTCAAGCTCCTCATCGGACAATTTGTTTAGCTCTGCACCAGTGATTGCTTGACTAGCGTCATTGATGATACCTAGCTCTTTTGCAATAGCAACAGCTGTGTCCTTGTGGTCGCCAGTAATCATAATTGGCCTGATACCAGCCATCTTGCATTCCTTGATAGCGTCGACAACCTCTGGTCGTACTGGATCAATCATACCAGTTAGACCAACATAGCATAGGTCGTTCTCGATTTCACTAGCATCGTTTGATGGCTGATCTTTGTATGTTCTCATAGCAAGACATAGCACACGAAGAGCCTTGTCTGCCATCTCCTTGTTTGACTCCATAATGCTCTGCATAATTTCATCAGTCATTGGCACCTTTTTGCCATCAACATATGCGCTAGTGCATAGTGATAGCACGATATCAGGAGCACCCTTTGTATACTGAATGAAACCGTGTTCACTCTTGTGGATGGTGCTCATCATCTTTCTGCCTGAGTCGAATGGAGCCTCGCCAACTCTAGGGAATGTCTCTTCTAGCTCATATTTCTTTAGGTCCAGCTTGTTAGCGTATGCAACAAGTGCAGCCTCTGTAGGTTCACCCTTTACTGCGCCATCCTCTTGTAGCTCTGCGTCACAGCACAGTGCCATACCAGTAGCAAGCATCTTCTCGTCGCTACCACGATACTCAACAACAGTCATCTTGTTCTGTGTTAGGGTACCAGTCTTGTCAGAGCAGATAATCTGTGTACAGCCAAGTGTTTCTACAGCAGTTAGCTGACGGATAACAGCGTTGCGCTTGCTCATCTTTGTAACACCGATGGATAGAACGATTGTTACAACAGCAGCCAAGCCCTCTGGAATTGCTGCAACAGCAAGTGATACAGCTACCATAAAGAACTCTAGTGTAGAGCTCAATGTGATGCTGTCTCCAACGATAAGTGCTCTAACGATATCGAATGCGAAGATGAATAGGCATATGCCTAGTACTACGATTGATAGGATTTTGCTAAGCTGATTTAGCTTGATTTGTAGAGGAGTTTCGTTCTCCTTTGCGTTGGTAAGAGCGTCTGCAATCTTGCCCATCTCGGTGTCCATACCAGTTGCAACTACTACAGCCTTACCTCTGCCATATACGACAGCAGAGCCCATATAGCACATATTCTTTCTGTCGCCAAGTGGCACGTCATCAGTATCTGTTGTGAGTGCATCAGCTGTCTTTTCTACTGGGACAGACTCACCAGTAAGTGCTGATTCCTCAATCTTCATCGATGCACATTCTATAATACGACAGTCAGCAGGCACACTGTCACCAGCTTCTAGTACAACGATATCACCGATAACGATATCCTCGCTCTTGATATCGATGATTTTGCCATCACGGATGACCTTGCTGGTGGCTGCCGATATCTCTTGCAGAGCCTCGATAGCTTTTTCTGCTTTGCTCTCCTGATATACACCTAGCACAGCGTTGATGATAACTACGAACATAATGATGATAACGTCAGCGTAGCCCTCACCCTCGCCACCAAATGTTGCTGTGATAGCAGATACAACAGCTGCAGCGATAAGAATGATAATCATTGGATCAGCAAGCTGGGATAGGAAACGTTTGATTAGGGAGTCCTTTTTACCCTCTGCAAGCTTGTTCTTGCCGTTTTGTTCCAATCTTTTTTCTGCCTCTGCAGAGGATAGTCCACCCTCTGTGGCATTGATTTGGTCTAGGACCTCATCGTAATTTTTGAGATATTCCTTCATAAAAAATTACCTCCTTAATTTAGTCATAAAAAATGACTCATATATAGTATTGCTACTACATATAAGTCTCATTCTTCTAAAGTTAAACCAGTCTATGTTGACGGTTGTTGATTTAACTCGCACAATATTTGTGTGGAATTACTCCCTCATATTGAAATGGATTATACCATATTTTGCCTAAAAAGTCAATAAGAATCGGCATCTGTAAATAAAAAATGGTGACCATTGGTCACCATTTTTTATTTTTTATCAAAGTTAAAGATAGTAGAAAGAATAACCTCGTATCCTGTCTTGATAGCTTCTGGAACAAGTCTTTCTGCTGTGTCACGACGGTTGTGATAGTAGTCAGCAGGTGTTGGGTCCATAGCAGCTAGGCAGGTAGCTGTGATGCCAGCCTGTGAGAATGCAGCAGCATCAGATGAGCCAAAGAATACGCTAGCAAACTGCAAGTCGTTGTGACCAGCCTCGATAGCAGAGTCCATAACTAGCTGGCTGAATTCTGGATCATTCTTTACTGTGCCAGTCATATCTCTGTTATATACATTTAGATATTCTAGGTCTGTTAGTGTGTCTACACACAGGATAGCTGTGTCAACACCAGAGTTCATATACTCGTCCTTGTGGTCCTTTGCCCACTGCTTGCAACCACGAAGACCAGCCTCTTCACCATCAGTAATCATAGCGATTACCTCTGTGTTCTCAAATTCAACACCAGCCATATCAAGCATACGAAGTGCACATACAGCAGCGTATGTTCCAGTAAGGTTGTCATTAGCACCAGGTGAGATAGTTTTGAAATCTACAAAGTAGAATAGTGTAACCATCATAAGTGCTGTGAATAGGTGAAAATAGTAGCTGTAGTTTAGCATAAACTCGCCAAATGCACCCATATCAACTAGACCAGCGATAACTGTGATGAGAGCCACGATGAAAGAGATAACTCCACCACCGATTGTACCACCCATAAGGATACCCATTAGGTGTGGCATCTTTAGTTTCTTGCTGTAGTATAGGTGTCTCCACTCATATGCAGAGTCGATATGACCAGAGATGATGATACGCTTTTTAATTTCGCCAGTTGGCTTGCGCTTTGCGTAGAAATTGTTGCCCTCAACCTTTTTGTATAGCACGTCACAGAACTGCTTGTAGAGTAAAAACTCCATAGCTGTTACAAACAGACCACACAAAACAACGATTCCAACGATGCACTGTGGAATGAAGAATGCGTGTACATTTAGGTCGCTGAACACACCAGTGTATACCAAAATCAAGCATGTTACAACAGCCAAGATGATTGATACAGCAACTGTCTTTGTGAAATGTAGGAACGCCTTTGGTGCAAGCTTGTATGACTCAAAGCCAGTCTCGTCACAGAAGGTGTCCATCTCCTTTTTGATATGCTTCATAGCAGCCATACAGTTCTCGTTACCGGACTCACGAGGACCGTATCTCTTGATTACATTAGTAATCTCTTTTACAGTGTAGTCAACATTTTCGTTGATTACAGCTTGTGGAAAATCCTTGAAATTCATCGGTTATTTTTCTCCTTTAGCCTTGTATTTGTTATTTAACTCTACCTCTAGGTAGGGATTTCCTTTGTGGAACTTTCTGTGGATATGGTTGCGCTTTATTCTGCCCTTTGGACTAGCAACCTTATCTACAGCGTAGGTGATGCCATACTTGTTAAGTACAGCCTTTTGGTTTTCGAATCTCTTTAGGAAGCTGTCAAAATCCTTTTTGTCATCAGGTGTCCAGCCAACCTCTGCAAGAGCTTGCATTCTAGGGTATGTGAGCATCTGTAGTCTCTCAATATCCCTAATCCACTCTGTCCATAGCTCACCCTCGACGCCAAGAACATTTTGTACATTGTCCTTTGTTACGCCAAAGTTTTCTGGTTTGTAGTTATATGTGTTTGCTACTGGATATACAGCATATGGCATATCGAAGTAGAAGCTCTGGTGATTACTCATAATCATCTTGCCACCACCATTGACATACTTTTCTGCATTCTTGTCACGCTGTGGTGTCCAGTACTGAACGATGATATTGTGGTCGTCGTTGTCGATATTATCAGATTTTAGTATCTCGTTCCAGCCGACAGTCATTCTGCCCTTTGATTTTAGATACTTGTTGATTTTGTTCTCAAACCAGCCTTGGTACTGCTCGATATCAGCGATACCGTTGTCCTTCATTGTTTTTTGGCAGATAGGACAGTCCTTCCACTCATCTCTAGGTGCTTCGTCACCACCGATATGGATATATGGTGAGTCAAACAGGTCGCATATCTCGTCTAGCACGTCGTAGATAAACTGGTATGTAGTCTCCTTGCCAAGACAGAGAGTTCTGTTCCATCTCCAGTTCTTGTCTCTCCACTGTGGGATTATGCCACCAAAGAAGCCAAATACCTCGCTATCAATCTCTCTGCAAGCTAGGTGCTTGTATCCAGCAAGTGCAGCAGCACAGTGAGCAGGGAAGTCAATTTCTGGTATAACAGTGATACCTCTTTCTCTAGCGTATTCGATGATTTCTTTGATTTCATCTTGAGTGTAGTAGCCCTCGTATGGCTTGTTTTCACACTTGAATGATTTCCATCCACCAGTCTGCGTAAACTTTCTCTTTGAGCCGATTTCGGTTAGTAGGGGATATTTCTTTATCTCGATTCTCCATCCGTTGTCGTCAGTCAAATGCCAGTGAAAGGCGTTCAGCTTGTGCATGAACATCATATCGAGCATCTGCTTGATTTCGTCCATATTAAAGAAATGACGAGATATATCAAGCTGCATACCTCTGAACTCAAATCTAGGCTCATCGTCTATCTCACAGCAAGGTATCTCCTTGCCACCGAGGTCCATATTGCCCATCTGTCTAATGCTCTGTAGAGCATAGTAAGCACCAGTCTTTGTTGATGCTGTGATGGTGATGCCATCCTCTGTAACAGATAGCTTGTAGCCCTCCTTTGCGACACTGTCATCCTTTGTTATGATGATATCAGCATCGTCGCATAGCTCGACATATTCGTTGATGATAGGTAGGTCAAAATCGCTCTTGACCTTGATTTTGTCACCAAGAATATATTTGCCATTATTTTCTTTATAGCTTTTTGGGGTAGGAATAAGGTTTAACATATTGTTCTCCTTAATTTATGATGATAAATTATACCAAAAATATATTATTGTGTCAATTTTTACTGTGCGTTTGCTTCTGCCTCAAGTATCTCTTGGGCACTCTGGTTGTAGATATAATCTATTAGCATTTCCTTGTTTTTGTCAGCGTTGATTGCAATAACGCTGTTGCCATAGATATTTGCATATTCCCATGTGCCGTCGAATGGTACTCTAGTTTCCACATTATCGTTTGCGATACACATTCCTGCGCAGAGTGCAAATCTCTTCAGCTCGCTCTTGGTGAGATTTGTCTCGATATATGGAGCAGATGAGCTAGCCATTTTGTATAGCTTGAATGGATTACCACTCTTGACACTCTTTAATATTGACTGGATGACAGTGCGCTGTCTCTTTGCTCTCATAAAGTCAGAGTCAATCTTTCTAATTCTGCAATATGCTAGTGCTTGCTCACCAGTGAGCGTTTGCTTGCCAGAGTTTAGCTTAACATTGCCGTATCTCCTCTTGTGATGAGTTACTTCTCTAGCCTCTGCCTTTGTTACCTTGACCTCGACACCACCAATGCTGTCTACTAGCACCTCGAACATATTGAAATCAGCCACAACATATCCGTCAATATCAATACCAAAGTTGTACTCTATAGTATCAACAACACCATTGTATCCGTCGTATGCACACGCTGCATTCAATCTCTGCTCACCATCGTGTGCTGGGATATACACCCATGTGTCACGAAGAAATGATATCATCTTTACACATTTGTGTTTCATATCGACTGATATTAGCATCATTGAATCGGCACGACTTTGGTCGCTCTCTTCACCAGCTCTAGCGTCAACACCAAGTAGCAGAATGTTCTTTACCATTTTGCTGTCCTCTAGCTCAGAGGTGGTGATATACTCGTTGTCACGCTTTTCGTCGTAGTTGATTTTGCCTAGCACACCATTTACTAGCGATATTATTAGGATGATGATTGCTAGTATAAAAGCTATGATGCCTAGTAGTATAGTCTTTGCCTTTTTCTTGCCCTTTTTCTTTTTCTTCTTTGGCTTTGGCGCTGGCTCTTTTCTGCGTCTGTCAGATTCTATCTGTGCTCTTTCTCTACGCTCGGCATCTGGGTCACGCATAACCTCTGGCATAAAGTCTTTGTCCATCTGTCTGCTTGTCCTTTTTGGAGCGTCAAAGCTGTTTAGATATTCGTATATATCAACACTGTCCTGTCTGTCCACCACGTCGCCACTATTGTCGGATAGAATGTCTATTATATCTTTGCCACCGGCATAGTAGTTTTCGTCGACTGGTACTGATCTGTCTCTTTCGTCGTTGTTAATTCTTTTGTTCGGATTAAATCCTTCGTTGTCAAATCTAGGCATAGTTTCACCTCTTTAATATAAATTAAGTGTACTACATATCATAATTCTTTTCAACTTATTTTTATTAAATATTGACATTTGACTAACAAAAGATTTATTATATGAAAAGACGAGCTGACTAGACGGTTGCGCATATTTTTATGTGAGGAAAGTCCGAGCAGCACAGAGCAGAATAACGGCTAACGGCCGCCGAGGGTGACCTTAGGGAAAGTGCAACAGAGATATACCGCCTATTATTTAGGTAAGGGTGGAAAGGCGAGGTAAGAGCTCACCGAGGAGATGGAGACACCTCCTGCCATGTAAACCCTATTCGCTGCAACACCGACAGAGGAGTTGGTTGCTCGCCACATAACCTCGAAGGGTGGCTTGAGCGTAGTGGCAACACTGCGTCGAGATAGATAATCGTCCACGACAGAACTCGGCTTACGGTCAACTCGTCATTTGATTGAAAGGATTAATATTATGCTAGTTAATATGAGAGACCTGCTTGCTGATGCAGAGCAGGGCAACTACGCTGTTGGCTCATTCTCAGTCGCAAATATGGAGATGGTGCTTGGCGTACTCAAGGCTGCAAAGGAGCTATCAGCACCGGTAATTTTGCAGATTGCAGAGGTTAGACTAAAGCAGTCACCACTAGAACTTATCGGTCCACTTATGGTTGCTGCTGCAGAGAATGCTGACACTCCAGTTGCTGTACATTTTGACCATGGCAAGACACTAGAGAAGATTGGTCAAGCGCTTGATATCGGATTTACCTCTGTTATGTTTGATGGCTCACATTTGCCACTTGATGAGAATATAGCTATGACCAAGCAGGTTATGGCTATGGCAGAGGAGTATGACGCTGCTGTTGAGGCAGAGATTGGCTGTGTTGGTGGCTCAGAGGATGGTAGTGAGGATATCGCTATCAACTGCACCAAACCAGAGGATGCTGTTCGATTTGAGAGTGAGACTGGTGTCGACGCTCTTGCTATCGCTATTGGCAACGCTCATGGTAATTACAAGTCTACACCAAAGCTTCGTTTTGATATTCTGCAGGAGGTAGAGGATATCACTGACACTCCTCTTGTTCTACATGGTGGCACTGGTATTTCACCAGATGATTTTGTAAAATGCTCAAAGACTGGCATAAAGAAAATAAATATCGCTACAGCTACCTTTGATATGGTTGAAAATACTGTACAAAAGTGCTATAATGACAACAAAATTAATGGATATTATGATTTGCAGGCAGCAGAGGTTGAGGGTGCGTACCAAAATGCAAAGAAGCATATACTCATCTTTGGCTCTGATGGCAAATGCTAAAAAGGAGATATTATTATGCAGAATTATGTAACATTTGATATGTCAAAGCCACTCGATTTTATCCCAATCGGTCGTATCGCTATTGACTTTAACCCTACTGATATGTATATGCCTCTATCAGAGTCATCAAATTTCAACAAATACGTTGGTGGCTCACCAGCTAATATTGCTGTTGGTCTAGCTCGTCTAGGCTGTAAGGTTGGTTTTTGTGGTTGCGTTAGTGATGACCAGTTTGGCGATTTTGTAGTTAACTATTTTGACAAAGAGGGTATCGATACCTCAAAAATCACTAGAGCAAAGAATGGAGAGTGCTTAGGCCTTACATTTACAGAGATTCTCTCAAAGGAGAATTCATCAATCCTTATGTACCGTGACAATGTTGCTGATTTTTGTATGGCACCAGAGGATATCGATGAGGATTATATCGCATCTGCAAAGGCTATCGTTATTAGTGGTACAGCACTTGCAAAGTCACCATCTCGTGAGGCTTGTCTAAAGGCTATGATGCTTGCAAAGAAGAACAACACTCGTATCATTTTTGATATCGATTATCGTGAATACACTTGGAAGAGCAAGGACGAGATCGCTGTTTACTACAGCCTTGTTGCACAGAATGCTGATATCATCATGGGCTCAAGAGAGGAGTTCGATTTGACAGAGGGTATTGTTGGTGTTAAGTCTAGCGACCCAGAGTCAGCAAAGTACTGGCAGTCATTTGGTGCTACTATCTGTGTAATCAAGCATGGTAAGGAGGGCTCAACAGCCTACACTAATGATGGCAAGTTCTACACAATCAAGCCATTCCCAGCTGTTAAGCTAAAGGGCTTCGGTGGTGGTGATGGCTATGGCTCATCATTCCTATACAGCTTGCTACAGGGCAAGGAAATTATTGATTGTCTAGAGTTTGGCTCTGCATCAGCATCGATCCTTATCTCTGCACATTCTTGTTCAGATGCTATGCCATCTGCACAGCAGGTTGAGCAGTTCATTAAGGACAGCAAAGAAAAGTATGGCGAAATGGTCGCTCGTGCATAATAGATAGTATAATTAAAGACGGTGTAGATTAGTTTATCTACACCGTCTTTTTTATTTCTTTTCTTCTGTTAGTTTTTTTGGTACTGTGTTTAGTACCCATTCAATACCCTTTGTGACTGGGATTGATATTATTGCTAGCACGATTGTGCCGATGAAATATATCGCTATTGATTTGCTGAATTCGTACTCTGGGTGAACTTCATTGAGATAATGTGCTAGCACCCTTTGGTTAATATATATTGGTAGACTTAATTTGTACAGCCATTGCAGTGGCTTCGCACCGAATATCTTGTTTGTGTCGACGCCTTTGCCGAATATGATTATTACTAATATGAATGATAGGAACACAAACATATAGTCCGATGCATAGTGATAATCGCTAGTGTAAAGCTTCGCCATATACATATACAGTGTTAGGCATATTGCGACCTCAAGGATTTGCACCACTGTTTTGCCAACAACATTGAGCGAGATGCTGGACTCCTTTGCTTTTTTGCAGATATAGTATGCTGTGATACCAAGGCATATTCCACCACAAGCACGCAGTGATGACCCTAGAACAAATCCCATCCATTCACGCAGTGTTGCCAAATCGCCACGCTTGAATGATATGAAACCGTAGCTCAACACAGCAAGTATAGGTGCAATATAGCAACCAAATTTTTCTTTGTATTTTTTTAGGAATGGGTACAGCACGAACATAATGACCAGCATCGATGATATGTACCAGGTTGGTCCGTTGTAGTAATACGAACGGAAATTGATACCCAGATAACCAGTGAGCGTTATCTCTGGTATAGCGTATGTCAGTGCTATGAATATATCACGAGCAGATTTTGGCTGGCAGACACAGTTCCATACAACGAAGCTGACAATAAAGCCAAACAGTAGCGCTGGCATCAGCCTCCATCCACGCTTGAACACAAATTGAAATGGGCTAGGCTCAATACCTCTTTTTGCATTTGCCTCAATGCTCATCGCCATAAAGTATCCAGACACGATGAAGAAAAATTCAACACCTAGATATCCCTTCGGTAGCAAATTTGGGTTTCCATCAGCACAAGCGAACAGCTTGCTGTGGAATACCAGTATCACAATGGAGAATAGAAATTTGAAGAATTCTATCTCGTAATTTTTGTTTGATTTTGGCATATTATTACCTCTTTTGTTTTTCAAGTTGATAATAATACTGAGCAATATATTTGTCAACAAAAATATATATTTTCGTCTGTTTTGTAAAAAATAGATTTGAGGTGTTTTTATGAGAAAGAGTGGAAAGGTATATATTTTTGATACTCCACATTATGTTATTGGCTCTGCTGGAGTGTGTGGTAAAAAAGAAGGTGAAGGTCCGTTAAGAGAGGATTTTGACGCAATTTTTGACGATACGACAATGGGTCAGGAATCATTCGAGCTTGCCGAATCAGCAATGCTCCACGATGCTATTATTCGTGCACTGTCTAACGCAAATAAGAGCCCATCTGATGTGAATTTTGTTATGACTGGTGATTTGCTTGACCAGTGTGTTGGCTCTTGCTTTGCACTAAAGGATTTGGAGATGCCGTTTGTTGGAATGTATGGTGCTTGCTCAACAATGGCGCTGACACTTTGCAACGCTTGTGTCGCTATAGAGGCTGGAGCAGATTGTTGTGTTGCTGGTGCATCGAGCCATTTTGCATCAAGCGAACGACAGTTTAGATTTCCACTAGAGTATGGTGGTCAGCGTCCACCTAGTGCCCAGTGGACAGTCACTGGTGCTGGCTGTGCTGTTGTCGCAAAATCAGCAACAGAAGGCATCAAAATACCAGCAATCTGTATCGGCACAATCACCGACCTTGGCATCAAGGATGCCAACAATATGGGCGCAGCCATGGCCCCTGCGGCGGCAAGGACTATTAGTGAGTTTTTGGATGGGGCTGGGATGACGGCTGATGATTTTGATTTGATTGCTACTGGTGATTTGGGGTATACTGGCACGAAGCTGTTGTATGAAATACTGGAGCAGAATTATGATAAGGATATTAAAGCTGTTCATAACGATTGTGGGTTGATGATATTTGATTTGAAGGAGCAGGATGTCAATTCTGGTGGTTCTGGCTGTGGGTGTGGCGCATCAGTGCTGTGTTCACATATTATGAAAAGGATTAAGGCTGGCGAGTTAAAACGAGTGCTGTTCGTTGCTACTGGTGCACTTATGTCACCAACCTCAGTTAAGCAGGGTCATCCAATTCCTGGTATTGCACACGCTGTAATGCTAGAAGCATAATCAACATTGTCCCATTTTCTGTACTACGATTTAAATCTCGTTTACAATGAGATAAGGGTATGTTAGGCTTGAGATGAAGAGGTGATATTATGCTATTATTAAAGCTATTATTTTTCCCAATTTATATATTGTTACTACCATTCAAGTTGTTATTTGGTGGTTCATCGAGTAGCGATAGCATGGATGAGTTTCTTGATGATTGTGATTATTTTGAGGGTAGAGGAATATATAAATAGTCGATTTAGACCTGTTAGCTTACACTTGACGAGATTTGTACAAAATAATATAATATTTGTATAGAATTATGAGTAGGTGTGATGGGAATATGGACTATTTTGAGGCTAGAAAAAAAGCTATTTCTATAGTAGAAAAAATGACTACTGAAGAAAAAATGTCACAGCTGTTATATAACGCTAGTGCGATAGAGAGGCTTGGTATTTATGAGCATAACTGGTGGAACGAGGCATTGCACGGCGTTGCTAGAGCTGGTGTTGCAACAGTTTTTCCTCAAACTATTGGCATGTCAGCGACCTTTAATCCTGAGCTCGTTCACTGTGTTGCAGATGCTATTTCGACCGAAGGTCGAGCTAAATATAATACTAGTGTTGAATTTGGCGACAGAGGAATATATAAGGGATTAACATACTGGTCACCTAACATCAATATTTTCAGAGATCCACGATGGGGTAGAGGACAGGAAACATATGGTGAGGACCCTTATCTAACGGCGACTCTTGGCTGTGAATTTATCAAGGGTTTGCAGGGTGATGGCAAATTCCTTAAGTCAGCTGCTTGTGCGAAACATTTTGCCGTTCATTCTGGTCCAGAGGAGCTTCGTCATTCATTTAACGCAGAGGCTAGCAATAAGGATATGTATGAGACCTATCTGCCAGCTTTTGAGTATGCTGTAAAGGCTGGCGTTGCTGGTGTTATGGGTGCTTACAACAGAACAAATGGAGAGCCTTGTTGTGCAAGTGATGAGCTTCAAACTGTTCTTCGAGAAAAATGGGGCTTTAACGGTTATTTCGTGTCTGATTGCTGGGCGATTGCTGATATTTCGGAAAATCATCATTATGTCGACAATTTGACACAGGCTGCTGCAATAGCATTGAACAAAGGCTGTGATTTGAACTGTGGTGACACATATACACATTTGATTGAGGCGTATGAAGAGGATTTGATTGACGATGACGCTATAACAAATGCAGCTATTAGACTTTTCACGACCAGAGTCATGCTCGGTGAGTTCGAAGAGATTCGGCCATATGCTGATATTCCGTTTAGTAAGGTTAACTGTGCAGAGCACAAGGCACTCAATTTGGAGGCTTCAAGGCAGAGTATTGTGTTGCTGAAGAACAAGGATAGCTTTCTTCCATTGAGTAAGGATAGTAAAACAAAAATTGCTGTCATTGGACCGAATGCTATGTCAACAACTGTCCTTGAAGGCAACTATAATGGCCATGCAGATGAGTACGTTACAGTGGCTGATGGTATTAGAAAGGTGTTTACTAACAGTGACATTTCGGTTGCTGATGGGTCGCTATTGTATTTTGACAAGGGCAAATATTTTGATGGATTCGTTAATCTTGAAAGTGAGGCTTGTGCTGTTGCATCAAGAGCAGATTGTACAATCCTTTGTCTTGGACTTGACAGAAGCATTGAGGGTGAGGACACTGGTTGTGAAGATGCATACACAAATCATGGAGACAAGAAGACCTTGTATCTTCCAGAGGCACAGCGTAAGCTAGCTGATGCTGTTTGTGACGCCACGGATAACCTAGTTGTTGTTACTATGTGTGGTAGCGCTGTTGACTTGGGCGACAAGGTAAGACAGCATGCAAAGGCTATTATCCACGCTTGGTATCCAGGTGCTCTTGGTGGACTAGCTATTGCTCAAATGCTTGGTGGAGAATACTCTCCATCTGGAAAATTGCCAGTAACATTTTATCATCAAGAGGATGATTTGCCAGATATTACTGATTACAAAATGCAGGGCAGAACATATCGCTTTTTGAATAAAAAGCCATTATATCCATTTGGCTACGGACTGGGTTATACGGATTTTGAGTATAACAAATTTGAGGTTTTGAGTGAGGATAGCTCATCGATTAAGGTAAAGCTTGCTCTTACAAACAAGGGTGATATGACAGCTCTTGAAAAAATTCAAATCTATGCAAAATATGATGACAGCAGAACAGAAACGCCAAACTATCAGCTGTGTGCATTCGCTACAGTTAAGCTCGATGCAAATGAGACAAAAGAAATTGAGCTTGAAATTGATAAATACTGGATAAAGGCTGTTCTTGATAATGGCGAAAGGGTTGAGCCAGATGGTAAGATAACACTTTTTGCTGGTGGTCATCAACCAGATGAGTATAGCGAAAGCCTTTACAAATATAAATGTATAAAAATAGAGCTATAAATAATAAACACCATAGGTTGTTATGACCTATGGTGTTCTTTATATTTGTTCCTTAATAGCAAGACACTTACCACTAAAATAATTGGGAATATTATACCAGACAGCACACCTGCTTGTAGGTTGTCACCCAGTTTTTGTGATACGTTACCGACAATAAATGGTCCTATCGAGCCACCCAAATCTCCTGCAAGTGCAAGGAATGCAAATAGCGCTGTTCCACCTCTTTTGAGAATTGATGATGAGATACTGATTGAGCCAGGCCACATAATGCCGACAGAAAATCCACACAGTGCACAGCTGATCAGTCCTAAAATTGGTATTTTTGTTAGTCCAGCAACCAGATAACAGCCAAGGCACATAATGCCGGACAATGCCATAAATACAGTTAGATTTACCTTTTCGCCAAATTTGCCATACAGTGCTCTGCTCAATCCCATAAATATTGCAAATCCACAAGGACCGATAAGGTCGCCAGTTGCCTTTGATACATGAAGTGCTGACTCGGCAAATGCAGATGCCCATTGAGCAAGAGAGATTTCACTTGCCCCAGCACCAATCATCAGCAGAATGAATATCCAAAACACCTTCGTTTTGAACAGCTGACCCATTGTCATACTGTTGCCATCCTCGACCAGCTTTTCGATAGGGCATTTTGCAAAATTGTATGTGTTGTATATCGGAATTATTGACCAAATGATAGCAAGTATCTTCCAATTATCTATTCCAAATATGGTGAAAAACAGTGTTGAAAAGATTATTACACCAGCAAAGCCCCAGCAGTAGAACGAGTGGAGCAGGCTCATTGCACTCTCTTTGTTTTCAAATGGGCAAGCCTCAACTATAGGACTGCAAAGCACCTCAATAAGACCACTGCCGATAGCGTATATGAATACACAAATTGTTATGCCGACAAATGGTGACGGGAGTAAATCTGGAACAAATGATAGCCCAGCAATACCGAGTGCAGAGGTTATTTGTGCAGCAATTATGCAAGGTCGGTATCCAATTCTGTCAACGACCTTTGCACAGATAAAATCGACAACAAGCTGTGTTAAAAAGAACTCTGTTGATAGTAGTGCAAGCTTGCCGAATCCTATGCCATAGGTTTTGTGAAATGTGATATATAACAGTGGTAAAAAGTTAGCAGATATTGCTTGGATAACAAATCCAAGATAACACGCTAACAATGTTTGTTTGTAATTCTTTTGTTTCATTTTTTCCTTTATACTTTATCCTTTATAATTTATACTATCCATTCGCTAATTGATATTTCGCCTTTGTTGACGAAAATTTCGACTGATTTTGTGTCTTCAAAAATGTCTACAGAATCGATTTTTGGAATAGAGAATGTTCGCTTCTTTTGTAATTTTGGATGAACAGTGATTATATTTTCACTAATGCTGACATATTTGCTCTTTTTTGTCATTGAGCCTTGTGCCTCAACAACAGGGTAGTTGTAGATGGCATTATCTGTCAACTTTAGCTCTCTTGGTATGGATAATGCCCCAGCAAATGGACAGCCTAGTGGTGCTTTTTTGCCCCAATGATATAGCCAGCCTATTAGTATTCTTCTCCTGCCATCCCACATTGTCTGTGGAGCGTAAAAATCTCGTCCCCACTCTGGTCGATATATAGTAGTATTGATTAGTTTTTTATCTTTAAAATCACCGATTACAAAATGTGTCGTGCGTGATGGCTCTTCCATCTTTGAGAACATAAGGACATATTTGTCACCTAGCTTGAAGAAATCTGGACACTCAATACAAGGCTTGTATTCTTCACCTTCAAACAGGATACCGATATATTCCCATTTTAGCAAATCATCACTTTTGAACAGTAGAACTTGACCAGCATCCTTGTCGCCAGAGCCTGTAACCATATAATATTGTCCGTCGATTTCTGTAACCTTTGGGTCCCTAAAATCGTAGTATCCAAGTGGATTATCACTGATGACTGGATTGCCATCATATTTTGTGAAATGAATGCCATCGTCACTAAAAGCTACGGATTGAGCCTGCTTGTCAGCAACAGAGGTGTAGAAAAGATAGAGTCTGTCATCCTTAACAATCGCAGAGCCAGAAAAACAACCACCTTCACACTCGTATTCTTGATCTGGATATAGAGCAATAGGTAGCTCTTCCCAATGAAGCAAATCATTACTTACAGCGTGACCCCAGTGCATTTTGTCCCATTCGGTCGAATATGGATTGTGCTGAAAGAATGCGTGGTATTGACCTCTAAAATATACAAGTCCGTTAGGGTCGTTCATCCAACCCTTTTGTGGCTCAAAATGATATTTAAATCGCTTGTAGCTTGGCATATCATCACTCCTTATTACAGATTATTTAATCATATATGATAGCTTTTGTAAAGGGTAATAGGTGCTATATTTATGTACAAAAGCAACACATTTGTTGAAAAATCAATTGCTTTGCTATATAATGAAACAAAGATAAAAAAGCGATTAATATTAATTCGCACAAGGAGAACTTTATGAAAAAAGAAGATATTAACATTAGGGACCCTTTTGTGTTAAAGGAGAATGATACATATTATTTGTATGGCACTCGTGCAGGAAATTTTGGCTGCAAGGTTGCTGGATTTGATGTTTATACCTCAACAGATTTGGAGAATTGGAGCGAACCTATCGAATGCTTTAATAGCGAAAAATATGGTCTTAACAGAGAGGTATCTTGGGCTCCAGAGGTGCACAAATATAATGGCTCATACTATATGTTTGCTACCTTTACAAGAGAATGCAATTTGAGAGGAACATTTGCACTAAAGTCAGATAGCCCACTTGGTCCGTTCGTGCCACATAGCGAAGGTGCACTGACACCAGAGGAGTGGGAATGTCTTGATGGCACTCTCTATATAAACAAGGATGGCAAGCCTTATCTTGTTTTTTGCCACGAGCACACACAGATTATTGATGGTACTGTTTGTTATATCGAGCTACAAGATGATTTAAAGAAAAGCATTGGCGAGCCAGTATATATGTTTAGTGGCTCAACTCCATTTTATATCGAGAAAAAGCCAGATGGTGAGCATTATATCACAGATGGTCCATTTATGTACCGTACTACAAATGGCAGACTTCTTCTCATTTGGAGCACTTCTGTTAATGATAAATATGCACAGTGTGTAGCGATTTCGGATAATGATGAGATTACTGGCACATTTAAGCATTTGGACCCACTTGTTACAAACGATGGTGGACACGGTATGCTCTTTATGCATGGTGACAAGCTTATGCTCACATATCATGCTCCTAATAGAACAGATTACGAACGCCCAGTATTTAGAGAATTAAAGGATACTGGTGATATGATAGAGTTTGTAAAATAATTGTTGCTTTTTCATTGATATTATATTATAATCTCCATTGTCAGTTCGCAAAATCCTGACCAGTCACACCCTGTGGCTTCTAAAAACAAAACTACGGAGGAAAATTAAATGAAAAAGACAAAGTTTATTGCACAGGTTGCAATAATCGCAGCAATGTACGCTGCACTTACTTATTCCCAGACTATGATTTGGCCAGCATCAACAACTATGGCTGTTCAGTTCAGAGTATCGGAAGCACTAAATGTTTTGGCACTGTTCACACCAGCTGCTATTCCTGGACTTGCTCTAGGTTGCGTTATCTCTAACATTGCAAGCATTGGTCAAGGACTACCACTTGATATGATTTTTGGCTCACTTGCAACACTTGGCTCGGCTCTATGTATGTATGCCTTGAAGAATGTAAAGGTTCGTACATATCCATTGCTATCCATGCTTATGCCAGCGATATTCAATGGTATCGTTATCGGATGGGAGATTGAATGCTTCTTTATTGAGGGCGATTTTCACCTATTGAGCTTTTTGACACAAGGTGGCTTCGTTGCACTTGGAGAGCTTGGAGTTATGCTAACACTCGGCACAATGCTATATTATGTAATCATAAAACGTGAACTAGACAAGAAAATATTGAACTAAAGTAATGATACTTAAAGCCCACAATCAAACGATTGTGGGCTTTATTTTCTGCTTTATATATGGTATAATATATTCGGTGATTTTATGAGAATTATGTTTGTGTGCCACGGCAATATTTGTCGTTCGCCGATGGCTGAATATGTGCTAAAGGATATGATTAGGCGTAGGGGTGTTGAGGAGCGATTTGTCGTGTCATCCTCTGCGACTAGCACAGAGGAGATATGGAATGGCGTTGGCAATCCGGTATATCCACCAGTCAAGGCATTGCTTGATAGCAAGGGGATTGATACCAGCGGTAAGCGTGCTGTTCAGCTAAAGGCTAGTGATTATGATGAATATGACCTATTTATAGGTATGGACTCTGCTAATATACGCAATATGACTCGTATGCTTGGTGGAGATAGGGAACAGAAAGTACATAAGCTTATGGAGTACACTGGTAGCTCTGCTGATGTGTCTGACCCTTGGTACACTAGAGATTTTGATAGGTGCTACAAGGATATTTACAAAGGTTGTGAGGCACTCCTAAATTCTATAAAAGAGGTATGATTATGTGGGTGGTATTTGCGATTCTTTCAGCAGTGTTTGCTGCACTAACGTCGATATTGGCAAAGGTTGGAATTGATGGAGTTAACTCAAATCTTGCAACAGCGATAAGGACTTTAGTCGTTGTTGCTATGTCGTGGGGTATGGTATTTTTGACCCATGCTCAAGGTGGATTGAGCGAGATAAGCAAGAAAAGCTGGCTGTTCTTGATTTTGTCCGGTATTGCGACTGGTGCGTCTTGGCTGTGCTATTACAAGGCTATACAGCTTGGTGACGTGTCAAAGGTTGTGCCTATTGACAAATTAAGTGTGGTTATTACTATGGTGTTGGCGTTCATTTTCTTGCATGAGGAATTCACGGTTAAATCTTTAATTGGCTGTGTACTAATCGGTGCTGGCACATTGTTAATGGTGATATAATGGATATTAAAACAGTTGAAATAAAAGATAATGAGATGGACTATTTCTCATTCGGTAGTGGTAAGAGAAATATGCTCATCATACCTGGTCTGTCGCTAAAGAATGTTATGCTGTCTGCTGACGCTATTGCAGAGGCTTATTCCATGTTCTGTGAGGAATACACTGTCTATGTTTTCTACAGAGTAAGACGTTTGACAAATGGATATACAGTCGAGGATATGGCTGATGATACAGCGTCTGCTATGATAAAGCTTGGCATAGATAATGCTTATGTTTTTGGAGCATCACAGGGTGGAATGATAGCACAGATTATCGCTATTAAGTATCCACACCTTGTTGCAAAAATGGTCATCGGCTCATCAGCATCAAGGTTGAATGATATCGCAAAGTCGAATATTAATGAGTGGGTATCTCTTGCAAGACAGAGGAATGCTGTCGCTTTAAATCACAGCATATTTACCTTGCTGTATTCAACAGAAATGCTAGACAGCTTAGGTGATGCATTGTTTGAGCTAGAGAAGGATGGCACTGATGACGAGATGGCACGATTCGAAATTTTAGCAGGAGCTTGCAATAGCTATGATATATACGACGACTTGCAAAGAATTGAGTGCAAGACACTCGTCATAGGTGCAAATAATGACCGAGTGCTGACTGGTCAAGCGTCGGTGGAAATAGCCCAAAAGCTAAATTGTGAGCTATATATGTACGATGGTGAACACGCTATATATGACGAAGCACCAGACTACAAAAACAGGATAAATGATTTCTTTAATGATTGATTTTTTATTCAAATTTGGTATAATGTATTAAAAAAGCATAAGGAGTAAGTATTATGAGTAATAAATTAGTAGCATATTTTTCTGCAAGTGGTATTACAGAGGAGTTGGCGAAGAAGATTGCTGACACAGCTAGTGCTGATTTGTTCTGTATTGCACCAAAGGTGCCATATACAGAAGCAGACGTGAACTGGCGCAATCCTATTTCTCGTTGTAATAAGGAGAAGATTGGCAAAAAGGATATTCCACTTGCTAATATGATTGAGAATGTTGATGAGTACGATACTATTTATCTAGGTTTTCCAATTTGGTATTGGAATGCACCTAATATCGTCATCTCATTCCTAAAGGAGCACAAGTTTGAGAATAAGAAAATCGTTCTCTTTGCTACCTCTGGTGGTAGTGACCTTGGAAAAACAGCACAGACTATCGAGGGTGTTGTATCTTCAACAAATACTGTAGTAAATGGTCTGCTCATCAATGATATGAATGATGAGAAAATCGCAAAATTACTTAGCTTATAATTAGGAGATATACTATGAGCTATAAGATGATACATGAGAACTACAATGTCGCTGATTTGCAAAAATCTATGGATTTTTATGCAGAGGCACTTGGTCTGTACGAGGTTAGAAGAAAGACTACTGATGATTTTATCATCGTATATTTAACAAGTGATGACAGTGACTTTGAGCTAGAGCTAACTTGGCTAAAGGATCACCCACAGCCATATAATCTTGGTGAATGCGAGTTCCATCTTGCATTTAGGGCAGATGATTTTGACGCTGCACACAAGAAACATGAGGAGATGGGCTGTATCGTGTTTGAAAATCACGATATGGGTATCTATTTTATAACAGACCCAGATGGTTACTGGCTAGAAATTTTGCCATAACTGGCTAAAGGAGAATAATATGAATCCAAAATATCCTAATTTATTGTCACCAGCAAAAATTGGTAATGTAGAGCTTCGAAACAAGACTGTTATGGCTGCTATGGGTATGAGCCAAGCAGACAATGGCTTCGTTAACGACGCTGTATTAAATCATTATTCCGAAAGAGCAAAGGGTGGAGTAGGTGCTATTATCGTAGAGGTAACCTGTGTTGATGCTCCACTTGGTCTGAACACAAGAGGTATGCTAGTTATCGATGATGACAAGTATATCGACGGTATGTCAAAGCTAGCTGGTGTTATCCACGATGGTGGAGCAAAGGCGTTTTTGCAGATTTCGCACACTGGTCGTGGCGCTAGACGACCAATTATTGGTGATCAGCCAGTTGGTCCATCTGCTGTTGCTATGCCATATTCATTTATGATGGGCCTTGGCAATGAGACACCTAGAGAGCTGACTATTGACGAAATCAAGAGCATTGAGGAAAAATACGCCCAGGCTGCACTCCGTGCAAAGAAGGCTGGATTTGATGGTGTCGAGATACATAGCGTCGGCTACTATCTAGGTCAACAGTTCCTATCATCAACAGCTAATATCCGTACTGACGAATATGGTGGTAGCAGAGAAAACCGTATGCGCTTCCATCTCAATATTGTTAGAAGAATTAGGGAGCTATGTGGTGATGATTTTGCTATTATCATCAAGCTTTCTGTTATCGAGCAGGGTACTGATGCTGGTATCAGCCTTGTTGATGGTATTTACTTTAGCAAGCGCTTTCAGGAGGAGGGCGTTGACGCTATCGAGGTGCTTGCTGGCAAATGGTCCAGCGAGGCTGGTAAGAGAGAAAAGCCAGATTCTGCATATCCAGATTGTATGGCTGTTGCACTATGTCAGCTTGTTAAGGCTGGTATATTCCTACAAACTGGAAAGAAAAAGACAATCCCACTCATCGGCGGTGGTAGAGCACAAAATCCAGTTGAGGCAGAAAAGGCTCTTGCATCTGGCAAATGTGATTTGATTTTTATTGGTCACGGACTATTGGCGCAGCCAGATTTGGTTAAGCTTATCGATGAGGACAGAGAGGACGAGATTAGACCTTGTATCGGCTGTGGTCACTGTATTGACCATCAGCTACAGCATGGTGGCAGAGCTATCTGCTCCGGTAACGCTGTCCTTGCTAGAGGTGACAATGATTATACTATCACTCCAGCAGAGGTTAAGAAAAATGTTGTAGTTATCGGTGCTGGTGTTGCTGGTGTCGAGGCTGCTCGTATTGCTGCTATTCGTGGTCATAAGGTTGATTTGTACGACAAGGCTGATAAGGTCGGTGGACAGATGAATTTGGCTTGCATTCCACCATACAAACAGCATCTTGGACTAATGAAACCATATCTTGAGCGTCAGCTAGAGATTACTGGTGTAAATGTTCATCTTGGTACAGAGGTCACAAAAGAAGACATAATCGATATGAAACCTGACGCAGTAGTATGCGCTACTGGAGTTAATCCAACAAAGATAAAGTTTGATGGCTCTGACAGAACTATTAACGCTGTCGACGTTCTTGCTGGTGCAAAAACTGGCAAAAATGTTGTTGTAATCGGTGGTGGCTCTATTGGTTGTGAGACAGCAGAGTATCTAGCAAAGCAGGGTAAGAAGGTTGCTATTATCGAGATGCTACCATCACTAGCGTCGAATACTGGCAAAACCTCACAGACTATTCTTTTAGGTCATCTAAAGGGCAATGGTGTCCAAATGCTGACTGAATGTAAGGTCGACAAGATTACTGCTACCTCGGTTTACTATGCTGACAAGAGTGGCGAGGTAAAGAGCGTTAGCGCTGATACTGTAGTGCTTGCAGTCGGTAACAGACCAAACACTAGCCTGTATGACTCACTAAAGGATGAAATCGCAGAGATTTACAATATCGGTGATTCGAACGGTGGTGGAATTATTCCAAACGCTGTGTACGATGGCTACATTGTAGGTAATAAAATATAATAAGTATTGTGGGGGGTGTGCAAATGCAACACCCCCACTATTTGTTTTTATTGAATAAATACTTTAGTTATGATATACTTGGGACATAAAAACAATTAGGAGCAATATATGAATTATCCAAATCCATTTATTACAGAGCGAGCAGATCCATTCGTTACAAAGGGTCCAGATGGGTACTATTATTTTACAGCGTCATATCCAGCGTTTTATAGTGTTGATAAGGGATATGATAGAATAATTCTTCGTCGTAGCAAGACTGTTATCGGCTTGCGTGATGCAGAGGAGCACACTATCTGGGTGGCACACAAATCTGGCAATATGGCTGCTCATATTTGGGCACCAGAGATACATTTTATCGATGGTAGCTGGTATGTTTTCTTTGCTGCTGGTGACAAGGATGATGTGTGGAATATTCGTCCATATATGTTAAAATGCACTGGTGATGACCCAATAAATGACGAATATATTGAGCTTGGTATGGTGCAAGCAAGTGATGGTGACAATGTGTCGTTCACTCATTTTTCACTAGATATGACACATTTTGAGCACAATGGCGAGCACTATCTCATCTGGGCAGAAATTGTGGATAATTCTGTGCTCTTTATGGCAAAGATTAATCCAGCAGAGCCAAACAAGCTCATATCAATGCCGATTCTCCTAACTCGTCCAGAGTATGACTGGGAATGCGTTCGATTTAAGGTTAATGAGGGTGCTAGTGTTATCAAATCAGATGATAAAATTATTGTGTATTTTTCAGCATCTGGCACTGGTGCAGAGTACTGTGTGGGTATGCTGTGGGCTGATGCAGACAGCGATTTGATGAATATATCATCGTGGCACAAGATGGATAGACCTATTTTGTCTACTGATGATTTGACCGATGAGGTTGGACCGGGGCATAATAGCTTTGTTGTTGATGAGAATGGTCGCCAGCTGATTGTTTATCACGCTAGACCATCGTCACATTTGACTGGTGATTGTGGTACATACTGCGAGGAATCACTGTATGACCCTTGTCGTCATGCTAGGATTAGAGAGATTGCGTTTAATGACGACGGACTACCATATGTTATTGTATAGGTGATAGTATGAAAAAATATCTTTGTGCTTTGATGAGTATAGTGCTGTGTGCTTGTCTTGTTGGTTGTGGCAATAGTGAGAAGAATGAGGAGCAGAGCCTTGTGATAACAGAGTCTAGTATAGTGTTTTTTGAAACAAAGAATGATGCTGATTGTGCTCTTATTAAGCATAGTGGCAGGACCATTCTTGTTGACACTGGTGAGAAAAAGGATGGCAAAAAAATTGCAGAAAAATTGCTCGATAACGGTATCGACAGGCTAGATATGATTATCTTTTCACATTTTGATAAGGACCATTGTGGCGGTGCTTTGAAAATTATGGAGCAGATATCAGTCGAGAAAATTGTTCATCCACAGTATGTTAAGGATACTGATGAAACAGAGGAACTGTTCGATTTTATTAACGAAAATGGTATAGAAACACTTAAGATATCTGATGAGCAGAGCTTTAATGTGGGGGATATAAAACTGGATTTTTATCCAGCACAAAAAACTGAGTACGAAAAGAAGCAGAGCAACAATTCCTCATTGGTATTCAAGGTTGATATAATGGGCAAAACAGCTTTGTTCACTGGCGATTGTCAGGATGAAAGATTAGTAGAATTGATTTGTTATGATGACGGAATGTCAGCTGATATACTCAAGCTTATGTATCACGGCAGAGCAGTCTGGTGTGAAGAAAAGCTACTTGATTTAGTCGACCCAGCATATACCGTTATCACAGCGAAGAAAAGCAAGGAAACCAAGAAAAACATTGAACATATTGCCTCAATGCTAGGCGAATACTATTACAGCACAGAGTGCGACATTGTGTTCGATTTGTCCGGTGATGAAATAGTGGTAAATGTATAAGAAAAGGACAGTGGATTTATCCACTGTCCTTTTTAATGCTTTTCGTCTATGATTTGTCGGATTGTTTCTTCTGCTTGCTGTATCTCGGTCAAGAATTCTCTTGATGATACTCTCAACGCTCCGTTGCCGAGAATAATCAGTTGCTCTAGTGCATCAGAGGTGACAACTCGCACCTTGTTGCCCTTAGCTAGCTTGTGTGATACCTTTTCGATATACATATCGGCTGTCTCTGCCTCTTTGGTGTAGACAATATTGATATTATTTATTTGTTCAACCTCTCGTCGTGCACCCTTTACCTTGTATGCATCAAAGACGACAATTATCTCGCATTTTTTGTAGCCTTGGTAGTTGCAAAGAATGTTGATTAGTGCATTTCTAGCGCCATCGATATTATCCTTTGATAGCTCCTTTAGATTATCCCATGCGAATATTACATTGTATCCATCGACTAACAAATATTCCTTACCATCATATTTTGGCACTGGTTTTGACTTTTGCTGCTTTGGCTTTTTGTCCTTGCTTTCGGTTAGGTCAAAATGCACCTCGACATTTTCGTTGCGTCTCTTGATAGGACCATAGGTTTGCTCAAAAATCTCCATTAGTTCCTTATCAAGAGCGAACAAATCTTGCTTGTCCTTGTATGATGACAGTGGTCGTCTGTTACTCGACACAGCGTATTCACTCTTTGGCGTAGATAGAGCAGATGGTAGATGAGCGTGGCTCTTGACCTTGTCCCATTTTACATTATATCCAGCACCATGTGAACAGAATACGGAATCACAGGTGTTGTCCGTGTCGCTGTCACAATCGTATCCAATTTTTGCTATCACCTCGTCACTATTGTGACAAGGCTCGTATCCCTTCAGTGCACAGATTAGCTTGCCCTTGCCATGAGTGTATTGCATTACGTCACGAGAGTAGTCGTGCATTGTCGATACTGGTGCTGTACCAGTGATGGTTGAATATTCGCCATCGCTCTCTGGTGAGTTGAATGTGCCGTGCATATACTGTATGTCGGACATAGCTCTGCCGATGCATTCAGTCGGCACCTCGAGCGTGAACTCGTATATCGGCTCTAGTAGGACTGATTTTGCACAGCGTAGTCCGTGTCTGACTGCACGATATGTCGCTTGCCTAAAATCGCCACCCTCTGTGTGCTTTGGGTGTGCTTTGCCAGATGCTAGTGTTATCTCCATATCTGTTATCGGCGAGCCAGTTAGGACACCAATATGATTTTTTTCGTACAGATGGGTGAGGATTAGTCTCTGCCAGTTCTTGTCTAGCAAATCCTCCTTGCATTCACTCTTGAACACAATGCCACTATCTCTCTTGCCAGGCTTTAGCACTAGGTGTACCTCGGCATAATGTCGTAGTGGCTCAAAATGACCGATACCCTCAACTGTATCAGCGATTGTCTCCTTGTATATGATGCTACCAGTGCCAAACTTTGCGTTGATACCAAATCGATCAGCGATAATTGTTTCTAATACCTCTAGCTGAATATCGCCCATCAGCTTAACTTGGATTTCGCTATGACGCTCGTTCCATTCAACCTTTAGCTGTGGGTCTTCTGCCTCTAGTATTCGCATTTTTTCTAATGCTGTGTGGGCGTCAATATCGCTCGGTAGCTCTAGTCGGTAGGTCAGTACTGGCTCTAGCACTGGCATTGAACTGTTCGACTCTGTGCCCAGTCCATCACCAGAGTTTGTAAATGTGATGCCAGTCAGTGCACATATCGTGCCAGCCTCTGCCTCATCAACGGTGGTGAATTTGTCACCAGAGTATATACGAATTTGGCTGATTTTTTCGTTATTATCGTTTTTGTCACTTGGTAGAATATCTCGTACCTTTAGCTTGCCACCAGTGACTTTGATATGAGTCAGTCGTTGTCCTTTATCCTCACTGATTTTGTACACCTTGCCAGCAAATTTGTCACTATACTTTGGCATAATGGTGTGCCTCTCGATACAGGATAAGAATTCGTCAACACCATCAAGCTTCAGTGCGGAGCCAAACAGACAAGGGAACACCTGTCTGTTCTTTATTGCACTGGATATATCGTTGTTTGATATATTGCCATTTTCGTATTTTGTCAGTAGGTCGTCACTGCATAGAGCAATATTGTCGAGCATTTCGTCCTTATCGCTAAAATCAATACAGCCATCGCTCAGTTTTGTGCACAGCTGATGCATTACAACATCCTTGTCAGCACCATCAAGATCCATCTTGTTGACAAAAATGAAGCAAGGGATATTGTACTTTGATAGTAGCTTCCATAGGGTTTGGGTGTGACTTTGTACACCATCAGTGGCACTGATAACTAGTATTGCATAGTCGAGCACCTGAAGCGTTCTTTCTGTCTCTGCAGAAAAATCCACATGACCCGGTGTGTCAATAAGTGTAAATTCTGTGTCAGCATAGTTTAGCACTGCTTGTTTTGAAAATATGGTGATGCCTCTTGCTCTTTCTAACGAGAAGGTGTCCAAAAATGAGTCACGCTTGTCAACTCTGCCAAGCTTTGATATATTGCCAGACTGGAATAGCATAGCCTCGGATAATGTCGTTTTGCCAGAGTCGACATGAGCGAGTATGCCCACAACGATTTTCTTCATTTTTTCACCACACCTTCATTTTTGTTTAATCTATAATAGCATAATGAGATTATGTTGTAAATTACTATTGACTTTTTATTTTTATCGTGTATAATATAGATTGCAATCATTACAAGTTAGTAATTGTTACAAGGTGGTGATTTTTTGAACGAAATTGATATTACTGCTCTTTTCAAGCAAAGGGGATTTAGGGCTACACCACAGCGTATTGCTGTGTTCAAATATCTGTGTGAGAACCCAACACACCCAGATGCTGACGAAATATACAGGAGTGTTATTAGTATTCATCCTTCGTTTTCAAAGACCACGGTATATAATTCGCTCCAATCATTAGTAGAGAATGGATTTATCACCAAGATTAATATTGATGGTACTCGTGTTAGATACGATGCTAATACCAGTTTGCACGGTCATTTTATTTGTAATTGCTGTGGCAAGATATTTGATTTTGACGTTAGCAATGTGCAGTATAGTGGGATCGATGGTTTTTCTGTTGCTACTAAAGACGTGTATTTTAGCGGATTATGCAATGAATGTAAATAATTTTTAATAAAGGAGATTTTATTATGCAAAAGAAGTATTATTGTCCAGTATGTGGATACGAGAGTGATGAGCCTATTGACGTTTGCCCAATTTGTAAGGCAAAGATGGCTGTTAGAGAGGACGGCGAGGCAATGTCTTGGGCAGCAGAGCATATCGTTGGTGTAGCTCAGGGTGTTGATGCAGAAATTCTACAGGGTCTTCGTGACAATTTCAATGGTGAGTGCACAGAGGTTGGTATGTATCTCGCTATGGCTAGAGTTGCATTCCGTGAGGGCTATCCAGAGATTGGTATGTACTGGGAGAAGGCTGCTTACGAGGAGGCAGAGCACGCTGCAAAGTTTGCAGAGTTACTTGGTGAGGTTATTACAGATTCAACAAAGAAGAATCTTGAGATGAGAGTTGCTGCAGAAAATGGCGCAACAGCTGGTAAGACAGAGCTCGCAAAGAAGGCAAAGGAGCAGGGTCTTGACGCTATTCACGACACAGTTCATGAGATGGCAAGAGATGAGGCAAGACACGGCAAGGCATTTGCAGGTCTTCTACAGAGATATTTTGGCTAATATTTGATATTTAAAGGCTCTCTATGAGAGCCTTTTTTATTGCAATTTTTTACATATTATGGTAGAATGTATGTATCAAAAGTAAAGGAGATTTTTTATGGAAGTTGTTGCACAAAGAGTATTTGAGCCTTTTTATATGTGGCTCGATATTGCATTCTTAGTATTATTTATCGGTATGCTCTTGTTTAAGAAGAAGTATATCACAATCATTGTTGGTGTCCTTGCTGGAATACTATATCAAATCGTGGATTTTGGTATTTTCCATTTGGCTACTGGCTCTCGTCATCTGCTTATGAATGGTGTAGAGGGTACACAAGGACAGCTGTTTTGGGTGCTAATGTGGATGTCTATGAGCTACGGATTTACCAATTTTGCATGGATTTGGCTCTGGATTTCAAAGGATAAAAATTTGTTCGAGTGGACAACCTTGATTTTGGGTTGGTGGATATGCTGTCCACTGTTAACCAAGACATTTGGTCCACACGATTACACTATTACTATTTGGCGAGAGACTGGTGCTTACCATGGCTGGATGGCACTAATTCTGTTCGTTGGATATGTTCTGTTGTTCTTATGGAATATGAGCAGAAAGACAAAGAAGGAGAGAGTTAATATCCCTTGGCTACTTGTTATTGGCATTCTCGTTCAGGCTGGATGGGAGATTGGATTATTCCTTGGTGGTATCCGTTCTGCAAACCTTGGCGTAACAGGTATGGACGTTAACTTCCTATCACCAATGATTATTAACTCATTGCTAGAGACAAATCTAGGTATGCCATATATCTATATTATCTTTATTGCTGTGTCTCGTCGAGTTAACGAAAATCTCAAAAAGCGCAGTACAAGACTATCATTTACCGATAGAATTATTGAGAATAATTCTGAAAGAGTTAAGGACTACGACAACCAAGTAGAGTTCCTATCTGGTAAGTAATATATTGGAGATATTATGAGAAATAGTGATATTAAAATTCGTGACCCATTCGTGCTTGTTGAGGATGGCAAGTACTATATGTACGGTACTAGAGCTGCGAATTTTGGCCAAATGACTGGTGGCTTTGATGTGTATGTGTCGACTGATTTGGTCGATTGGTCAGAGCCAAAAGAGGTGTTCTGCTCCAGTGATTATGGTATGAATATCTGCGTTAACTGGGCACCAGAGGTGCACAAGTATAAGGGTGCATATTATATGTTCGCTACCTTTACTATGGATAGTGGCAGGCGTGGTACTCATATACTAAAGGCAGAGTCGCCATTAGGTCCATTCACTCCACATAGTAACAAGGCTGTCACACCACATGATTGGGAAGCACTTGATGGCACTTTGTATATCGAGAATGATACGCCATATATCGTGTTCTGTCACGAGCATATTCAGGTTGTTGATGGAACAATGTGCTATGCACAGCTAAGCGATGACTTGTCCGAGCGTATCACAGAGCCAGTTTATCTGTTTAGTGCGTCATCACCATACTGGGCTGACAAGAAACCAGAGGGTGAGCATTATACAACTGATGGTCCATTTATGTATCGTACAAAGGACGGTACATTGCTCATGATTTGGTCTACCTTTATTGGCGATGATTACTGTGAGGCTGTTGTTCGCTTTAATGATGAAACAATCACTGGTGAGTTCGAGCATTTGCCACCACTTATTGATGACGATGGTGGTCATGGTATGATATTTAAGGCTAATGACAAGCTGTATCTTACATACCATACACCTAACCAAACTGATTACGAGCGCCCAGCATTTATTGAGATAAAGGACTGTGGCGATCACTTAGAGAAATAGAGTGTATTATGAAAAGAAAATGGTATATGGGCGACACTCATCTGCATACTACGAATTCTGATGGTGTTTTGTCAAAATCACAGCTGATAGATTATTGCAAGCGTATTGGTTTTGATTACATAATGATTACTGACCATAACTATAATTCTGTTAGCGAAACATATTATGATGGTGATATGCTAGTTATTCAAGGTCAGGAGCTAACCGATAAGCCTGGACATGTGAATGTTTGGGGAGCTGCTGTGCCTAGTGACCCACCACACAAGCTCGATACAGCAGAGGACTATGCAAAAATTATTGATGATTGCAAGCGTGCTGGTGCTATGGTGTCAGTCAATCATCCGTTTTGTACAAACTGTCCGTTTCTGCTTGATATGGATGATTATCCTTTTGATAGCATTGAGGTGTGGAACACTGTTCAGCATAGCGATAATATCAAGAATCGTGACTGGTGGGTAGAACGCTTGATGAGAGGTCAGCACCTTGGCGCTGTTGGTGGCTCTGATTTTCATCGTGATTATTTGGGCGTGCAGTTTTTGGCGATGCCAGTGACATATGTTCATGCCGAGGATAATAGCAAGGAAGCAATCTTGTCTGCCATAAAGGAGGGTAGATGCTTTGTGTCAAATTCGCCAAAATCAAGCAAGATTTTTCTTACCTATGGTGATGCACAGCTTGGTGATACAGCAAATCTTGACGAAAACAAAGTAGCTAGACTTGCTATCACAAAGCTGAAAAAGGGACATAGAGTTCTGCTCTACAATAATGACAAGGTGATTTTTGACTACACAGCTAGTCAATATATGCCTTATTTTGTGGTCACAGTTCCAGTAGAGGACAAGGGTTTCATTCGTGCAGAGATAACCTATCGTATGAATGCTGTCGCTGAAAAGGGCTATACTCTAGTGGAGAATGTCTTTATGACCAGACGAGGCAAGGAGATGCCAAAGGGCTACAAAATACCAGATTTCTTTTGGGCATTCACTAACCCAATATGGATAGAATAAAAAACGGATGAGTACATTTACTCATCCGTTTTTTTATGTTTTATTTACACCAAATGCTCTAGGATTGCGTAGGTTACAGATTTTGGTAGCTTCGTGGATTTTAGGGCTGTTAGGATTTCATTTCTTTCGGTCAGGTTTTCGAATGGCTTGTATGCCTTTTGCTTGTTCTTCGTTGTTTCTTGCCAACGAGACATTATGCGAATTACAGCCTCTCTCAAATCCTCATTTTCAGCACGCTTTGCGTTTTTAATTGTTACTGTATGTGTTTCTTTAACGCTTGCGTCGTTGATATCGATAACTAATTGCTTGCCATCAACAACAATATCCTTAACAATAACCTTGTAATTTCTCTTCTCTGGAATAACGGACAAATCACCCTCTGCTTTGTTGATAGTGAATGTGATTTCGTCATTGTCGTATGCAATATCCATCTTTGTTGTAGCCTTGTGCTCAGCGTAGCTGGTCTTGCTGTTATCCTCAATAAGAGTGAAACTATTGTTACCAGAAAATGCCCAAATCTCGAAGCTGATAGGATTGTCAGTCCTATTGCCAGCGTCAGCTGATAGTGGGACAATAGCACCCTCCTTTGCAAGCACTGGTATGGTATCCAAATCACGACATAGTGTGATTTGCTTGCCACCAGTGTAGCTCTGGTTAGTGAAGATATCGACCCATCTGCCCTCTGGTAGCCATGCCTTGACTGTGCCGATATTCATATCCTTGTGCTGTGGCTGTGTGATAGGGCATACCATTAGCTCACTACCGAACATATATTGGTTAGGCACATTGTATGCCTCGTCCATTTTTGGATATGAGTAGTACATTGGCTCGCATAGAGCAATGCCGTCCTCGTGTGTGCGATAGTCCATAGTGAATACATATGGTATCATCTTGTGACGCAGATTTAGCCACTCTCTAGCACAGTTGTGTACGTCTGCTCTGTATTTCCAAGGCTCCTTGCCAAGTAGCTCGATAGCTGTTGAATGTAGTCGCATAATAGGCGAGAACACACCAAACTGTAGCCATCGTAGATACAAATCATCATCTCTGTAGCCATAGTGGTGACCACCGATATCGTGACTCCACCAGCTGTATGCAATGTTTGAAGCGTTAGCAGTAAAATATGGCTGAAAATCTAGTACATCCCATGTTATAGCAGTGTCACCAGAAAAGCCAAGTGGATATCTGTGTGAACCAAATCCAGCATATCGTGATAGTATCATTGGCATTCTGCCATCCTCTGCGTTGTCGAGGTAGTGGTAATGATTTAGAGCGTTTAGTGGGTCCAGTCCAGGCACGTCACTATGCTTGCCCTGTTGCCAGTCAATCCACCAAAAGTCAACACCATCTTTTTCATATGGCTTATGCAGAATATCGAAATATGCGTTCCAAAAATCGTCGCTACCACATTTGAAATCAACCTTTTTCTTTGTGCTAGGGTCGATACCTACAGCCTTTGCCATATCCTCGTACATATCCTCGTATGAATGAACACCATCAGCTGGGTGTAGGTTGACCGTGATATGTAGGTTGTCTTCCTTTAGCTTGTTGAAAAATTCTTTGTAATCTGGGAACAGCTCTGTGTTCCAAGAATAACCAGTCCAGCCACCATAGTTGACACCGAATTTTTTCTTGATATCTTTTACCCAGTGCCAGTCCATATCAATAGTGGCAACAGTTAGTGGAATATCGTCAGCCTTGAACCTTGCCATAAGGTCTAGGTATTCCTTTTGGGTGTATGCGTGGTATCTGCTCCACCATACACCTAGTGCAAATCTTGGGATAAGTGGAGTAGGTGAGCTGATAGAATAGAATGCCTTGATAGTAGCTCTGTGGTCCTTGTCATAAGCGAATGCATAGTAGTCCTTGCCATTATTTCGTTTTGTGAAATGACCGTCACTGTCGAGTAGCATTGACTTGTCCTCGTACAGATACACGCCACCCTCTGTGATTAGACCATCATCAAGATCTACCTTGCCAAATGTTTCGTCAAGAGTCCTTCTTGTACCTTTTAGATTCTTTTGCTTTGAGAATATTTCTGTGGTATTTGTATCCTTGAAATATACACTGTATGGTGTGCCATTTTTGATATTGAAGATGACGTCATCAGTCTCAACCTTGATGAATTTACTGTCTTTTGTAACAGCAAAATTACCTTTGTCGAACTGTCTGTTCCATACTGTGTAGCTTGCTAAATCAGTGGTATTACCAGTTTCAACACGGATAAGACGAGGAGTGAGAAATGTAATTCGCATTCCGTCACCAGTCCATATTTGGTGGTCGTTCGCCTTTGGGGTTGTTTTTGCAATTAATGATGGCTTTAGCATAGATATTCTCCTTTGCTTTACATTATGAGAATATTGTACAATAATCGTGCCATATAGTCAACAAAAAAGGTAGCATATAGCTACCCTTTCGTTTATGTGTATGGGTGTTCAAGTGTGATTACCAAAAATAGCTTTGGGTCAACGGCCTTAAACATTGCTGTTATTTCTTCAATAATCTTCTTTTTGTCATAGCTTTTGTCAAAGGTTGTGACAATATCGAATATAAGATTTGTATGTGTTTCACCCTTGACCATTCTAAAGTCGTGGAAGGTGTACTCCTCATTATATTCCTTTAAGATTTTTGCACATAGCTCTCTGTACTTGTCGACCTCCTCGTCATCAACGACGATTGGGTCCATATGAATACAAATTATAATGTTTAGCTCATCACGAATTTTTTGTTCAACAACGTCGATAACGTCGTGCGCCTGCATAACGTCGACATTTGATGGCACTTCTGCATGTGCTGATGCGATAATTCTGCCAGGACCGTAGTCGTGTACAATCAAATCGTGTACACCGATGATTAGCTCTTCATTTAGCATTATATTTTTGATGCCATCTACCAGCTCCTCTGCTGGTGGCTGACCAAGTAGTGGGCCGAGTATGTCCTTTACAATGCTAACACCAGAGAATAGTATAAATGCTGACACACCAAGACCGATTGCACCATCTAGCCAAGGAATGTTGAAGAAATGGCAAGCTACCATAACGATGATAGTAGCACTAGTTGATATGCAGTCATTTAGACTATCTTGGCTAACAGCCTTTAGGTTGAGATTATCGGTGATGACATATAGCTTTTTGTTAAAGTATGATAGCCATACCTTTGCCAAAATCGCCACAGCAATAATGATTACATATACGATATTGAATTTTAGCTCGCTTGGATGAATGATTTTTTCAATAGAGCTCTTGCCTAGCTCAAATCCCATTAGGAAAATGAAAAATGCAACCACTAGAGCAGAGATATATTCTATTCTACCATGACCGAATGGGTGCTCCTTGTCGACAGGTCTTTCGGACAGCTTTGTTCCAGCGATGGTGACAACGCTAGATCCAGCATCGGACAGGTTGTTTAGGGCATCTGCTGTGATAGATACAGAGCCAGTTAGACTACCTACTACGAACTTTATTGCACATAATAGAGCATTGACTAGGATACCAACGATACCACTCATTACTCCAATATCGTTTCTAAAATTACTGTTTTTTCTCTTTTTTACTATTGAAATCAAAAGCTTTGTCATTCAAACACCTCAATAATTATTTATATGTTAAATAATATATCATTACTACTATTTGTTGTCAAATAAAAAGGGGAGCCAAAAGGCTCCCTTTAGTAGATGGCATTGTTAATAATTAGTAGTTGATTTCTCTGATTTCAAAGAATGACTGTGGATGAGCACATACTGGGCAAGCCTTTGGTGCAGCTGTGCCAACTACGATATGGCCACAGTTACGGCACTCCCATACCTTAACCTCACTCTTCTCAAATACCTGTGCTGTCTCAACATTCTTTAGTAGTGCACGATATCTCTCTTCGTGCTCCTTTTCGATAGCAGCAACGGCACGGAATTTGATAGCAAGAGACTTGAATCCCTCTTCTTCTGCTGTCTTTGCGAACTCCTCGTACATATCGGTCCACTCGTAGTTCTCACCATCAGCAGCAGCCTCTAGGTTAGCAGCTGTGTCGCCAAGACCACCTAGCTCCTTGAACCACATTTTAGCGTGCTCCTTTTCGTTGTCAGCTGTCTTTAGGAATAGAGCAGAGATTTGCTCATAGCCCTCTTTCTTTGCTACAGAAGCAAAGTATGTATACTTGTTTCTAGCCTGAGACTCACCAGCGAATGCAGCCTCTAGGTTCTTTTCTGTTTGTGTTCCAGCATATTTGTTTGCCATAGTTTTATCCTCCTATACAAATGACAGATTTATATATAAATTTTATCATCATGTCGTTTTCTTTGCAAGGGAAAAAACAACTTTTTACAATTTGGTAAAGAAATCAATAGTTCCTTGTACAAATATTATATATATGTTAATATACATATATGATTTGGAGGGACTATGGAACAAATTAATGGAGTATATAGGCATTACAAGGGCAATATCTATCGAGTGCTCTGTGTTGCTAGACATAGCGAAACATTGGAATATATGGTTATCTATCAAGACACTACTGATGATAGCAAGATTTGGGCTAGACCTATCAGCATGTGGGACGAGACTGTCGTTGTTGATGGTAGAGAAGTATTACGCTTTCAAAAAATAGATGATTAGAAAAATTAAGCATTTCGTCAAGGATGAAATTGTGCTCATCATATCATTATTGCTTGCTGTGGTGTCATCAGTCATTGTTGGTGTCGACAAGGAATATATCGGATATATCGATTTTCGTACGCTGGGCTTGCTGTTTTGTCTAATGGCGATTGTCGGTGCACTAAATCGTCAAGGCATATTCTTCATCCTTGCCAAGTCGTTACTAAAGAGGGTCAAGAGCACTAGATCACTTTGTGTGTATTTTTCGCTACTATGCTTTTTCTCTTCGATGCTTATTACGAACGATGTTGCACTGATTACGTTTGTTCCGTTTACCATCCTTACGCTTGACCTTTCTGGGAATAAGAAGCCTCTTATCACACTTGTCGTGATTGAAACTATATCTGCTAATTTGGGCAGTATGCTAACCCCTATTGGCAATCCACAAAATCTGTATCTGTTCTCTAACTTTGATATGACGATATCTGATTTTGCCAGTGCTATATTGCCATATGCTGTGCTGTCACTGGTGTTGATAATCATCAGCTGCTTTTTCGTTAAGAATGAGAGCATCTCACCAAAGGAGATGGATAGTACAACTATAATTAGTAAGAAATTGGTCGTTGTGTATGCTGTGCTCTTTGCTGTTGCTATGCTGACAGTATTTAGGGTGTTGCATTTCTTGGTGCTGATGGTGGTTACTGTCGTTACTTTGCTCATTGTTGACAGACGAGTCTTTGTGCGAATAGATTATTCGCTACTGTTTACATTTGTTTTCTTGTTTATATTTATTGGCAACCTCGGTAGGATTGATGCTATTAGCACATTTTTGGGCTCGATTATTAATGGCAATGAGGTGTTAGTGGGCATCGGCGCTAGTCAGGTGTTCTCTAATGTGCCAGCAGCGATATTGCTGTCTGGATTTACTGACAATGCACGAGATTTGCTTGTCGGTGTGAACCTTGGTGGTCTTGGCACACTGATAGCATCTATGGCAAGTTTGATATCTTTCAAATTGGTTGCCAAGGCTAATGTAAGAATGTCAAAATATATTGTGACATTTACTGTATACAATTTGATTTTTTTAGCGTTGAATATCGCTCTTTGGAGTGTTATAAAATAGGAGATAATTATGGGACTTAAGATAACATTTATGGGTGCTGGTAGTACAGTATTTGTACGAAATATTATCGGTGACTGCTTGTCTACTGAATGCCTAAAGGATAGCGAATTCGCTCTGTATGATATCGATGGTAGTCGACTAGAGGAGAGTAGAGTTATCGTTGAGGCGATGAACAACACTGTAGGCAATACAGCAAAAATTACTACCTTCCTTGGTGTAGAGAATAGGAAGGAAGCACTTCGTGGTGCATCATTCGTCATCAATGCTATTCAGGTTGGTGGATACGACCCTTGCACAATTATTGATTTTGAGATACCAAAGAAATATGGCCTTCGTCAAACTATCGCTGACACACTCGGTATCGGTGGTATTATGAGAGCACTACGCACTATTCCAGTGGTAGATGATTTTTCTAGGGATATGCAAGAGGTGTGCCCAGATGCCATGTTCCTAAATTATGTTAATCCGATGGCAATGATTACAGGCTATATGCAGAGATACAGCTTTGAGAATACTGTTGGTCTTTGCCATTCCGTACAGGGCTGTTCTGAATGGCTACTAAAGGGCTTAGGCATGGATGAATATCTTGATGGTCGCAAGGAGATTATCGCTGGCATCAACCATCAGGCTTGGCTGTTAGAGCTAAAGGATAAATATGGCAATGATATTATGCCAGAGGTTAGACGCAGAGCTCACGATAGACTGCTTAATGACAAGGACTTTGACGATCAGGTTAGATATATGTATCTCGACCGATTTGGGTATTACTGTACAGAGTCCAGTGAGCATAATGCAGAATACAACCCATATTTTATTAAGTCAAAATACCCAGAGCTTATTGAGCGACACAATATTCCACTTGATGAATATCCAAGACGTTGTGTTAATCAAATTGAGGGCTGGAAAAAGGAATATGCCGAGCTAAAGCAGAATGGTATCAAGGATATCAAGCGCTCTAACGAGTATGCATCTCGTATTATGGAGGCTGTTATCACTGGCAATCCATACAAGATTGGTGGTAATGTGCTTAACACTGGCCATCTAATTACTAATTTTCCAGAGGAAGCTTGTATCGAGGTGCCTTGTATGGTAGATGGTATGGGCATTCACCAAACATATGTAGGCACTTTACCTACAGCTTGTGCTGGACTAAATATGACTAATATTAACTGTCAGCTTATGACTATCGAGGCTGCTAGGTCGCTAAAGAGGAATGACGTTTATCTTGCTGCAATGCTTGACCCTCGCACAGCTAGTGAGCTTGATATTGATAGTATTGTAAAAATGTGTGATGAGCTGATTGACGCTCATGGTGATTATTTGCCAAAATTCAATTAACAGGAGATTGATATGGAAAAGATTTGTTTAAATAAAGGGTTTATCGTTGCTATCGACGGATTTGAAAAATATAGTGTTGATGCTCCATTTTCTGATTTTGGATCATTAATAGCTAATGGCATGATAGAGAATCCACTTGTTTGCAAGAATGCTGACGAGGTTGTAGATTCTGTTGACCACAAGACAATGGTAGCAGAAAATACATTCACTGTTACTGACGATATGCTACAAAATGAGCATATTCATATCTGCTGTGACAAGATTGATACACTTTGCAAATGCTTTGTTAATGATACACTTGCATTCGAGAGCAGAAATGCTCATATCCCAGTAGATACTGATATTAAGGCACTACTTGTATCTGGTGAAAATAAGATTAGATTTGAGCTAGCCAGTGCGACTGATTATATCGTTAAGCGTCAAGAGGAGCACAAGCTACCAAAGAATGCTAACGGTACTGACGGTGCAGCATATTTGCGTAAGCCTAGCTGTCATTTCGGTTGGGACTGGGGTCCTTGTGTGCCATATAAATTTATCGGCAATGTTGAACTTCAATGCTTTAACAATCGTATCGAAGATATTGTTATCAAGCAAGATGGCAACAAGGTGTGGGCTGACGCTGTAAATGTTGACGAGGTGTATATCATTGCTCCAAATGGCGACAAGATTACAGCTGATGGCAATGAATTTGTTATCGAAAATCCAGAGCTATGGTACACTCACGACGTTAGTGGCAAGACTACACAACCACTCTATACTGTTGTGTTTAAAAATGCAGAGATGACCGTGGAGAAGAGAATTGGTATCCGTACAATTAAGCTTAATCAGTCTGCTGATGAATATGGTACTAATTTCCAGTTTATCCTTAATGGTGTTGATATTTTTGCAAAGGGTGCAAGCGTGATACCTTTTGCCGCAATACCAGAGGATGCTGATGAAAGTACTATTGATTACTATCTTGATTTGTGCGTTAAATCAAACTTTAATATGATACGCATCTGGGGTGGTGGCGAATACGCTAGTGACTATCTAATGGATAGATGCGATGAGCTAGGTATTCTAGTATGGCAGGACTTTATGTACGCTTGTCTTATGTATCCATTCTATGAGGATGATTTCTTGGCAGAATGCTTGCTAGAAGCAAAGACAAATGTCCTTCGTCTGACTACTCATCCATCACTAGGTTTGTGGTGTGGTAACAACGAGCTAGAGGCTATGTTCTCCTATTTACCAAAGACAATGGAGATTATGAAGGTATACGAAAAATTCTTCTATCATCAGCTCGCAGAGCATATTGCACCACTAACTGACGTTGATTATATCCCATCATCACCACTTGGTGACAAGCCATTTAGCAAGAACACAGCCGATGAGGTTGGCGATACTCATATGTGGAATGTATGGCATGGACTAAAGCCACTTAACTATTATGAGAAGAGATATACTAGATTTTTGTCCGAGTTTGGCTTGGAGTCGCTACCATCAATGAGCGCTATCAAGCAGTTTGCAACAGAGGATGATTTTGATTTGGCATCTGATGCATTTATGTCCCATCAAAAGTGTATCGGTGGTAATGAGAAAATGATGTTCTATCTCAAGGATAGATTTGATGATCCAGTACATTTTGACGATTTGCCATATCTTACTGGTATTGTTCAGGCAGAATGTGTCAAGAGTGCAACAGAACATTTTAGACGAAATAAGGGCAGATGCAATGGTGCATTGTTCTGGCAGCTTAACGATGTTTGGTGCTGTCCTAGCTGGTCATCAGTTGACTTTTTAGGTGTGCAGAAGGCTATGATGTATATGGCTCGTGATTTCTTCTCACCAGTTGCACTCAGCTATAATGATGGCAAGCTGTATCTACATAACGATACCTTGAATGATATGGATATCACTATTGATATCAAGGTCAATAATTGTGGCAAAGAGGTGATGAATAAGTCACTTTCTGTGTCATCAAAGGCTAACACTGTTGAGATTGTTCTTGATTATGCGCTAAGGGCTAATGACGTTATGTCGGCATCCTTTGGTGACAAGAGATTTGTTTTTGACAATGTTAAGTCACTTGAGAGGGCAAATGTTGTTGCTAGCATCACTGATGGCAAGCTCGTTATTACTGCTGACAAGTATGCTAGAAATATCTATATCGATATCGACAATTTTGAGGAGAATTATTTCTCACTATTGCCAAATGAGGCAAAGGTGTTTGATTACTCTGGTGAGGAGCTACCAGTCATCAAATGTGAGAATAATATCGAATTTACACGCAATAGAGTTAAGACAGCAATATCCCAGCTACTATATCGTTTAAAACCGATGAATATAGCCAATGCTTTTTACTATGAGCATAACTAATTTTGTGCATTTTTACACTATGATTTTTTAGTGTTGTTTGTTATAATACTCTCGACAAATTAAATGGAGGAATGTAGAGCATTTTTGCACTACAAAAATGACTATGGGTGGATTTTTTGGAGCTGTATCAAAAGATGATTGTGTGTTCGATTTGTTCTATGGTGTTGACTACCATTCTCATCTAGGAACACGTCGTGCTGGTATGGCTGTTTACAGTAACGAAACTGGGTTTGACAAGGCTATTCACAATATCGAGAATGCTCCTTTTAGAACAAAGTTCTCTAAGGAGTCAAACGATATGCACGGTACTATGGGTATCGGCTGTATTAGTGACTTTGAGGCACAGCCTATTCTTGTCCGTTCTCACCACGGTACATTTGCTATCGCTACTGTTGGTAAGGTGAACAATATCGACGCTATCGTGGAGGAGATTATCAAGGGTAATACTCATTTCTTCGAGATGCAGGGTGGCGATATCAACCAGACAGAGCTTATCGCTGCTATTATTAACCAAAAGGAAAACTTTATCGACGGTATCAGATATGCACAGGAGCTAGTCGAGGGCTCTATCAGTATGCTTATCCTTACTCCAAAGGGAGTATATGCGGCAAGGGATATGCAGGGTAGAACACCAATCGTTATTGGCGAAAAGGAAGATGGATACTGTGCAGCGTTCGAGAGCTTTTCATTCGGCAATCTTGGCTACACAACTATGAAGGAGCTTGGTCCTGGTGAGGTAGTTGTTATGAATGCAGAGGATGGAGTAAAGACTCTTATCCCAGCTGGCGACAAGATGAAGATATGCACATTCCTTTGGATTTACTACGGATACCCATCATCATCCTATGAGGGTATCAGCGTAGAAAAGATGAGATACAACTGTGGTCGAGCACTCGCTAGACGTGATAATGTTAAGCCGGACGTTGTTGCTGGTGTACCGGATTCTGGTGTAGCACACGCTATCGGATATTCTAACGAGTCTGGAGTGCCATATTCTCGTCCATTCGTAAAATATACTCCTACTTGGCCACGTTCATTTATGCCAACCCATCAGTCAAAGCGTAATCTTATCGCAAAGATGAAGCTTATCCCTATTCAGGATTTGATTGAGGGCAAGAGTCTACTACTTATCGATGATTCAATCGTTCGTGGCACACAGCTTAGAGAAACAACAGAGTACTTGTTCGACAATGGCGCAAAAGAGGTGCATATTCGCCCAGCTTGCCCACCACTACTATATGGTTGTAAGTACCTTAATTTCTCACGCTCAACCTCAGAGATGGAGCTTATCACTAGACGTGTTATCCTACAGCTAGAGGGTGAAGGCTACGATGAGTCTGTACTAAAGGAATATGCAGACCCAGATAGCGAAAAATATCAGCGTATGATTGATGAGATTTGCAAGCAGCTTAAGTTTACAACTCTTCGTTATCATCGCCTTGATGATATGATTGAGTCTGTTGGTATCGATGCTGATAAACTCTGCACATATTGCTGGGACGGTAGAGAATAAAATATAAACAATAAAGTTTTAATCAAAAAGCAACTGCCATAACGAAATCTTCGTTATGGCAGTTGTTTTTATATTAATTGATGACAGAGATTATTGGTATCGCGACAACCATGTTTTGTGCTATAATGTTGTTGAACAAATAAGCCTCCCTTGTGTAAAGGGAGGTGTTGAGCGAAGCGAAACGGAGGGATTG
>CALEHY010000021.1 GCA_937876375.1 uncultured Clostridia bacterium | reverse complement strand
AAATGGGCATAGTTATCCCATATATCAATGCTGAAATATCATATCACAACAAATTACAAAATGCAAGCATTATTTTTATATTATGCAAATCTTTTTAATATAGCATTATGGCACATTTTCTCTACTGTATCATCAAGTGGTTGAACATCACCTATTGCTCTACTGATTAGTTCATCGGCAAGGTGAGGATTTTTGGGCAAGACTGGACCATGAGCATATGTACCAAAGGTATTCTTAAATATCATACCTTCTGTGCCATCATATCCATTATTGCCATATCCAATAACTACCTCGCCAAATGCAGACAAATCATCACAAAGAAATGTTCGGCCACTATGATTTTCAAATCCAACAACTTTGCCAAACTGGGTATCATACACTGTATTACCAATCATACGAAAGTCATTTGAAACAGTGTAAAATGGCAGAGCTGATGACAATTTAATTACGTCGCTATCTGTCCTATAATATTCTCCTAACAGCTGATATCCACCACAGACAGAGAATATGACCTTATTTGCTTCGATATAGTAGCGTAGTGACTGTGCCTTTTTTCTAATATCATTTGACAAAATACGCATTTCTCTATCTTGTCCACCACCAATTAGCATTATATCGAAATCAGGTATTCTGTCCCCTATCCCAACATTGAGGATTTCAACAGCAAAGCCACGCTTTGACAATCGCCACTCAAGGCATTTTACATTGCCAAAATCAGCATAGAGATTAAGCTCATTAGGATAGAGATTAACTATTCTTACTGCCAAAATTCATCACCACCAAACTCATCGACCAAATAATGTCTCATATTCATCATAGAGGTATATGTCGAAAAAAACACAAAATCATTAGTGGATTTTTTGATAATAGATATTAGGTCACTATAACATTCACCATCAAGTGACATAGACGAGATATCATCATATTTCAACCTCAATGCCATATCATATGACCTAGTGCCTAATGTATAGCATTCATCAATAGATGATGACAATGATGAAAAATCAACATCCCATATCCAAGACACGTCTGTGCCATCAGCAGAGTTATCGTTGAGTGCAAATGCGATATTATATATACCACCCATTGATGACACAAGGTCGATACAATTAGCAAAGCCTACTGGATTTTTCACCAATAGGACAAGTATATTCGTATCGTTATATTTAAATTTTTCTATTCTGCCAAATGCACCATAGAATGTTGAAAGTCCAGAAAAATCTTTCACTCCAACAAGGTCACATACAGCATATGCAGAAAGAATATTATATAGGTTATATGTACCCTTCAACGAAACTAATAATCTATGGCCGTTTATCATCACGACACTATCGTTGATCAATGACAGCTCATAATTTGGGCGACTACGATGATAGCCACAACGAGTACAATAATAATCCCCCAAATGAGCAAATACAACGCTATGATACTGTAGCTCATTATTACATATTGGACAGTAACGATTGTCAGAAACAGAAGCTATATCAGCTGTACTGGACAATCCAAAGGACACAGAATTGTCGTTACACAGTGACATGGTTAATGGACAATCGGCATTAAGCGCTAAAATTGGTGATTTCATTTTTGACACAGCAAGGCTAATCTGATTAAGGGTGAAATTTACCTCGCCATATCTATCTAGCTGGTCACGAAAAACATTTGTGACGACTACTATTTCTGCATCGATATATTCTGCAATTAATGGCAGACTATTTTCATCACATTCAAGGACAGCAAAATCCTTTTTGCAACGACCGAATATATCACAGTTGTCGACAAAAGCAGTTGCAACACCTGTAATCATATTAGCACCAGATTTATTAGTAAAATATGACATACCATTATGAGAAAGATTATTAGATATCAGCGCACAAGTAGTTGTTTTGCCATTTGTACCAGTGACACATATCACCCGAACACCCTTTGATAAATGTGTCAACAGTTTCGAATTTATCTTTAGTGCTATCTTACCAGGCAGAGTGGTGGCACCGTGATTTATAAGTCTTAACAATGCTAAAATAAGCTTTGCAATAATTACGGATATCATAGTTAATATATATTGAAAAAGCAATCATTTATGATATAATTACATTATGATTTGGAGGGTATTATGCTAGAGAGAATTATTGATATCGTAAAGCAGGCAGGAGAAATATATCTATCTGCTGACAAAGATTTGGGTATAGAAGAAAAAGGCAGCAATGTAAATCTTGTTACAAAATACGACAAGAGGATACAGGACTTTTTAGTAGATGAGCTTAGCAAGGCAGTACCTAATGCTACATTTATTGGTGAAGAAGGCAATGATAACAAGGAGCTAAAGGACGGCTACTGTTTCATCATTGACCCAATAGATGGTACTACAAACTTTATCAAGGGATTTAAGCACAGTGCTATCAGCGTTGGACTAGCAAAGGACAAGGAGCTATATATAGGTGTTGTGCTTGACCCAGACAGGAATGATATTTACTATGCTCAAAGAGGCAAGGGCGCATACCTAAATGGCAAGGCAATACATGTTAGTGACAATGATCTGAGCAATAGTCTAGTAGAATTTGGCACATGCCCATACGAAAGAGAACTAGCACATGAGACATTTGAGCTAACAGAAAAGGTATTCCAGAGATGCATCGAGGTCAGACGCTGTGGCACAGCAGCACTAGATATATGCTATGTTGCATGTGGCAAGGCTGATTTGTACTACGAGTTGATACTACGCCCTTGGGACTGGGCTGGTGCAACAATGGTGCTACTAGAGGCTGGTGGTATCGCTTGTCAGGTTAATGGTGACGAGCTAAATGCCAACGAAATAAAATCATACCTATGTGGTAACGAAACAAATATTAAGGAATTTTATGAGATATACAAGTCTTAACGCATATTTAAAAGAGCGATTTGGCTGTAAGGTGTACAAGCTAGCCATTGATGGTGGATTCACCTGCCCTAATAGAGATGGAACACTAGATACAAGAGGCTGTATATTCTGCTCTAGAGGTGGTAGTGGTGACTTTGCAGAGAGTAGAGAGCTATCAATCACTGAGCAAATAGAAAACGCAAAGAAAAGAGTTAGCAAAAAGATAAGTGACGGAAAATACATAGCATATTTTCAAGCATTTACTAACACATATGCGCCAGTCGATAAACTAGAAAGAATCTATACACAAGCAATAAATCACCCTGATATTGTTGCTATATCGATAGGGACACGACCAGATTGTCTTGATGATGAGGTGCTAAAACTACTGGATAGGCTAAACAAGATAAAGCCTATTTTCGTTGAGCTAGGACTGCAGACAATACACGAAGACACAGCAAAATATATCCGTCGAGGATATGATTTAAGTGTGTATGACAAGGCTGTAGAAGACTTGCACAAAATTGGTATCAATGTCGTGACACATATCATCATTGGACTACCTAACGAAAACAAGGACGATATACTAAAATCAGTAGAATATGTCTGCAAGTCAACTGATGGTATCAAGCTACAGCTATTACACATACTCGATGGCACAGACCTTGCTGATGAGTACAAAAAAGGACTAATAAATGTGCTGACACTGGACGAATATGTTGATATTATCGAGGAATGTATAAATATTATACCAAGCAAAGTTGTTGTACACAGACTGACTGGTGACGGAGCAAAAAAAGACCTAATTGCACCGCTATGGTCTGCTGACAAAAAGAATGTATTAAATACAATAAACAAGAGGTTATGCTAATTGCATAACCTCTTTTGTTACTCATAAAAGCCTATTTCCTTAATGAATGGGGTCGAGCGTGACTGGCGAATTACAAACAAAGCGCCAACACATTTACCCTTTAGCTTAATAATCTTTTGCATACCAATTACTGTGCCTGAATATGCCTTTTTATACTTACCATTTGGTTTAAGAAGATACAAGTCGAATTTTTCAACACGCTGACTGTGTGAAATATCCTCTTTGATAACACAGTGCTTTAGCTTCTTTTCGGAATCAAAGCTAAACTCCAAATAGCCCTCATTTTGCTCACCAAGTGTTTGTACAAGCACTGGATTATCAGTAATTTGACGGACCTTGTCGCCAAATTTTTTCAGCACTCTAGCATCCTTGCGAGCTATAACACCCTTGTCAGTAGGTGGAACATTAAGTAGCAAGGTGCAGTTGTTGCCGACAGAGGCGTAATAGATATCCATCAGCTTTTTTACAGGCTTTGTTTTGTTGCCACCAGGATAGAACCACCCCTTGCGAATAGATACGTCAACCTCTGCAGGATACCAAATCAGATTTGCATTCTTTGATATCACCTTGCGAGAGCCAAGGTCCTCATCCACTGTATCAACCTTTTGTAGTGATGACGCATCAGACTCTGAATGCTGCGAATTCTTGGCAACAGACTCTGACCTTGACAACATTTCTGGTACGACACAGAACTCACTCTTTCTGCTCTTGCCTGCCTCATTACCTACCCAACGAATATCTGGTCCACAGATAGAGATATTGGCATTTGGCTGAACAGAACGAATAAGACGATAGTATCTGTCCCAATCGTAATCGAACGCTTTTGCATCAGCACCCTTTGCACCATCAAACCAGACCTCGAACAGCTCACCATAATTAGTTAACAATTCTGTCAGCTGACGACAGAAAAAGTCATTATACTGCTCTGTAGCGTAGCAAGGCTCATGCATATCCCAAGGTGAAAGGTAAACGCCAAATTCCATACCCTGTTTTTTACACTCATCGGACAGCTCCTTGACCAAATCCTTGCCGTATGCTGTGTTCATAATGTTAAAATCAGTTGTACCAGTATTCCACAAGCAAAATCCATCGTGATGCTTGCAGGTAAGGATAATACCAGTCATACCAGCAGATTTGATAGTCTTAACCCACTGGGATGGCTTAATCTTTGTGATAGTAAAGTCATCGCAGGTCTCGGTAGCATTGCCCCACTCTCTACCAGTAGAGGTGTTCATACCAAAATGTATGAACGCATAAAATGGCTTGTCCTGTAGTCTCATCTGGTTAGCACTAGGTAGAACAGAGATATATCGTTCTATCTCTGCATCATTTAGAACCTTGCCATTATTTTTTGTTTTCCAATTTTCATCAAGCTTTAATTTCATTGTTTCTTCCTAAATCTATTTATTCAATTACTTGAAGTTGTGTTCTCTTTTTGCCCTGCTCTACTCTCTTGCCATTCTTACCGTTGTTGTTATGACGGAAATAGTCATCCTTGTCATTGATATTCTTCAATCTCTTTGAATCAAGATACCAAATCCACTCCTTAAATGACTTTTTGAATGTCATAGGACGATTGTTCTCTACCTCGTCCATAAGTGGTGTAACAAGTGATGCTCCATTATCGCTAACTTCGGTAGCAGCAAGGATAACAATATCGCTATCCTTTGGCAAAACAGTAGTTCCATCAAGAGTTACTACCCAATAATACAGACTTTTTGCCCAAGCTATATCACCATTCTTATCAAGAGAATGAGTAAATTCGTATCCAAGGTGTCCCCTCTTGATACAAGCTGTTTCACCAAGGTCGTAAAGATCCCATTTTGCAAATGAATCGTTTGCATCGTTAACTGTTTTAACGATATCCTTGCCATTTACATTAAATGTAATATCACTGTTGTTGTAGCTTGTGATAAGAAGCTTTAACTTGTTGCCATTAGCAACCTCGATAGTTTGACCATCACAGAACATTGTACCATCACCAAACACAAAGTCTACGCCACAAGCAGAGATTTTATCTCTCATAAGATTTTTAGGGATATCCTTTAAATCATCGTTATATTCTAGTGCAATAGGTTTTTGGATAGCCTTTGTGCCCTGTGTATCAGTTTGCTTTAGCTTAATACCGAAGGTCTTAACCTCATATGGCTTAAAGTCGCAAACTAGCTTGCCATCAACGACAGTGGCCTCTCCACGATACTCCTCTGATGCCCATAGCTCTCTAGCACTCTCAATACCAGCACCAAGAGTAAACTCAAAGCCATTAATCTCTTTCTTTGCACCCTCGTTAAAACGAATGATAATCTCGTCATCACGATGATGAGCCTTTTTGATAGCACGGATAATAACGTCGTTTGTGCTAACTGTTCCGAATGAATAATTGCTACCAAGTGCGCCATTATGCTTTGGCATAACTGTTGCGACCATTGGTGAGGTAAATAATCTTGCCTGTAGCTGTGTATCAGCACCAACGCCACCCTTATGACCAAAGATAGCATAACCATACAAATTCTTACCCATATCCATCATAGACTGCATAGAATCGATACGATAATTCTTCTTTGGAGTATGGATAGCTGTTAGACGCAAGGTGTTGTCATTATACTTATCCCATCCATATTTGCATTCGCTAATAACAGAAACACCATATTCGCCACTCTCATCAGTGATATCAGCCCATTTCTGAGCTGGCACCTCAAACAGCTTTTCGTTCATATTCTCACGCTCGATAGCACCAAGACCTAAATCAAATGTTGCCCTTGGATTGCTAACTGTGAAAGCAAATCTGTTCTTTGCTAGAGTACGCATTGACTGCCATTCGATATCGTTATATACCTCGACAATATCGCTACCCTCTGTTAAACAAATATATGTCTTGAATGTGCTCTTCTTATCTGTCTGTAGCACCTCAAACGCTACTCGAGCAGGTCCATTCTCTGCAATCTTGATAGACACGATATTAGGTACACGATCAGGCTCCTTGTTAGCCTCATCGTAGTTCATCTCCCAAGCTGGCCAATCCTTTGAACCAGTGTAGTTGAACATACCAAGTATAATAGGTGCTGAAAGTAGCTCTCTGTTGTCATCAGCCTTGTCGATAATAGAGGTAATATTGCCCTTGCGATTAAGTTCAACAATATATCTCTTGTTCTCCATTGATTTTTCACCAATAGAAAGTTTGTTCTTCACCTTACAAGGCTCATCAGATGGTCTAATGTCATACACTCTAGCACCAAGCTGGTCCATATCTGCAATGAATAGCACCGTCTTGATACCATCAGTATCAGATATTATCTGTGATGGTACCTCCTTGCCCTTGTTATTGAACACACGGACAAATTGCTTACTTATACCCTGAAGCTTTATGGTAACAGCGCCAGAACGCTTTGCCTCAATAGGATTATATACCATTACTGGTATTCCGTTACAAAAATCAGATTTCATCATTTGAGTGAATGAGCCAAGTGATGACTCAATCTCTCCAGATATCATATTAATACCAAGAGCATAATCGTTCCATGAGCGACGATATGCACGCTGTACAGAGGTACCAGGAGTGTCATCATGGAACTGATGAGCTATTGCCTTTTTCCAGCCTTTTTCTATAACCTCCTCGTTATAATCTGCTGTGCCAAAATATGACGCAAGCACACCAGAACGCTCAGCAATATCAGCAAGCTCCTGACACTTTGCATTCCAGCGCTTACCGATAGCACGTGAGGTGTATCCACCAACGCCGTGATTTTGCATAACTAGCTCTGTATTCCAGGTTGGGAGCTTGTCCTTTACCTCATCAGGTAGGTCACTCTCGATATCACGATAGATTTGGTCAGCAGATGCAGCGATAATCTCGATATCGCTAGAATCATTCTGCTTAATAGCCTCTTCAGCGAACTTAACGCTCTTTTCCTTTGGAGCGCCACCACGGTCACCTGTACCATGGAAAACATAGGTCCAATCAAGACCGATTTTATCATTCTCTTCTAGCTTCTTTTGTAGGAAATCCCAATCACGAAGCTTTGTAAATGTATAAAAATAGCTATGAGGATTCACACTAGCGTAAATAAAATTACCATCAACTCCATACCACTTGCCGATATCAAATGGAGTACCATAAGCAGAGCCCCACTCTAGCTTTTGGGTAGTGAAGCCCTTTAAATTAGCATGGTGAGCGATAGATGGCAACGCCCAACCAAAGCCAAAGCAATCTGGTAGATAAATATCGCAAGATCGCTTGCCAAATTTCTCATAAAAATATGAATTACCGATAAGGATATTTCTAAACAGAGCCTCAGGTGATGGGCAGTTAACGTCACCATTCTCATAAGCAGAGCCGGTAACATGCCATCTACCCTCGGCGATAAGCTCCTTCATCTGTTCAAACAGCTCTGGATAATACTCCTCCATAAGCTCATATCTATAGCTACCCTCAAATGAAAAGGTATATGTAGGATACTTTTTGAACATAGCGATATTCTCAACAAGTGTAGCATAAATATACTTGCTAACAGTTGTCTCAAAATCCCATGACCATATTGTATCAAGGTGAGAGGTTGCGACTGTGTAAATCTTCTTTTTAGACATAGTTATTCCCCTTTTATTTAATACATACATTGTAGCAAAATATGTAAATTTATGCAACAAAAAAATAGGATGGGAAATACCATCCTATTTTGTCTAATATTATTTCTTTGTCATAGTGATAATCTTGTCATTACCATTCTTATCTTCACCAAAATAAACCTCAAAGGACTTATCTGTTACACCCTCAGATACAGTACCATCGAATTTAAAATACAAAGTAACCTCATTAGATTGATCTTTATACTCATATTTCTTTTTTGAGCCTGGATATTTCTCTACTGAATCATAATTAATGGTTACATTAACTTTAGCATAATCACAGTCCATAACAACATTGTGAGCTTCTACAGATTTAATTGTATAGTTATAGTAGTAACTGTATTTCTTATAATATTCACTGTAAGAACCTGCAATAAACTTCTTTGAGCTTGGAGTATACTTACCTAGCATTGACTGTGCCTTTTTGATGATTTCTACTCTATCCTTTGCATCAGCGATATCACCAGCATTCTCATAATATTGAAGTGCATTGTCAACATTTTCTTCATTTAAGGCTAAACAATATGATTTGTATGGTTTAGCTTCAGCTAAATTTGGATAATCAAAATCAATATCTTCAATGATATCGTCAGCATCATAGGATGAAATACCATCATCAAACATTTTGTCATATTCAAGGTGGAAATCACAAAGATTCATCAAATGAATAGAATCCTTATATGCACCGAGATCATTATAAATTTCTGCTGCCTCGCTATATGACTGTGCCTCCAATAGAGCATTAGCTTTCTTGTAATCAGAAGCGTTTGAAATACTATTTGCAATCATGCAAATGATAATAAAAGCTAGTACTACTGCACCGATAATAATGCCCTTTTTTATCTTCGCCTTCTTCTCTGCCTCGAACTTGTCCTTAAGCTTTTGAATAGCTTCGCTGTACTCAACAATCTTATCTGCAGCGTCGTTATAAAGTCTAACTGTTTCTAGTAGCTTGATAGCTTTTTCGTAATCAAGAATTGAGCCCGACTTTGCTTTTGCAACAGCAGTAGCGTAGTACGCTTTGTTGTGGAAATCCTCAAAATCTATAGTGGTCAAATCCTCTTTTTTATTGCCACAGTGATGGCAGACTTCCTCATCACTATGATTAACAGCGCCACAAGTACATAGCCACAAATCCTCATGATCCATAACAACCTTGTTGTCAGCAACTTTGTAGAAGCCATGATAGCTTGCAGTCTCTATTTCGTCAAGTGTGATAACCTCTTGCTGTGGAATAGTCGTCCAATCCGTATTTGTATTTTCCCAAGTAGTATTGTCAACAAATACTACATTTGTAACATTAACAGAAAAAGATCTAGTCTTATTGTCAGCAAGAGTAATAGGCTCCTTTGTGCCAAATAGATTGTCTCTACCAATACTAAGGTCGAGATACTGATGCTCTACCTCAACACCGATAGGCTCACCGACTGTGTCATATGATTTTACAACAACAGTGAGTGCCTTAATAATCTTTGAGGTAATGTTCTTTATCTTTAGCTGAGCTAAAACAGAGTTGTTAGCGTTGTCCTTTAGCAATGCACCAGCCTCAATAATTACTGGGCTAGTTGGTATGTACAAACGCTCATCAAGGTTAAATAATTTTTCGTATCTTCCTGCCATGGGTTAAGGTCTCCTTATAGCTCTGGTAGCTCATCTTCTGTAGCTGTTTCTGTATCGTACTTGAATGCTGTACCATAAGCCATAACACATAGCATAGTCATCTGATACTGAACATTCATAACACCATCGGCACCTATCTGTGCAGCTGATGACTTAAGGCTATCTGTTGCAGAATTGATTACCTTTGCCATCTTGTTTGTCATAAATGTGCTCTGCATTCCAAGGAATGAGAATAGTGAGTAGATGAATGAGGTGATGATACCAATACCATATACTGATACTGAATTAACCATACCTAAATCCTTTACATTGTCAATTTTTACTGTTGAAATTTTCATAATATATCCTCCTCGATATATAAAATATAGTATGTCAATTATACTCAATATATTGAGTATTGTCAAGGAATTGACTATGATACTATAGTAGATGGTGATAATATGATAAGTTATAAACCATTTTATGAAACATTATTCAAGAAAAATGTTACCGAGTACAACCTTATTTTTAAACAAGGATTTTCTGCAAACACACTATACAGAATAAAAAAGGGTGAAGCCATAAGCACAAAGACACTGGATGCTTTATGCTACGCTCTGGATTGTAATGTTGAGGACATAATCACATTTGAAAAAGAATAAAGCCAAGTACAAATAGTACTTGGCTTTTATTATTATAGTATTCAATAATATTATTAAATTAACTGTTTTTATAGCTAATATTAATTGTTTCTAAAATTCTCTGAATTGTTTTTTCTTCTTCATCAAGATCAGTATGAAAATGATCATATAATATTAAAGCCTCAAATTCTGATGAATAAAACAATGTATCTTTTTTTATGAAATTAATAAACATATCATCAAAATTATAAGCTTTGGAATTATATCCTCTAAACTGTTTAACTTCATCATAATTTGATAAATCAATTTGGTTCGGTAACAGCATTGAATCGTTTACGCAATAATAATCAGAATCAAACATATTACAATTTCTTAATGTATTATATAATTCTTCATTCGAAATAACATGTAGGTGCGAATATTTACTGTATTTTTGATTTATTAAATCGATTTCTTTATCGTTCCACACACCAGAAAAAATATATATTTTTTCATATGAAGTTTCATAAACGTATTCATCAATACTAATTTCGGCTTGATTTTTTACTTGGCATGTTATTGGCTTACCATTATTTTTAACGAATCTATACTCAAATTTCTGCTGACTTAACTTGCATGAAGAAGGAATCAACAAATAACCTTCTTTAACATGTTTTTCAGCAATATAAAAAGCAACTAAATCCTCTAACTGCTTGTAATTTAAACTTCTTACAAAATTATTCTTTGACAATTTTAATTTTGGTATCATATCAAATTCAGAATTTATCAAATGAGCATTCTTATTATAACAAGAAATAAGCAAAAGTTTCTGTCTGTATGAGCATATTTTTTGGACAGTTGAATGTTGTTTTTGTGAAAATCTACCTACAAGTTCTGAAGGCAAAAGGTCATCGTTTTCTAACTCAACCCATTCTTCAACATACGCTCCCCAAGACAATCTGTTATATGGGGATTCTTTTTTATTCAAATATGATACATTTGCAGAAATTTTACCGATGTAATAATGGCTATTTTTTAATCGCATTATTACATAATCACCTTTTTTCATCTGTCCATATTCTTTTAAAGCATTTTTATGAGATTGATCTATATCCCTTTTCATGTGTTGTAGTTCTCTATAATCCTCATAACAACAAATATACTTTTTTTCATTATCACTATTTAGAATACTGTTAAACTGTAAAGTCTTACACTCGACATCCCAACCCATGCCAAACACATTCTCTTTTATACATTCTTGTTGATAAGAATTGACCAAATCAAAAACATGTCTTTCTTCTTCGCAAAACGGAATCAAATAAACAATCCAACAATTTATATTCGAAATATCTATAAATGGTATTTTACCCAAAGTTTCATTCCTCCTATTTGTATATCCATGATATAACATTTGATAAAATCATATTAACATAAAATAAGCTAAATTTCTAGCACTTTTAAAGTTAAAGTGCATTCAGGCTAATTTATGAGTTTGATATATACAAATTGAAAAAAACTAAATCTTTATCTAATAAAACCCATTATATTTGGCAATTGTCATTATATTGCATGTATATTATTTGTGGTCTTTTATTCGTTTTAGGGCGTTCTTTTCAAGGCGTGATACTTGGGCTTGGGATATGCCGATTTCTTCGGCTGTTTCCATTTGTGTTTTGCCCTGCATAAATCGCATATAGAGAATTCTGTGTTCACGAGGCTCAAGGTTTTTTAGCTCGTCCTTAATCATTATCTCGTCTATCCAGTCAGTATCACTATTGTTATCGCCAACTTGGTCCATAACATAGATAGTATCACCACCGTCGTTATAAACAGGCTCATAGAGTGACACTGGATCTACAATAGCCTCTAGTGCAATAACGACGTCGCTAGTTTTCATATCCAGTGCCTTGGCGATTTCGTCGACACTAGGCTCAAATCCATACTCGTTAGTCAACTTTTCTTTTACCTGCATAGCCTTGTATGCAATATCACGCATTGAACGGCTTACTCTAACTGGATTGTCATCCCTTAAATACCTGCGTATCTCCCCTATGCACATTGGAACAGCATACGTGCTAAATCTAACGTCTAAGTCAAGATTGAAATTATCTATCGCTTTGATTAATCCAATTACACCAACTTGAAAGAGGTCATCCATATTTTCACCACGGTTAGAAAATCGTTGACAAACGGATAACACAAGTCTCAAATTACCCTGTATCAGTTTATCACGAGCATCCTTGTCACCAGCGTGCGATTTGTGTAGAAGTTCTATCTTTTCCTTTTCGCTCATTACATGAAGCTGGCTAGTATTAATGCCACATATTTCTACCTTTTTGTAATATTGCACATAAATCTTCCTTTTCAATTTTTATGTACAAAAAAGCTCTCTACTCTATTATGAGCAGAGAGCTAAAATTTTATTTACTAATTTTTATGAATTGGTAAACGCTTGTCAGAATATGACTGCATAATATCAAGCACACCAACGAACAAAATCATCAATGTGAACATAATTATGCCAGCACCAGTAACGTCAGTCATATAATGAGCACCTCTCATCATACGAGACAGTCCCATAGCCATTGTATATCCAATACCAACAATGCTAGCTGGCACAAGATATTTGCTAAGAGCCTTTGTTCTGGTGAACAGTGGCACTAGTAACAATGAAAACGATGCAGCACTGGTATGTCCAGATGGGAACGAACGAGGGTCGTGCCAAACTACTCCATCATCTTGACCAATATTGTACCAATTTGTAAACCAATGAAAATCGGTGTTATCAATCATATCACGAGTAAGTCTTGCCTCGTGTAGATTAGGTACGATATTGCCATTAGCAAAGCCGTTTGAGTATGCAACCATCTCCCTAAATCTAATACGATGGAAATGCTCCTTCAACACATTGATAATATCGCCAGAATAATACATAGCAAGTCCGGCAACAGCCATAAACTCTATCTCTCTAGCATATTTCTTACCAACAAGCTTTAGTACAATATAGCATAGGATAAGTGTAGCAACTCTAGTAACAGTCCACACGATAACAGCAAGCACCTTTGATGCACCGGCATTAACTATCATATCTTGGATATTAGCACCAAATGCGTTGTACAAAATAAAGTTCCAAAAATCATTTGTACCCATAAACGCACCGTAGATGAATGCCAAGAATAGCACCCTATACAGCACTAGCAAAATGAAATGTGTGACCTTATTCTCCCTAAAAAATTTAAAAAATGGGAACAAGCTTTCAGCTATATCCAAAGCATCCTCAAATGGACGATAAACAGCCATAAGAGTGGTATAGCACAGAAGCTGCATACAAAAATGTGGTAGCATACCATAGCATGCCATTGTAAAAGCGAACTTGTTGAATGGGTTAAACACCATCTTATCAAAATTCAAGTCGTTCTGTCCGATAGTGCCATAGATAAATAGTGCACCAAAAATGACATAGAATACTATGCAGACAATAATTCTTTTTTTCTTCAATGATTTATCCATATAATCACTCCATAAAAATAGAGGCGAACAATAAAGTTCGCCCCTACGGAAAAACTAATTACTCAGCCTTCTTGCCGTAATCAGATTCTAGGTTAATCTGCTTTGCATCAGTAGCAGCGAATGCCTTCTCTGGGTCAAAGTCCTTCTCTGGGAAGATAGCATTAAGAATGATACCAGCAAGAGAAGCAACAGCAAGACCAGTAAGAGTGATTGTAGCCTTACCAACTGGGATAGTGATACCAGCTGATAGACCAAGAGCTGATACAAGGATAACAGCAGCAACGATAGTATTTCTAGCCTTTGAGAAATCAACCTTTGCCTCAACAACGTTGCGAACACCGATAGCAGAAATCATACCGTATAGAACGAATGAAATACCACCGATAACAGCACCAGGAATAAGGTTGATAAGTGCAGCAAACTTAGGGCATAGTGAGAATACGATAGCAAAGTAAGCAGCGATACGTACTACTCTAGCATCAAATACCTTTGATAGAGCAAGTACACCAGTGTTCTCACCGTATGTAGTATTAGCAGGAGCACCAAATAGTGAAGCAAGCATTGTAGCAAGACCGTCACCAAGAAGTGTTCTGTGTAGACCAGGATCCTTGATATAATTTCTGTTTGCTGTAGCTGAAATAGCAGAAATATCACCAATATGCTCCATCATTGTAGCAATAGCGATAGGTACGATAGCAATGATAGCAGAAATAGCAAGGCTCTTATCTGTTACACCACCGAATACTGTAGAATTCCAGTCGATTGGGTTACCAATCCAAGCAGCGTCCTTAAGTGCCTGTAGGTTAGCTGTGCTGAATAGGAGCATATTCTCCTTGCCGTTAATAGCAATGTACTCTGCACCGTCAACAACAACATTTGCACCAGTTGTAACAGCAAGAATAGCTGCAACAGCTACTGCACAGATAAGACCAAGTAGGATAGGAATAATCTTGATCATACCCTTACCAAAAATGTTGAATAGGATAATGAATACAAGAGCTACGATAGCGATAATCCAGTTAGCCTGACAGTTGTTTACAGCACTACCAGCAAGACCAAGACCAATAGCGATGATGATAGGACCAGTAACTACTGGTGGGAATAGCTTCATAACCTTGTTGATACCAACAACCTTAATAACGGCTGATAGGATAAGGTATAGAGCACCTGCACAAGCAACGCCAAGACAAGCATATGGTAGTGATGCCTTTGTGTCTAGACCCTTGTCTGCGCCCATAGCTACTACTCCAAAGTAACCACCAAGGAAAGCAAAAGAAGATCCTAGGAATGCAGGAACCTTAAACTTTGTTAGAAGGTGGAAAAGAAGTGTACCAAGACCAGCAAACAAAAGAGTTGTTGAAATTGATAGACCTGTTAGTAGAGGTACTGTAACAGTTGCACCAAACATAGCAAACATGTGCTGGAAGCCAAGAACAACCATTCTACCTCCGCCGAGCTGACGAGCATCATAGATAGGCTCTGAGCCGACTTTGATTTTTGTTTTAGCCATTTTTTTAATTTCCTCCAAAAATGTTATATATACTAAAAAATTAGTACCGAAATTATTTTGTGCCGAAGATACGGTCACCAGCGTCGCCAAGACCAGGAATGATATAGCAATCCTCGTTTAGCTTCTCATCAAGAGCTGCACAGTAAATATCAACATCAGGATGAGCCTCTTTAAGAGCAGCAAGTCCCTCTGGAGCAGCAATGATGCATAGGAACACAATCTTCTTTGGGTTGCGAAGCTTGATCTGTGTGATAGCATCGATAGCAGAGCCACCAGTAGCTAGCATAGGATCAACAACGAAAACGTCACGCTCCTCAATATCCTTTGGCAATTTGCAATAGTACTCTACTGGAGTATGGGTCTCCTCATCTCGGTAAAGACCGATATGACCGATACGAGCAGATGGTACTAGCTGAACGCAACCATCAACCATGCCAAGACCAGCACGTAGGATAGGAACGAAAGCAAGCTTTCTGCCAGCTAGCTGCTTGCAGTTAGCGATACCACAAGGGGTTTCTACCTTTATGTCCTGTGTTGGCAAATCTCTAGTTGCCTCAAAAGTCATAAGCATAGCAATCTCATTGATTAGCTGACGAAAGTCCTTTGTGCTAGTCTCTGTAGAACGAAGAATACTAAGCTTATGCTGAATAAGTGGGTGATCAAAAATTACTACTTTTCTGTCCATAATTTTCTCCTTTGACATAAAATGACATAATTCTATTAGTACCAATATAACAAAAGCTATATTTATATTCAATATAGGTTACATAATTGTAATTTTCTTTTCACCTAATTGTAAGGTTGATGAGCTAAACTATCTTTGACAAGTCTTAACTTTTCCTTTATTTTGACTTGCAAATCATAGTGTATAGTTACAGTTGAAAGGAAGATGAACATGAATATTTTAGTAACACTTGATAGCAATTATGTACCTCAGTTAAAAACAATGCTAACCTCATTTTTTGCAAATAATGACACAAATGTTGACCTATATGTGATACATTCATCGCTAACGATAAACGATTTAAACAGCATTTCTAAGGTGTCATCAATGCTAACTACCCACCCTATTTTTATTGACGACAGCTATTTTACAAACGCACATTTTACAAAAAGAATAACAAAAGAAACATATTACAGACTTTTATTATGCGACTATCTTCCGCTCAATGTTGACAGGATACTATATCTTGATCCTGACATTATCATAAATAAGCCACTAGACAAGCTATACAAAATGGACTTTAACGGCAAATGTATTGCTGGTGCTGGTCACACTCATACTATTGTTAAATTATTCAACAAAAAGCGACTAAATATGGGCAAAAAGTGTGACTACATAAATGCTGGTGTTTTGATGATAAACGTCGATAATTTAAGAATGATTATCAAAACTCAAGAAATATTCGACTATGTCAATATTATGGGCAAAAGGCTATTTCAAGCTGACCAAGACGTTATAAACGCTATGTTTTGGAGAGATACAATATATCTACCAGCAGAGATATACAACCTTGATGAAAATACATATAGAAGAAGCAAGCTAAATCTTGATTTTGTAGAACAAAACACAGCCATTATCCACTATGATGGCAAGAACAAACCCTGGAAGGACAATTACAAAGGAGAGCTAAACAAATTTTATGAAAAATATGCTAGAAAAAGCAAAAATGTTATTACACAAGGTGTTACAAAAATTCTCAAACCTTTCAGTGCTTAAGAAAATACTACTTATATCAATACCGATAATATATCTTGTATTGTTTATTGTATTAAAATGCACCATAGGTAACGAACTTGCAGAAATCATCAAGGACAAATCACAATTCAAAACATATTTGTCGTCGTTTGGTAGTTTTGGAGAACTAGTATTTGTGCTAATAAGGGCACTACAAACTGTAATAAAAATCATCCCAGCAGAGCCACTGGAAATAGGTGCTGGATATATTTGGGGCACATACAAAGGACTGGCACTATGTATGATTGGCACAGAGATAGGCTCATTTGTAATACTAATCCTAACAACTATCTTTGGTACTAGGCTTCTAAATATGCTTTTTGACACAAAAAAGATAAATGAATGGAGCTTTGTTTGTAACTCAAAAAAGAAATATTCCCTACTAACAATCATTTATCTAATACCAGGAACTCCAAAGGATTTTATCACATATTTCGTCGGTATAACCGACACAAAAATATTACCATTTCTATTACTAACCGGAGTAGCAAGAATACCATCCATAATATCCTCTACTTGGTGTGGAACACTACTAGATACAAATAGTCTAGCAATGTTTGTCATCATGTTTGCAATAATAACAATATTATCATCTATCGCAACATACATTTTTACAATAAAAATAAAGAAAAAGGCTACACCTTGGGGTGCCCTACATAAAGAAGCATAGGTTTTGACTTTGTTTTTTCACCTATCTATAACATTATAAATGCCCATAATACGCTAGTATTGTGGGCATTTTATAATATCATATCTAGGCAAAATTACTTTGTCAAAACTGCTTGGCACTCTAATAAAAATAAATTTTTAACGACATATTAATCAAAAAGATACGTTATTAGAGCTATACCTCTTCATGCAGGACACCCCTAGTCGTCTTTTTGCATTTTATAGAGTCAGGAATCTACATACGAAATCGTTTGCCACCTCTGCGACACCCTGAAAATATGTCAAAAGCTCCTTCGATAGCTCCTTGTTATAATCACCATCATTATCCTTTGCCCACTTAACAATGGTGCCCCATAGTCCAGTGGATACAAAGTTCACAAAATACTGAAATGTTGGTATGGTATCACAATCCACTTTACCATTAAGCACATGCTTAAGATAAGCAGCAACAACAAGCGAAGTACCGTTGATAATAACCTCTCTAAACTTACTATCTCCATGCTCGCCCATCAAAACTGCCAAACGCTCACGATTGCTCATAACAATCTCGACAGCACCAAGCAGCATTTCTGCACCAGTAAGCTTTTCAAAATCAAGAGATGCTATCTTGTTAACAAAATCAGCACGAATTTCGTTCTCGATAGAGAGCAAAACGTCCTCTAATGAGCTAAAATACTCGTAGAATGTACCACGATTGTATCCAGCACGCTGCATAACAGCATTAATCCTAATCTTGTCCATAGGCATCTCGCAATAGAATGACCAAAATGCCTCCTCAATATTCTGTTTCGTAATGGCTGTAGCCTTTTCTTTTCTTGACATAACGCCCTCCAATGTAATACTACAACCATTATATCCGACAACGCGTTGTATTTTCAACCGTCAATCTCGAACATTATGTTGGAAATGGCAAAAAATAAAAGAGGACTCGATGAGTCCTCTTTAAATACTGTTTTTGCGAATTACTCAGCCTCTGCTGGAGCATCCTCCTTCTTTTCCTTTAGAAGAACGAATTTCTCCATAGGGAATAGAACAACCATTTGAACAAAGCCTGCAGCCATTGAAGCAATCAAACGAGCGATTGTTTCGCTTGTAATGAATGTTAAGAATGAATTTGTTGTTTCAATCTTTGTGATAACACCAACGATTGCACCTTGCATCCAAGTTGAGAACAAGATAAGTGCAAGCATAAGCACAATATAAATAGCGAAGTTGTACCATGGTGCATCTGACTTAAATGTTGTTTTCTTGTTTTGATAGAAGCCATAGATGTTAGCAATAAGGTTTGAAAGTAGGAATGGAAGCACATAGCCCCAAGTAACGATGCCGTTTGCTGTTACATACTTTGCATACTCAGCTGAACCCTCTGTGAACATACCAGGTGTGAAAATAACCTGAAGGAAGGCTGGAAGCTCAGTTACTACTTTATCAAAAATGAATGGTAGAACTGCAGCAAGTACCAACTGAATGATTGTTACCAATCCTGATACTACTAAAAACTTTACAATTTGCCATAAAGTTTTCATTAATGAGCCTTTTTCTTCTGCAGCACTATCAAGACCGCCAAGGCTAAACTTTTTCTTATCTGCCATAATTTAATACCCCTTTACAATTTTTAGTTTTATGACTTATTCATTATAACAAATGTGTATGTATTTTGCAACTATTTTTTATGCAAATAGTAGGCCGAGCATATCTGTGCCACCGATAGCATGGATGATAGCAACAACAACCCATACCAACAAAGCGACAACACCAACTACGATAGCTAGTAGTAGCAAAACAATTAGAACGAGTATACAAAGAACAAGAGGTCCTTTCTTACTCTTCTTAACTGGGTCGACAAATCCCTTTTCCTCAAACATTTCTGCAGGAGCAGGATTCTCATCATCAAATATAGGATATAGTGGCAATGTAGCCTCTGCATCACAGATGCCAGAGTTCCATAGCAATGGCTCAACAAGACTTCTAACACTTGTTGCACCCTTGACAAATTTGCCGATATCAAGATGAATTGTGTTCAAAAATGCGTCGATGATATTAAGCAAGCCACAAGTGAGCTTGTACTCTCTAGTATCAGGGGTATATGGTGAGTCACCACAGTACAAATTCTTAACAAGCTCTAGGATAAAATCAGTAACCTTGTTGTCTGCGATATCAGCGATATCTGCTTTCTTTAGACCACATTCCTTCTTGCACAGACGCCAAATCTTCTTGAATGTTAGCTTGTCGAGGAATTTGCCAACTGGCTTAAGTATCCAGCCAAGCTTCTTTACCTTTTCGCCAGGGACAGAGAATGCGCCACTCATCTCAGCAAGACGGTCAATATCGTGACCCATTGCCCAAATAACCTCGGCAATCATACCAAAGAAGAAGCCCTCCATATACTCATCGAATGGCTTGCCCTTTGTATCAAGTCCTGGAACGTCCTTAATCATAATAGTATCGACCTCAACCTTTGCGTTAGCTGGGTCAAGGATAACATTACGCATAACTGGTGGGCAACCAATCATAGCACCACATGCAACGTCATAAAATCTATTGCCCTTTGGTGTAGTGATATAAGATATATCGTGAACATGAGTATGTCCAGTAAGCATACAGGACAGACCATTGTCAGCAAAAATCTCACGAGTGGTCTCGTGATTGCGTTGCATATTGCCACCACCGATAATCTTGTAAAATGGCGATGGAGAAATCATAGGATGATGAGTCATAGCGATAACGAACTGGTCATTATCCTGGGCATCCTTTAGCTGCTCCATAATCCAAGCCATACACTCATCAGAATATCCAGAGCCGTGCTCGCCCTCTGGCTTAAAGTTTGTATCATCATTAAGTGCAAACAGACGATATCCAGGTGCAAGCTGTACTACATAGCACATTGACTCCCTATGATATGCGATAGCCTCGCTAGGACCAAAGTCGTAGTACATATCCCACAAATCAAGTCTGTCCTCTACAGCTGGAACGTCTATTTCGTGGTCACCCTCATAGCCTGGAGCGATACCCTTCCAGCGATAATCATGAGTAGCTGTGATAACATAGACCTTTTTGCCCCTAGCCTTTAGGTCATAGAGCATCTCGATAAACTCCTTGTGAGAATCTAGCTCACCATCACGAGATGTGTCACCAGCGATAACAACAATTTCTGCATCCTTATCCTCGCAGAGAATATCGAATCCAGCCTTGATTGCCAAATCAGAGCCAGCAATAAGCTTTTGGCTCTTTGACTCTGCCTTTTTGTATGCAGCACCCTCTGTGCCACACTTGTTAGAGTAATAATGAGGGTCAGTCAAAAACTGAATTTTAAGTGGCTCATTATTAGCACCATATATTTTATTAGCCATAGCAAATACCCCTTTTCTTTGGCTTATATCTTCTCTACCTTTAATACACCAGCCTTGATGCTACCATCAAATGTGAACTCAAGACAGCCACTATGACGAGTTGAGAATGCTATCTCCTCACCATCAAGTGTTGCTCTATATTCATTAGTATCATCAAGAGTGAGGACGAATGAATACTTCTCATTATCCCCAAAATATTTGAAATCAATATCAGCACTATCAGCTGTGATATGCTGATGATTTGTCCAAACGTCAAGACCAGTGGTAAGAGTGCCAGCCTTGTAGTATGCATTTGCCCAAATACAAATAGGTGCAGACAAACCACCAAAATTGTGGAACCATCCACCTCGTCTAGTTTTGATACCAAAGCACTCATATGTGTTATACGAGAAATCAGTCTCCTCTTTCCACATATCGAGAGCACGATTAGCAATAGCGAATGCAAAATCAGTATCGGCATTATCGAGCATAGTTTTCCACACAAACCACTGATGACTCATCCAGACATTACCATTCCAATATCCGTCATCAAAATAGTATCCAGCGCTCATATCAACAGCACTAACGCCTGCATCAGACCACATTTCGTTAGGATTTTTGATATGGTCGATAAGTCTTTGCTTGCGCTCACCCTTAACAGCACCAGCGATAAGAGGATAAACGCCATCAAAGCCTTTGTCCCAGTTTTCACCATCTGCCGTTTTCATTATATAAGGCTTATTAGCGTCTTTATCATACATTGTGTAGCCGAAATATCCAGACTCCTCATCCCAAGCAAGAGTGTTTAGGGCATCAGTAGAAAGCTTGATATCCTCATCATACTGTGCAATATCATCAGCTAGTCCAAGATAATCAGCTGTCATCTTTAGTATCTTGCCAGCACGAATAATCTGTGAGGTAGACAGGCAAGGGCAAGAGTATTCCTCCGCCTTATTAGCTATCATCTCTACCTGTGCTGGATAGTCATCCATACCAGAGCAGGAATACCAGTAATCATATGTAGTGAGCAGACCGTTGCCAAACTTGTGACAGGTTGAGCCATGTGCTCTACCACGCAAAAACTCATAATAAAGCTTTAGCTTTGGATACAAATCAGACAGAACGGACTTGTCATCAAGTCGTTTGATAAGCTCTAGGTACTCAACAAATTGTGTAGGCACTAATGAGCCATGTAGCAAGAAACAAAAATCCTCATTGCTATCATCACATAGGTACATATCCAATGCATAGTGACAGAGCTTTGGTGAAAACTCTAGCAGTCCCATACCGATAAAGCCACTGTCCCAGGTATAAAAGCTATCCCAACGCTTACCAGGAGTATGGTGGATAACATTCTTACCATGGCGAAATACTGGATATACTACATTAGTGAGCAGAGTCGATTTAAGTATCGAGGTAGACAATGTGTACTGCTCACCAGCTTTGTTATACTTAACTGGCTCTGACTTAGAACGAGCATTCAGATAAATCTCTTCATATTCATCATCAGATAATGGCTCAAAGCACTTCTTTGACACGATGACATACTCGGTATGCTTTGAATTTGGCTCGATGAAAATTGATTTAATAAGCGTGTTATGGAAGAAGCCCTCATCACTGCTCTTTCTCTGGAATGAAGCAGAGAATGTCTCCTTCAAATCATCATATGTATGATCACCATTAGATAGACGGTTAATCAGTGCATCCTCTAGGCTGCCAGACTCTAGTACTCTCTGTCTAGTGTTCTTGTTATGAGTTAAGATATAGTAGTCGCCAAGATAGTCATAGCTCAGCTTTGTTCTATACCCCTCACCAACAGCAGTGGTATCAATGGTAGGCACATAAGGATATGCAACCTTTTTTGTGTACAGCTCGTCCTCTGTTCCCTTTTCGATAACTGCAAAAAAGTCAAGCTCAATACCAGCTGTACCAAGACTCTCTAATGTAAAATCCTTATAAAATGGTAGATATGCAAAGGTAAGCTCATCGCTATGCTCAAAGCAAACCTCTGTATCATTCATCATAAATTTTGCGTCGCCATCGGTAACAGTCCTGTATCTAACAGCGATAATAGGATTATCAAATCCAAGCTTATCAACTGCCAATGTGTAGGATACCTTGTCGCCCTTTTCACAACCAAATGGCTTTAGGTCAAGATAATGAACATGTGCGTGGTCGCATCTGTCACCAAGTCCCTTTCCATAATAGAATTCAGGGTCGTTGAACATACCTCTAAACATACCATCAGGAGTTTCGTACTCCCAAGGTCTAGGAACAGCATAGGTATATTCTTTATACGCATTAGCTTGTTTACCTACAAATTTAGCAGGTGCAACTATATCGCAATATGTAGGCTTTGGAAATTCAAGAGCACCAAAAATGTTCAAAATAACATTCTGTGAAAGGCTGGTATTGTTGTTTAACTCACAGCGAACAAGGTATGACTCGTCATCAATCTTTGAAAAAGAAATATCAGCATAAACCTGATCCTTCCACAAAAGCTCATATCTATATGCATAGTAGCTATAGTCACCACTACACTCCCACAGATGATATGCTGATGGGACAGTAACATTTGGCACTGGAGTGGACGAATTCCACAATGTTGGATGAACGACAAAGTCCATTCTTACTCCGTCATATCCAAAGTCTTCCTCTATACGAGATATACCCATATACTTCTTTGAATATGGGCCCCAATTAGGCATTGAATACATTTTTTCCATAGTAATCCTCGATAAAAATATTTTGCTAACTAACATTATGCTAAATTTGACTAACAATGTCAATAAGTAAATCTGTTTATAATTATTTAATATACAAATTTATTGACAAAACGAATAGTTTAAAGTAATATATTATTTGTAAAAATCTGTTTCATGGGGAGGAAGCAAAATGACAATAGATGAAAACGTCCGTAAAATAATAATGGCGTTGCTCAAAAAGTGGAAGGTCATTGTACTATTCGCAATTATTGGTACACTAGTGGGCTATTTCTACACAGCAAACTTCACTACCTTGACATACACCTCAAAGGTAGAATTCCTAGCTTATTCAGTAGACAGCAATGATGATCTTCGTGATCCATCAAACTCTAGTTCGCTAAGCGCTAGTGACTCATCACGAGTTAGCAACACCAGCAAGATGAACTACGCTATGAAAATGCTCGACACTTATATTGAGATTTTCTCTACTAACGACTTTGACGCTAGAGTAGTAGCAGAGCTAAACGACAGAATTAATGCAACTTACACTGGTACTACTATCAAGAACGCTCTTAATATTGAGCCAGTTGAGAACACAGCAATGTTCAAAATCACCGTTACTACCACAAACGCTGATTTGTCATACGAGATTGCACACCAGCTAGAGACCACTATCCCAGCTGTAATGAAGGAGACCAACAACGGTCTTGTTACTGCAGAGGTAAAGGACAAGCCTATCAAGGCATCTGCTGCTGGTAGCCTAGGATACGCAAAGAAATGTACTATCGGTGCTATTATTGGTGTCGTTATTGCTGCTGCATATATCATCCTACGCAATCTACTCGACGTTCGTATTCGTTCTAGTGAGGAGCTTATCGAAAAGTACAATATCCCAGTACTTGGCTCTATCCCAAGCTTTGAAATCAAGGGTGGCGCACCTAGACATTCTGTTGCTGCCACAGACGATACTGATGAGAAAGGAGATGAGGAATAATGGCTAAAAGCAAGAAAAAGACTGCACAAAGATCAAACAATAACTCATCTCGTCAGCTACTTAAGAATGTAAATATGGACCCATCACTCAAGTTTAGAGTTGAGGAGTCATACAAGAGCATTAGAACAAACATTATGTTCTCTGTTATGAAAAAGGGCTGCAAGACTATCGTTGTATCATCATCTGCTCCTAACGAGGGTAAGACAACTACAACAATCAACCTTGCTATCACATTCGCACAGGCTGACCAAAAGGTACTACTCATCGATGGTGACCTTCGTAAACCAAAGATTCACCACTATTTCTCTATTCCAAACTCTCCAGGACTAACAAACTATCTTGGCTCTACTGTATCTGCTGGCAAGGACAAAGTTGATCTATTCAGCGTTATCCATTCAACAGAGTATGAGAACCTAAGCATACTATGCTCTGGCTCTATCCCACCTAACCCAGCAGAGCTACTTGGCTCTGAGCCAATGGTAGAATTCCTACGTGAAATCAGCAATGATTTTGACTATATCATCATCGATACACCACCTATTAATGTTGTATCTGATGCATTACCTATCATTCGTGAGTCCGATGGTGTAGTACTCATCGTTCGTTCTAACCAGTCAACTCACCCAGAAATCCAGAGAGCTATCTCTGCACTAGAGTTCATCGATGCAAAGATTCTTGGATTTGTTGTTAACTTCGTTGAACTTGGTGGTAGCAAGTATGGCTACGGCAAGTACGGTCGTTATCGCTATGGCAGAGGCAAGTCTGGTGGATATGGCTCATATGGTAGCTATAGTTCATACGGTTCTTATGGCTCATATGGTAGCTACGGCTCATACGGCAGCTATGGATCTTATGGTGGCTACGGTGGTGGCTATGGCTCATACAACGGATATGGCTATGGCTCATACGGAAAATATGGTGGATATGACTCATACGGATATGGCTCTTATGGCTCATACGATTCATATGGTCCAAGAAGATAAGGATAACAAATGGCTATTGATAATTTAGTAGAGGTGCACTCTCATATCCTACCTGGTATTGACGATGGTGCACGAGATATAGAAACTAGCCTAAAGATGATAGCTAGATTGCAGGAGCAGGGCGCAAAGAAAATTGTGCTCACTCCTCACTACTACTCTGATACTATATCGCTTGACGATTTTTTGAGAATGAGGGATCAGTCCTTCAATGCACTTATGAGAGCACTACCTCCTGGTAGCCCTACTCTTATTCCAGCTGCAGAGGTGTTTATTAGCGAATTTCTGTTCAACAACCAGAGTATCGATGAGCTACGAGTTGGCAACTCCAACTATGTACTAATTGAGCACCCATTTTCATCCAGCTTTTCAGAGGCTAGCTACGACAGGCTAATGAATATGTATTGCGACTACGGTGTAAGACCTATACTAGCACATATCGAGAGATACAAGTCGTTGATGGACGATGTGTACAAGCTAGAGGACTATATCGATATGGGTTGCTTGACACAGGTTAATATCAGCTCATTTGTCGACTCACCAAAGAAGATTAAGAAAAAGCTATTTAATCTTCTCGACACTGGACATGTTCATCTAGTAGGCTCGGACTGTCACAATCTTGACTCCAGAGCGCCAGAATTTGAGGCTGGCATCAAGGAGATTAGGGCAAAAAGTGGCAGAGAAGCTATTGAGGTGCTAATGAGCAATGCAAACAAGCTAACAAAATAATTTTTAAGGGGACTAAATTTTTTAGTCCCCTTTTTCATATATAATAGTATGAAAAAGGATAACACTGCTACTATCATACTACTATCATTAATCATTGCACTAACCACATTCTCCGAAAAAGCAAAGGCTGGAGCGTCGAATGGTCTAGGCTTATGCGAAAGCATAATAATCCCATCGCTACTACCAATGCTAATCATCACCAGCACTATCATCAAATCACGCTGTGCTAGAGTGATAGAACAGATATTCGGCAAGGCTACTGAAAGAGTGCTACGACTACCGAGCTGTGCCACTGGTGCAATCATCTTTGGTCTAATAGGTGGATACCCCACTGGTGCGATACTAACACAGCATCTGCACGAAAATGGCAAAATATCTGACAATGATGCAAAGAGGATAATGAGCTTTAATATGTGTGGTGGAATAGCGTTCATCATCACTGCTGTTGGCACAATATTCTTACAGAGCACAAAATATGGCGTTGTGCTATTCGTATCCAATATCCTATCATCGTTGATAATTGCTATCGCCACTGCAATCAAAAAGCCCATGCCTAGTAAAAGCTACACCACGCCACACTATCTACCACTGACTGACGCTATGGTAGAAGCTGTTGAGGGCTCTGCTAGGGCGATAATCAATATGAGCGCATATATCGTGCTGTTCTCTGCGATAGCGAGCATATTCCCTATCCCACCAATGCTAAATCCAGCGATAGAAATAACAAATGGAATAATATGCAAGGACTACAATCTGCCACTGGAATATATTTCGTTCTTCCTATCATTTGGTGGGCTGTGTATACATTTTCAGCTAGTTGGAATGCTGAAAAAGATGAATATCAGCTACACATATTTTTTAGTGACTAGGCTGATATCGGCACTGTTATCGTTCGCAATAACAAAGGCATATTTGTTTATATTTCCACAGACAGATGAAGTATTCTCCAACCTAGCGCAAAGGACAACAGCCATAAGTCAAGTGAACACAGGGCTGAGCATAGTTATGCTACTAGGCTGTGTGGTAATAATATTCGATATCGAAAACAAAAAATACAAATTGATATAGCATATATAATATGATATAATCAAAATATGAGAAAGTTAAGATTTTTGCCACTAATAATGGCTGTATGCGTTATCCTATCATCGTGTAGTGGAGTGATGGATACCAAAAACGCACTGGACAACACCACTACAACAACCCAATACACAGGAGCGACAATATCAATATCCGAGATACCGGAATATGATGGCTCACCATATGTCGTGATAAATGATAATATCCCAGAATTTTATAATACCGATTACACGACAAAATCATTTGAAAAATACTATCCATTAGACACACTAGGCAGGTGTCAGGTGGCATACGCTTGTATAGGTATTAGCACCATGCCTACCGAAAAGCGTGGCAATATCGGTATGATCAAGCCATCTGGATGGCAGACAGTTAAATACGACAATGTTGATGGCAAATATCTGTACAATCGCTGTCATCTCATTGGATATCAGCTCACTGCAGAAAATGCCAACGAGCAAAATCTAATAACAGGAACACGATATATGAATGTTGACGGTATGCTAGATTTTGAAAACGAGGTTGCCGAATATGTCAAATCAACAAAGAACCATGTTTTATATCGTGTAACGCCAATGTTCAAGGATGACGAGCTTGTTGCTCGTGGTGTGCAGATGGAGGCACACAGCGTCGAAGACAATGGCAAGGGTGTCGAGTTCAATGTGTACTGCTACAATGTTCAGCCAGGTATAGAAATCGATTACGCCACTGGCGAAAGTCACATTATAGAGGCTAGCGATAGCCATGATGACAGTAGCAAAAAACAGACATATATCATCAATATCAACACAAAGAAATTCCACAAACAAGGCTGTGTTCATATCGAAGATATATCCCAAGAAAATAAAAAGGCATACATAGGCTACAAGGAGAGCTTAATCAACAATGGATTCACCCCTTGTGGCACCTGCAAGCCATAAAACATACCCACAAAATAGAAACTGCCATAGCAAAACTTTTGATTTTTGATATGGCAGTTATTTTTATCAAAAATCAAAATATATTTTATCAATTCATATTGAAAAAGGACAAAACGAGTGCTATTATTCTATTATGTAAAGGATGGCGAAAATTATGAAAAATTACAAGAAAATTTTATCATTTTTACTCGTGTTTGCGATTGTATTATTATGTGGATGCTCTACTTTGCAAAATGAGGAGCAAACCACGAAAACTCCTAAAATGGAGCCTGTTGGCTTTGTTGAGATGAATATCGAGCCGGCATATCTCCAAAATGCCCAATCACTCTGTACCAAAGACGACCTTCTAGTATTTATGACTAGCACATACACTGACAAAGACGGAAATCTTTGTATCCCTGCTGGTGAAGAAGAATTTGATGATTTAGATGTCAATACCTATATAGTGAAATATGATTTAAAGAATAACAAGCTTGTTGATATATTTGACCTTAAGGAATGTCCAATTAAGGAGCTTTGGGGTGTTGAGCTAGATAATGACAAAATCGTTGTTTTTAGCGATAGCGAAAAGAAAAATGCATACTATGATTTAAATATGAATTTCATAGAAGAAACTGACAGAATAGTTTTTGACGAGCTTGAAGAGGCTAAAAAATCAAACTTCTACACTAATATGTCTGCTGCTCGTAATGGCTTTTGTGATTTTAGTGGAACAAATAATAACCAGATAGTATATTTTTACGATGATCCAAATACAGCTTATATTTTCAGCACCGACAAAACATATCAGCCAAGTGAAATGAGTTTTAACAACGGATTTGTTCTTTGCGAAACCTATGGCAATTCTGGTGAAAGTGCAGACTTTAAGGTTATTGACTACAAGGGTGCAAAGGAAATAAACGGTGCTTCTATCGCATCCAAGGACTATGGATATAACAACATAACAACAGGTCAAACAGGTATTGGGGATAAATATGTTGTTTGTACAGAATACTTGAGTAACTATGAAAACGAGAACGATTTCGTCCACAAAATCTTCTGCTGGAATTACCAAAATGAGCCAACAAACAAAACTCTTGATATAAAGAGCTGCACAGACTTTAATACATTTAATACCCAAAAGATAAAAGATATCAAGGATGAATATGGCGTTGATGTTTATATCAATGAGCCTAACGAAAACATTGTTGACAATGTTAGCTGTAAGGAAGAGCCAAATCAGGTTTTGCTATATGATAATCTAAATGCGATTGATACTTTTTTTGATTCACTACCTGACGGAATGATAAGCGAAATTTATTCTGGCTATAAGAACAAAGATGCTGAAATGTCTGGAATTAGAATTGACCTTGTAAGTGAAATAACCTTTGATGCTGGTGCATTCGCACAGAACTTTGTTGATCCAATGGAAGTATGTTTCCCATTTAACGGTGTTACAATGACAAATCTTTCTCACGAATTTATGCATCTTTTTGAAGCAAGGCTAGCCGACTACGACGATAGCTATTATGAAAAATGGGATGAATTCAACAAAGGCTTTGAGCGTGAATACAATCCAGATGAAGAAACGCATCCTGAATATAAATTTGATGAAAAACAATTCTTAACAGATTATTCAGCAACAAATAATGTTGAGGAAAGAGCCGAAATTTTCTCTTATCTTTACACTGGTGGAGGTCCTGCACTCGAAAATGAAGTGCTTAGAAAAAAGGCAGATTATTTAATTGAAATCATAAAAAATTCATTCCCAAGCGTTCAAAATGCAGAGTCAGTATGTTGGGAAAACTAATAAATAAAAAGGTGGTGCAGAAAAACTGCACCACCTTTATTATTATCTTTTATATTAGTCCTTAAGTAATGACTTATACATTTTAATATACTCGTTAGCGCTCTTGCCCCAAGACATATCGCACTCAAGTGCACGCTCAACAAGTGTTGGCCAATACTCACGATTGTAGTAAGCATCAACACCACGATAGATAGCACCTAACATATCGTATGCATCGTAGGTCTGGAATGTAAATCCATTACCCTCGCCATCACCACTGTCGCTGATAGAATCCTTAAGACCACCGGTCTCACGAACAATTGGCAATGTACCATAGCGTAGTGCAACCATCTGTGACAGACCACAAGGCTCGCTCTTGCTAGGCATTAGGAACAAGTCTGCACCAGCATAAATCTTGTGTGCAAGCTCTGGAATAAAGCCGATAGTAAGTCCAACCTTGTCAGGATACTTGTCGTGTAGCTCACGGAAGAAGCTCTCATACTGCCATTCACCAGAACCAAGGATAACGTACTGAACGTCACGCTCCCATAGGCTCTTCTCTAGCACCTCTTTCATAAGGTCAAAGCCCTTATGACCAGCTAGACGAGATACGATACCGATGAGTGGTACGTCGTCTCTAACAGCCATACCCATAGCCTCCTGCAAAGCCTTTTTGTTAGCAGCCTTGCCCTCGGCAGAATTTTCAACATTGTATGTCTGTGTGATATATGGGTCGGTCTCTGGATTATAGCCATCAACGTCGATACCATTAAGAATACCACATAGTTTCCAGCTACGCTGATTAAGGATAGGATCAAGACCATGTGAGAACCATGGGTCAAGTATCTCCTTTGCATAGGTAGGTGATACAGTAGTAACCTTATTTGAACACTCGATACCAGCCTTTAGGAAGTTAACGAGTCCATCGTACATAATGAGATTCTGATGCTCTGGTGCGATACCAAGAACGTCATCAATAAGCTCATCACCATACTTGCCCTGGTACTGAATATTGTGGATAGTAAATACTGTCTTAATATTCTCATAGCCAATCTGGTTAGCATAATAAATGCTGTAGTATAATGGTGTTAGAGCACTCTGCCAATCATTACAGTGAATGATATCTGGCTTCCAATCAAGATGAGGAATAATCTCCAATACTGCTCGTGAGAAGAAAGCAAATCTCTCTGCATCATCATAGTGACCATAGATACCATCACGCTTGAAATAGTACTGGTTATCTAGGAAATAGAAGATAACACCATTGTGCTTTGCCTCAAAAATACCACAATACTGTCTTCTCCAAGATACTGGAACAGAGATAGAGGTGATGAATTTCATCTTATCCTTAAACTCCTGCTTGATAGAGTCATATAGTGGCATAACAACACGACAACCAATGAGACGCTTGCGAAGTGCTACTGGCAATGAGCCAGCAACGTCGCCAAGTCCACCAGACGCCATAAAAGGATTAGCCTCGGAAGCAACATATAAAACCTTCATTTTATTTCTCCTAATTAAATTCTTGTATCCTTTGACAAGCTTACTGGATAGTTTGCTGCACCAGATAGCTCAACGCCAGACTTGATGCTACAATTCTTGTCAGCGATAATATAGTTAATCTTTGAATTTTCACCAACTACTGTGTCCTGCATAAGAATAGAATTCTTAACAACAGCGCCAGCCTCAACCTTAACACCCTTGAATAGAATACAGTTCTCAACTGTGCCCTTAATCTCACAGCCGTCAGCAACAAGTGAGCTTGTTACCTTTGCATCCATACCATATAGAGTAGGCATATCGTCTCTCTCCTTAGTATAGATAGGACGAGCTGGAGTGAATAGCTTGTTCTTGTTATTCTTGTCAAGTAGTGACATAGAAATATCATAGTAGCTCTGAACAGAGTCGATAGTACCAACGAAGCTGTCAGTAGCATCGTAAGCAAATACCTTCTTGTTCTTAATAGCTGGCATAATGATGCTACGCTGGAAAGATACCTCATTCTTTGAATGAGCGTTAGTGATAAGTGTCTGAAGAAGATATTTCTTCATAAGGATGATGTTTGTTGAGTAGAATACCTCATCAGCATCTGGGTCAACAACAGCGTCCTTAATCTGTCCATCCTCTGCAACGTCAGTGAATACTAAAACAGAGCTAATATTAGCTGGTTTCTTTGCCTTTACACCAACGATGGTGATATCAGCGCCACTCTTCTCGTGTGCTTCAAAAATCTTGTTGTAATCAAGAGATAGAACATTGTAGCAATCTGACATAAGAACATACTCTTGATTGCTCTGGTCCAAGAATCCCATATTGCCATAGATAGCGTCAATTCTGTTGCCCCACATAGTAACAGAGTTGATAGAATATGGTGGTAGAAGATATAGACCATCATTCTTACGACTCAAATCCCAAGGCTTACCAGTGCCAACATGGTCCATAAGTGAGTTAAAGTTTGCATTTGTAACAACACCAATCTTTGTTACAGAGCTCTCTACCATATTAGAGAGAGGAAAATCGATAAGACGATAACGAGAGCAGAATGGAACAGAGCCCATTGTTCTCATATCAGTAAGTGTCTCTAAAGACTCCTCGTGAATGTTTGCAAAAATCATTCCAAGTACATTTTTTCCGTTCATACTTATACCTCCTCCCCTGAAGCTATCATATCTGATGGAGCAACTGTCTTGCCCTTTGTAATAACTGCTGATGAGCCAACAACTGCAACGCCCCAAGCCTCTGGGTTGTCAAGATTTTCTGGGATAGCACCAACCTGTGCATCCTCCTCGATAACAGCGTCCTCAGCGATGATTGAGTAGTAAACCTTTGCACCCTTCTTAATCTTTGCACCAGGCATAACTACTGAATACTGAACGTCAGCACCCTCTTCGATAATAGCGTTTGGTGAAATAACTGAATAATCAACTGTACCGTCAATCTCACAGCCTTCGCTGATAGATGAATTCTCGATAACAGCATTTGGTCCAACATAATGAGGTGGAGCCATAGGATTACGGCTATAAATTCTCCAAGACTTGTCGCTCAAATCAAGGTCAACATTAGGGTTGATGATATCAAGATTAGCCTCCCATAGAGAGTCGATAGTACCAACGTCCTTCCAATAGCCCTTGAATGGATAAGCGAACATTCTCTGTCCGTCATCAAGCATATTTGGAATAATATTCTTACCAAAATCGTTTGATGAATTAGGGTCAGCCTCATCCTCTGTTAGATACTTGCGAAGCTTATCCCAAGAGAATACATATACGCCCATAGAAGCCTTGTTTGACTTTGGCTCTGCTGGCTTCTCTGCAAATTCGTAAATCTGCTCATTCTCGTCAGTAGCAAGAATACCGAAACGAGAAGCCTCCTCCCAAGGCACCTCAAGTACAGCGATAGTACAATCAGCATTATTCTTCTTATGGAAATCAATCATCTTTGCATAATCCATCTTGTAGATATGGTCACCAGATAGGATAACAACATACTCTGGATCATATTTCTCGATGAAAGCGATATTTTGGTAAATAGCATTTGCTGTACCCTTGTACCACTCAGCACCACCAATAGCCTCGTATGGAGAAAGAACATGAACACCACCATTTAGGCGATCCAAATCCCAAGGCTGACCATTGCCGAGATAATCATTTAGTACAAGTGGTTGATACTGTGTAAGAACACCAACGGTGTAAATACCAGAATTAACGCAGTTTGATAGTGGGAAATCGATGATACGATAGTTACCACCGTATGGAACTGCTGGCTTTGCAATACTCTTTGTGAGAACGCCAAGACGACTACCCTGACCACCAGCAAGTAGCATTGCTACAACATCTGTTTTATGAGACATTTATATATTCCTCCTAAATTATTTCTTACTTTTATCAGCCTTTTTGTCAGCTGTTTTTTGAATATAGACTGCAGATAGACCATGAAGCTTTAGGTCGATACAGTAATCAAGACCATGGATTGGGTCCTTCTTTGCCTTGTATGTGCCGGACAATCTAGCCTTGTCACCACCAAATTTCTCTAATGAGGTATCAAGGACTACCTTGTATGTTCCAGCCTCTGGAACGCCAATCTTGTAGCTATCAAAGCCGTTAGGTGTCCAGTTGAACACAGCGATAATCTCGTCGCCATTCTTATTAATTCGTCTAAATGCGATAACGCTGTTGCAATTATCCTCTGACGAAATCCACTGGAAGCCCTCCCAGCTATAGTCAATCTCCCATAGCTCTGAATGAGTCTTGTAAAACTTGTTAAGCTCCTTTGTGAAGCCCTGCAATTTCTTATGCTTATCGTAATCAAGTAGTAGCCAATCAAGACCCTGCTTGTAATTCCATTCGATAAACTGACCGAACTCACTACCCATAAACAAAAGCTTCTTGCCAGGGTGTGCGAACATATATGCAAGGAACAGACGCATACCGTCAAATTTCATATCATATTCGCCAGGCATCTTGTTAATCAAGCTACATTTACCGTGAACGACCTCGTCGTGACTGATAGGTAGCACAAAATTCTCCGAAAATGCATAGAAGAAGCTGAATGTAATACAGTTGTGATTGCCTTTACGGAACAGTGGGTCGAGCGAGGTGTAACGAAGCATATCGTTCATCCAGCCCATATTCCACTTAAAGTTAAATCCAAGTCCACCGATATCAGTAGGCATAGTAATCATTGGCCAAGCAGTAGACTCCTCGGCAATCATCATTACACTAGGGTGCTCCTTGAACAATGTTGAATTGAGCTGACGGAAGAAATCAACAGCCTCCAAATTCTCTCTGCCACCATTCTTGTTTGGTGTCCACTGACCATTTTCTCTGCCATAATCGAGATAGAGCATAGACGCTACAGCGTCAACACGAATACCATCAAAATGGAATTTCTCTAGCCAGTAATTAGCAGATGAGATAAGGAATGATTTAACCTCATTCTTGGAGTAGTCGAACACTCTTGTTCCCCACTCCTTATGCTCACCCTTTTGCAAATCAGCATACTCATAACAGCAAGTACCATCAAACTCATACAGACCGTGAGCGTCCTTTGGAAAATGAGCTGGCACCCAGTCAAGAATAACGCCAATATTGTTCTTATGGCACTTGTCGATAAAATACATTAAATCCTCTGGAACGCCGTATCGAGAGGTTGGAGCAAAATATCCAGTTACCTGATAGCCCCAAGAGCCATCAAATGGATATTCCATAATAGGTAGCATCTCAATATGAGTGTATCCCATATCCTTAACATAAGGAACAAGCTCATCAGCCATCTCCCTATATGTCAAGAAATTGCCATCATCATGCTGTTTCCATGAGCCAAAATGTATCTCGTAGATATTAACTGGCTTGTCTAGGATATTGCTACCAGCCTTGGACTCCTGCCACTTTTGGTCCTTCCACTTGTAATCAGATAGCTCGTACACCTTTGAGCCAGTGGATGGTCTAGTCTCCTGATGAACAGCATAAGGGTCAGCCTTCATCAAGGTTTTGCCGTCCTTGGTCTTTATAGCATATTTATAGCAATCGTAGACATTAACATTATCGATAACAGCTTCCCACACACCAGGTGAAATAGGAAAGCATTTATGAGCATTCTCGTCCCAAGAGTTAAAGTCACCAACAACGCTAACACCATCAGCGTTAGGTGCCCATACTCTAAATGCATATGTGTTCTTCGAAACCTTATGAACGCCAAAGAATTCATATGCCTTGTAATTCGTTCCACCATGGAACAAATACAATGGGAGCTGGTACTCCTCCTTAACCTTTATCATATAATTTCTCCTTCAATAAGCGCAAAACTACGCACTATTTCCTATAATAATCCTAATTATAGTCTTATAATATCACCTATGGGTGCAAATTTCAAGTGTTTTTTGGTTATTTTGTTACAAGATTTTTTGCAAAAATCCAAAATTATGTGCATTTTGTCACAAAATAGCCAAAAATTCACTAACTGTGCAAATATTACAAAATTTTAACCAAATATTGAGGTAATTTGTGTTGCTACTTTTTAATATAATATGCTATAATAGTAACCAATTATAATGGAGTTTTTTGAGTATGAAGAGCATTATCATTGCCTACCCTATCAAAGAGACTGCATTGCAACTTCGTAACGTATTAGAGAATGAAGGAATGTATGTCTCTCATATATGCGCTACTGGTGCTAGTGTACTAGGTATCGCAGCTGATATGCGTGGTGGAGTAATCGTGTGTGCGAGTATTCTGCGTGATATGTCGGCAGGTGTACTGGCTGAGCGTTTGCCAGCTGGCTTTGATATCGTCGCCCTTTCTAAAGGTGGAAGAGAAAGCTATATGGGCAATTTCATTAGCATTCCACTACCACTGGACAGAGAGGAATTCACCAACATTATTCACACATTGGTATCTAGCGACAGCTCATATACTAGCCGAGATAATGACGATGCACAGTATATATCCAGTGCGAAGGCTGTGCTAATGAGTACAGAGAGTATGTCCGAGATGCAGGCTCACAAGCATCTGCAAAAATTAAGCATGCAACAGAGCAGAAGCATTGTTGACATAGCAAGAGAAATCATTGAGCAAAAATAGTTAAGAGTGATTTATTAAGGGTGATTTATAATGAAATTTACTAAAATGCACGGTTGCGGAAATGACTATGTTTATTTTGACTGCACAAAGGAGCAGATTGCTGACGAAAGTGCTGCTGCAATAGCACTATCAGACAGACACTTTGGTATCGGTGGTGACGGTATTATTATCATCAAGAAAGGCACCAAGGCTGATTTTGAAATGGTAATGTACAACGCTGATGGCTCAAGAGGTGCTATGTGTGGTAACGGTATCCGTTGTGTTGCAAAATATGTATATGACAACAAGCTAACTGATAAAACCAGCATCTCTATCGAGTCAATGGGTGCTGTAAAATATCTTGAGCTCACAGTTGAGGATGGAAAGATGCTATCAGCAAGAGTTGATATGGGCAAGCCTATCCTAAATGCAAAGGATATCCCAGTTATCTGTGACAGCGAAAGAGCTATTATGCAGAGCATTGTCGTTGATGGCAAGGAATACAAGATGACCTGTGTATCTATGGGCAATCCACACGCTGTTATCTTCATCGATGGCTCACCAAAGGACTTCCCACTAGAAAAAATTGGTCCTATGTTCGAGAACAATGCTGTGTTCCCTGACAGAACAAACACAGAGTTCGCATATGTTATGGACAGAGGTAATATTGAGATGCGAGTTTGGGAGCGTGGCTCTGGCGAAACACTTGCTTGTGGTACTGGTGCTAGTGCTACAGCTGTCGCTGCTATACTTAACGGACTTGCTGACAACAATGTAACAATTCACCTAATCGGTGGTGATTTGGATATTAGCTGGAGTGGAAACGAAGAGGACAGTGTATTTATGACCGGTCCTGCTACTACTGTTTTCACTGGCGAAATTGATTTGTAAATTATAGGAGGTTTATAATATGAAGATTAATGACAATTTTCTAAAGCTAGAGGCAAGCTATCTATTCTCCACTGTTGCAAGAAAGCAGAGAGAATACCAGGCTGCTCACCCAGAGGCTGACGTAATCCGTCTTTCTATCGGTGATGTAACAAAGCCACTTGCTCCTGCTGTTATTGACGCTATGCACAAGGCTGTTGACGAGATGGCAAATGAGGACACATTTAGAGGATATCCACCAGAGTATGGATATGACTTTATCCTAGAAGCTATCCAAAAGGTTGACTACGCTGACAGAGGCATCGATATCGCAAAGGACGAAATCTTCCTTTCTGATGGTGCAAAGTCTGACTGTGGTAATATCGGTGATATTTTCTCAACAGCAAACAAGGTTGCTATCTGCGACCCTGTATATCCTGTATATATCGACACAAATGTTATGTCTGGCAGAGCTGGTGACAAGGATGAGAATGGCAACTGGTCAAATATTATCCTTATGCCTTGCACAGCAGAAAACAACTTTACACCAGATATTCCTACTGGTGAGGCTCCAGATGTAATCTATCTCTGTTTCCCTAACAACCCTACTGGTATGGTTGCAAACAGAGAGCAGTTAAAGAAATGGGTTGACTATGCACTAGAGCACGAGTCACTAATCCTATTTGACTCTGCATACGAGTCATTCATCGTTGACGAGGATATTCCAAAGTCAATCTACGAAATCGAGGGTGCAAAGAAATGTGCAATCGAGCTTCGTTCATTCTCAAAGACAGCTGGATTTACTGGTATGAGATGCGGATACACAGTAGTACCAAAGGACCTTGTGTTCGATGGCACAAGCCTAAATCCACTTTGGGCTAGACGCCAGGCTACAAAGTTCAACGGTGTATCATATATCACACAGAGAGCTGCAGAGGCTATCTATTCTGAAGAGGGTCAGAAGCAAATCAAGGAGACTCTATCATACTATCAGAAGAATGCTAGAGTTATCTACGACGGTCTTATCGACGCTGGATTCACTTGCTACGGTGGTGTTAACTCACCATATGTATGGCTCAGAGTTCCAGAGGGATACACAAGCTGGGAATTCTTCGACGAGCTACTTGACAAGTGTCAGGTTGTTGGTACACCAGGCTCTGGATTCGGTCCAGCTGGTGAGGGCTATTTCCGACTAACAGCATTCGGCAATGCAGAAAAGACTATTGAGGCTATTGACAGAATCAAGGCTGTATACAAGAAGTAATTTATCCACAACGGAGGTTTAAATATGACAAAGACAGAACAGCTCTATGAGGGCAAGGCAAAGAAGGTATGGGCAACTGATGACGCTGATATCGTTATCGTTGACTACAAGGATGATGCTACAGCATTCAACGGTGAGAAGAAAGGTACTATCGTTGGTAAGGGTGTAGTAAACAACAAAATGTCAAACTACCTAATGCAGATTATCGCAAAGGAGGGCGTTCCAACTCACTTTGTTGAGGAGCTTTCAGACAGAGAGACTGCTGTAAAGAAGGTTACTATCGTACCACTAGAGGTTATCATTCGTAACCGTGCTGCTGGCTCTATCTGTAAGAGACTTGGTCTTGAGGAGGGTATGGATTTTGTATGCCCATCAATCGAGTTCTCATACAAGGATGACGAACTTGGCGATCCACTAATCAATGGCTACCATGCTATTTCATGTGGCTTTGCTACACAAGAGGATGTTGACACAATCAAGAAGTACGCTTTCAAGGTTAACGAAATCCTAAAGGCTTACTTTGCATCAATCGGTGTTGAGCTAATCGACTTTAAGCTAGAGTTCGGCAAGACCTCTGATGGCACAATCGTTCTTGCTGACGAGATTAGCCCTGATACTTGCCGTTTCTGGGATATCAACACACACGAGAAGCTAGACAAGGACCGTTTCCGTAGAGATATGGGTGGTGTAGAGGAAGCTTACGCAGAAATGATGAAGAGAGTAGGTCTAAACTAATGGCATACGATACCTATAACACACCATTTAATGCTAGATATGCTAGCAAGGAAATGCAATATATCTATTCTCCAGATTTCAAGTTTAGAACATGGAGAAAGCTATGGATTGCTCTTGCAGAGGCTGAGAACGAGCTTGGTCTTGGCGTTACAGAGGAGCAAATCGAGGAGCTAAAGGCACACGCTGACGAAATTAACTACGAGGCTGCAGAGGCTTATGAGAAGCAGTTCCGTCACGACGTAATGAGCCACGTTCACGCTTATGGCGACCTATGTCCAAAGGCTGCTGGTATCATTCACCTTGGTGCTACAAGCTGTTATGTTGGTGACAACACTGACGTTATCACTATGAGAGAGGCACTACTCCTCATCAAGAAAAAGCTAGTTAATGCTATCGCATCTGTAGCAAAATTCGCTGATGAGTACAAGGATATGCCTTGTCTTGGTTTCACACATTTTCAGCCAGCACAGCCAACAACTGTTGGTAAGAGGGCTGCACTATGGCTAATGGATTTGGTAATGGATTACGAGGAGATATGCCATGTAATCGACAGCCTAATGCTACTTGGCTCAAAGGGTACAACTGGTACACAGGCATCATTCCTAGAGCTATTCGATGGCGACCACGAAAAGTGCAAGGAGCTAGACAAGAAGATTGCAGAAAAGATGGGCTTCAAGGCTTGTTTCCCAGTTAGTGGACAGACCTATGCTAGAAAGCTTGACACAATCGTATGCAACTGTCTTGCACTAATCGCACAGAGCTGCTGCAAGTTCTCAAACGACCTAAGATTGCTACAAAATCTAAAGGAGATTGAGGAGCCATTCGAAAAGAAGCAAATCGGTTCATCTGCTATGGCATACAAGCGCAACCCAATGCGTAGCGAGAGAATTGCATCACTATCGAGATATGTTATGATCGATGCACTCAACCCAGCTTGGACAGCATCTGCACAGTGGTTCGAGAGAACACTTGATGACTCTGCTAACAAGAGAGTATCTGTTGCAGAGGCATTCCTAGCTACTGACGGAATTCTTGACCTATATATCAATGTAACAAGTGGTCTTGTAGTTTATCCAAAGGTTATCGAGGCTAGACTAATGAGCGAGCTACCATTTATGGCAACAGAGAACATTATGATGGACGCTGTAAAAAAAGGTGGCAACAGACAGGATCTACACGAAAAGATTCGTCAGCACTCTATGGCTGCTGGTGCAGTGGTTAAGCAAGAGGGTGGCAAGAACGACCTAGTCGACAGAATTGCTAATGACCCAGCATTTATGACCACAAAGGAAGAAATCCTAGAGGTACTAAAACCAGCTAATTTCGTTGGTAGAGCACCACAGCAGACAGCAGAATTCCTTGCAGAAACAGTTAAGCCAATACTTGACGCTAACAAGGATTTGCTAGGTATTAATGTAGAGATTAATGTATAAATAATACAATAAATTAAGGGAGTACTAACTGTACTCCCTTTTATTTTTTATACTATAAAGTTTACCTTGCATTCGCCTATTTCCTCATTCAGCTGTTTAGATATATTATTGCGAAGCTGGATGATTTCGTCATAGGTCATACTACTATCAAATATGAGATTAAGCTCGATACACATTTCCTCATCAACTAGTCGAGAGTTAACGCTGACTAGCTCAACATAGCTGTCAAAATATCTTGTAAGCGCTTTAACAACCTTAAGCTGAATTTCCTCTGGCAAGGTCTTGTCTGATAGCTCCTCGATAGATCTGCCGATATTCTTGCAATTTTGAACAGTGAAATACACCGACATAAACAAGCAGACAATCGGTGCGATATACATAGCAAAATTCTCTTCAATAAAGATATATGTAATAGTTAATGCGAAGAATGAGATAGAGTCGAATGTGGTCTTCTCAACTGTAGAGGACGAAATGCTCTTCGCCACCCTACCCTCTTGGAATTTCTTGTGATAAAAGAGGAAGAATATATCAGTCGCAATATTAAATATCTTCAAAACAACTACTACGATAATAACCTTGCTAGGCTGGTCAGGGTTGAAGAGCTTGTATATAGCAGCAATAAAGATGCACACCATACCAGCTATGCTAAGCATATCACAGCCTATCGAAACAATAGCCTCCAGCTTGCCAGTACCGTAGTTATATTTATATTTTGAGTCACCCTTAAACCTTGATGAAAAGACCTTCACCATCGAACTTTGGGTAACGCTGACGAAATCATTAAGCACGTCAACCCAAACGATAAGCGAATGGGAGAATATCGCTGTAATGAGCACTGCAATGAAATTAGGTATCTTTGCAGCAACAAGGCTCAACGCTAATTTCTCCTGGGTCTTGAAATTCTTAAATTGCATATCCTACCTCTGAATAAATTGTATACATATAATATATACCATATTATTTACTCGGTCAAGGAGTAAATATAATACAAAGGCTATGCATATTGTTTTGGTACCACGCAAAGCGTGAGTAAAGAATTTTGCTAACGCAAAATGTGAAGAGTGAAGAGTGAAGATGCCTATGGCATAGTGAAGAGATAATCTGACGATTATCGTTGAGGGTCTTGCAGACAGCAATTATATACGGGCGATTGATAATCGCCCCTACGGAACACTATATTATTTAGAGATTCGTAGGGGAAGATATCATCTTCCCGTTACTATAATCTGGTGTGGCTGTGCCACCCTCAATTCTTAATTTTTAGCTCTTAATTCGCCTTGGCGTGATACCAAAATAACGTACAGAAATCACCTTCTGCGTTAAGCTAAAATATCGTGCCAACTTTACGGTTTGTTCAAAATTGAATAAATACACGAAAAAAACGCCCCACAGAAGTGGAGCGTTTTCGTTGTTATTTAGGACTTATTACTTTGTTGTTACATACTTTTTAGCTGACCAGCTCGAATAGTATTTTGTTCCGTTTACTGTTTTGAATGTACGGATTTGAACATAATATTTTTTGCCGCTATTCAAGTTATCAATTGTTTTTCTTGTGCTCGTATTTTTGTTTATATCAATAGTTTTAGAGTTGCTCATTGAAGAGTTTTGAGAATATCTAATTTGGTATCCGGTTGTTTGAACTGTTTGTTTGTTCCATTCAACCTTAAAACCGTTTTTTATTGATGTTAGATTTGTTATAGTTGTTGATTTTGGCTTAATGACATAGTATTGTGTAATCGTTCCAGAATAGCTACCTTTAAGCTTTATAACAACCTTGTATGTTCCAACATTTTTGCAGTCTTTTTGATATGTAACAGTATAATCTGTGTTTTTTGTTAGCTTTTTGCCTTTAGAATTTCTAACTGTAACGAATGGCTTTCGGTTTTCACCATTGAATTGATACTTGGTCGCTGATAGATTAGTTAAAAAAGAATAAATTTTTTTAGATGCTTTAAGCTTAATTACTGGTCGAACTCCAACATTGGTAACATTTATTGCATCTTCATCATAGAGCCACCATGAAATTCCACTAGACGCAACGTAGATAGCATCATGAGCACCAGAATGGCTATTAGATAGCCACCAAAGTGAACAATTGGTGTATGCGCTTTCATTTGATTTATATAACCCTTGGCTTTTTGCATATTCAGTTCCAATAGCTTGTTTCGATTTGTTATATTCGTTTGAGTCTTTAGTGAATCCCAAGTTTGTGCTTTGGCTCTCTGCAACATTAAGAAGCCAAACCTTATCAGTTACATAGTTCGTGCTTTTAGTTGTTGCATTTTCGCCTTCATAGGTATGATTTGCCGATTGAAGCCTTTGCTTTTCTGTTGATGAAAATGCTGTATCGTAAAAAGAACTGTTAAGCCATTGCCTTATCGAACTGCTTTTCCAATTAGGACGTTCATCAACATCACTATAGCATTGTGAATCAAGAATGCTTTTTGACATCAAGCTTATTCCGCCATCTTGCTTTCCTAAAACCTGCCAAACGATGGGCTCCCATTTAAAATAATAGCTTTTTCCCTTTGTATAGCCGTTTTTCTCTTGTTCTATATAACCCTTAAAATATTCTTCATTTGCTGAAGTAATTGGTGGTCTGTATTGACCTATATATACTTTTCTATATAAATATCCGTTATACTCTATATCGGCATATGACATATTTAAAGTATCATATTTGCCACTACTATCACAATTTTGTATATATCCGTAGCTTTTCATTGGACATTTAATTTTGTTTAAATTGCTTATTGTAGTTTTGTTAGTTACTTTGCTTTGTGGGTATAAACCAAATTTAACAGTGTCACCAGTCTTTAAATCGTTTGAATTAATATATGTGGCATTGATTTGTGCATAGCTTGAAACAGGTAATACAAAAATTGAAGTGAAAATCAATACTGTTGATAACAGAACTAATATTAATCTTTTCATAAATATCACATCCTTTTTTATAAATATATCATACATACAGTATCACTTCAAGCGGAAATGATACCGTTTTTATCATTTATTTTCAACATCAAAAGTTGTCACGATACCAAAATTATCTGTCAAAGTGCATTAATTATAAAATCCGACACCCTCTTTATTGAAGGTGTCGGATGGTGCTCTTTATTTTATAATATCTGCTGTTTGGATAGGTATTACCTTTGACAAATCGGATGGGTTAAGCTTTACCTGTCTACCGATTTTGCCAGCCGAAAAAAAGATGAAATCAGCATTTGTACTATTCTCATGAATAGTAGTTTTGAACAGTTTTTTCATACCGATAGGAGAACAGCCACCGTGGATATAACCAGTGAGTGGCAAAAGCTCCTTTTGTGGTATCATCTCGATACTCTTTTCACCGACAGCCTTGGCTGCCTTCTTCAAATCGAGCTCGTTAGGTGCTGGGACCATAAAGACATAATGCTCCTTGCTCCTACCGACAGTGACTAAAGTCTTGTACAAATACTCTGGATTAGTACCAAGCATCCTAGCGACCTCACTAGCGTTGGTGGTCATATTATCGACTGCAAAATACTCATACGCTATCTTCTTTTGGTCGAGCACACGCATAACATTCGTCTTATCGTCTTTCTTGCCCATAGCTATATTTTGCCACTGACGATATCCTCATCAGCCTGTCCAGACATAATATACTCTAGCAAGTCAGCAACACAACCATGATTGCAATGGCAAGCCTCGAACTTGCAAATCTTGTGTATAGATGATGGGGCTTGTCCTGCACAAGCTGGCAGACCAACTGTCTTTAGCATATCCCAGTCATTATAATAATCACCGATAGCAGCAACATGGCTCTTTTCGATACCAAGCATATCAGCAAGCTTCATAATACCAACACCCTTGTGAGTATCTGCTTGGAGCATCTCAAGTGTCCAATCAGATGAAAGCATAAAGTTTGCATTAGGGTTAGGCATATTCTCGACAATTTTCTTAAGCTTCTTGATAACGACAGGATTTGACCAAAAGATAACCTTCATCCAACCCTCATCTGGCACCTCATCAACAGTATTGACATACTCGTGCTTTGCCTTGTCGATATGCATAGTGCCCTTTGCAAGGAGTCCACTCTTAACAACATATACATAATCATCAAAGTACACGCCGATATCAACGCTCTTAAAAATCTCATCAAACTCGTTATAGATATAACGAACAAAATTTCTACCCTGCTCTCCAATGGTATTGCGCCAAATCATTTCTCTCTTGTTAAAATCATAGATACCAGCACCATTAAGAATGATAGCAGGCTGATTAGGTGTGATACGATTATAGTTGCGCTCCAAAGATGATTGTAGTCGACCACTAGCTAATGTAAAATTGCCACCAAGCTCAGTAAATTTTTTGATAGCGTCGTAATTTCTCTTTGGAAGTCTTCGCATCTTATTATTAAGTGTTCCGTCTATATCAGACACAACAAGCCAATTTTCAAATGTTTGCATTTTAGTTTCTCCTCTCTAATTTGCCAAGAAACCTTGTAAAATAATCTGGCAAATCGGACTCAAACTCTAGCCACTCGTTAGTGACTGGATGAACAAAGCCAATATGCTTTGCATGTAGGCACTGACCGTTAAGCTCGGTAATAACCTTGCGTGGTCCATATACCGAATCACCAGCAACGGGATGCCCAATATGTGACATATGAACTCTAATCTGATGAGTTCGTCCTGTTTCTAATATACAGCGAACATGGGTGAAATCACCATATCGCTTAATAACCTCGTAATGAGTGGTGGCAGGCTTTGAATTTTTCATAGTTACTGCCATCTTCTTCCTATCCTTTGGATTTCTGCCGATAGGCTGACAGATTGTGCCCTCATCGTTCTTGACATTGCCATAGACCACAGCCTCGTAGGCACGATTAAAGCTATGCTCCTTTATCTGCTCGGCGAGTCCAAGATGAGCGATATCATTCTTCGCAACAATTAGCAGACCAGAGGTATCCTTGTCAATTCTATGCACGATACCAGGACGAATAACCCCATTAATACCAGATAGGCTATCGCCACAATGATATAATAACGCATTAACAAGAGTGCCATCGTAATTGCCATTAGCTGGATGGACGACCATACCCTTTGCCTTGTTAACAACTAGCAAATCGTCATCCTCATACACGATATCGAGTGGGATATCCTGTGCCTCTGCCTCAAGTGGCTTAGCATCTGGAACAGTGACAGACACGCTATCCCCTACCTTGCACTTATAATTCTTTGCGATAGACTTGTCATTAACTAGCACACAACCATCATCGATCAGCTTTTGCACTGCCGAACGAGTAAAATCGTCCATCATATCGACAAGAAATTTATCCAATCGAGTGCCAGTATCCTCAACAGTGAAAACAAAGGTATCAGCCATTATTCTCACCCTTTTCCTTCTTTGCTGTGACAAAGATATCAACAACAAGATATCCAATCAGCACTATCGCACCAAGAGTTACAGCGCAATCAGCGATATTAAATATCGCAAAATCAACAAATATAGGCTCAATAAAATCAACAACATAGCCATAAAGCGCTCTGTCGATAAGATTGCCTATACCACCGGACACAATGACGCCAAGGCTCCAATACAGCCATAGGCTCTTGCATCTGTTAGAAAAAAGATAATACAGCACACCGACACAGACAACGACAGTCAATGCCACAAAAACCCATCTAGCACCAGAGAACATAGAGAACGCCATACCAGTATTCTCTGCATAATGTAACTGGGCAATATGAGGAATAAGCCTTGCAATATGTCCATCGCCAAGCTTTGCACTAGCAAAATATTTAGTTATCTGGTCAAAAATAATGATTAACGCAATCATTACTGAACAAGAGATATGTTTTTTTCTGTGCATAATTATCCTTAATGCCGAGACCACAAAATGTAGCCTCGGCGTTTTGTCATTTTACTTTAAGATTTCTGCAAGAGCGTCTGCACACTCCTTGCAAAGTGTTGGGTGCTCTGCACAAGTGCCCACTGTTGTTGAGAACTTCCAGCAACGCTCGCACTTTTCGCCATCAGCCTTTGATACAGTGATGGATAGACCTGCAACGTCACCCTTTACCTCACCCTCACCAGCAGCAACCTCTACTGCAGAGGTGATGAAGATTTCAGGTAGAGCAGAAACATTCTCATTTAAGAACTCTGCAAGCTCACCATCAGCGAACAATGTTACCTTTGCCTCAAGTGGCTTACCGATAATCTTGCTTGAACGAGCTACCTCAAGAGCCTTTTGAACGTCAGTTCTAATCTCATGAATTCTATCCCACTTTGCGATGAATGACTCATCAGCATCGATATAATCAGCTGTTGGGATATCGTTGAATAGTGGTGACTCTGTGTTCTTTGATGAATCATGTTTCATCTCCTGCCAAATCTCGTCACAAGTGAATGCAAGAATTGGAGTAAGAACAAGAGTAAGAGCGTCAAGCACCTTATACAGAACTGTCTGTGCAGCCTTTCTTGACTTTGAGTTAGGAGCAGAGGTATAAAGTCTGTTCTTTAGTACGTCAAAGTAGAAATTACTCATATCAACAACGCAGAAATTGTGTAGTGCGTGCGCTGTTGTATGATACTCGTACTCATCATAGCCCTTACGAGCCACAGCAAGCACCTCATCAAGCTTCATAAGAGCATACTTATCTAGCTCTTCAAGCTCCTCGTTAGGTACCATATCAGTATCTGGGTTAAAGTCGTATAGGTTACCTAAGCAATATCTAGCTGTATTTCTAATCTTACGATAGTTATCAGAAATCTGCTTTAGGATATCCTGTGAAATATGAATATCAGCATGGTAGTCAGCAGATGCAACCCATAGACGAAGGATATCAGCACCGTACTTGTTCATAACGTCCTGTGGAGCGATACCATTGCCGAGTGACTTGGACATTTTTCTGCCCTCACCATCAACAGTCCAGCCATGAGTGATAATCTCCTTGTATGGAGCGCCATTGCCACCAGCAACAGAGGTCAAAATTGATGACTGGAACCAACCACGATACTGGTCAGCACCCTCAAGATAAACGTCTGCTGGAGCAGCAAGATAATCTCTGTTCTTACAAACAGCAGCCCAAGATGAGCCAGAGTCGAACCATACGTCCATAATGTCAGACTCCTTGTCGAAGCCCTTTGCCTCACCACAATGTGGACACTTGAAGCCATCAGGTAGGAAATACTCTGCATCGTGAGCATACCAAGCATCAGAGCCCTCTTCGCCAAAGATATCAGAAATTTTCTGCATTACAGCGTCGTCGATAATCTCCTTGCCACAATCCTTACAATATACTACTGGGATAGGCACACCCCATTTTCTCTGACGAGAGATACACCAATCGGCTCTCTCAACAACCATTGACTGTAGTCTATCCTTACCCCACTCTGGGAACCACTTAACGTCCTCTGCTGCCTTAACTGCTGCGTCCTTAAAATCATCAACAGAGCAGAACCACTGGCTAGTAGCACGGAAAATAATAGGCTTGTGACATCTCCAGCAATGTGGATACTGGTGCTTAATCTTCTTTAGAGCGAATAGAGCACCAATGCTCTCAAGATGCTCTGCGATAGGCTTGTTTGCATCATCAGTAGATAGACCAGCAAACTGACCAGCCTCCTCTGTAAGAACACCCTTGTCATCAACAGGAACGACGATAGGAATTTCCTTATATTTCTTACAAACGATAAAGTCATCAACACCGTGACCAGGAGCAGTGTGTACACAACCAGTACCACTCTCAAGTGTTACATGGTCACCAACGATAACTAGTGAAGTTCTATCGATGAATGGATGAGCTGTCTTCATATACTCAAGCTCATCACCACGGATGATACCAACAACCTCGTAATCAGTAATACCAGCGTCAGCCATAGCAACTGGTGCTAGGTCTGTAGCCATAACATAGAACTCGCCATTTGCCTTTAGGATAGAGTACTCATAGTTAGGACCAACACAGATAGCAACGTTAGCTGGTAGTGTCCAAGTAGTAGTTGTCCAAATAACGAAATATGTCTTGTCAAGGTCTGCACCAAGAGCAGCAAGCTTGCCCATATCATCAGTAACCTTGAACTTAACATAGATTGAATGACATGGGTCCTCGGCATACTCAATCTCTGCCTCAGCAAGCGCTGTGTTACAATCAGCACACCAATAAACTGGCTTTAGACCCTTGTAGATATAGCCCTTTGATGCCATAGAAGCAAATACCTTAATCTGCTCCTGCTCAAATTCCTTCTGTAGAGTGATATATGGGTGATCCCACTCACCGATAACGCCCATACGCTTAAAGCTTTCACGCTGAATGTCAACAAATCCAAGAGCTGTGTCACGACAAATCTGGCGTAGCTCCAAATCAGAAATATTTGACTCTGCTGTGATACCAGCCTTTTTACGAGCAGCAAGCTCTGTTGGTAGACCGTGAGTATCCCAACCTGGTACATATGGTGCCTTGAAGCCAGTCATATTCTTGTAACGAACGATAAAGTCCTTAAGTGTCTTGTTTAGTGCATGACCGATATGAATATCGCCATTAGCATAAGGTGGTCCATCGTGTAGAACGAACAATGGCTTGCCCTCGTTATGCTCCATAAGTGCGTTATACTGCTTGCGCTTTTCCCATGTCTTTAAAAACTCTGGCTCTCTCTGTGGTAGACCAGCTCGCATAGGAAATTCGGTCTTTGGTAAATTTAGTGTCTCATTATAATCCATTTATCTTTGCTCCTTACTAAAATATATGTAAATTGAATTATCAATTAATTACTTCTTCTTTTTGAAAAAGCCCTTGAATCTTGTATCGTCCTCATCATCGTCATCCTCTGGTGGAACAAGTGAGATTGTCTGTGATGGGTCGGAATGTGCATCCTCTGTCTTAACATTAAAATATGTCTCAAAAGGTAGTGCATTCTCATCATCGAATAGTGAACCCTCCTCTAGAACTGGCTCTTCCTCGATAACTGGGATATATGGCTCATCAGATGGCTCAACTGGAGTGAGAACTGTTTTTGAAAAAGCAGCAACAGCTTCCATAGGGTCTGCTGGGTCTTCTTCCTCAACAATCTCCTCTACCTCATCAACAGGCTCTTCATTAACAATATCAGTCTCCTCGATAGGTGTCTCGTCAAGGCTGAACTGCTCTTCAGTCTCTTCCTCCTCTACATCTTCATCAGTAGTCTCTGGAATATTGATTACTATCTCGGAATCATCGACTGTTGGCTGTGGAGCTGGCTCCTCATTAGCCTCGTCGTCATCCTCGTCAACAACTATCTCAACTGGAATAGCCTCTGCCATTTCGCTAATCTCACTGATAAGAGAATCGATATCACCCTCTAGTGAATCAATCTGCTCCTCATCAGCTACAGCTTCGTCAGAAGCGATATCAAAATTTGCACCCTTAAGGCTGTCAAGCTGCTCTGCATATAGGTCTACTAGTTTGTCAACGAATGCTTTTGCATCGTCCTTAACAGTAGCAATAAGGATATCATAAGCCTCTTTCTCTGCCTTTGATTTAGCAATAAGGTCATCTGAAATCTCCTTTGCTTGATCAAGGATATTCTGTGCAACAATCTTTGCAGAATTGATAGCTTCGTTAGCCTTTGCCTGTGCATCAGACACAATAGCATTTGCTTCCTCTGTCTTTTCTGCAATAAGATTTGATGAAAATTCTCTAGCTGTGGTGATAATCTTGTCTGCCTCCTCATTAGCAGAATCAAGTGTCTCCTTTGCTGTCTGCTCGCTAGTAGAAAGTAGCAATGCAGATGCCTCGCTAGACTCCTTCTTTATCTTATCAGCCATTTTTTGTGCTGTGATAAGTGTAGCCTTGATAGAGTCCTCATCCTCACGATATTCCTCTACCTTTGCAGCTAGAACCTCTAGCTTGTGATATAGGTTGTCGCTTTCTGCTGTGAAAGCATCGATAGTGTTTGCTGCCTCTGACAAGATGAAGTTTACCTCTTCTGCATCATAGCCATTAGGTACAAGTGTAAATTCCTTATCCTTTAGGTCCTTTGAACTGATCATATATGTATCCTCCTATATCATTAAATAAACATACCGTTGCTCTCAAGCTCATCGATAAGATCACCCATAACGTCAACATTGTATGGAGTGATGATATATGTTGAGTTTGCAACACGCTTAATCTGTCCGTTGTTGGCATATGCAACACCTGACAAGAAATCAAGTAGTCGTCTTGCGATATCACGGTTCGTGCTCTCAAGATTGAGAACTACAGTACGCTTTTCGTTAAGATTATCAGCAATAGCAGCAGCCTCCTCATAGCGCTCTGGCTTAACGAGTACAACCTGTAGCTGTGCTGTTGTGTGAATGTTTACAACCTTGTCGCTCTTTTGTCTACGAACAGGTCTTTCCCTAACCTCCTCACGGTCATAGCTAGGAGTAGTGAATGATGGACGATCAGGCTTTGCTATACCTGGATCAAAATCATCAGCATCATCATAGTAATCATCAAATCCATCATCTGTGTCAGTGATAATTTCCTTTACCTTATCAAAAAATCCCATATTAGTTCCCCTTCTCTAAAAATATTTTCTTGCTCCGAATATTGCAGAGCCAACTCTTACTATATTTGAACCCTCGAGAATAGCAGCCTCATAGTCGCCACTCATTCCCATAGAAAGAATTTCCATATCAATATTGTCAATCTTCTTTGACGCTATGTCCAAAAACTTGTTGTGCATAGTTTCAAAATACTTTCTGACCTCTGTGTCAGAGTCGCAAATTGGTGGTATGGTCATAAGGCCCTTTACTTTGATATTATCGAGCTCGGATATCTCACACAAAAGCTCCTCAAGTGACTCGATATATATACCACTCTTTGAGTCCTCCTTGCCGACATTGACCTCTACCAATACATTAGTAGTAGTGTCGTGCTTTTTGGACTCCTTGGATATCTCCTTGGCAAGCTTGATGGAGTCGACCGACTCAATCATATCAACCTCACCAGCGATATACTTTACCTTGTTAGTCTGCAGATGACCAATAATATGCTTCTCTACTCCGTCCAAGTGGAGAGCATCCTTCTTGCCCATATATTCCTGCACTCTGTTTTCACCGATCAAATCGGCACCTAAATCAAGAACAGGATTTATATACTCTGCTTCCACAGTTTTTGTAACACACATTAGTCGAACGTCTCTAGGGTCTCTGCCAGCCTTTATAGCAGTCTCCTCAACGTCAGCCTTTATCCTCTTGTAGTTATCAATAGTGGATTTAATACGCTGTTCATCAGGTATAAACCTTTCCATCCTCTAAATCCTTTCCTTGAATAATTATTTTATCATAAAGACGGATACCGTCCTTTGACTCCTTATCATATGACAGCAGCACCCAATCATCATCAGAATAGATAACGTCTGCTGTTCTAAATCTAACCTGGCTAGAGATAAGGGCGAACACACCCTTCTTGCCATCGACTACATGCAATGCTTCCATAGGGACCTTGACACCCTCATATTTCTTGCACCTAATCTCTATCTGCTCCACACGAAGTGACGCCAAATCAGCATTCATATCATTGCACTGAAGTACCAACAATGTTTCCTTAACGCCCATATCAGGCTCTGCACCGTCAACAATCTTTGCATTAAGTGTTCTAGCACCATTGTTCTTTAGCGAAATGGCAACATACTCACCATTAGAAAGGCTAACGACCTTTTCTGCAGGAACTACCATCTCGATATACCAGTTGTAGCTAGTAATCAGTTTTCCGATATTATTAGTTTTTTTGTCAGCAGATTTGTCAACCTTGCCAATAGCCTCTTTAATACTATCAATAGTCTGGTCACAAGCCTTGTCATAAGGCACGATATTCTCATATCCATCAGTGTAGCTAGAGAATACACCAGACTTGTCAGTAGTGACGAAGCCTGCTGTTTTTGTAGCAGAGGCATACGACTCAGCCTCCTTGCGAAGCTCCTGTGTAATGGATGAAAAATCAACCTTTTCACCAATAATGAGCTGACGCTGAACAAGTGCACCATTAATCTGCTGTGATGCATCATCGACATTCTCGTTGTTATACAAAGAACGGATATAATTGTCTACATTGATATCAATCTGCTTGTTGATTGACTCAACATTAGCAGCTTGTCCAACAGTCTGTGACTCTAGAGAGTCGTAATACTCAAGCTGCTCCATAATCTCGTTATATCTAGCATAGGAATTAGCACTCTCTGACGAATCAAATGTATATGCAACAGTACCACCAGTGTTAATCTTATCTCCATCATTAAGTGATGGAACAGTGATAGCACTACCGTTCTTTTCGATAGCGTGCTCATCACGAATGATAAGTGCTTGAGCATCAATGCTCTCATACACTGTGGTAGTAACAGCAGTCTGTGTCTGGAGCCCAATATGAGTAACAGTATAGCACTGATATCCAATATAAACGAATATTAACACGATAACAACAAACATAGCTATGCCATTCTTGTCCTTAATACCCTTCATACAAAGCTCCTTTCAAAATTATTTTACAAAATCTAGTGCTAATCTTTCAGCACTATCGACCAGTTCATTTGCTGTAAGCTCATCACTGTACAGCCAATTAATACTATCATTTCGTCTAAACCAAGTGAGCTGACGCTTGGCATAATGACGAGTTTCTCTCTTTAAATTATCTACAGCCTCATCAAGCGAAATATCACCATCAAGATATGGCTTAAGCTCCTTATGACCGATAGCCTGCTTGGCTGTAGCACCAACCTCTGACAAGGACTGTCTTGCCTCATCTAGCAGACCAGAGTCCATCATCAAATCAACACGAAGGTTGATACGGTCATATAGTTTCTTTCTGTCACGGTAGTTAATACCGATATAGAGAGCATCGTATGGCGACTCAACAAGCTGTGAGCATTCGTTCTGCTCTGTCTTGGTCACTCCACCATAGTAGAGCTCCAATGCTCTGATAACACGCTTTCTGTTATTCTTATGAATATCCTTGGCAGCAGACTCATCAACAGACAACAGCTCATCATAAAGTTCGTCAGTCGATTTTTCATTCAGTCTTTGTCGTAGATCATCATCGACACCAACACTAGAAAAAGTAATGCCCTTTACCAAGCTGTCGACAAAAAGCCCAGTACCACCAACGATGATTGGCACTCTGCCACGAGATATAATATCATCAATCCTCTCTCCAGCAAGGGATACAAAATCTGCTACAGAGAAGGACTCATTCTTATCCAAAAACTCCACCAAATAGTGAGGCACACCATCTTGCTCATCTGCTGTGGCAACAGCTGTAGCAATAGGCATATCCTTGTACACCTGCATTGAGTCAGCAGAGATAATCTCTCCACCAATACGCTTTGCAAGAGCAATAGACAAACCAGTTTTGCCAGACGCTGTAGCACCCACTATACAAATTATCTTTTTCTTTTCCATATTACTGAATTCTGCCAAACTGCTTTTCGATATCATACTTTGACATTTTTATCATAACAGGTCTACCATGTGGACAATAGCGAATATTTGGCATAGATAGTAGCTTTTTAACAAACAGCTCTATCTCCTGTGGGCTAGTGTAATCTCCACCCTTAACAGCAGCACGACAAGAGGTAGAATGGAATATCCAGTCCATCTGCTCTGGTGTAATATCGGTCTTGCCATCAAGCAGCTTGCCAGCTGTTTCATATATCAAATCTGCAACATCCTCACCATCAAGCATTGACGGACATTCACGCACGATAACAGTTTCGTTGCCAAAATCCTCTACCAAAAATCCACACTTGGCATAAAGCTCAATGTTGTCACAAACAGCAGAATATTCGTCCGGTGACAATCTAACGCTGACTGGTGATAATAGAATTTGTGAATTAATGACAGTGCTAGCCTTTAGTCGCTCAAAATTCATACGCTCATGTGCAGCGTGCTTGTCGATGATGAACATATCGTTATCAATCTCTACCAGAATATATGTTTTGAACGCCTCACCGATAATCCTAAAGTCTGGGATATCAACAGTCTGCTCTGGTGCAGTCTGATTTGGCACTACCGTTGGCTTTGGCTCATCAGTAGGCTCAACCTTTTGTGTAAAGCTAGCCTTGAACTCATCACGAGACATACGCTCCTGCTGTGGAACAGTATCGGTAGCCTTTGGCAAATCATTTTCATATTTTACGGAGCTCTCCACTCTCCAAAAGTCGCTAGGTCTGCTCTCCTGCTTGAACTGTATCTGCTTTGGAGTGTCTTCATCACGCTTGAAGAAATCAAGCTTTCCAGATGAGGTGACCTCTGTTGCCTTTTGGGTGAACTGTGCTTGCTTTGTGGTGTCGCCAGATTCGATAGCAGATTTTGTAGCATAGTATACTAGTTCAAAAATCGGCTTTTCATTAGCGAAGCGAACCTCAATCTTCGCTGGATGAACATTAACATCAACAAACGAAGCGTCACACTCTATATTTAGCACACAACCAGGAAAACGACCAACCATAATAGCGTTTCTATAAGCCTGCTCCAAGGCTGCCATGGCTGTCTGCGATTTAACAAGTCTAGAATTGATGAAGAAGAACTGCATAGCTCTGCTCTTGCGTGATGAATGTGGCTTAGTTACCACACCGCTGACACGCATACCATCAATGCTGTAATCAACGTCAATAAGGCTATCCGAAAATTCTCTGCCAAAGACAGAATAGATAGCACTCTTTAGCTCGCCATTACCAGAGGTGATGAGTGTCTGCTTGCCATCACGAATAAAGCGAAAGCTAATCTCTGGGTGGCTGATAGCCATTCTGTCAACGATACCAGCAACAGCGTTGCCCTCGGTAACGTCCTTCTTTAAAAATTTCATACGAGCTGGGGTATTGAAGAATATATCACGAACGACGATAGTCGTACCCTCTGGACAGCCAGCGTCGGACAAATCAAGCTCCTCACCACCAGCAATCTCATATCTAGTGCCCATATTCTCGCCAATAGCACGAGTTAGCATCTCCACCCTAGACACTGCAGAAATAGAAGCCATAGCCTCTCCTCTAAAGCCTAGAGTACCGATAGCATCCAAATCATCGGACACCTTGATTTTGCTTGTGGCATGTGATACGAATACCTTGCGAACCTGGTCCCTTGATATTCCACAGCCATCATCTGTGATACGGATATAGGTTGAGCCACCGTTCTTGATTTCAACAGTGATACTCTTTGCACCAGCATCAACAGAATTCTCTATCATTTCTTTAACAACAGATGAAGGGCGTTCTACAACCTCACCAGCTGCAATAAGCTGATATACCTCTTTTGGTAATATATTAATTTCTGGCAAGGTGTCACCCTCTTTCTGTAAAAACTAATATTTGATTATGACAATTCCTCTGCCTTCTTCTTTAGGTCATACAAGGTCTGCATAGCCTCGATAGGAGTGAGAGTGTTAATGTCAATCGTCTTGATGAGCTCTAGCATTTCGTCAGTAGAATTGGTCTTGAAGTTGTACTGAATTTCCTCCTCAGTAGGCTCCTCAACAACTCCGTCATCTGCCTTGAACTCAATCTCTATCTTGTTGGACTCAAGGTCCTTAAGTATCAATTTAGCACGCTTGATAACTGTGTTTGGTATGCCAGCAAGCTTTGCAACCTCGATACCAAAGCTCTGGTCTGCTCCACCGTGAACGATACGACGAAGGAATGTGATATCATCGCCACGCTTCTTAACAGCGATGGAATAGTTGTTAACGCCATCAAGCATACCCTCCATAGCTGTAAGCTCATGATAGTGGGTAGCGAACAATGTCTTTGCACCAATCTTCTTTACAACATACTCGAGCACTGCACGAGCAATACTCATACCATCAAAGGTTGAGGTACCACGACCAATTTCATCAAGAATGATGAGCGAATCAGCAGTAGCGTTCTTTAGGATAGTTGAAACCTCATTCATCTCGACCATAAAGGTAGACTGTCCAGTAGCAAGGTCATCTGATGCACCAACACGAGTAAATATCGCATCAACAACAGACAATTTAGCACTCTTTGCTGGAACGAATGAGCCGATCTGTGCCATAAGGGATATAAGTGCTGTTTGACGCATAAAGGTCGATTTACCAGCCATATTAGGACCAGTAATAATAGCACATTTGTTAGCACCCTTATCGAGCATCGTGTCGTTAGGTACGAACACAGCGTCATCGAGTAGTGCCTCGACAACTGGATGGCGTCCGTCCTTGATATCGATAATGCCGTCGGTAGTAATCTGTGGACAGCAGTAATTGTTTGTATATGCAACCTCTGCAAGAGAAGCGAGTGTATCGAGATTTGCGATAGCCTTTGCTGTACGCTGGATACGCTCTATCTCACCAGCAACCTGATTGCGAACAGAGGTGTATATCTCATACTCAAGAGCAACAATTCTGTCCTTTGCACCAAGGATTTTGCCCTCGACCTCCTTGAGCTCTTGGGTAATAAATCTCTCTGCGTTAGTGAGTGTCTGCTTTCTGATATATGTATCTGGAACAAGGTCCTTGTACGAATTAGTTACCTCAATATAATAACCAAACACCTTGTTGTAGGATACTCGAAGCTTTGGAATACCGGTAATCTCTTTCTCCCTAGCCTCAATTTCAGAGAGGATTGTTGAAGCGTCATGTAGGATAGCATCTAACTCATCCCTTTCAGCGTTGAAACCTTCTCTGATGATTTTGCCCTCACGAGTAGAGGTAGCTGGCTCATCCTTGATAGCAGAATCAATAAGATGACTAACATCCTCTAGCAAATCGATATTGCTACAAACTGCCTTTAGCATAGCAGAGTTAGAATCTGCCAAGGTGCTCTTTATCGGTGGCAAGCACTTGATCGCTGTTGATAGTGCCTGTAGCTCCTTTGGAATAGCTGTGCCGTAAACAATACGGCTGATAAGTCGCTCAATATCGTTGATATTAGACAATGCCTCTCTGATATCATCCCTAACGATATTGTCATCCACAAGCTCACCAACAGCGTTCTGTCTCTTGATGATTTGTGGCACACTGATGAGTGGACGCTCTAGCCATGAGCGAAGCATACGCTTGCCCATCGCTGTCTTTGTCTTGTCAATAACCCAAAGAAGCGAATGCTTTTTGTCACCAGTCATCATAGATTTTGTAAGCTCAAGATTTCGTCTAGCACTCAAATCAAGTGCCATAAATTCTGTGTTCTCGTAGTACTCGATTTCGCTAGGAGTTTCTAGCTCATCGGTCTTTCGTGTTTGACGGAGATAACCAATTACAGCACCAAGCGCTGACACAGCCATCTTGCTATGACCAAGCTTTAATGATGCTATCTCATCTCTCTTCATAGTTTGGAGAATTAAATCAGTCGCATTGTCAAAATCAAATGCACCATCATCAAGTATCTCTGGCTGTGCATCCAATCTAACACTACAAAAATTAACAACCTTGCCGAGCTCACCAGCAACACTGTTCATCAAAATCTCCTTTGGTGAATAGGTGGAAAGCTGATTGATAATATTCTCCTCTTCATCTGCTGTTGCAACTACAGTGATATGGAACTCACCAGTAGAAACGTCTGCAAAGCAAAGACCAGTTTCGCCATCACCCTTGCAGATAGCACAGAGGTAGTTGTTTACTCCATCCTCAAGTATGCCATTCTCAATAGCAGTACCAGGAGTGATGATTCTTACGACATCTCTCTTAACGATGCCCTTTGTTGTAGCAGGGTCCTCCATCTGCTCACAGATAGCAACCTTATATCCACGAGATACAAGCCTTGCAATATATCCGTCAGCACTGTGGAATGGAACGCCACACATTGGTGCTTTCTCCTCTTGACCACAATCTCGTCCAGTTAGGACAAGGTCAAGCTCTCTTGATGCTGTCTTGGCATCGTCAAAAAACATCTCATAAAAATCACCAAGACGGAAGAATAACAACACGCCAGGATATTCTTTTTTTATTTGGAAATACTGCTGCATCATTGGTGACAGCTCGCCTTTTTTTGCCATTATTCTCCCATCCTTTCAATAGTTTAGCTAGTGATTAGTGGCAGCCACCACAGGTGCTGCAATCATGTGTGCAGTTCTCTGCTGGAACCTCACAAGTCTCTGGATCCTGTCCATCAAAGAATAGACCGATCATTGAGCTAATGAACTGTGCCATTTGCTCCATCTCTGCTGCAGCAGCAGAATACTTCTGCATATTCTCACCAGACATAATCTTCTCATATAGCTTCTGATACTCTTCCTGAAGCTGTGCAATTCTGTCCTGATCCATCTCCTCACCCTTTTCAGCCTCCTGCTGATACTTTAGGGATAGAAGCTGCATCTCCTGCATATCCTTCTGTAGTGTCTCGTCTGCGTCATTAGCAGCAGCTGCTGCCTGAAGAGCTGCAAATCTTGGGTCAGCCTGAATTTCCTTACCAAGTGCTCTTAGTGCTGATTCTAAACTCATTTTTCTATTTCCTTTCTAAATTAAGTTTTAAACAAGTTCGCCCTTTAGTACAAAGGTCATTGGCTCTGTTACTTTAATATTTTGGAAGGTGCCGATGAGCCTTTCGCCACCAACAAATTCTATAATCAAATTGCCGTCAGTTCTGGCAGCAAGATAATTATCACCAGTTTTGCCTCGTCCAACAACGAAGCACTTGAATGTTTTGCCCTTATGCAAAGCCATTTGCTCAGCAGAAATCTTCTCTTGTACCTCAAGTAGCTCTCTTAGCCATTTTGACTTTTCTTCATAAGAGATAGGGTCATCCATTTCGGCAGCAGGTGTGCCAACCCTTGGAGAATAGATAAAGGTGAACAGGCTGGTAGCCTTTATCTCCTTTACGAGTGATACAGTGTCCAAAAACTCATCATATGTCTCCCCTGGAAAGCCAACGATGATATCGCTAGTTATCGATAGCTCATCACCCATAAGTTCCTTGGCATAATTGATGAGCTCTAGATAGCGCTCACGATTGTAGCTACGGTTCATAGCCTTTAGCACTCGGTCATTACCACTCTGGAATGGTAGATGAAGATGAGTGGCAACCTTGTCACAGCTAGCCATAGTCTCCAAAAGCTCCTTTGTGCAATCCTTTGGATGACTGGTCATAAATCTGATACGGAAATCACCATCAAGGTCGTTAAGTGTCCTTAGTAGCTCAGAGAATGTAACCCTAGGGTTCAAGTCCTTGCCATAAGAATTAACATTTTGACCAAGGAGTGTAATCTCCTTATAACCCTCTGCGACCAATGACTTAAATTCATCGATAACGTCGCTAGCCTCACGACTACGCTCTCTACCACGAACATAAGGCACAACACAATAGGAACAGAAATTGTTGCAACCATACATGATTGGTATCCAAGCCTTACGCTCATTGTCACGCTTGACAGGAACGCCCTCTGCGATAACACCATCCATATCTGGTAGCTCAAACACCCTCTTCCTTCTAGTGAGTGCTGTGAATAGTAGTTGTGGTAGCTTGTGCACAACATGTGTACCGAACACCAAATCAACGAATGGAAACGACTCCTTAATCTTATCAGCAATATGCTTTTGCTGCATCATACAGCCACATAGCGCAATAATGACGTCCGGATTAGCAAGCTTATATTTCTTCAGAGCACCGACATTGCCGAACACTCTATCCTCTGCATGCTCACGAACAGCACAGGTATTAAATATAACGAGCTTTGCCTTTTGTCTGTCCTCTGTGAAACCGTATCCCATCTCATCTAGCATACCCTTGATATGCTCACTATCAGCAACATTCTGCTGACAGCCATAGGTTACGACACAAGCAAGTGGCTTCTCTGTATATCTGCTAGCCAAAACACTTGCTGTCTTGGCAGTATATTCTCTCTGCTCATCGAGCTCTTCATTGGAAATTCGTTTTGTGTTAACAGCCATACAAACACCTCCACTCATACTTTTCCATTCTGTACAATTATAGCAAATATATATTATATAATCAATATATAAATTAATAAAATTATAAATAATTTATATATTAATAATATTGATTTTTGTCCTATATCGTGTTACACTTTACTAGAATAAATTTGAGGTGAAAAATATGCTAAAACAAAGAGGTGCAGGCGTGCTCCTACATATCAGCTCTATGCCATCAGAATATGGTGTGGGCATATTCGATGAGAACGCCAAGCATTTTGTAGATAGAATTGCTGATATGGGCTTCACATACTGGCAGGTGCTACCATTCAACCCTATTGATAGTGCCAATTCGCCATATTGCTCCCCTTCAGCATTCGCTGGTAACTATATCTATATCAACCCACAGGGTCTAAAGGATATGGGTCTAGTGACCGATGATGAGATAAGGACAAACATTTACGATGGCTCTCCATACACAGCAGAGTATGAATTTGCTAGTAAAAAGAGACTCGAGCTACTAAAGACTGCATTCAATCGTATCAATGAAGATATTGCAAAAAGCGTTAAGCAATTTGAGCTAGACAACGAATGGGTTACTGACTACGCCACATATATGGCTGTCAAGGAGCTTGAAGATGGCAAGCCATGGTGGGAATGGAGCAATGAACACGCACATTATTTTGAGTGCATAAAGGACATTTATTCATACGAGGACAAGGCTGCATTCTGGAAATTCGTACAATATATTTTCTACAAGCAATGGAACGAGCTAAAGACTTATGCAAATAACAAGGGTATTGCAATCATCGGTGATATGCCAATTTATGTAGCAATGGACAGCGTTGACGTATGGTCAAATCTGCCAATGTTCCTAATCGATGAAAAGACCTTAAAAGTAGAGAAGGTAGCTGGAGTACCACCAGATTATTTCAGTGAGGACGGACAGCTATGGGGCAACCCAATCTACGACTGGGACGCTATGAAAAAGGAAAATTACGCATGGTGGATTAGCAGACTTGGTCACGCACTAAAGACCTATGACACCGTTAGAATAGACCATTTCAGAGCATTTGCATCATACTGGGCTGTACCAGCCGACAGCAAAACAGCAAAGATTGGCGAATGGATAGACGGACCAAGAATGGAATTCTTCAACAGAGTATTTGAGGAATTTAGCAAGGATGCACCTATTATTGCAGAGGATTTGGGTGTATTTGGTGAGGACGTAGTCGAGTTATTAGAGGACACCGGATTTCCTGGTATGAAGGTTGTTCAGTTCGGTTTTGACCCTAATGGTGACTCATCACATTTGCCACATAATGCAGAGAAAAACTCTATCAACTATGTTGGCACCCACGACAACAACACCATACTAGGATGGCTATGGGAGGCAAGTGAGCAGGAACGCAAATTTGCCCTAGAATACAGCCATTTTTCTGGTGATAACTGGGGCGAGGGTGGATACTACAGCCGTAGCTGTAGAGCTGTGACAGAGGCTGTATGGCAGAGCGCCTCAAATGTTGCAATCATCGCACTACAGGATATGTGCGGCTTTGGGGCTGATGCTAGAATGAATATTCCTGGTGTGCCAGATAAAAACTGGAGATTTCGTACCACAAGGGACACAATCGACAGCATCGACACAGAATATTTCAAGCATATCAACGCACTATACAGACGAATGTACCCATCAATAGAAAAATAGCAAAAATTAGGCAACCTCAATCGAGAGTGCCTTTGTTATATTATTTTGGTATTGCGACAAGATACAATTTCCAAACTTATTAAGGCTCCTCTTGATTTATTATCAAGGGGAGCTGTCGCATTTTATATGCGACTGAGGGGATTAAAGGTTAATTTAATAACAATCCCTCAGTCAAACCTAACGGTTTGCCAGCTCCCTTTACACAAGGGAGCCTTTTTTCTTGCAATTTTATATACTCTATGCTACAATGAAAGAGCCAAAACACCTTACAATTAAAAATTTCTTACACGAGTAGTGTGCTATTTTTATCTCTTGATAAAAATGCATGCTCTTATTTGCATACTATTCGTGAGAATTATATGTAAGGTGTTTGGCGACAGTTGGAGCCATGTGTTTTTTATGCGTATAGCTTCGGCTGTGCGCATTTTTTTATTTTTAGAGAAAGGAGGTTTAATTATGAAAAAATATAATAAATATTTTTTGTTGTTTTTTGTTTTAATATTTGCTGCTGCAGGATGTGTTTGTGGTTATATTTCTAATTACAATACACTTTTACTTGTTCTAGGAATCATTTTGGGTGTTGCAGGTCTTGTGTTTATGTTTTTGTCTTTAAAGGAAGCAAGGAAAGCAGACAAACAAAGATTTGCTGAAAATATGAAAGCAGAAAACGAACTTAAAGCAGGAATAGAACCTGAACCAGTTAGAATTAATGTTGACAGCCTGCCACTTGATGCAAGTATGATTGGACCAATAAGTGTTGATATTAAAAATTCATCAACAAATGAAAAGTATGCAACCGTACCTGCTGGCGGTGTTGCTAATTTTAAAATTCGTGGAACTACCTATATTAAGTTTGTTTATTTGGGAGATACCATTCAAGTTCATCGTATAGAACCAAATAACATATACAAGGCATCATGGGGATATAGCATTGGATCATATCAAATTACATCATGTTCTGTAATTGGAAATTTAAAGGATGAAGGACAACTTAAAGAAATCAAAGAAACTGTTCAAGAAAAATCTTCAGCAGATGAAATAAAAAAATTCAAGGATTTGCTTGATTCTGGTGCAATTACACAAGAAGAATATGATGCAAAGAAAAAAGAATTACTTGGTTTGTAAACAACTTAGTAGGGGAACGCTGTCCTCGGCGTTCCGTTTTTCTTTGTCTAGCGACAATGTAAATTTAGCGGGAGAGCACAGCTCTCCCCTACATAATTCTGTTACAACCACCTTGTCGTATTATTTTAGTAATCTGCAAAGGCTCCCTTTTATAAAGGGAGCCTTTTCTATTGCAACAACATTATTTTTAATCCTTTATGTAGCAGATATTCAATGCCTTTTCATCGACCTTGAATGTGATTTCGGAATAGTCAAAATTTTCGCCATCACAGTTGCCCATTAGCGATGAGCCATCCTCCATCCAAATTCGTCCACCAGTAACATATGCATTGGTGCACAAATCAGAGGTCTGTGAATTAGCCTTGCCAGCAGAATACTTTGGCACAAGAGGTAATGCCTTTGCAAGTGACATACCGTCAAACAGCGCAATATCAAGCAATCCATCATCAAGCACAGAGTCTGGTGCTGGACAGAATCCACCACCATAATAGCTAGCATTACAAATAGCAAAAAGAGCGTAATCCTTGTTGTTTTCCTTTAGGATATACTCCTCATTCGTATCCCTATTTACACAATTTATCTCATAGCTGATATTGTAGTGAATAGGCTGTAAAAGTACTGGAATAACAGCGATATTATACGCTTGGTGACCCAAAAAATGATACTTGTCAGCAAGCTTTTTGCCTATGGTTTCGACCCTTGTATCAAGGCCAAAAGACATAACATTGATACCCTTGTCACCATTGTAATCAATAAGGTCAATAGGCTTAATATCGTACCTGATTTTGCCATTATACAGACCGAATGATTTGATAACATTCTCGACATTGATAGTCTTTGTGCCATAAAGCTTTTTTGCGAAATCGTTGCCAGTGCCCAGTGGCAAAATCATAACTGGTGTGTCTGTACCAGCAAGACCATTTGCTATCTCGTGAACAGTGCCATCACCACCACAAGACACGATAACGCAGTCCTTGCCATATTTTTCGCTATACTCTCTGGCGATACGCTTTGCATCACCTGATGCATGAGTTTCCTCGATAATCATCTCGTCATCAATCTGGCGAAATGTTGATTTTATTCTTGAAAAAATTTTAGCCTTGTCATCATTACCTGCAACAGGGTTAATAACAAAAACAAATTTCATTTGAATATTCCCTCTTTATGATAAAGTTTTAAAATCAGATAACCTGTGTTCCACCAACTGGACGAATAATAAGAACATGACAGCTACCCTCACCAAAAACGCCCTCGATAGCAGTCTTGTACTCATCGAGCATATCATTAGGTACGAACGCCTGAATTGTACCAGCAAATCCACCACCGTGAACTCTCCAAGCACCCTTGCCCTCAAGGATTTCCTTGCTAATAGCAAGTGCAAGAGATAGCTTCTGCTCTGTAGGATTCTTTGGTGTATAGACATTCTGATTGAGCATAAATGATGAACGACCAGAAGCAATAATAATCTGTTTAAAGCCCTCGAAATCGCCATTTTCTAGGCAGTCGATAGCAGCGTCAACCTTCTTGTTTTCGCCAAAGAAATGAATAGCACGAAGGAGTGCTCTATCGTTAACCTTGCCAGTTAACTCTGGTAGTGCAGCAAAGAACTCCTCGTATGTAATCTCACGAAGAACACTCTTGCCCATAGCCTTTGCAACAGACTCCATCTCACCTCTAACAGCAGCGTAATCATCGGTCAAATCAGAGTGATTTCCACCGGTATCAACGATGCAAAGTGAGTGACCAGACTTTGAAAAATCGAAGTCTACCTTCTTGATAACTGGCTCACTTGTTGACTCAAAATCAATAGTAACAAATGTGCCAACTGATGATGCCATCTGGTCAAGAAGACCACAAGGCTTGCCAAAAAATACATTCTCACTATACTGTGCAACCTTTGCAATATCTACTGGAGAAATCTTGCCATCGTTGAACATATAGGACATAATTGAGCCAAGTAGCACCTCAAATGCAGCAGAAGAAGATAGGCCAGAGCCACCCATAACGTCACTAGTAGTGCAAGCATCAAAGCCCTTAACGTCAAATCCAAGATTCTTAATTCCCTTTGCAACACCCTGAACAAGTGCTGTTGAGTCGCCATATCTGCTCTCATTAGGAACTAGGTCATTAAGGTCAACAACATTCATTCTATGACCCTTTGACTTAACACGAATAACGTCCTCACCATTCTTGCTGACAACAGCAATAGCATCAAGATTAATAGATGCTGCAAGCACCTTGCCATTGTTATGGTCAGTATGGTTACCACATACCTCTGTTCTGCCAGGTGCAGAAATGATATTAACCTCTCTGTCGTAGCCGAACATATCGCCAAACGCATTAAGTGTTTCGATATAGCGTGGCTTTTGGCTCTCTACAGCAGAGTCTGTGACATATACAGCCTTCAAATTGCTATCATATTTGCCCTCATTAATTGCAGCAATTAGCTCTTTTACCTTCATATTTGTTTCCCCTTTATAGAACAATTTTATATTTTTCTTTTTCACTATAAATAAGCAGAGTTTGTGTCATCTGCTTTGATTTAACACCATAATAAATGTTAAAGATAAACATTGAAATGCCCGTAAATGCGACGATGATAATCAAAATCGCAATAAACTTTGGTGCAAATGGATTAGTCCAAGCAGCACCCAGTGCTGTGTAGATATACAGTCTTGGTGCAAAGCCAATTAGGCTCAAAACAGAATAATAAACAAAATCATAATGCATAGAGCCATAATATTTTGATACCATACCGAGTGGAATACCAGGCACTAGCCTTGTGACACATAGCAAATATGGGTTGCCATTGCCCTTAAAATGTATCCAATCTCGTATAAACCTAATCTTTTTGATACTCAGTATCATACCAGCCCATCCACCACCGATGAATATGCCCTCGATATACTTTACCGTAAAGAAGAACAGCATAAATACCACATTGAGTATCAGTGCCTGTGGTAATGTAAAGACCATACCGGATATGATACACAAAAAGCTGAGTGGTATAGGCAGCTGACATTTTGCTATATATAGTGCAAAAATGCACAGCAAAATCTCTACCGGTGTGTCCAAATCTGCAACAGCATTATCAATCTTTGTAAACCAGTTGATGATAGTGTCAAATCTAGTTTCAAGCTTGACATGATTGTACAGCATAATGGACAAAGCGACGATAAGCCCAATCGTGACAAGCACGATTATCCACGATATAAAGGATGTTTGGTGTCGTTTCGTTCGTTTCATACTAATCCCCAAACACAAAAATTAGTCTTATTTGCCCTCGTGATAATTACCGAGGAAGGTGAACTCTGGCAACTCATCACACAGTGCACAGAGTAAATCAAGTGTTGACTCATCTCTAACAGAGCCAAGAATGTCAACATAAAAATAGTAATCAAATTTTCCGTTAGCAACAGGTCTTGACTCAAGCTTAGTGAGGTTAAGACCAGTCATAGAAAATCTGCCCAAAACACGATATAGCGAACCAGCACGGTGAGGTGCAGAAAAGATGAGTGATATCTTCTCAGCGTCATCATCAATAACTAGCTCCTTAGATATAACTATGAATCTAGTAGTGTTGTTAGAAACATTTTGTATGCCTTTTTTTAGTACAGTTAAGCCATATTTTTTTGCTGCAGATTCAGAGCAGATAGCAGCGATTGTGTTCTTGTCACTTTCGCTAACATGCTTTGCAGCAGCTGCTGTATTGCTATAGTTTATACCAGTGAAGCCAAAATTCTTAAGGAAATTATTGCATTGTGACAAAGCTTGTGGATGAGAATAAACGTCAGTAATATCCTCATATTTTGTATCAGGCTTTGCACATAGGCAGTGGTCTATCTTCAAATCATAAGCACCAACAACATAAAAACGATATTTCATAATCAAATCGTATGACTCGTGCACAGAGCCAGCTGTTGAGTTTTCTACTGGGATAATACCATATCTAGCCTTGTTCTGATTAACAGCCTCAAAAACGTCCTCAAACTGCCTGTGGAATATTACTGGCGAGTCTGGAAACAAGGCATTAGCAGCCTTGCCACTATATGCACCCTCAACACCCTGGCACGCAATAGGAGCACCATCAGCAGTCAAAACACTATGACGAGTGGCATTGTTAACGCTATCCCTAAGTGACTGGCCACCACCGATAATCTTGTGCTGGAGCGCTCTAGATGCGTCCATAATCGATGAGAACACAGTCTTGATAGCCTCACCCTGCTCACCACATTTATCAGCCACATTGTCAAGAATTTCCTGCTCTCTTTTTTCATTTAAGACTGGGATACCATTCTCAACCTTGTACTGTGCTACTCCCTTTGCGACCTCCATACGATCGAGCAAAAGAGGTATCAGCTGTGAGTCAATCTCGTCAATTCTTTTTCGTAGTTCTACTAAATCCATTATATATTATTGTCCTTTTTATTTGAGTAAATCTAAAATTCCTAGTGCCACAGCAGCCTCGATAACCGGCACTGCTCTTGGAACTATACAAGGGTCGTGACGACCGTTGATAACAAGTGTCTCATTCTCCATAGTTTGAAGATTAACTGACCTTTGCTCCTGTGAGATAGATGGTGTAGGCTTGATAGCAACAGAACCAACGATAGGTGCGCCACTGGTCATTCCACCAAGGACACCACCATTGTTATTAGTGATTGTAGCGACCTTACCATCCCTAATCTCATACTCGTCATTAACGCTAGCAGCATTTGATTTTGCAAAATCAAAGCCTATACCAAACTGAACGCCCTTTACAGCAGGAACGCCAAATAGATTTGATGCTAGCTTGCTTTCAACAGTGTCGAACATATTACCACCAACGCCAACTGGCATACCGAGAACGAAGAACTCAATCTCACCACCGATGCTGTCATTGTTCGCTCTAAACCCGTCAACAAGCGCTGTCATCTCTGCCATACGCTCATCGTTAATTGCTGGAAAATGCTTGTGATTAAGCTCATCGCAAAGCTCTTTGCTGATATCATTGTAGTCAAGCTCATCGTCACAAACAGAGCCAATTCGCTTGATATGAGCACCAACAAAAATGCCATCATTTGCCAAAATCTGTTTTGCAACAGCACCAGCAAAAACTAGTGGAGCAGTAAGTCTGCCACTAAAATGGCCACCGCCACGAATATCATTAAATCCATTATATTTTACATATGCTGGATAATCGCTATGGCTAGGTCTAGGAACAGTCATAAGATTGCTGTAATCACCAGACTTTGTATTAGTATTTTCAATCACCATAGCAAGTGGAGCACCAGTAGTAGTGTCGTCAATGACACCAGATAGGATATGAGGCATATCCTTCTCCACTCTAGGAGTAGCAGTCTTGTCTCTGCCAGGAGCACGACGAGCCATCTCACGATAAATCTCATCCATAGATAGCTTAATACCAGCTGGCAATCCGTCGATTACACAGCCAATAGCTTCGCCATGACTCTCTCCAAATATAGATACCTTTATTTTATCATTCATTATAGAGGACAACTGCTCTACCTCCCAACTTATTATAATCATCAAAGAATGATGGATAAGACTTATTTATGCTTTCTGCATCGGTGATAGTCGTACTACCATCTGCAAAAAGACCTGCTATTGCAAACGCCATAACGATACGATGGTCGTTAAAGCCCTCGATATTACCAGCTGTAGCGTTGCCACCGATGATGGTCATACCATCCTTGTTTTCGGTAACATTAACGCCCATTTGCTTTAAGTTATACACGACGCTCTCTATTCTGTCAGACTCCTTAAATCGCAATCTTTCAGCTCCATAGATAACTGTTTCACCCTCTGCAAAGCTAGCGATAACAGCAAGCGATGGCACCATATCAGGAATATCTGTTGCGTCAATCTTGATACCCTTCAGCTTTGATTTTTTGCAACGAACGACGCCATCATTAACGCTAATATCAGCACCAAATCGTGCCAATATATCGACTATTTCCTTGTCACCCTGGGTAGAATTCATATCAAGTCCACACAAGGAGATATCTCCACCGATAGCACCAGCAGCAAGAAAGAATGCTGCTTGCGACCAGTCGGATTCTACTAGATAATCACGCTGGATATAGCACTGATTACCCTTTATATAGTAACCATAATCGGTCTCCTCAACCACTACGCCAAAGTCAGACATAACCTTTAAAGTCATATCGACATAAGGCTTTGATTGAAGTTTTGTAGTAAGAACAATTTTGCTATCACCATCCAAGATAGGTAGTGCCAGCAACAGACCAGTAATGTACTGCGAGCTAATGTCACCAGCAATAGAATACTCACCAGAAATGAGCTGACCACTAATCTTAAGTGGTAGACCACCCATACTGTCACAGCTAACGCCATGCTCTGGTAGTAATCTCAAATAATCGCCAATCGGTCTTTCTGGTAGACGACCAGAGCCTACAAAAGTAACGCTCTTACCCAGTGCTGCAGCAACTGGTATCATAAAGCGTAGTGTCGAGCCAGACTCGATACAATCGACAATCTCGTTACCACACAGAAGTGCTGAAATTGCTTGCTGGGTGGCTATCATATCCTTTGACGATATGATTGGAGACACGTTGCCACCACCTGCCAAAAAGGAGCAAATAAGTGCCCTGTGAGCAGCAGATTTTGATGGTGGGATAGTCAGCTCACCAGATAATATTGAGTTTTCTATCTGTACAACGTTCATAATCAAACACCAAAAAAGCTTGGTATATCTCCGTAGTTAATTTTTTCGTTATATCCCTCACCAATGGAGTGGATGAATGTAAAGTTGATACCAGTGCCAGTACGCTTTTTGTCAGCATTCATAGCAGAAATGATATCGCCAAGAGAATTGCTATCCTCTGTCATAAGGTCATATTTCTTCAGCACATTTGCTATTCTATCACTTGTACCAAGCTCGAGCATACCGTTCTGCTCCTCTGCCTTGGTAATCATCACCATGCCGATACCAACAGCTTCACCATGCGAAATAGTGGTGAAATTATGTAGCTTTTCGATAGCGTGACCAACGGTATGACCAAAGTTTAGCTGTGCACGCTCGCCATGCTCTTTTTCGTCACGCTCAACGACACCAGCCTTTAGCATATCGCACTCATAGACTATCTCGTCTATAATATCGTGTGCGTCGTTATTCTCAATCTTTTCAAAAAGGCTAGTGCTCTTGATACAGCCCATCTTAATAGCCTCTGAAAGACCATCAGAGAAGAAATGTGGTGACAATGTATCGAGTGTGTTAGTGTCCACTAGCACCAAAATTGGTTGATGGAACGCACCACACAAATTCTTACCCTGTGGCAAATCGACAGCAGTTTTGCCACCAACTGATGAATCAACCTGTGCCAAAAGCGAAGTAGGTATCTGCACAAAATCAATACCACGAAGGTAGATTGCAGCAGCAAATCCAGCCATATCACCAGTTACGCCACCGCCAAGTGCTACCACCAAATCGCCACGAGTTAGCTCGTTTTGTGCCATAAATTCTACCATACCGATGACAGTAGCTGTAGTCTTTGATGCCTCACCTGCTGGAAAAATGTAATCGTACACCTCATATCCAGCACTAGTTATCGAATTTTTTACTGTGTCAAGGTACAGTGGAGCGACATTACTATCAGATATAATAACTACCTTGTTAGCCCTTGATACAGACTTAATATATTCTCCACAAGAGGACAAGATACCTTTTTCTATAAGTATGTCATATCCCTTGCCAGCATTAACAGTTAGCTTTCTCATTATCCAATCTCTTCCTTAATCTTATTCGCTCTGTTCATCAAATCCTTTAGAGCGTCAGTGTCCTCGTTCACGATATTGTACTTAAATTTCATAAGATTAGAAACGAGATCATCAATTTCATCAATAAGTGGTTGTTTGTTGTCAATAAACAAATCAGCCCACATATCAGCGTTAATCCTTGCTACACGGCTAACGTCTCTGTAAGAGCCAGCAGAATAGCCAGAATGATTTGGAGCAAGTGGAGATAGCACATAAGAGCAAGCAAGCACATGTGCAATCTGTGAGGTGAAAGCAATCATCTCATCGTGATGCTCTGGAGTGGTTACTACTGTTCTAGCAAAACCCATCTCCTGTGCAAGTCCAACAAGAGCGTCCACCTTGTTGCGTGGTGTAGACTCATATGGTGTGCAGATAAAACTAGCCTTATCATATAATGTTGCAAGGCTGTTATCATATCCACCAACCTCACGACCAGCCATTGGATGAGCACCAATAAAATAAAAATCTAGATCCTCGTTCTCAATAGCTCTGCAAATCTTTGTCTTAATACCACAAGAGTCAGTAACGATGCTATCCTTCTTAAAGCTGTCCTTGTGATCCATAATAAATGGCACAATAGCCTCTGGATAAAAATTGATAATAGTGATATCAGCCTCCTGGATAAGCTCATCAATATCGCCAGTACGGTCAATAGCATTATCACGGAGTGCCTTTTCGGTAACTGATGGTGTTCTATTCCATCCAAGTACAGTATGATTGGTATTTTTCTTTAAGGTCTTTGCCAAGCTAGCACCAATAAGACCCAATCCACAAACAAGAATGTTCATACAATACTCCAATCTAAAATATATAAAAATACATATTAATAATAATATATAAATTATAATATGTCAAACCAAAATAGACAATGTAATAAAGTTTTAATAAATAAAAAAGGACTCTTTCCAAAGAAAGAGTCCTTCAGAGTGTAGAAAACCTTTTCTACACTCTGATGTCTGTTGATAAGTGGAATTGAATTTCGATTTTTGCGAGCTTTGCTGTACGATGGTACCGCTTGTGAGCAAAAAACGAAAAACTAAAAAAGTGGCTTAAATTCGATATTAAAGCCACTTTTAATATCTCTCTATAATCCAAATTAAGAAAGACTTTTAATATTGTATATGTTTAGTGGTTCAAGCCACTTTCTCAATAGATTAAAAGACTCTTCCCGAGGGAAGAGTCTTTATAATTTTTATTAACCGAAGTAATCTGGGTATGTATCCTTGTCTTCCAAGTCCTTGTCATTACCATCAGGATTTTTTTCATTCAAATCTGAGGTAGTAATGTATGAACCCTGAGCCAATGCATACTGCTTAATCTCTACTTCTGGTTCGGAATAAAATTTTCTCATTATCCTACACCTCCATTAGAAATTAGCAACTGCTGAAACTGAAGGTGACTGAATGTACTCATACTGAACACCATCAATCTCATAGATAATGTATGCTGCATAACGCATTGATACAGCACCAACACCCTTTAGCTTTGAAGAACCAATAGTGATTACATACTGATTACCAGCTGTATGCTGAGTTGACTTCATACGAGCAACTGCCTTTGTATCACCATTTAGTGCCTTACCAACATTAGCAAATGTGAGTGGAGTAGATGTCTCGGTAGCATTACCATTTGACTGGAATAGGATACCTGTCTCTATCATCTCAGCGCCTGCTGGTAGTGAGTAATCAGAGATGATTGAGAAGCTGTCGCTGTTCATAACAACATCGCCTCTTGAATATACTGTTGCGTTTCTCTTATCTCTGTTTGAAATGTAAGTAGTAACATTCTGCTTTGCTACGATTGCATCGTAATCCTGCTTAGCAAGAGCGATAATCATTGCATTCTCATGAACACGATAATTTAGCTTGTCGCCAACACCGATCAAACGAAGTGAACCAGTTAGCTGAGGAACATCCAAGCTACTATCAGCATTGATTACAGCTGAGAACTGCTTGTAAGTAGCTGTATTATTTAGGTATGCAAGCCACTCATCAACACATTCAGGATCAACAGCAACCCAATATGTTAGCTTAAGAGCAGCAGTAGTACCTCTCTTATTGTAGCCCATATCAAAGTTTTCACCGTTAACTGTATATGATACCTTGCTTGTATCCTTTGAATCAATCTTGTTGATCTGTGATGGATCAACAGTGATTACATCATTATACTTCAAGTTAGATACTGTAAATGGAACACCAACAGCAAGTGATGCTGCCATATTAGCAAGAATTACTGAATATGTATCCTTAGTGTAGTCGTAGTTAGCAACGATAACTGTATCCTCGTTAACAACAACATTCTTTTCAACAACTACATTATTAACTGTGTAGTTAGCAAATGTGTAGTTGTATAGCTCTGGAGCCTTATCAAGAGCTACTGATGTACCAGCATCTACATAATCAATCTTGAATGACTTACCATTTAGACCGTTTACATAGTTAACTCTTACCTTGTCAGCATTTGTAGCAGACTGCATTCTAATAGTTGTGTTACCCTTTAGAACGAAAGCAAGGAATGTATCAGTTGAAATGAACTTCTCACCATTCTCTGCAGTATTTGACTTGTATGAATAATACCAGTCAGCCTTTGCACCAGTTGAATCAGCTGGCTCGTCAGAAATAACACCATCAGCTGTTACATATACCTTTGTACCATAGTTATATGTTGCTGTTGCAACAGTACCATTAGCATCAACAAGCTTAACCTCGTATGCCTGTGGAGTGATAGCGCTATCGCCCTCAAGTAGCTGCTTAACAGCGAAATCAATTTCATCCTCTGTCTCGTAAGCGTATACCTTAACATTTCTGCCAAGTAGGTCGTAGTCAGTGAACATATTCATGTTCTCAATAGCTGCTACAGCCTCTTCGATACCATGCCATGCATCTGGATCAGTATAGCTTGCATAAATATTCTCAATTTGTGCCTGAAGAACTGATGTATCAACTGTATCCTCTTCAAGAGTATCGATTAGTGAGTTAATACCATTTGCTACAGCAAGAATGTCAGCCTGTGAATCAGCAAATGCAGAATTCTTTGAATCATAGAATGTGTGCATTTGAGCTAGAATAGCATCGTTAGCCTCACGCTCGTCGATAATAGCATCAACAGCATCCTTGTTCTGCATATAGAATACGAACCAATCAGAATCTGAATAGTTATTGATTGCTGTTACAAGAGCATTAAGCTGTGTAGCTGTGAACTTCTTGTCCTGAACAGAATTACGAAGAATTGTAATTGCATTCTTAATAACCTGGAAGTCAGCATAACGAACTAGGTTAGCATAAGCCTCGATTAGACCGTCAGCAGCAGCATCAACGATATCCTGCTCACTAACACCATAGTCACGAACGTTCTTGTCTGAATACTTGCCCATGAAGTCCTGATATAGATCACCATAAGCCTTTGTGAAAGCAGCCCAAGTTGTAGCCTCGCACTTGCTCTCATCATTACGATATACAGAAGTTGTCTGATCAAGGATTTCCTTAATCTTTAGGTTGTTTGCAGGTGTCTCAAGAGCCATCATAGCCTCAAATAGGTTCTGAAGTCTTGTATCACAAGCTGCATAAATTTCATCAGCTGTCATACCTGCATAAGGCATCTCGTCCTTAGCTGCGATAAGAGCATTTGTTAGGTTAGCCCAAGAATTATTTGAATACTGTGTAGGATCAAGCTTCTCTACATAGCTGATAAGGTCAAGCAATGATGAAATATCAACAACGTAAATCTGCTGTACATACTGCTCTCTATCATATGAATAACCATGCCAGTAGTTGAATGGGTGGTGTGACCATGAATATGTCATACCGATATATGATGAAGAGTTAGAAGTATCAAACTTTGTTAGCTTAACATTTGCAGTATCAGCAAGATCAACAACCTCACCAGTAGCCTTATCTGTAACAAATAGCTTTGATGAAGTAGCCTTTGTCTTGATAGTCATTTTTGCATTAAGAGTAGTTGAACCGTAACCACTGTTGCTCTCTGACTTACAAGTAATACCGCCTGAGAATGGCTCTGTACCTTCTGTTGTAGTTAGAAGATCATCCCATACATAATCCATTCTATCAAGACCGATAGAATTTCTGTCAGCATCATAACCAATCTGGCCATGAGCACCCTTGTAGCCTGAGCACTTGATATCGTGGAATGATAGCTCCAGACCACCATTACTCATAGCAAGAAGACCTGTATATGTCTTTGTCTGCTCACCATTCATAGCCCAACCATGAGCGTTATCAGTAATAGCCTGAGATGAGCTGATAGAAATAATTTCACCACTCTGTAGCTCTGAATCAGCATTAATGTTGATAGAATCAAGTAGCTGATCAAAGTTACGGTTTGTCTTCCAAGCGAACTGTGCATCAGGAAGATCGTAATCCTTATCAAGGTGATCAGTCTTGAAGATAATTGTGCCAGTGTAACGTGAGAAGTCTAGCATGAAGTAGCCAGGATATCTTGAAGAATCAATAGTTGTTGTAATCTTCTCACCCATTGTAGCGAATGTACCATCAGTAATCTTTGAGAATGATGGGTTAAGTGACTGGATAGCAAACATGATAGCGTTTACACCAGAAGCATATGTCTCAATTACATAATGAGCATGACCCTCGATAGAAGCATCAAGATATAGATCTTCGTCATTAGCATAGATAGAAGCGTCATCAAGTGCTTCCTGTAGCTTTGAAGCGTTTGAGTAATCCTCTGCATGAGCAAGATACTTGTTAGCCTCAATAACAGCACTATTGTATGACTGTCCACTAGCAACAACAACAGCGTCCTTGTTAATCTTTAGTTTCATAAGAGCAGCACGAATAGTATCAGCCTGTGTCTTAACAGTAGCTCTAGCTTCTTCTGTGTCACCAAGCTGCTTAGCAGATACGCCATAGTTGTCAACAGAGCCCCAAACTGCAGTCTTTGCTGCATTTACAAGAGCAACAGCATTTGTAGCAGCATAGCTTTCAGCTGTGAAATATTTGTTTGCAGCAATAACAGCCTCAGCATTGTTAATAGCAATGATAAGAGCAGTTGCATCAACTCTATCAAGAGCTACTAGATTTTCTCTATAATGATTAAGATCATCAGCAAGCTTTCCTGCCTGTTCGTCTTTGTCATAACTAGTTGTCTTTAGGTTTTCGAATATTCTGCCAGCATCCTCATATGCATTCTTGAAATCATCCCATGCGCCTTCAGCATAAACATTAGCGATATCAGGATCAGCGATACCAGCATTGTAATCGTTTCTTGAATCCTTAAGAGCCTGAATTAGTTTATCGTAGCCCTTACCATCAGCTGTTGTTTTAGCGTTGTTAAGACCATTAACAGCGCTCTTAATAGCATCAGCACAGTTGTTAACTGCATTGCCAGGATTTGAAGAATAGTTGTAGCTTGTTGGATCAACAGACATAGCTGTCTCATAAGCATTAAGAACACTATTCAAACCACCATGCTTATAGCTCTCTTTAGCACCCTTAAGAATAATCTTCTCCTTGTTTGACTTTGCAGCGTCAACAAGTGCCTTGTAGTTGATTACATAGATAGGTGTGTTGTTACCTGTAACAGTAGCAGTAATCTTTGCACTGTTCTTGTTACCACCGATATATGTAAATGTTGGTGTGATAGTCTTGCTATATGAACCAGCAGCGAAATCACCAGTATACTTCAAGATATTTGTCCAAGATGTGCTTGAATCACCATCGTGAGTATAATACTGAGTACCAGTTGGTGAATATGGTAGAATATTAGAATTTACGAAATATGTCCACATAAAGTTTGGACCACGGTTGTTATCCTTACGGTTATCATAACCTACCCAACCATCTGCTCTTGCAAATACAAGACCGTTAGCTGTTGAAGAAGTCATGTTCATAGCGTAGTCACGAGTATTTCTTGACCAAGTACCAGTGTAGTAGTTCTGTACTTCACCAAGAATAGCCATAGTAGGATCAGTCTTGCCATCATATAGCATTACTGTTGTTGGATAGTAAATTCTAAAGGTAGCACCGTTAGAACCAGTCCAAGATGACTCCCACTGTACCTTATGCTCACCAACAGCAGAAGTTGTCTGTGGTGAATATAGTAGGTTCTGGTATATTTGCTTATAGTACGCCTCAGTTGTGTATGTATCATCCTTGCTCATACTACCAAGAGCAGTACCTTGCTTACTTGTGAATGTGCCCATTGAGTTCATTGCTGAATTTAGGGCATTTGCAGCAGCCTGCATGCCAGTGTCATAGCCGGTTGCCTCATAAATGTCTAATGTCTGATTAGCAGTAACATATGCTCTGTAGGCTTCAGACATATTTGTGTAAAATGTTCCATCCATCTTCTGTGCGAACTGCTCAATAGCACTAGAAAGGTTATCCTTAGCAGTGTTATCCTCAGCAAATGCAGAGATAGCAACGAATGGAATTGAGCTAATAACCATTACGACTGAAAGAAGAATGGATATAAGTCTCTTTGATTTCTTTGCCATAAATAATTCCTCCTTAAAAAGAATTCATATAAAAGGTTAGGTGTATGCCACAATTATTCTTTTTTCACATCTGACCCCATCAGTCCACATAATAATATGTGCTGATATGCGTAGACTATCTCCCCATAGTCCAAATTGGGCGTAGTACACCCCTTAATATACACGATTACTATATCATATAATTTAATATAAAGCAAGAGGATTTTTCAAAAAAATCGCTGAAAATTTTTACAATTTGTTAACAAATAAATTAACAAATTCCCCTTACAAACACCATATTTTTGTAAAAAAGGCTCTTCTAACGCCTATAAACAGTAAGTTTGTTATCATCAAATTTTGTCATATTTTAACGCCAGACTATATATAATAGGTATTAATTAAATAAAAATTTAAATTCATAAGATGAATACCATTTATATAATGACAACAATGCTACAAATATGCATATTTATGCATAAAAATGCAAGATTCATTGTGATTATACACATATAATGCATAAAAATAGCAATAATATTCGTATTTTTATGCAAAATTTTACAAAAAAGGTTGAAATTCAATTTTTAGGTGATATAATAGGTAGCAGTTAATTCAAAAAAGGAGTTTCGACATGAACAAGAAAGATATTAAAAAGGTAGTCCTTGCATATTCTGGAGGACTTGATACTTCAATCATTATCCCTTGGCTAAAGGAAAACTACAACAACTGTGAGGTTATAGCAGTTAGTGGTGACGTTGGACAAGGCACAGAGCTTGATGGACTAGAGGAGAAGGCTATTGCTACTGGCGCATCAAAGCTATATGTACTAGATTTAAAGGAAGAGTATGTTGATGACTATATCTTCCCTTGCCTAAAGGCTGGTGCTGACTACGAGACATATCTACTAGGCACCTCACACGCTCGTCCTTGTATCGCAAAGGGACTAGCTGATATCGCTATCAAGGAGGGTGCTGACGCTATCTGTCATGGTTGCACTGGTAAGGGTAACGACCAGGTTAGATTTGAGCTAACACTAAAGGCATTTGCTCCAGAGATGGAGATTATCGCTCCATGGAGAGAGTGGGACATCAAATCTCGTGAAGAGGAAATCGAGTATGCA
>CALEHY010000020.1 GCA_937876375.1 uncultured Clostridia bacterium | reverse complement strand
TTAAACAACCTATTCTTTATGTAATTAAAAAGGGCTCTCTTCTTGAGAGCCTTTTTTCTTATAAAAAATTTCAAAAAATCCAAATTTGTCAGAAATTTGTAAGATTCATATGCTATTATGTGTTTAAGATAATTATTTGGGGGATTAAATATGGCAGAAAATGATAATGCAAAATACAAAGAAGCCCAAAAAGGTATGTTCCTAAATCTTGTAATGGAAGGCGTAAACTACATAGCAGTTATAGTTTCTGTTGTACTAACCTTTTCTGTTGCAATGTTGATGGACCTGCTAACCTCAACTTGTAATTTTTTGAGGATTACAATTTGCTTTTTCTTAAGCAAAAAAATGCAAAAGAACCTTAAGTTTACATATAATTATGGTGCAGACAGACTAGAAGGGTTAACAGCTCTATTTTGTGATGTGCTTATGGTTTTAGGTTCGCTTATTATTTCTGGCGTTGCAATTTATCAGCTTTTCGTTCCACGAGAGGTTAGTGGATTTATCCTTGTTGCAGTAATATTCAAGGTGGTTTGCGTTATTGCTGATATAGGCATCCTCGTTCCAGAATATATTGCATATAAAAACACAAAAACTAAAATTGCAAAAAATGTGTATGAAGGTATGCTTGCCTCATTTGCGCTAGATTTTGGAATTTTAATGGGCGTGTTTATGTCTATGATTTTAAAGAACTGGTCTGGCGTTGGATATATCGAGCCAGTTATCTCAATTATTATTGGCGTTTATGTTATTGCAAAAGCAGTTAAAAGAATTAAAACTGGCATTAGCGAGCTTACGGATGTTACTCTTGATGAGGAGTCACAAATGAAAATCCTAAAAGTTGTAAATAAGCATTTTGATGAATATGAAAGCTTTGTTGGCATTAATTCACATCGCTTTGGCGAAAAGATTTTTATTGATTTAGACTTTTCATTTTCTCAAAACACAACCTATGAAAATATGAAAACATTTCTTGATGAAATATCAAACGAGCTTAAAGCTGATTTCCCAGAAAGTGAAATCAAATTAAGCATAACAAATAATTATTTTTAAGGAGAACATATTATGGAAATCAAAACAAATATAGAAGAAACAAAAATTACTATCGCTATAACAGGCAGAATTGACACAACAACTGCTCCAGATTTTGAAGCAGAAATCAACAAAATTGCTGATGTAACAGAGCTTGTGCTAGATTTTGAAGGTGTTGAATACATATCATCAGCCGGACTTCGTGTCGTTTTAAAGGCACAAAAGCTAATGAATAGCCTTGGCAATATGAAGCTTATTAATGTTTCTGATGATGTTTTAGATGTTTTTGATATTACTGGTTTTACAGATATTTTAACTATTGAATAATTTTGGAGAAATTTCATGAAAGTAACTTATTTTGGTACAACGGTTTTGCTATTTGATGATGGCAAGGATCAAATACTTTTTGATTGCCATGTTACAAGACCATCCTTTACTGAATTTCAATTTTCCGAGTTTGAAACAAACAAAGAGCTATGCGATGAAATAATAAAGGATTACGATATTTCACGACTTCGTGGAATCTTTATTTCTCACACTCATTATGACCATGTAATGGATGCACCATATTTTGCAAACAAATGTGGATGCTCTATGTATGGTTCAAAGTCAGCTAAAAATGTTGCAATAGGTGGCAATGTTCCAGAGGATATGTTCTATTCATATGATGATTCAATGGAATATACTGTTGGCGACTTTCATATTAAGGTAATTCCATCAATCCATTCTCCAGCATATTCCTTTAATGATGATCTAGGCCAGGTTATTGAAGAGCCTGTAATTCAACCTGCAACAAGAAAGGAATACAAAGAAGGTGGCTCTGTTGATTTTATTGTTAAGCATTCAGGAAAAACATATTTGATTAGACCAAGCTATAATTATTTAGAAAATCAGCTCAATGGAATCAAGGCGGATTATTTATTCCAAGGGATAATCGGAATTGCAAAGGATGATCCAGAGCATAGAAAAAACTTTTATAAAGAAACAATAGAAAAGGTTAAGCCTCAAATGGTAATTCCTATTCACTGGGATAATTTTTATAGCCCATTGTCAGAGCCTTCAAAATGGTTTGCAATAGGACTCCTTGAAAATTTAGAGGATTCAATTTATGAGGTTGAAGGCTATTGTATGGACCACGGTATCGGATATAGACTTCCAATGCCTTTAACATCATTTGAATTGTAAGAATTGGAGAAAGTATTATGAATGTTTATGATTTTGATAATACAATATTTGATTCTGATAGTATGCTTTGCTTTGTTAAATTCTGCATTAAAAGACATCCAAAGCTACTTTTCAAATATTTGCCAAACCTAATTAAACACTATAAATTGTATTCAGCTGGCAAAATAAGAGCTTCAAGGCTTCGTGCAAAGTTTAATGGTATTGTTCGTTATTTAGATAATCCAGAAAAGGATGTTCAAAAGTTTTGGAAGAAATATGAAAAGCATATTTCAAAATGGTATTTGGAACAAAAGAAAGATGATGATATGATTATCACTCCTGCGCCAGAATTTCTTTTAAAACCTATTGCCGATAAATTAGGAGTTACTCTTATAGCTACAGTAATTGATGAAGAATCGGGAGCAATGATAGGTAATGTTCGTCTTGCAAAAGGAAAGGCAAAGTTTATTATTGGTCTTGATATGCCAATGATAGATAATTTTTATTCAAGCACCCTTGCCGATACTCCTCTTGCACTTCTTGCAGAAAAAGCATTTATCGTTAAGGATAATGCTCGAATTGTTGAACCATGGCCTCATCTTATTGAAATATCAAATCAAGTTCATGAAAAAATTGATTTATAAAAAAATATTTTAAAAACAATGAATTTGTAAGAAATTTGTAAGATTCGTATGTTACAATGTACTCAAAGAAACAAAGGAGATAATTATGAAAAAGTTAGTATCAATTGTTTTATCATTAGTGTTAATGATTACATGTTTAATGTCAGTTATTCCTGCACAAGCAGCAATTAAAGACATTTCTATTGGGAATGTTAGTGGATATCAGGACACAGATGAAACTAAATTTCTAAACGGAAAAACAAAATTTGTGTATTACCCAAAAGAGCTTGAAACAACTGATAATCAGTATCCTGTTATTGTTTGGGCAAACGGAACTGGTTGTATCCCAGCTGATTATATTGGTTTGTTTAGAGCTTTTGCTGAAAAAGGCTTTGTTGTTGTAGCTTGCAGTAGCGTAATGTCTGCTGACGGAACAGAGCAAATTGATTGCGCAAATTATATTCTTGATAAGGCTAAGGATGAAAAAAGCGTTTTGTATAACAAAATCGCAACTGATAAATTAGTTGCTATGGGACATTCCCAAGGTGGTCGTAGCACAATAAATGCTGTATCAACAAGTGATTTGTTCTGCTGTGCTGTTTCTATTGCAGGTAGCAACTATGATTATGAGGCAGAGAAGAATTCAACTCCAACTCTTTTCTTCACAGGAACTATGGATGCAGTTGTTCCTGCTAAAAAATGGGTTAAGCCTGCATATCAATTAGCAAAAGGTCCTGCTGTTTATGCATCACTTGTTAAAGGTGTTCACACAAGCTGTATCATAGCTCCTGAAAATTATGTTGAGCCTTCAATTAAATGGATAAATGCTTGGGCAAATGATGGCAATCCAAAGGATGTTGTTGATGCTTTATCAAGCAGCAAAAATTGGACAGATGTTCAATCAAAAAATCTTGATAATAATTTTTATGCATCTATTATTTCTAATGGAAATCCAGTAGTAATTATTTCAATAGTTGCAATTATGGCTGTTGCAGCCGTTGTTGCAGTAATCGTTAAAAAGAAAAAGCAATAATAAAATAATTAGAGCCGATTAACAGTCGGCTCTAAAATCATTTTGTATTTTATATATTTTGTGATATAATGTAAAAAAACATTAAGGAAAAATATTATGGGAATATCAGTTATTGAAAATCACATAAACGGTATAAATTTTGCAAACGAGTTTTGTTGCACTATTTTTACAGTTGTAGTTTTAATAGCTCTTTTGGTTAAAAAGCAACATACATCAGAAATTAGATCGTTTATTTATTTTTGCTTCTGCTCTGCAACAGCAATGTGGACCGACTCCATTTGCTATATGTGTGGTGGTAATCCGAATTTAAGATGGGCAATGGAATTAATGACAGTTGTTTCATACTTGTTTACATCATTTTCAATTTCAACCTTTCTAGCGTATATCATTACATATTTTGAGGAACGAAATAATTTGCACTATCATCCTGCTTGGAAATTTGGCGCATATGTTTATTCATTAATTTGTAGTGCGATTTATACAAGCTCAATTTGGACAGAAAAATTCTTCTATATTGATGATGAAAACAGATACCATGCAACTGAAAATTCACATGTTACAGGTGCGATTGTTTTTCCGCTGATTATTATTAGTGCTTACATTATTATCAAGAATAGAAAGCTAACCTCAAAGCGTGATACTGTTATGCATTTGTTGTATCTTGTTTCTTATGTGCTTTTAGGATATATTGATGCAGTATATACTGTTTCGTTCCACTATATCGTAATGACCGTATTGGTTATTCTTATCTTTATTTTCATTAATCAGGAAAGAGATAAGGAGCTTGAGATTAAACATAAGGAGCTTGCAATTAGTGAGCTTAATGCCTTAAGACTTCAAATGAATCCTCATTTTGTGTATAACACATTGGCATCCATTGATGGTTTGGTAATGGTTGATCCTAATTCTGCAAGAGATTTGATTGCTAAATTCACAAAGCATCTTCGATCATCCTATCTTGATAATAGTCCAACATTCGTTTCTTTTTCTCAAGAGCTTGAAAACATCAAATGCTATCTTGCTGTTGAGGAGGTAAGATTCCCAGATATTAAGGTTGAATACGACTTAAAGGCAACTGAATTTAATATACCACCTCTAACCATTCAGCCAATAGTTGAAAATGCAATTAAACATGGCATCTGCAAAACAGAGGATGGCATAGGTACTATTCAAATCTCAACCTATGAAAATGAAGATAATTACTTTGTTAAGATTACAGACAATGGTGTAGGTTTTGATACAACTAAACCTCGAAAAAATGATGGCAGAACTCATATCGGTATAGATAATGCAAATAAACGATTAGAGTTAATTTGTAATGGTAAGCTTGATATTACAAGCGAAATTGGTGTTGGAACTCAGGCACTTATTACTATTCCAAAGGAGAATATATGAGAGCGTTATGTGTTGATGATGAAGCAATCTTGTTACGTGCATTAACAAGCGTTGTTGAGCAATCTTCTGATATAAATAGTGTAGCAAGCTTTTCAAATGGTAAGGCTGCCATTGAATATGCAAAGGAAAACCCTATTGATATTGCTTTTTTGGATATCGAAATTCGTCAAATGACAGGTATTGATTTAGCAGTTGAACTTCGAAAAATTCATCCAAAGCTATTTGTCGTATTCTGCACAGGATATGAACAGTATGCACTTGATGCATTCAAGATTCATGCAAACGGTTATCTCACAAAGCCAATTTATGCTGGGGATGTTCAAGAACAGATTGATAATATTAAAGCATTAACAGGTGAGGCTTCTGATAAGCTCGTTATTAAATGCTTTGGCAATTTTGAGGTTTATTATAATAACAAACCAGTTGAATTTAAGCGTAACAAATCAAAGGAGCTTCTTGCATATTTGATTAACAGAAGTGGTGCAACTGCATCTGTTATTCAAATTGCAGATTCACTTTGGGAAGATATAATGGATGATAAGCATATAAAGAATAATCTCTATCAAGCTTATCATCATTTAAAGAGCGTGCTTGAAGAACTTGGCTTAGGCGATGTGTTAATCAAAAATGCAAATGGATATGCAGTTAACACAAAGCTTGTTGAGTGCGATTATTATAAATATTTAAACAAAGAAATTTCTATTGATGATATATCTCAAAGGGAATATATGATTCAATATAGCTGGGCAGAGGAAACTAACGGTCTGTTTAGTAGATGATAGGAGAAAAAATGCAAGAATTATTATTTGAAGGTATAGCATTTGGAATATCCGTTATAGCGTTTATATATGGATTGTTAAAAGTATATACTCAAAAAGCACCATTCTATTTTAAAATGATAATAAGTGCAGTTGGTTGCTATGCTCTTGAGGAACTATGGGTAATCGTACAAGCAGTTTGTAACATTGAAAGCAATTTTATTTCTGTTAGATTAATTGGTGTGTTCGGTTGCTTTTGCACATTTTTAACTGCTAACGGTAAAGGAATAGACAAGGTAGTTGATGATGGTATTGAAAAAAATAAACCAGCAAAAATGATTGCGTTTATTGCTCCAATTGTTTTTGTTGCGCTATTTGGCATATATACAGTTATGGCAATAAAGTCAGTAACAATTTCATACATAATAATCCCATTTATTATGTTCCTTCCATTAATATTGGATTCATATTATGAGTTGAAGCATTTGATCATTCCAATGGATGATTTGAAATTGCTTAAGGCTATTCGTCCAATTTCTGCTTTAATATTATTTGAATATATCATTTCGTTTTCATATTTGTTTATCCAAAGTGAAATTTTCGAACTATGTGCAGATGTTTTATCTGCTTTGGTTATGGCAACCATCGTGCTACTAAGTGAAAAGGGGGCAAAGAAATGGAAAACCTTAATCTAATCATTTTCATTTGCCTTGCAATTCCATTTAGTATGATGCTTCTTCTTTTCAAAGGGCAGTCAAGAAAGGTTAGCACATTTCTGTTAATCGGTATATTTATGTGCGTTCTAGCTGGCGAAATAAATGGCCTTGTTGTGAATTTAACTGGTATGGATCTTCAAAAGGCTTCTATAAATATTGCTCCGTTAGTTGAAGAAACAGTAAAGGCAATTCCTATAATATTTATAACATTTCTTTTTAAACCAAACGAGCAAAGAATTGCTGAATATTCTTTAGCAACTGGCGTTGGCTTTGCAACCTTGGAAAACATCAGCATTTTAATGAGCACAGGTAATATAACATTTAGCTATGCTTTTCTTCGAGCAATAGGCGCTGGAATGATGCACGGAGTTTGCACTCTTACTGTTGGTATAGCTCTTGTGAATATTGCAAATAAGAGAATTGTTGCATTTTCAGGAACACTTGCATCTCTTTCAATCGCAGTAATTTATCATTCGATTTATAATATGCTAATCACTTCGGATTATATGATTGTGGGTGTTCTTCTTCCTATTGCAACTTTTGTTCTTATATTGGTAGTAAATGTAATTCAAAATAAAGGCGTATTAAAAAAGAAAGAAAAATAAATTTTTAAAGATTTCGAGAATTTTTTAGATTCTCGAAATTTTTTTGCAAAAATATACCTGATTTGTCAGAAATTTGTAAGATTTATTTGCTATAATGAACTCAAAGATAACAAAATAAGGAGATTTCGTTATGAAAAAATTTATGAAAAAGGTGTTATCAATAATTATTTGTATATGTATGATAATACCAACTACTATTCCTTCCACTATTAGTGTTCAGGCTGGAACAACTGAAACTGTGTTAAATGGCGCAATTCATTTTGGAATTGGTCAAATTCCTTATGTTGGAAAGGCTCTTGATGGAATGTTTGGCCCATTAATTACAAAATCATTAGGTATTCCTTCACTTGGTTCTTTATCAAAGCAATTAAAGGAAATATCAGCTAAAATAGATAAATTAAGTATTCAAATTGATGAAAATCATAATGAATTGCTTGCTCAATTGTATAAAGATAAGATAAATAATTATAATAACTTGATTACATCTGTTAAGGCTCAAACATCTCGTTATTATATGCAATTATCAGAAATTGAAAAGGATTTTGATCCAAATAGCAAGGATTCAAATGATAAATACCTTGAAGCAATTAGCATCGCTGAGGTTTCCGATGGTATTTTGTCAGATTTCAGCACCTATCTTAACAATTTGAATGAACTTTATTATTATATCACTGGCACAGGTACAGGAATGCGAGAAGGCTTGCTTGTAATGATTTATAAGGCAAATTGCTCTGATGCAGCATTTGGTGGTGAGGCTGGTATAATGGCTAACGATAGCATTGAAGATATCGTTGCTTGTATTCAAAATGCTTACTATATCGCATCATTGGTTTTGTATTCTGGTATTTATGTTGCAGATAATGTAACAGCTTACGAATCTTTGGCAAAAGATGACCCTAATGGTAACTTTTCAAATTATAAAATGTTTGAAAAGAATAAGAAAAGCTTTGCAGGTTCTTTGAATTTGTTAAATAAGAACTATGGCGATATGTTTGGTTGTGTTTCAGAGGGTGAAAACGAAAACTATTATTGCGATGAAGTTAAAATTGATTCAGAAATCACTGATGGTGTTATTGGTGACTATAACAAAATGCTAAAACAGGTTTGGTTTTATTATATAAACAAAACTGATTTCAGTGTTTCACCTGCAGTTGTTGAGTATATTCCTTTGGATACACAGTTAATGTTTAATTCTGCATTACCAAATGGATATGAAAACAAAAGAGAAAAAGACTATTACGAAAAAGAACGTAATAAAATTGAACAAACAAATAACTACAAAAATGTAACTAATAAATATCTAAATTCAACTCTAACAAATGCACAAATCAAAAAAATCATTACTCACTTTTCAAATAATGAATATTTAGGCACAGCTGAAGATGATGTTACTCTTGAAGACGCATTAAAAAACTATGGCTTTGATTTTGCAAACATTGATAAATATGCAAAGGATAATAATTTGCCTTCAGATGCAAAAAAAATTATCCTAACAAAGTTTGATGTTTGCACTGATATCCGCAAAGTCCATGTTTATAACTTTGGTCCAGATCTTGGTGAAAGTGCAAATCTTGCATCAGCTAATTTTGAAAAGAAAAACTTGTTATATAATACCCATTATGAATATGGCAGAAATGTAATGGGACAAAGAACATCCGATTTAGTGTATGAATCTGGCGGATATTCAGATATTGTTAATTTATATTTCCAAAAGGTAACTCCGATTAATAGCCTTAGTGATTTTAAGAAATTTGAAAAATCAATTGCTGATGGCACATCATATACCAACGAAAAGGTAGTGCTAAATGTTGATTTGGATTTATCAAAATATGATTATGAATCAGTGTGGCAGGATTCGAATTACAAGAAAGAATTTTGTGGTACATTTGAAGGAAATAATCATACAATAAAGAATTTTAGCTTTACTAATAGTCTAGAGCATAGAGTTGCCTTGTTCCGTACAACAGGCGAAGGAACTGTTATTAGAAATCTTAATTTTGAAAATATAAATATCAGTGGTGCTGCCAATAAAAATGGCTATGCAGCAGTTATTGGATATGCAAATGGCAACACAACGATTGATAATGTAAATATCAAAAGTGGTAAAATAACAGGGTATAAATATGTTGCTGGTATGATCGGTGAATCGAATCGTGGCAAAAAGATGACAATCACAAATTGCACAAATAATGCAACAATCACTTCAACAGATACCGATGCAGCTGGTATGATTGCAAATTCAGGTGAAATTTATATTTCAAACTGTATTAATAATGGTGCAGTTACAGCTAATAAAGGTGCAGCAGGTGGTATTTCTGGTTATCTTGGAAATAGAGATAAGGACCCATATTTCTATGTTGAAAACTGCAAGAACACAGCAAATATAACAGGCGATGATTGCACAGCAGGCATTTGTGCAAACCTTGAATCTGATAAGGGCGATACAAAAATAATTGGCAACGAAAATACTGGCGCTATCAAAAATATCTCAAAGCGTTCTGCTGGTGGTATCGTTGGTAGAACCTATGCAGGTGGCTTGTTTAAGGATAATAAAAATAGTGGTAATGTAGAAAATATAGTAACCTCTAATGGTGAAGCTGGCGGTATTCTTGGATATAATCAGGATGACTATATTAAGATTGAAAACAATTCAAATTCAGGAAATATTACTGCTGTAACTTCCACAGGTGGTATTGCAGGCTGGCTTGGTGATCGTGATCACGATAAGCAATGTGATATAATTAAAAATTCAAATAGTGGAAAAATCAAATCTTCAAGCAGCGATGCAGGCGGTATTATTGGTGCAATTAGCACAGATAATAAGAATCATCAGGTTTCAAATAACTCAAATACAGGATATATTTCTGCTGAAAGACAAGCAGGCGGTATTGTTGGATATATGGCAGGCGGAGGAATGTTTGAGTCTAATAAAAACAGATCAGATGTTTTTTCAAACAGTCAAAATGCAGGTGGCATCGTAGGTTCTATCCAAGACGATTTATGCGAATTCAAAAAATCCGATGTTGATGCTAAAGCAGTGGTTGGCAATCCAAGAATGATTGTTGATTATAAATATTTAGTTAAAGCAAAGAATACAGATATGCATGCTGGAAAAATTTGTGGCTGGGATGGAAAAAGAAAGTCAAATATTAGTAGTGACACTTTATCATCGTCAATCTTTGGCGAAGGAAGCACAGTTATCATTGTTTCAATGGTTGCTGTGTTGGTAGCTGCTGGTGTTGTAATCGCTATCGTTTATAAAAAGAGAAAGCAAAATCTAATTTAACTGCAGAATAATTAAATATCTATAATTAATCCCACTTCTTTTGAGGTGGGATTAAAAATTTTTCAAAAAGCCTTCAATTTGTCAGAAATTTGTAAGATTGGTATGATATAATGATATAGATAAAGTATGCTATATGCTATATAATATATACAATTATTCCAATATGGAGGAAAAATTATGAAAAAGACAAAGAAATTTTTATCAATCCTTTTGTCATTGCTGATGGTCGTATCAGCTCTGCCAATGACGGTTTATGCTAATGATGCTGTGTCGTACATTAGCCGTTCTTGGAATGGTAGCAAGGTGGTTGATACAACAAAAAGCGTTACAGATTACGAGCTTGTAACTGCCGAAACAACAACCTTTGAAAACGATAAATACTATGTGGTTATTGGCGAAGTTACTAATCCAAATCGTATTGTATCTAATGGTACTGCTCATCTTATTTTGACAGATGGTTGTGAATTGAATGTTAAAAATGGTATTAATGTGCCAAGTGATGCTACGATTTTTATCTATGGTCAAGATGAAAATACTGGTAAAATCACAGCTTCTACTGGTAATGATGCTGCTATTGGTGGTAATATAGATAAAAGTGGTGGTCAAATTATTCTTCATGGTGGAACATATGATTTGTCCACAGTTAATGCTACTGCTATCGGTAGCGGCTGGGGTGGTAGCATCGGCAATATAACCATCTACAATGGTAATATTACCGCAAAAGTAACAGCGATGGGTGCTGGTATTGGCACTGGTTATCAAGGTACAGCTACCAATATTAATATATATGGTGGTAATATAAATGCATCAGCTGGAAGTGGTGCAGCAATAGGCTCTGGATATACTGGTACAATGGATACAATTAATATTAATGGTGGAAAAATTGATGCAAAATCTACTGGTGATGGTGCCGCTATCGGTTCTGGATACAGAGGACCGATTGATACAATTAATATTAATGGTGGAATAATTAATGCAGAATCTACTTATGATGGTGATGGAATTGGTTGTGGATATTTAGGCTCTTGTTCTACAATTAATATCCGTAACGGCGTTGTTACTTCAAAAGTTCTTGAAAAAAGTTATTATTCAAAAGCCATTAGAGCAAACAAAATTGTCTTTGATATCAATGTACACGCTAAATATGGAACAAATGAAAATAATATTAAGGGTGAATTAGATTGGCTTTCTGATAATACCACTTCAAGCCTTAGCGATTCAAAATATGCATATATTTATCAAGAAAAATTCGTTTTAAACCCTGTTACATATATTGAGAGAAATGCAACAACATCAACATATAAAACAATAACGGATTATGAGTTTGTAACACCATTTACAGCAAAATTTGAAAACAACAAATATTATGTTGTTGTTGCAGATGTTACTAATGATAATCGAATTTCTGTTTCAGGTATAGCACATTTGATTCTTATGGATGGCAAAACACTTAATGCTAATAGTGGTATATCTGTTAACGAAGGCAATAGCTTGTTCATATACGGTCAATGTGCAGATAGTGGAAAATTAAATGCATCAACAAATTCATTATCTTCTTCACCAATTGGAGGAGATCGTTGCACTAATGGTGATATCGTTATCTGTGGCGGTAATATAAATACTGCAACACCTAAATTTGCTGCTGGAATCGGTGCTGGTGCTGTTGCAACAAATGGCAAAATAACCATCTATGGCGGTAATATTACTGCAAAAAGTAATCTGGGTGCAGGAATTGGTTCAGGAGCATATGCCAATGGAAGCTTATCAAATGCTATCTCTATCTATGGCGGTACAGTTAAAGCATTTTCTAATGGTGGCGCAAGTATTGGTGCCGGTCAGGCAGATGTTGAAGGTACAGATCCGTCAAATGATAAGCTTGTTGCTGGACATGGTGGACTTGTAAAGATATATGGTGGTAATGTTACTGCATCATCTTCTAACGCTTCTGCTATTGGTGGAACAAATTATACAGTAACTTATGTTAAAGGTTCCACTAAAATATTTAAAACATTTTATGGCAATCCTGCAACATTATATATGGATCCAAGCATTACCTTAAAATATGGCGATGATGAAGATTCAGCAACTAGAACACTAAAAACTACAAGTTTAACCCAAAATGTTGGCTCTGTTGTTGATAGATATCATTATGTATCATATTCAACAGGCACTCCAGAAGTAACTCACGATTATGCTCCTGCAACCTGTATAGAGCCACAGACCTGCAAGGCTTGTGGTAAAAAGAATGGTACAGCACTTGGACATGATTTTGCCAATGCAACCTGTGATGAGGCGAAGCATTGTACAAAATGTGATTTGGTAATTGGTTCTCCATTGGGACATAACTGGGTTGTAAAGAGCTGTTACCAACCAAGAGAATGTGTTAATTGTGGCGAGAAAGAGGACTATACATACGGTCACGATTTCAGACCTTATGAAAAAGTAGAGGATCAAGAATCATATCCAGATACATACAAGGCAAAGTGTGTCAACTGTGGCGATTTAATAGATTATATGAGCTATAAAGAATCATATAGCAAAGAAGAGGATGTTAATTTTGAGGATGTCTATGAGTACGATACCTTCAAGCCTGGAATCAAAATTGCTCCTGTCAATAACGGAGAAGCTGGAACAATGATTGTATCTATTGATGGCGTTGAAACAACTGTTAATGCTGATAGTACATTTACTGTTCCAAATTGTACAGAGTGTACATCAAAGAATGTCGATTCAGATGGTATAATGTATTTGATGCTAACTACAATATGCACATTTACATATCCAACCTGCCAAAACATTCCAGAATGTATCTTCTGTGGCAATACAGCAGGTAAGCTTGATGGCCACACATGGGTTGATGCAACCTGTACAGAACCAAGAAAATGCTTCTTCTGTGACTTAACAGAGGGCGAGCCTCTTGGTCATAGCTTTACAGAGCTTGGCAGATTGATTTCCTACGAAACATGTACATCTCCTGCAATCTATGCAGCAGAATGTGAAAGATGCCACGAGGAGAATGGAACTATCGAACTAGGCGAGCCTCTAGGTCATGACTATATGCCGGTTAGTACTTCGGATGATGAGCTTGTTAAAACATATCGTTGCTACAGATGTGATGATAGTTATACTGTTGACAAAACAGCATTAGCATCTATTATTGCACTTGCAAATGATGAATATATCAATAATGATTTAGCTAGTACGATGTATT
>CALEHY010000019.1 GCA_937876375.1 uncultured Clostridia bacterium | reverse complement strand
TGCGTTGTTATTTGTATAATGTAAAAACGGGCGGATAATATCCGCCCCTACGATTGCATATATCAAAAACATTTTGAATTCTCAATTTTTAATTATAAATTTTCCATTAAAAAGGGGAGTCTATCTGACCCCCTTTTTTTATTTTCTGCTTTCGCAATATTCTTTTAGGAATGTGAAGAAATGGCGGATATTTTCGTTCGCCAATTTTGATGGATTGCAGGTGAACACGATATCTCTCGAGCACATTGGGTCGGATATTTCCAGTAGCTTGATATTGTCATTATCCACCTTGCCCCAGGTGAACTCTGGCCAAAAGCCGACACCAAGATTTGCTGCAATCATATTCTTTACAGCAGCAGGGCTATCACTCTCAAACACGATATGAGGGCTAACCTCTGCCTTGTGGCAAAATCTGTCACAGATATATCTAAATTGCTTTGAGCCCATAAGGCTGATGAACTGTTCGTCTGCAACCTCGGACAGAGCGATAGATTTCTTGTTATATTTTGCATTGTTTGGCACAGCGAGATATATCTTTTCTGGGATTGTGTACTGATGCGATTTGTTTTCATCGCTCACCTTGAAGAACATTTTTGTAGTTATCTCGATATCAGTAATTTCGGCTTGCTCATTCTGTATCAGCTGAAAGCTTATGCCACTATGCTGTGACTGGTATTCGATGATAGCGTCAGTGATTATTGTCGACGCAGCAAGCACATTTATATGTATCGTGTCGGCATTTTGCTTTGCCATTTTTTGCAGAGCAGATGGGATATCGTCCAGACGCTCCTTTACTGGCAAAAGCTGATTTTGTAGGTACTTGCCGTATTCTGTGAGGACAATATTTCTGCCCTTTTTCTCAAAAAGTGGCACACCCAGCTCACTCTCCAGTCGTTTTATCGCTTGGGACAATGCTGGCTGGGCAATATGCAATTTTTCAGCACTTTGTGTGATATGCTGACTGTCTGCGACCTCTAAAAAATATTCTATCTGTGTTATCTCCATATTATCACCATACATAACATTGATATTATCAATTTTGCTTTTATTATATATTGGACACAATATATTGTCAAATGTATAATTTTATTGAGGTGATGGATATGACTTCTGCATTAGAGGCAGTGATGCTGATTTGCTTTGGCTTTTCGTGGCCAATAAATCTTATTAAAAATATCAAGGCAAAGACAGCAAAATCAATGAGCTTAAAATTTATTATCCTTATTATATTAGGATACATTGCTGGTATATCAGCGAAACTTATTAGCCATAATATCAACTATGTTTTGGCTATTTACCTGCTTAATCTTGCTATCGTGTCGGTGAATGTCGTTGTGTATTTTATCAACACGAAGAAGGACAAGGAGAACGAGGTTGCAAAATCGAACGCTCTCCCATTAACACAAAAATCAGAGATTGAAAGCAGGTTTAGTGAAATGAACAAGGTTGCAGAGAGTGGCTCGGTGGTGTTCTTTGGTACGAATTATTTTGCCAATATGCCATTTAGAGAGCTTGGAGAATGCTTTAAAATAGACGGACTATACAACCGTAGTGTTGCAGACAAGAGTATAGATGAGCTGTGTGATATGGTGCAAAGCTGTGTGCTAGAGCTAAATCCTAGCAAGGTGTTCATCAATATTGGTGAAACAGAGGCAAGCGACGGTGCTCTTGATATAGACGCTTTTGTCGAAAAATATGAGTGGCTTCTGTACACAATTAATTCTAATACTGACGCTGATATTTATATTGTGTCTGTTATGGCAGAGAATTCAAACAAAATCAATGATAGCCTGAAATCATTAGCCAACCAGTATGGCTGTAAATATATTGATATCACAACAGCGTTTGGCACACCAAATCATACCACAAAGGCATTCAGCCTGATGAAAATGCATATGCGCCAGCATCCTATCGGATTTTATGAGGCTATGAATATGTAAATTGAGAATTGTGAATAGAGAATGTAAAATTAAGGGGTGCGGATGTCCACTGGACACCCGCACCCCACACCTATTATATTGACGGGAAGATGATATCTTCCCCTACGATTGTCCTAATAATCAGCGTTTTCGTAGGGGCGGATATTATCCGCCCGTTTTTATATTTGCAATTATATTTTTGTTGTGCTATAATGTGTGTGCCAAACGAAAATTTAATAAAACCTCATTTCGGAGAAATGATATTTTTACATTTTTGTAAAAATACATTGCTCAATTTATCATTTCTCTATTTGAGTGTTAAATTTTCGTTTGGCGACGGAGCATGTGTTTTATTGCGTAGCTTCGGCTGCGCATTTTTTATTTGCAATCATATTTTTATTATGATATAATGATCTTGCGACACAAATTAAATAATAATGTATTTATTTTGAGGAATTTGCCTATGCTTTGTAAAAAGCACAGGCTCAATAATGCAGATTCCTTGCGTTATTTAATTTGTGTCGCAACAAACGAGCTAGGTGTTTTTTATGCGTAGCTTCGGCTGCGCATTTTTTATTTTATGGGGAAAATAATGACAAAGTGTTGTTGTGGCTTTGGTCACAGAAATGTATTTCAGCCTATTGATAACAGACTACATGAATTAGTATACGAAGCTATAGATATGGGATGTACAACATTTTATGTGGGAGAAAATGGCGAATTTGACGAAAAATTTGCTTCTGCTGTAAGAATAGCAAGAGCTCATAATAAGAATATCAAATTGATATTGGTTCTACCATATATGAAAAACAAATTGAATAAAGAAAAAGAATACTATTGCGATATGTATGATGATGTTGTTATACCTACAGAGCTTGCAGATATATATTACAAACAGATATTAACAAAGCGTAACGAATGGATGGTAGACAAATGCGATATAGTAATAGCATACTTAATGAGAGATTTTGGTGGAGCATATAACACTGTCAAATATGCAGAAAAAAACAACAAAATGATTTTGAAGGTATAATATGGACGCAAAGGAACAAAACAAGATAATCAAAGCTATTAAGGGCACCAATGTAAGCGACGAAACTAAATGGGTAATATGTGGTATAGTTAAACTAGCTGGTTGCGATATTAAGAGGATTATTGCTATTCTGTCAGAAAACTGGGATACCAAGCTAGCACATAATGAATTGGACAAAGAATTAGAGCTAGTACCAGAAGAAATGAATACAGATTATATCGAATTTCTAATTGATGAAATTGAATTTCGCAACCAAGTACAAAAAGAATTAAAATCTATTCAACAAAATAGATTTAGAGAACGATTCTTTAACGCAGTTAGACAATTACAGAAACAAAGAGAAAATGAGGAATCTGTTGAATAAAATCGCTGTCTGCAAGACCCTTAATTTTCCATTCTCAATTATAAATTCTATATTAAAAAAGGGGAGTCTATCTGACTCCCTTTTTTATTTTCTGATTTCGCAATATTCTTTTATGAATGTAAAATTAAGGGGTGCGGATGTCCAGTGGACACCCGCACCCCTTTTTAGCAAGGGGGCTTAATTGGTCATTATCGTAATATTAACCAAATCCCCCAGTCGCATATAAAATGCGACAGCCCCCTTTGACAAGGGGGCTTAATTAGGTTAAAGATTTTATTCCTAGATATAGTGTACTAAAATGGGGACTACACCATATATCATAATTGATAAAAGTGGTGAGTTATGATAAAATAAAAGTCGAATATTTAGAGAGTGAGGTGCCTTATGCAATACCAGATTATACCTATTGGCGAAATGTGGCAAAATGGTAGCTTTTGCATACCAACAAAGGTTGCGACTGATTACATAAAGCTTGCAAGTGAATATCAGATTAAGGCACTACTCATCGTGCTATCATCTAACGGCACTGCAGAGTCAAAGGCTGTTGCTAGGGTGCTTGGCTGTACAGAGAGTGATGCAGAGGAATTCCTCGACTTTTGGGTAGAGGAAGGCTTTTTGGCTCGTAATGGTGAGGTTGTTGCACCAAAGACAGCACCAGTCGTTGAGGAGAAGAAAGAGGTCAAGAAAAAGGTTGAGGCATTGCCAGTGCCTACCCTTACACCAAAGGATATCGTTGACCTCTGTCGAGATAATCACGAGCTTGCAGAGCTCCTTCGAAATGCAGAGGAGGTCGTTGGCAAGATTTTGTCCCATATCGACAAGCAGATGATAGTCAATATGCACACATATTATGGCTTACCAGCTGACGTTGTGCTAGTGCTTTTGCAATATCGCAAGCGTGAGGTTGAGCACGGCAGGGCACTTGGCAACGCATATGTATCTGCTATGGCAAAGAACTGGTCAGAGGAGGGTATCGTCACCCTTGAGCTTGCTGACCAAAAGCTACATGAGCTAGAGGCTTCCGATAGGCTGTGGAGCGAGATTGTTGCTATGTCCGGTATCGCTCATAGAAATCCTACACAGAAGCAGAGAGATATGATTAGAGCGTGGTACAAGGACTTTAGCATCGAGATGATTGGACTAGCTTGTGACGCTATGAAGGAGAATGCCGACAAGCCATCGCTAAAATATATCGACGGTGTGCTAAAGAACTGGAAAAAGAAGAATATCACCACACCACAGGCTGTTGAGGAGGACAGTGCTCGACACAAGCAGAGCAACACCACCCAGCCAAAGATAGACAAAACATATGATATTGACACCATTGAGCAAAAGGCAATGTTCAATGATGATTACGATATATAGGAGAATTATATGCCATATTCACAGGAGCTGTATCGTCAGGCAGAGAGGATACTAAAGCAAAGACAGGACGACGCCCAGTTTAGAGCAGAGGTCCTAAAGTCCGAAATCTGTATGGAGATACCAGAGATAAATAATATCCAGTCGAAGCTGTCGAAGATTGGACTGGAGCTGTCAAAAATTCTATTTTTCAATGGCGACAAGGATGAAAAAATCAAGTCACTTCGTCAGCAGAGCGAGGCGCTTATTGATGAGCGTGCTGTTTTGCTAAAGAAGAATGGCTATCCAGCTAACGCTTTTCAGCCTAGCTATGTTTGTCACGCTTGTAACGACCACGGATTTGTTAACGGCAAGCTTTGTAGCTGTCATCGTCAGCTGCTCAAGGACCTTATGCGCAAGGAGGTATCTGCGCTTGCACCACTTGACAAATGCACATTCGACAATTTTGAGCTAAAATATTACAGCGACCAGCCACTAGAGAACTCTATCGTGCCTCGCACAAAGGCAGAAAAGGTGCTGGACGCTACACACAGATATGCACAGACATTCTCACTAGATAGCAAAAATCTAATGCTTGTTGGTGGTACTGGTCTTGGCAAAACTCATTTGTCGCTTGCTATCGCTAATGTTGTTATCAACAATGGCTATTCTGTTTGTTATGGAACAAGCCAGAATATCTGCGATGACCTACAGAGTGAGCAATATGGCAGAACAGATGGCATAACTTATACAAAAAAGCAGGTGCTAGAGTCTGATTTGCTCATACTTGATGACCTTGGCACAGAGATAGACAATCAGTACAGTATCGCTACTATCTACAATATTATCAACAGTCGTATTCTCTCAAAGCGTCCAACGATTATATCCACTAATTTCAAATTTAACGCTCTTGAGCAGAGGTATGAGAACCGTATTACCAGTCGTCTTACTGGCGAATATGTGTCTATGTATCTGTTCGGTAATGATATAAGAAATATATAGTTTTATATCCTTGACTATTGCACAAAATGGGTATAGAATATCATAGTATTTTATATTTGGAGGAAAACGAAATGGCAAATCAAGTTTTGGTAGAAATTTCTGCTCGTCACGTTCACGTTTCACAGGAGGATTTGGAGATTCTCTTTGGTGATGGCTACGAGCTAACATGTAAGAAGATGCTTTCTCAGCCAGGTCAGTTCGCTTGTGAGGAGAGAGTAAAGGTTGTTGGTACAAAGGGTGAGTTCCCAGCTGTATCAATTCTTGGCCCTTGCAGAAAGGAAACACAGATTGAGCTTTCACTCACTGATGCTCGTTCTATCGGTGTTGTTGCTCCAGTTAGAGAGAGTGGCGACCTTGACGGTAGTGGTGCTTGCAAGCTTGTTGGTCCTGCTGGTGAGATTGAGCTAGCAAAGGGTGTTGTTGCTGCAAAGCGTCATATCCACGCTACAACTAAGGATGCAGAGGAGCTTGGTATCACTAATGGTGAGATCGTTTCTGTAGAGATTCCTACAGCAAATGGCAGAAATCTTACATTCGGTGACGTTGTTGTTCGTGTAAACGATAGCTATGCTCTTGCTATGCATATCGATACTGATGAGGCTAATGCCGCTGGCATGGCACCAAACACAATGGGCACAATCGTAAAATAAGAATTGCTAATTAAAAATCCCCCAAAGCGTTTGGGGGATTTTGTTATATGAGGACAGATATGAAATTAATCGCTGTTGATTTGGATGGAACATTACTTAATAGCAGGAATGAGGTCAGTGCAGAGAATTTGTCTGCTATATCCTCTCTTGCAGATATTGGGGTTAGCACAGCAGTGCTGACTGGCAGAACTATGGGCGAAATACCACCAGAGCTACTCGCTGTCGACTGTGCGATAGAGTACTATGTTTATTCCAACGGTGCTGGTATTAATGATAAGAATGGTGTTTTGTCCTATCATCCGATAGAAAAGGAGATGGCAAAGACTGTCTTTGACATTCTGTTAGAGTATCAGACATTGGTCGAGGTCTATTCTAATGGCAAGCCATATCTTGACCGTACAAAATTCAGCTACGAGGTGCTAGATGAGTACAAAATTCATCGTGGATTTATCCCAGTGATTGAGGCTACTAGAGTCAAGGTCGACAGCCTGTATGATTTGGTACATAGTGATGACCACGATATCGAAATGTACGACGTTTTCTTCAAGAATATGGACGAGCGTACAGAGTGTTGGCGCAGGATAGAGGAGCTAGGTCTTGGCGTTACCTCGTCTATGGAGAACAATCTGGAGATTATTGCAGATGGTATCAGCAAGGGTGTCGGTATCACCGATTTGTGCGATATTGTCGGTATCAGCCTTGATGACGCTGTGGTTATTGGCGACAGCCTTAACGATATGACAGCATTCACCACAGCGACACACAAATATGCTGTGTCGAACGCTTGCGACGAAATAAAATCTGTCGCAACAAAGGTGATTTGCTCCAATGACGAGCATATTATGGTATATATGTTAAATGAATTAACAATTAAGAATTGATAATGTAGAATTAAGGGGTGTGGACGAAGTCCACCCTATATTTTAAATATTCAATTCTTAATTTTTCATTAAAAAGGGGAGTCCATCGGACTCCCTTTTTTAGTTCTTCTTTTTTGTTGTCTTTTGCTTTTTCTTGGTGGTTGTTTCCTTTTTCTTTGTTGTAGTTTCTGGCTCACGGTACACGCTGTTTGTTGTGTAGTTTTGCTTGCCATCGACTGTACGCACCAAGGTGTATGTATTGTTAGAAAATGAGATATTTATCTTTACGTCGCCAACGTCCTTGTTCTCTTTTGCGTAGACAGAGCAGGTTAGCGCTCCGTTGTCGCATACCATCGCTAGCCTAATGTCACAGCCAAGATTGTTCTTGAACTGAAAATCCTGTGTGTTCCACTGTACTGTAGCATCGCCACCGAGTGGCACATACGAAATCTTTAGGCTGTGATTTGTACGCATAACGATTTGCATATTTGCTCTCAATACAGCCTCAAAGATAGTGGAGCTAACCTGACACACGCCACCACCTAGACCATCGACGAACTGGTTGTTTGCGATAACCTTGGCTTCTTCATATCCACCGGTCACTGTACGCTTGCCAACAACCTGGTTGAACGAGAATGTGTATCCGTCAGGTATTCTCAAATTGTTGATACTGTCAACAGCAGCCTGTAGGTTTGCTGTTCTAGTGGTTTCGTATGTGTTGTAGTACGACGTGTATGTTGCAATTTTGTATGGATAGTCGCCATTCCTGTCCTTGTGCAATGCCTTGAATATCTTTGTTGTCGAATTTTCGGCAAAGGTGGTGGCTGTATCCTCTGTAGTAGTTGGCTTTGTTGTGGTAGTGGTTGTAGTCGTGGTCGTAGTGGTTTCCTCTGGTGCTTTCTCCATAGAGCAGGCACACATACTACCCACGATAATCACAGCCAACAGCACAGCCAGTGATTTTCTAACTCTTTTCATCAAAAAATATTATTCCTTATATGGTTTTTTCTCTGCTACCCAGCCCTCTTTGTTGACCTGTCTTGCTCTTGCGATAGACAATGCCTCGTCTGGAATATTGTCTGTGATAGTAGAACCAGCAGCGATATATGCCTTGTCGCCAACCTCCACTGGTGCAATAAGGTTAGTGTTACAGCCAATGAATGCACCATCACCGATTGTGCATCTTGTCTTGTTCTTGCCATCGTAGTTGCAGGTAACAGTGCCACAGCCAAAGTTAACTCCAGCACCAACGTCGCTGTCACCGATATATGTTAGATGAGCAGATTTTGTGCCCTCACCAACGATAGAGTTCTTAATCTCAACAAAGTTGCCAACATGAACACCCTTCTTGAGCACTGATTTTGCTCTAATCTTTACGAATGGACCACAGTCAACGCCATCCTCAATAGTGCTGTCAAGAATTTTGCAGTTGTCTAGGATAACACCATTGCCGATTGTACTGCTGTCGACCCAAGTGTTAGGACCGATTGTACAGCCATTGCCGATAACTGTGTCACCAATGATGATGGTGTTAGGTAGGATAGTTGTACCATTGCCAATCTTGACATTCTTGCCAATCATTACACCATCAGTGCATGGGATATTAACACCATTTACCATATGATCGTCGTTGATATTTCTGCGCATAATGGTGTTCAAATCATTTAGCTGTCTTCTGTCGTTAGCACCTAGAGTAGCCTCTGCATTTTCGCATACATATGCACCAACATTCTCGCCCTTGTGGATAAGAATTTCTAGGCTGTCAGTAAGATAGTACTCGTTTTGAGCATTGTTGTTTGTAATATTGTCAAGAGCGTAGAGTAGCTGTGCTCCGTTGAAGCAATATACACCAGCGTTAATCTCCTTGATTGCTCTTTCTTCTCTAGTAGCGTCCTTGTGCTCAACAATTCGTAGCAATTCGCCCATATCATCACGCTTGATACGACCAAATCCAGTTGGGTCATCAACCTCTGCTGAAATTAGTGTCACAGCATTCTTGTGCTCATCGTGATATGCATATGCCTTGTTGATTGTTTCAGCGTCCATAAGTGGACCATCACCATTAAGAATGATGATTTTGTCATCCTTGTGCTCCTCGATGAAAGCTCTAGCCTGCATAACAGCGTGGCCAGTGCCAAGCTGTGGCTCCTGCAATGCTGTCTTGATATTACTATCATATTCTGCTAGATATCCCTCAACGATTTCGTGCTTGTATCCAGTGATCACACATATGTCCTCTACACCAGCCTCTTTAACTGCGTCAACAACATACTTAATCATTGGCTCGAATATTACCTCACACATTACCTTTGGTGAGTCAATCTTCATTCTAGTACCTTTACCACCGGCTAAAATAATTGCACACTTCATAATAAATAAACCCTCCCAAATTGTGTCTTTTGCCCTACAACATCGTTACGCCAAAATTTTGGCTCGGTCACATACACCAGTATGCTCCCATCGACCAAAATTTTGCCAAGCCTTGTTGTAAGCCAAAATCCATCAATTTTACATTAACTAGCAACTAGAAACTAGCAACTAGCAACTAATTCACTCTAATTATGCACTAAAAAGGACAAAATTTCAATATATTTCGTTTAAATTACCATTTTTATCAAAAAATGTTTGTAATTTGAATAACAGTATGCTATAATTTATACGCATTATACTGTATTAGTGCGTCTGCACTAATTCGTGTAAACCAAAAATTAAAAATTTTTATTGGAGGTAAACTACTTATGGCAAACAAATGGGTTTATATGTTCGATGAAGGTAACATGTCCATGCGTAACCTACTTGGTGGTAAGGGTGCAAACCTTGCAGAGATGACAGAGATTGGTCTTCCTGTACCATACGGTTTCACTATCACAACAGAGGCTTGTACTCAGTATTATGAGGACGGTCGTCAGATCAACGACGAGATCATGGCTCAGGCTATGGAAGGCGTTGCAAAGATGGAGGAGAAGAACGGCAAGAAGTTCGGCGATCTCCAGAATCCACTACTCGTATCAGTTCGTTCAGGTGCTAGAGCTTCTATGCCTGGTATGATGGATACAATCCTTAACCTTGGTCTTAACGACGAGGTAGTTGCTGCTATGATCGCTGGTAACGATGATCCAGCTTTTGAGCGTTTCGTATATGACTCATACAGAAGATTCATCCAGATGTTCTCTGATGTAGTTATGGAAGTTGGTAAGAAGTATTTTGAGCAGCTTATCGACAAGATGAAGGAAGAGAAGGGCGTACAGTATGACGTTGAGCTTACTGCTGCTGACCTAAAGGAGCTTGCTACACAGTTCAAGGCTGAGTACAAGAACCAGCTTGGTGAGGACTTCCCTTCAGATCCTGTTGAGCAGCTAAAGCTTGCTATCGAGGCTGTATTCCGTTCATGGGACAACCCTCGTGCAAACGTATATCGTCGTGATAACGATATCCCTTATTCATGGGGTACTGCTGTTAACGTAATGCCTATGGTATTCGGTAACCTAAACAATCAGTCTGGTACTGGTGTTGCTTTCACTCGTGACCCAGCTACTGGTGAGAACAAGCTTATGGGTGAGTTCCTAATCAACGCACAGGGTGAGGACGTAGTTGCTGGTGTTCGTACACCAATGCCAATCGCTCAGATGGAGAAGGAGTTCCCAGAGGCATACGCTGAGTTCATTAAGGTATGTGATCTTCTTGAGAATCACTACCATGATATGCAGGATATGGAGTTCACTGTTGAGAACAAGAAGCTCTATATGCTACAGTGCCGTAACGGTAAGAGAACAGCTCCTGCTGCTCTACAGATCGCTTGCGATCTAGTTGATGAGGGTCACAAGACACCTGAAGAGGCTGTTGCTATGATCGATCCTCGTAACCTTGACACACTACTTCACCCACAGTTCGACGCTGCTGCTCTTAAGGCTGCTACACCAATGGGCAAGGGTCTTGGCGCTTCTCCTGGTGCTGCTTGTGGTAAGGTTGTATTCACAGCTGATGACGCTGTTGAGTGGGCTGCTAAGGGTGAGAAGGTTGTACTTGTTCGTCTTGAGACTTCACCAGAGGATATCACTGGTATGAAGGCTGCTCAGGGTATCCTAACAGTTCGTGGTGGTATGACTTCACACGCTGCCGTTGTTGCTCGTGGTATGGGTACTTGCTGCGTATCTGGTTGTGGCGATATCAACATGGATGAGGACAACAAGAAGTTCACACTTGCTGGTAAGACATTCACAGAGGGTGACTATATTTCAATCGATGGTTCAACAGGTAACATTTATGATGGCGTTATCGCTACTGTTGATGCTCAGATCGCTGGTACATTCGGCAGAATCATGGGTTGGGCTGATGAGTTCAGAACACTTAAGGTTCGTACAAATGCTGATACACCTGCTGATGCTAAGAAGGCTAGAGAGCTTGGTGCAGAGGGTATTGGTCTTTGCCGTACAGAGCATATGTTCTTCGAGGAGGACAGAATTGCTGCATTCCGTGAGATGATTTGTTCAGACACTGTTGAGGAGAGAGAAGCTGCTCTTGAGAAGATTCTTCCATATCAGCAGAACGACTTCGAGCAGCTATATGAGGCTCTTGAGGGTTGCCCTGTAACAATTCGTTTCCTTGACCCACCTCTACACGAGTTCGTTCCTACAGAGGAAGAGGATATTAAGAAGCTTGCTGACGCTCAGGGTAAGTCAGTTGAGGATATCAAGGCTATCATTTCTTCACTTCACGAGTTCAACCCAATGATGGGTCACCGTGGACTACGTCTTGCAGTTACTTATCCAGAAATTGCAAAGATGCAGACAAAGGCTGTTATCCGTGCTGCTATCAAGGTTCAGGCTGCTCATGCTGACTGGACTGTATGCCCAGAGATCATGATTCCACTATCATGTGATACTAAGGAGCTTAAGTATGTTAAGGATATCGTAGTAGCTACTGCTGATGCAGAGATCGCTGCTGCTGGCGTTGAGATGAAGTATGAGGTTGGTACAATGATCGAGATCCCTCGTGCTGCTCTTACAGCTGGTGAGATCGCTACAGAGGCTGAGTTCTTCTGCTTCGGTACAAACGATCTTACACAGATGACATACGGCTTTAGCCGTGATGATGCTGGTAAGTTCCTTGACGCTTACTATGATGCAAAGATTTTCGAGAACGATCCATTTGCAAAGCTTGATCAGACAGGTGTTGGTCAGCTTATGGATCTCGCTGTTAAGAATGGTAAGGCTACTCGCCCATCACTACACTGCGGTATCTGTGGTGAGCACGGTGGTGACCCATCATCAGTTGAGTTCTGCCACAAGATTGGTCTTGACTATGTATCTTGCTCACCATTCAGAGTGCCAATCGCTCGTCTTGCTGCTGCACAGGCTGCAATCGCTGAGAAGCAGGCTTAATCTGAATGCATAACGGACGAGCATTGCTCGCCCCTACAAAGCAAATAATTAGAGGATGACTTAGGTCATCCTCTTTTTTGTTACCTCTTGACATTGTATCATTGCAATGATATATTATAGATGTAACATCACAATGATAGTTGGTTATAAATTGCGTATAATAAATAGGGAGGTAGTTATGAGTAAAATGATTCTTTATCATGGTTCAGACCATATTGTAAAAGCACCAAATCTCTCTGCTGGTAAAAAAGAAAACGATTATGGTCAAGGCTTTTACTGCACAGAGGATATTGAGCTTGCAAAGGAATGGGCTTGTAAATTTAATAAAGATGGTTTCGTGAATGTTTATGAGATAGATATGGCAGACCTTGATGTGCTACATTTGAACGATAGTGATAAAACTATTTTGAATTGGATAGCTATCTTAATAAATAATAGAACGATTACTACTAACACTACTTTTGCGAAAACTGCAATGGAGTATTTAACAGAGAATTTCTATATTGATACAAAGGCTTATGACATAGTAATCGGTTATAGGGCAGATGATTCGTATTTCAATTTTGCAGAATCATTTGTTGCAAATGGCTTGCCTATTAATAGTCTTTCAAAGGCATTGAAGCTTGGAAAATTAGGAGAACAAATTGCATTAGTTTCAGAAAAAGCATTTGAAAAAATCAAATTTGTTGAGGCAATACCAGTAGATAAAAATATATATTATCCAAAGTTTGAAACAAGAGATAAAAAAGCAAGAAAACAATACAAGGACGAATTATCAAATAAGGCATTAGAGCTTGATGATTTATTTGTTATGGATATTATTAGACAAGGAATGAAGAATGATGATCCACGCTTACGATGAGTTGTGCTTGTCAAATGCACAAACAACGCTTGCTACAATGTTTGACTACGCAGTTAATGATTGCGACTATGAAATAGACTGGTTTGCAGAATTGTTTATGAAATCAGGCTTTGCAAAGCAGTTTGAAACAGGCAATTCAGCAGTAATAATGGGAATGTCGGGCATTGAGCTTGCAAACAATATAATCGAAAAAATATATATGGAAAAACCAGATATGTTAGCAACTCAACCAATGGATAAATCTGCTGAATATTGGGCTGGTTGGGCATTAGCCGCATTTCAATGGTATAGCGCATATCGTTTTAAGGATATATTTGAAAAGGTCAAGATGAGTGATATCGTGAATATGTATAAGGTGTTCCACGAAATGGATATAACTCATTTCTATGACGCAATGTATGACAAGATGAACAGTATTCAGTTTGAAACAAGATTAAAAAGAATTCGTGAAACAAAAGGAATATCCCAAGCAAAGCTTGCAGAGGAATCAGGTGTTCAGCTTCGCTCGATTCAAATGTATGAGCAACGCAAAAACGATATAGACAAAGCACAAGCAAAAACGCTATACCGATTAGCATTGACACTTGGCTGTAGCATAGAAGATTTATTAGAAAATCCTATAGATTAGTAAAAAAAGAGAACTTTTTTCAAAGTTCTCTTTTTGTTTTTTGTTTATTATGGGATTAGTCCTCGTATTCGTCCTCGTTCTCCCAGTTGTGATAAATGTTCTGAACGTCCTCGTTCTCCTCGAACATTTCAATCATCTTTGCCATCTTCTTCATATCGTCGCCCTCAAGACGAGTGTATGTTGATGGGATATATGGTGTTTCGGATGATACGATGGTGTAGCCCTTGTCAGCAAGCTCGTCACGGATAGCACCAACGTCATTAGTTACAGTTCTAATCTCGAAGATATCCTCATCATCAGTAAGGAAATCAGTAGCGCCAGCCTCTAGTGCGTCCATCATAAGCTGATCCTCGTCGATATCCTCTTTTTCGATAATGATTTGACCCATCTTCTCGAACATAAATGTAACAGAGCCAGGGTTACCCATATTACCACCAGCCTTGTCGAAATAGTGACGAACCTCGCCAGCAGTACGGTTACGGTTGTCTGTCAAAGCCTCAACAACGACAGCAACACCTGATGGACCATATCCCTCGTATACGATCTCCTCATAGTTAGCGCCATCACTATCACCAGCAGCCTTCTTGAGCATACGGTCGATATTATCATTTGGCACATTGTTCTGCTTTGCCTTTGCGATAACGTCACGAAGCTTTGCATTATTGTTAGGGTCTGGGCCACCGTTCTTAACAGCAACAGCGAGCTCTCTACCTATTTTTGTAAAAATCTTTGCTCTAGCAGCATCGTTAGCACCCTTCTTACGCTTGATGGTGCTCCATTTGTTATGTCCACTCATTTTATCAGACCTTTCCTATTTATTACCGACTTATTTTAGCACATTATGTACTCTCTTGCAAGAACAAAGTTATAATTACTACCTAAAATGGGCAATATATAACGGGTGATTTTATGCGAAGAGCTATTAGATATTTTGATATTGTGCTTGGGATAGTGTGTGCTGTGGTGCTGAGTCTAGTTGCTGTCGGCACATATTCGCTACCGAATGATATAACTGTGTATGACGACAATGATATAGCATTTTCGTCGATATATTCGTACTCTAACGGAACGAAGACACAGTCAGTTGACTACCAAGTGGCAAAGCCGACAAAAAGAACGATAAAAATACTTGGCGTTGTGCCAGTAAAGACTGTGACAGTCACGAACAGAGCGACAAGGTCGGTCAATGTCAGTGGCGAGGTGTTTGGCATAAAGCTGTACACCGATGGTGTAATTGTGGTCGGCACACAGAGTGTGAGCCTTGATGATGGCGACAGCATTAATCCAGCAGAGGACGCAGGTATCGAGGTTGGTGACATAATTGTTGCGATAAATGGGACTAATGTTTATTCTTCTGATGCTGTGGAACAAATACTCAATGATAATAATGGTAAAGAATATATAATTAAAATAAAGCGTGATGACCGATATCGCACATTTACGCTGACGCCAGTGTTCTCCAATCGTGAGGGATGCTACAAGGCTGGTATGTGGGTGCGTGACTCAACAGCTGGTATCGGAACGATAACATATTTTGACAGTGATACTGGTTACTTTGGCGCTCTTGGTCATCAAATCAACGACGTTGATACTAACGAGATTATGCCTATGTTACAGGGTGAGGCTGTGTCGGCAAATGTGACGAATGTGCAAAAGGGCACAAGTGGTAGCACTGGGTCGTTAGTCTGTGATTTTGGCGAACAGGTGGTCGGCACATTGACCCAGAACACACAGAACGGAATATTTGGCAACTACGCAAAAATAAGTGATGCATCAAAGCTCTATCCAATCGCATCACGACAAGAGGTCAAGAAGGGCAAGGCTAGTATTATTTGTACTATCGACTCATCTGGACCACAGGCGTTCGATATCGAGATATCGCATATCAGTTACAGTGGTAGGGGCAGGGAGCAGAATATGGTAATCAAGGTGACTGATGAGCGACTTATCGGTGCGACTGGTGGTATCGTGCAGGGTATGAGTGGGTCGCCAGTAATACAGAATGGCAAGCTGGTTGGTGCTGTGACTCATGTAATCGTCAACAATCCTCGCAAGGGATATGCAATATTTGTCGAGAATATGCTCGAACAATGTCGATAACATTTGTCATATATTATCAAAATACAAGATATAGTGTCGTCTAATTAAAAATGTGTAGTTTTTTCACATTTTATTGTGAAAAACTATTGCATTTGCAATTTTGATATGGTAATATGTGGAAGAAATGAAAATATTGTTTATGCGCATTAACTTTTTTCACAATTTAATATTTTGAAGGAGATGCTAAACATGAGCAATTCTATTAGAGTGCTTATTGCAGACGACACGGACAGCTTTGGCAAGGCGTGCAAGAGGGAGCTTAACGAGCTTGGTATCGAGGCTGTGCTGACTGGCAAGGACGGACAAAAGGTGATTGACCGTATCTCAATGGAGCATTTTGATATTGTACTAATGGACGTATTTATGACTGGTGCAGATGGGCTAGAGGTAATGGATTATATCAACACCTCTCTGTCGCAAAAGCCACTGGTGGCGCTACTTTCAGCCATCGACAAGTCGGATTTTGAGGGACAGATGATTAACGCTGGTGCTAGCTACTATTTTATCAAGCCAGTTAGACCAGAGGCTGTCGCTCATAGGCTACAAGCACTGTGGCAATGGCGCAGTGCAAGGAATGATAATGTGTCTGTGTTCAATTTGTCCGATATAGAGGTAATTATATCCAACACTATGAGGGATATTGGCGTTCCAGCACATATCAAGGGGTATCAGTACTTACGCTCTGCAATAGTCCTTTGCATCAATGATGATGAAATGCTAGGCTCTGTGACAAAGCTACTATATCCTACTGTTGCAAAAATGTACAACACCAGTGCCTCAAGAGTTGAGCGTGCTATCAGACACGCTATCGAGGTCGCTTGGGACAGAGGTGACGTCGACGTGCTATCATCATACTTTGGCTACACCATTCAGTCAGAGAGAGGCAAGCCAACAAACAGCGAATTCATAGCAATGATTAGCGATAAAATAAAGCTTTCTATGAGGACAACCGCATAGCCTTTATTTATGCGTGTTTCAAGTGTTTTTCTATCCGTTGTCATTGCAATAAACATTATGAAAATACCTATGAAATAATCTTTTCATAGCAATAAACATATTTATTATAAACCTATAAACACCACCTATTTATTGCCCTATTAAATGGTGGTGTTATTTTTTATGAATGATTTGTATGTTGTTTTAGATGAGTTCTTAACCTATTGTGATTATAAGGCTCTATCTATGAAAACAATACAGAGCTATGAACAAACAATTAGGCTTTATTTTATGTATCTTGAAAATGAACAAGATATTAGGCAAGTCAACGCAATAAAAGAAAAGCATATAAAGGCATATATTGAGTATTTACAAACAAGGGGTAAATATACTGTTGTATTAAATGAAGCATCAATATCGGCTAATTATCCCCATAATAGACCTGATTTTAATAATGGTATGTCTAACACAACCATTAACAATTATTTAAGAAATATAAAAGTGTTCTTTAATTTCTTATATGAAAATGATTATATTAAGGCTAACCCTTGCAAACGAATTAAATACTTAAAGCAAGAACGCAAACCACTTTATTATATTACTGATAATGAATTTAATACAATTCTAAACAGTATGGATATATCAAAATTTCCAGAGTATAGAGATTATGTAATAATTCAATTACTGCTTGATACCGGTATGCGAATAGGTGAAACATTACAAACTAAAACAGAAAATGTAAACCTAAAAAGAAATTCAATATATTTACCAGCAGCAATAACAAAAGGTAAAAAAAGTAGAGTTGTATTCTTCGGTGATAAGGTCGCAAGGCTATTAAAACTTTGGTTAAACTATAAAGATAGATATAGAGATAGTGAATATCTGTTTTGTACGAATAAGGGTAAACCTCTGCAAATAAACAATTTTGAAACGAATTTTAAAAAGTATTGTTTGAGAGTCGGCATAAAAGATGCACACCCTCACACATTAAGAAATAACTTCGCTAAAAGGTTTTTAATGAATGGGGGTGATATATACACATTAAGTAGGCTATTAGGTCATAGCTCTGTAACAGTTACAGAAGAAGCCTATATTGATTTTACTAATGATGATATAGGCAAACAGTATTTTAAAAATAGTCCAATCAATAATTTAAATAATAAAGGTAGGTAAAAAAACAATGGTTAGTTATCAAACAGAAAACAAAAAGGATTTATTTAATCTTCCTGAAGGTGATTTAAAACCTCATCAACGCAAATTCGTTAATAATGTGAATCTTGTTAAAAACTACATAGCAGAACACAATTATAACCACTTGTTAAAGTATCTTGAAGATGCTACAAAAATTAATATTAGTGTTTGTCAAGCTGTATTATTTTCAGAGGATAGCAAAAGAATTAAATCATATACCAGCTTATTAACAAGTGTTATAGAAAACCCATTAATAATATTTAGCAGCTTTAATAATGAGCCAGTAATTGTTATTAATAATCAGCATACACCAGCTATGAATATAAATTTAACTGGTGTTAATGATTTTGCTATTACTTCTATTAGTGATAATCGTTTACAAGTGTTCTTTAATTATGGTGAAGAATGTTATAGCAATATGTTTATCATCAGTATTTATTGCGATTAAATAATGATGATTATTACCAGTATAAACAAGATTGGCAAAAGTTCGGCATATTACAAGCTCAACAATGGGCTGAACAAGGTAAATATAATATGCCTGAAGGTCAATATAGGGATGCTCATAGTCCAGTTATACAATATGCTTTTGATTATGAAGCTGATAAACAGTGAATTACAAGGGGGTTAATTTTATGAATAACAATTCTTCACATAGTCCAGTTATTAGAGTATTAGCAATTATCTTTATAGTTATAATCTTAATCGGTGTAATATTAGTTGGTGTATTTTCTGCTAAATCATCAAAAGAAGAAAAAGAAAAACCAACAACACAAATATATACTGTTGAAGAATCAACAGAATATCAAGTTAGTGAATATCAAGCTAAACAAATTGCAGCTGATTATTTAATGCAAAATGATTATAAATTGTATTATGCAAGTAATGGCAATGGTATTAGCAGAATTGATATGATTGAAATAGCTACAACAGAGGTTGAAGAAGTATTTACAAGCTATAAAGTTACATTAAAAGGCAATTACTGGGGTTATGATGAATATGGTAATGTAAAAGGTAAATATAATTTTGATGCAACTGTAAATGTTGATAGTGATGGCTCTGCAAGTTTCGGCATAGTATCACATAATAAAGCATATTAACACAAACAAACACAAATAAAACAACTTTATAATATATAAGAATAAAAGGACTATACACCAGCATTAAAGCTAAATAGTGTATAGTCCTTAACTATTATCAAAACGCCATTAAAAAGGCATTTAAAGGCTATAAAATCAAGATTTTAAGGGGTTGTTTTTATGCGTGATTTTATATCATTAACCCCTATTAATTCATTAATTTTTGTTTCTAACCACCAATGATTACAATAGCAAACATCAAATACATATTCTAAACCTTTACTGAATTGTTCAAAATTAATCATTAGAAAAGCAAATAAATATTTATATTCATAAGATGGTTTTTTCTTTTCCAGTTCTATATATTCTAAACATAATAAATATATAGATAGTTTTTCAACCTCGTTTATTGTTAATGCTTTATATTTATTATGTGTTTGTTTCATAATGCTTTCAAACTTATTAATTAGCATTTGATTACAACATAATAAATAAGGCTCTTTTCCTATTATGGTATAGCCATTATTAGTTAGCCATTTTTTGCTTTCTTCCATTTCTCTAAAATCATTCATAGTTTCAGTTATTGGATGCAACCAGCACCAATTATAAACCTTATCAATAAAATCATTATTACAATCTAAAATATTAAACATTGGTTTAGCATCAACTTTATCATAGGATTGTAAGCTACCAACAAATACATTACCATTTGCAGATACAGTTAATGTTTTACCAATATGAATAACCTTTGAATTGTCTTTAATAAAGTTGTATTCGTTTATAATAGTTCTAACATCACTTTGAATCACATTGATGTTATTTTTTAATATCTTTTTATGGTTTATTAATGTATTACCAGATAAATATATACATATATCTTTGCTAATTAGTGTTTCTGATTGCTTTGATACTTGAAATGTAGAACAATTCATATTATAAAAGCTAATAAAATCATTAACTTTTATATTTCTATCGTGTTCCAAATCACTAATAATAATCTGTATTTTGTTTTCTTCATTTACTTTGTAATTTGTAATATCTATTAAATTCAATTCATCATATAATAGCTTTGAATAATAGTTATGCATTGTTTCAATTTCTAATAAATATGAATGTAAACGATATAATGAGGCTTTTATTTTTTCATTCTTTATTGTTCCGTTGGTGAATACGCATACTCTACCTATCATAATGCGTTTTTCAATAATAGAATCAACAAGATATTTAATCATATCTGCATTTAAAAATGATTCACCACCATTCAAACGCAAACTATTTATGTAACAATTTTTTACTTCATCTAATGCCTTATCAATAATGGCTGGTGTAATATCAATATTCTGTGCTTTTCCTCTGCTACAAAAATCACAATTCATATTACATCTTCTTGTTATTTCAATAGATAAGTTGCTTAATGCTAATATTTTATTTTGGTTTATATCTTCCATATAATCGCTTCCTTATTTTTGTTTAGCCCTGCTACAACGCAAGAAAAGAAATATATTATATATGTTCACGCAAGTGAACATTCTTTAGCCCTTTAGGGCGTACCTTTAATTGCGATAGCAATTAAGGTAAAGAGGGGTAAGCCCATAATTGCGTTAGCATCAAAATAATAATAGCAGAGGTTATTAACACTATTTTGTTTTATGATAATTAGCTTGTTATCCTCTGCTACGCAATAACTTATATATTACTAACGCATAAAATAACTATCGTTATTTTCTTTGTTTAGTTTTATTTTGCTATCGCAAAATTAACCTATTTTAATATACCTCTTTACTTTTAAGAAAATGCCTTGAAAATTGGCTTAAATAAAGGGTTTTCAAGATTTTTTAGAAGATTTTTTTATGTGATTTCTTCTAAATTTCATTATTTAACCAGCTTTTTAATAGTGTTCTCATTCTCTGCGAAGGTATATAAATTGATATAGCTTGATGTTCTCTAATCGCACTACGCCATATCCATTGAAGCATTACAGACAAACTATATAAATCTTCATTAACTTGTATGTTATATTGCTTAAAAAATTGTGATTCAACTGGTGAAATATTATAGTCTATTAAATAGGCTAAATTGATTCTGTCTTTAAATTCATTTGTTCCTTTACAATTACAAGGTACAAAACCATTTGCATATCCATCACCTTTAATAGCATTTCTTATTTTATTGTTATTGCCTTTATATACTGTCCACATATTATATGTAGCCCTGCTTTTTTTGATGTTTTTGAAATAATTACTGGTGTTATTCTTAACGACCTTAATTAAGTTATTTGTAGGTGAATATTTCTTTTTAATACCTCTTTTAATCTCTTTTTCTTCCATTTCTTTATCGGTAAAAGAATCGTTACTAAATATTTTGATATGTTTATCATACCAAGTTGAGCATAACGGTCTTGATGGTCTGCCTTTTAAACCAGTTTCAATACTATCACCAACAACATTTAAACCACCTTCATATATATCTATAAGGCTTTTATAATGTGTTCTAATCTCTCTTTCTAATGATTTGTCATAATCAACTAATTTACCATCAATTAATGTTTTATGCTCATAATTGATATTATGTAGATTAAAATAATGCTTTTGAATAGAGCCATCCCACAAATAAGTACATATATAGCATTTTTTGAATAAATCAAAGAAAATAGGTGGGAAGTTCCAAATAACGATATGACGATTATTAGAATTAGCATATTCCATTAAACAACCTAAATTGCATAATCTTTTAACATCATCATATCTAAACTTTGTTTCATCATCCTGCTCATTCCAAACTAAAAAGCCGTTATCATTTTTGATGATATACCCTAAATCATAAAGGGCTTTAATATCCTTTTCAGCCATTTTCTTATATGGCTCTACGACATTTAATTCTTCATCAATAATAAGAATATAATTTGATGCTCTTAAATACTCAATACATTCTTCATCAATTAATTGTATTAATGCGTGAGTGGTTGCAATATTCTTATTTCTTTTGATAAGTTCTTTAAAGTTTTCTAATTTACTGCCTTTGCCTTTTTCTGCATCTGGCTCAAAAACCTCAATATTAGTATATATAGCTTCTTTATATCGGTTACATTCTTTTAAGGTAGGCAATACACAAATAAATTTATCAAGACTATTAATTGCCTTTTGTTTATCAAATTCACTATACCAACCAAGCTCAAAATATTCCTCTGCTTGTTTAATTTGTTCTTGTTGCCTATTAATGATGTTTTCAATAATATAGGTTGTTTTACCAGTACCCATAATAGCATCAATTATAGTAATTTTTTTGCTTTGATTAATTGATTCTGTAATTTTTAAATTATTAAAAGCATCAATCAATAACATAACTTCATCTAAACACTTATCTAATAATTCTTCATTATGATTTGATATTGAAGGCTCATTAATTCGGTATTCAGTAGAATAATTGTTTTCAATTTCTTTTAATTTTTTCTTGAATATAATGTGTTTTGCATTGTTTGTATTTCTAATAATTGATAATGTTGAATTATCAAATTTAATTTGATTCGGTTTAGTATTGTTTCTAATGATTTCAATATACATATAATCAGCTCCTTTTACTGCTTTCCGTTTAATCTTCTTTTCAAATATGTAGTAAACTTTGCCTTGAATCTAATGTGTTCTTCAAGCCACAAGCTGCCTTTTCTATATTCATCTGGTATATATTGCGATAATAGATAAATACCATTAAACACCTTTAATTTAATGCTTTTGTTCGGTGTAGCTTGTAGCAGATGATTAATAACATTGTTTTCAAGCTGGTTATACATTTTAATAACATCAGCTTTATTTATTACACCTTCCATATTCAACACTAATTCATTTATTAGCATATCCCTTGAAAAAGTGATTTCTTTTGTGCTTTGTTGCATACTCTTAACCTCCTTAATTTAAGTGTTTTGATAATAGTTTATATTGCAGAGGGCTAACCCCTCTAATATCATTAAACACCATAAACCTTGATTTTGTCAGAAATATTTTTAATGATTTCTACATTATTTATTGCTTATACCTTGATTTAGCTATAACAAGTGTTTTGTTATTCGGTGCATCAAGAACGGAGCTATTTTTTTAATCGTTGGTTTAGATGTGTAATAGGTACAGAATCAATTATAAAACCCTATATAATTAAATTTGTTAATACCCCCTATATTACATATATAAAGCCATATAGGGCATAATAAAAGGGTGTAGCTGATACATTCACAACCTACACCCTAAATTCAGTTATCTATTAACTTGTTTAAATTGTTCCGTTTTCTTTGTATTCTTTAATTAGCTTATCTAATGTAGGTCTTGAAATATTTAAAACCTCTGCAAGCTGCATTTTGTTTATTTCTCTTTGCAAGTACCTATTATAATGCTTTTCAAATAGTGTTAAATCAATCTTTTTCACTTGACCACCTTTATATTTACCTTCTTTTTTTGCTATTGCTATGCCTTCTCTTTGTCTTTCAAGCATATTAGCCCTTTCAAATTCGTAAATAGCTCCAATCATTGTAAGCATAAGTTTTCCATTAGGGGTTGAAGTATCTATACTTTCTTTGTTGCTATAAAGGGTAACACCTTTATTCTTTAATGTTTCCACAATATCTAATAAATCTTTGGTGCTTCTTGCTAATCTGCTGAAATCGTGAATATAAACTATATCACCTTCACGCACATAATCTAATAGGCTTTGTAGCTCTGGTCTATTAGTATCCTTTGCTGATGCCTTTTCAATAAACCACTTATCAATATTAGCCTTATTCTTGATACCTTCTATTTGTCTTTGTTCGTTTTGTTCTACTGTTGATACTCTAACATAAGCAATATTTGACATAATAAATATAATTCCTTTCTTTTGTTAATTCTATATTAGCACAATGTAAAATAGAAGTCAAGCATTTTCTTTACATTTTGTAAAATAGTTGATTTTACAACTTTCATTTTACATATATTAGCCCTTTTTAAATGTAATAACAGAGTATGCCTTGATTTTACATTTTAATAGGTGCATATATTTTGTTATTGACTTTTCAAAGGATGATGATTTATAATTAGAAAACAATAAATAAATTGAATATAAAGCAATAAATATTTAAAGTGTTTATAGGTTTTGAAGTTGCTTGGGATAGAGGGGATGTTGATGTTCTTTCATCATATTTCGGCTATACAATTCAGTCTAACAGAGGTAAGCCAACTAATTCTGAGTTTATAGCAATGATATCTGACAAGCTTAAGCTTGATATGAAAACAAGTGCATAAAAATTTTAGCTTGAGATAATCACCATTTTGTCACTTTTGAGTAGTATAACAATGGAGGGTGACAATATGGATAAACTTGAAAAAAACAAAAAAACAACTAACGATAGCTACACTATTTCTATTGATAATGGAACAGGTAGCGAAAATGTAAACAACGGTGGATATGCTGTCAGCGCTAGCTTTTCTGGTTATGATTCCACAACATTAGACCCAAAATCTATCACAGTTACAGCAGACGTGACAGTGTATGATTTTACTATCGCTGCGACTGGTGCTTTGACGCTCCATGTTACAGAGGATGGCACAGCTGCTGGCACACCAGTTGAGAATGCCGTGTTCGTTCGATGCGATAGCGCTGGTAATCCTGTAGGTGACAATGTTACTACTGATTCAAGTGGTAGCGCTACTATTTCAAATGTACCTTATGCATCTGATGGCAGTGTAACTCTGTATTACAAGCAGGTATCATCTGACAGTCGTCACAGCTTTGATGACACATTAAAGTCAGTTGCTATGACAGCAGCCACACAGACAGTTGAGATAACAAACGCTCTGTATGCACAGAGAGTATTCAATGTGACGGATGCAAATTATCCAAGCATTACTGTACCAGCAGGTTCTCTAACACTAACAAGCGAATAATAACAAAAAAGCATTTGGGTATATGCCCAAATGCTTTTATTTTACTAATTCTGTTATGATTTTGATGAAGAATACTATCAGCACGACAATCATTATTGGTTTGACGATTTTTGACCCACTTTTTACAAAAAGCTTTGAGCCAAGGTAGTTGCCAGCTATACCGAACACTCCAGCAACAAGTCCAAGCAGGATAACGACCTTGCCATTGATGAGATAAACTATCAGTGATGATATGTTAGTCGACAGATTGATTACCTTTGTGACACCATTTGCCTCGTTAAGCTTCATATGTGCGACACTGGTAAGGAACAGAATGAGAAATGTGCCAGTGCCCGGACCATAAAATCCGTCATATGCACCTAGGAACAGCGCTACCAACATTGACAGAATAATTGTTCGTTTGGTGGACAGTGCCTCTTTGTCATTCTTTAGAGCCTTGTCCTTTGTGACATAGTACGCTGTGATAGGTAGGATGACGAGCATTATTATCTTGAAATAATGGTCCGATATTAGTAGTGCAAGCCTTGCACCACTGGCAGAGCCAATGAATGCACAGATGATACAGAATATCGCCTGTTTAACTGGGATGAACCCACTTTTTGCATATCTTGCTGTGGCAATGGTAGTACCCATACCAGAGCTCAATTTGTTAGTAGCTATTGACTGGTGTACTGGTAGTCCAGCAATCATATATGCTGGTAGCGAGATTAGTCCACCTCCACCAGCGATGGAGTCGACGAATCCACCAAGGAATACCAACGGACACACAATCAAAAATTGCCAAAATTCGATTTGCATAATATCCTCGATTAGTCAGTTTGTGTTTGTTTTTTCTGCTCCAGTGCTAGAGCCTTGAATTTCTTTCGCTTGATGAGATAAATCACGAGCAGTGGTATATCTGCTAGTAGCCATGCCATAGGTGGAGCGTAGCAAATAGCGTTGAATCCGATCAGCTTTGTGAATAGGAATGCGACAGTGATTCTGCCGATTAGCTCACCAGCACCAGCGATTGTGTTTGAATATGTGAAGCCAAGACCCTGTAGCGTGTTGCGAAGAACGAACAGCACAGCAACAAGGCTGTAGCACCTTGCGATAGCAGTAAAGTACTGCTTTGCAACCTGCATAATTGCTGGGTTTGGCTCGCTCATGAACAATGATACCATAGGTTGACCTATTAAGTAAAGTATAATACTCATAGCGACTGACACAGCAAGGTCAAGAACGAATATGCGCTTGACGGATTTGATGATACGCTCATAGTTCTCTGCGCCATAGTTTTGACCGACAAAGGTCTGTGTCGCAACACCAAGACCGGACATTGGGATATTGGTCAAATTCTCCACTCTGCCAGCAGCAGTGATACCAGCCATAGCATTTGGTCCGAACGAGTTGATAGCGCTCTGCATACTCATTGAGCCGATAGAGGTGATAGTGAACTGTAGTGATACAGGGATACCGAGCTTGATTTGTGACCAAGCTGTTTTTGGGTGAAAACGCAAATCATCACGCTTGATATTGACCTCTTTGTTAAATCTAATGATATATATACCAGTCAGTGTTGCAGCGATAGCGTATGATATCAGTGTTGCAACAGCAGCACCCTCAACACCAAGTCGCAAATGCTTTACGAACAGTAGGTCGAGGAAGAAATTTGATACCACGCTGATGGTGAAGAAATACAGTGGTTTCTTGCTCTCGCCAACAGCACGAGATATCGCTGTGAAATTGTTTGATAGCATCTGTAGTGGAACACCGAAATACAGGATATTTACATACCTTGCTGACAGGTCGATTATCTCCTCCGGTGTGCCGATAACTCGTAGCAATGGGGTCGATAGAATATGTGCGATAATGACGATTAGCACGCCAATCATGGTAGCGATGACGATACTGCTACCAGCGTAGTGCGACACCTTTTTTCTATCTCCAGCACCAAAAGCGTGTGCCACTGGGATAGTAAATCCAGAGGTCAAACCCAGTGCTGTACCGATGATGAATGAGTTAATAGCACCAACATTACCGACAGCAGCCAGCGCATCAGTGCTAATGTATCTTCCGACGATGATATTGTCGATAAAGGAGTAGTTATATTGTAGCAAATTAGACAGCATAATAGGCAGAGCAAACAAAATAATAGACTTTATCGGATTGCCAGTTAGCATATCATTTTTTCTCATACAAATCACCCCTTTTTGATTAAATATCAACTATTATATACCCAATTTTAAAAATATCAAGTTAATATTGAAATTAATCCGATTTTTTCATATAATATTTGTATAAAGGAATTGAAAAGAGGATGGATTATGGGCATTAATCCAATGGATTTGCTAAATTTAAAGGGTGAGATTAACGGCTTCAACGCTCGTCACCCAAAGCTAAAAATGTTCTTGGCAGATGCTGGTCGCAGACTTGATGCTGGCTCTGTGCTAGAGATTAGCGTTACTGACACAAATGGTCAAAAAATACGCACAAATATCCGTGTTACTGATGAGGACAAGGCTATGCTGTCAACATTGATGGGCATGATACAGAAATAGGAGCAGATTATGACTACAGATATTACAAAGGAAAATTTTGACGATGAGGTCATCGCTTTTGATGGCAAGGTGCTAGTTGACTTTTGGGCAGAGTGGTGTGGACCTTGTATGATGCTATCGCCAATTGTTGACGAGATTGCAGAGGAATATGATGATATCAAGGTGTGCAAGGTGAATTGTGACGAGGCTAGGGATTTGGCGCTTGAGTACAATGTTATGGCAATACCTTGTGTGATTTATTTTGAAAATGGTGAGGAAAAGGACCGTTCTGTCGGCTATGTCGAAAAGGAGCACCTGCTTAATATGATTAATGGATAAGACCTTTTCAAAGAGATATTTGGTTATGCTGATATCTCTGTTTGTCGGTACATTCGTGCTTTCGGTAGGGATGATTTTTGGAATAAGGCTTGGTGGCAGAGTAGCATTTGAGCTGTCGAGTGGACAGTGCTGGCTACTCTCTCTTTGCTGTGCCCTTGTGCCAACCTTTGCGTTTAACGGATTTGTGTTTTTGCTAGGTAGGGTTAAGGAGCTAGATACCAAGGGTGCGAGCGTGTTTTTGCTACTCGTTTTGCCGATAGCGATATTCTGTGTGCCAGCTGGCGCAATATCCATCGTGCCAATGGTAATATCAGCTTTCAAAAAAGTGCTTGACAAATTATAATTTATATATATAATAGGTGATAGTACGAATATAAACTATTAAGGTGGGTTCTGGCGAATCCGCTTATTTTTATTGTTTGGAGGTGTTTTGTTGGCAAAGCAGAATACAGTTGCCAGAGTTGAGGAGATTATCTCCCCATTTGCCAAGGAGCTAGGGCTGGATATTTGGGACGTCCAGTTTAAGAAAGAGGGCACTGGCTGGTACTTGAGAATTTTTATCGACAAGGACGGTGGAGTGGATATCAACGACTGTGTTGATTTGACCCACGCTATCACAAAACCACTTGACGAGGCTGACCCAATATCACAGAGCTATATGCTAGAGGTTAGCTCACCTGGTGTTGAGCGTGAGCTCATCCGTGACGAGCATTTTGAAAAATATGTTGGCTCACCAGTTATGGTACGACTTATCCGTGCTGTTGATGGTGTGCGTGACTTTAATGGTGTTATGACCAGCTTTGAAAACAAGCAAATTACCGTTAGGCTAAAGGATGACACAGAGATGACCTTTGACAAGAAGGAGACATCGTATGTCAAGCTTGACGATTTTGATATAAATGATTTTAACAAAGAAATTTAATTTGAGAGGATGATAGGAAAAATGAGTAAGGAATTTTTTGAAGCAGTAAAAATGATTTGTGCTGAAAAGGGTATCACAGAGGAATATATGTATGACAAGATTTCTGCTGCGATTATCGTTGCTGCAAAGCATGACTACAATGGCAAGGATATTGTTCATTGTGATATCGACCCTGACAAGCAGAAAATCAAGGTTTATGTTAGAAAGAATGTTGTTGAGGAAATCGAGGACCCAGATACTGACTTGACACTAGAGCAGGCACAGCTCATCCGTAAGAGTGCAAAGGTTGGCAAGACAATCGATATCCCACTAAAGACAAAGCAGTTTGGTAGAATTGTTGCTCAGACAGCGAAGCATGTTATCCGTCAGGGTATTCGTGAGGCTGAAAGAGGACAGATGCTACAGGAGTTCCAGAGCAAGAACCAAGAGCTTCTATCTGCAAAGGTTGTTAGAATTGACCCAGTTAGTGGCAATATCACACTAGAGATTGGCAAGAACGAGGCTATCCTACCTAGAGCAGAGCAGGTACCTGGTGAGGTGTTCACAGAGGGCGATATGACAAAGATTTTTGTTGTAGACGTTAAGGAGAGCACAAAGGGACCAAAGGTTATGATTTCTCGTACACACCCTGGTCTTGTTCGTAGACTATTTGAGACAGAGGTACCAGAGATTTTTGATGGCACTATCGAGATTAAGTCTGTATCTCGTGAGGCTGGCTCTCGTACAAAGATTGCTGTGTTCTCAAAGGATGAGGACGTTGATCCAGTAGGAGCTTGTATCGGTCCTAGAGGTCAGAGAGTATCTAACATTGTTGATGCTCTTGGTGGCGAAAAGATTGATATCGTTAAGTACAGTGATGACCCAGTAGAGTTCGTATCTGCTGCACTTGCTCCATCAGATGTTGTATCTGTTGAAATTCTTGATGAGGGTGCAAAGAGCTGTCGTGCTACTGTTCCAGATGACCAGCTTTCACTTGCTATCGGTAACAAGGGACAGAATGTTCGTCTAGCTGCAAAGCTCACCTCTTGGAAAATCGATATCAAGCCAGAGAGTGGCTTCTACGAGGGCTAAGGTGATTTGATGAAAACGAAAAAAATTCCACTGCGTATGTGTACTGGCTGTGGAGAAATGTTTGACAAGCGTGAGCTAGTCAGAGTGGTTAAGAGCCCAGATGGCGAGATTAGCCTAGACTTGACTGGCAAAAAGAGTGGCAGAGGAGCATATGTGTGCAAGAATGCCGATTGTCTAAAAAAAGCACGCAAGAAAAAGGCGTTTGACAGAGCGTTTGGCGTATCTATCGAGGACGCTGTTTACGATAAAATGGAAGAAGAAATCAATGGCTGATAACAAAAAATATTTATCTATGCTTGGTATGGCTCGCAGAGCAGGTAGGCTGTCTATGGGTCACGATATGGCAGAAAAGTCAATAAAGGGTAGAAAGGCAAAGCTCTTGCTTTTTGCTACTGATATGAGCGACAGACTTGTTCGTGAGTTTGAAATGCTCACTGACGAATATATGCCAAATCTTCCTAGCATAAGATTAGATGATAGCATTGACGAGCTACATTTTGCGCTCGGCTACAAGGCTGGTGTTATCACTGTTGATGACGAAAATTTTGCAAAGAGAATAATTGAACTAATTAACGAATAACAAGGAGGAAAACTATATGGTAATTAAGCTAAAGGTTTCCGATATTGCAAAGGATTTTGGTAAATCTAATAAAGAAATCGTTGAAATCCTTACTGAATATTGCGATGGTCCAGCAAAGAAGGCTGGTACTGTTCTAACTCAGGATGAGCTAAACATTGTGTTTGACAAGCTAACACAGATGAACAGCCACAGTGATTTTAACGCATATTTTGCAACAAAGAAAAAGGTAGAAAAGAAGAAGGACTCTGCACCAAAGAAGAAGGCAGAGCCAAAGAAGGACGATGCAAAGAGCAAGAAGCATCAGTCACAGGCTGCTATTTTACAGATGGCAGAGCAGGCTGCAAAGAGAGCAGAGGAGAAGGCAAAGAAAAAGGCTACCCAGGCTCCACAGGCTAGAACAAAGGGTGAGGCTCGTCATATCGACACTAGAGCAAACACTGTTGACCTAGAAAAATACAATCAAAAGTATGATGATATCGCTCCAGCAAATTCTGTTGGCGATTATCAGAAGAAGCAGAAGCTTTCACAAAAGAGCAAGCAGTACAGAAAGAAGAAGCCACAGGGCATGCACGCTCGCTCAAAGAAGGAGACAGAGGCACAGCGTCTAGCTCGTATCGCAGAGCAGAGAAAGAAGCAACAGATTAAGATTTCTGTTCCAGAGGAAATTACTGTTGGTGAGCTTGCTTCACTACTTCGTATGACAGCTAACGAGGTTATCAAAGAGCTTATGAAGCTTGGTATGATGGTTGGCGTTAACGAGGTTATCGACTACGACACAGCTGATATCGTTGCAACCGAGCTTGGTGCAAAGGTAGAGAAAGAGGTTGTCGTTACTATCGAGGAGCAGATTATTGAGGAAGAGATTGAGGATGATGAGAACGCTATCACTCGTCCACCAGTTGTTTGTGTAATGGGTCACGTTGACCATGGTAAGACCTCAATCCTTGATGCTATCCGTAACACAGACGTTACCTCTACCGAGGCTGGTGGTATCACCCAGGCTATCGGTGCATATCAGGTTAACACTGCTGATGGCCAGACTATCACATTCCTTGACACACCAGGACACGCAGCATTCACAGCTATGAGAGCTAGAGGTGCTATGAGCACTGATATTGCTGTTCTTGTTGTTGCTGCTGATGATGGTATTATGCCACAGACTATCGAGGCTATTAATCACGCAAAGGCTGCTGGTGTAGAGATTATCGTTGCTATCAACAAGATGGATAAAGAGGGTGCAAACCCAGATAGAATTATGCAACAGCTCACAGAGCATGAGCTCATCCCAGAGGAGTGGGGTGGTAATATCATCTGTGTTCCAGTATCTGCAAAGACAAAGATGGGTATCGACAAGCTACTCGAGACAATCGGTCTTGTTGCTGAAATGTGTGAGCTAAAGGCTAACCCTGCTCGTACAGCAAAGGGTGTTGTTATCGAGGCAAAGCTAGACAAGGGCAGAGGTCCTATCGCTACTCTACTCGTACAGAATGGTACTCTTCACTCTGGTGATGTTATCGTTGCTGGCACAGCTGTTGGTAAGGTTAGAGCTATGACTGACTACCGTGGCAGAAAGCTAAATGAGGCTACTCCATCTGTTCCAGTAGAGGTTATGGGTCTTGACGCTGCACCAATGAGTGGTGATTTGTTCAACGCTGTATCTGACGAAAAGCTTGCTAGACAGCTTGTTGAGCAGAGAAAGGCAGAGGCAAAGGAAGAGGAGTTCAAGGCATTCCAGAAGGTTACACTTGATACTCTATTTGATACAATTCAGGATGGCGAGATGAAGGAGCTTAATATCATCGTCAAGGCTGACGTTCAGGGCTCTGTTGAGGCTGTTAAGCAGTCACTTCTCAAGATCGAGAATGATGAGGTTAGAGTAAAGATTATCCACGGTGGCGTTGGTCTAATCAATGAGAGCGATGTTATGCTTGCATCTGCATCAAATGCTATCATCGTTGGCTTCGCTGTTGACGTTGACCCAGTTGCAAAGGATAATGCAGACCGTGATGGCATCGAGATTAAGACATACAACATTATCTACGATGCAATCGAGGATATCGAGAACGCTATGCGTGGTATGAGAGCACCAAAATATCGTGACGTTGACACTGGTACTGTTGAGGTCAGAGAGGTGTTCAAGATTTCATCTGCTGGTACAGTTGCTGGTTCACTTGTTACCTCTGGTACAATTCGTCGTGCTGGTAAGGTAAGAGTTATCCGTGACGGCAAGCAGGTTGCTGATTGTGGTATCGCAAACCTTAAGAGATTTAAGGACGAGGTTAAGGAGGTATCATCAGGTTACGAGTGTGGTATCACACTTGAGGACTTCGACGATATCAAGCAGGGCGATATCCTAGAGGCATATTATGTTGAGGAATATAGAGATTAGTTGTTAGTTTCTAGTTTCTAGTTGCTAGTTAAATCGAGTATGAGCAGAGCTCATCCAAAAAACTAGCAACTAACGACTAACAACTAGCAACTAAAATGAGGTTTTTATGGCTGGATATAGAATAGACAGAATTACAGAGGACGTTAAGCGTGAGCTTATCGCTATATTGCGAGAGGTCAAGGACCCTCGTGTGTCCGGTAGTATGCTCACTGTGGTTAAGGTCGACGTTAGCAACGACCTTAGCTATGCCACAGCATATATCAGCTCGCTAAAGGGTATCGAGGACGCCAAGGCTTCTGTCAAGGGACTAAAGGCTGCACAGGGCTTTATCCGTAGTCGACTTGGCTCATCCCTAAAGCTACGCAAGACACCGGAGCTTAGATTTGTCGCTGATGATTCTATCGAAAAAGGAATGGAGCTTTTTGACAAGCTAAAAAGTATAGAGACTAAAGATGAAGATTAATGTTGAAAAATGTGCTCATCTTCTCAAGTCACAGGATAATATTCTTATCTTGACCCATGCTCACCCAGATGGTGACACATTGGGCTGTGGCTTTGGACTATGCAGAGCACTTATTAAGATTGGCAAGAGAGCAAGAGTTCTTTGTGCCGACCCTATTCAATCAAAATATAATTATCTCTTTGATGACCTTGATATGCCAAGCTTTGAGCCAGAGTATATCGTTGCTGTCGACGTTGCCACAGAGAATTTGCTTGGCGATTTGGCAGACGAATATGCTGGCAAAATCAATCTTTGCATCGACCATCATGGTACTAATACCGAGTTTGCAGAGAATTTGCTACTAAACGCTGATGCAGCTGCTGCTTGTGAGGTCGTGCTAAAGGTTATCAAGGCTATGCATATCGATATAGACAAGAAAATTGCAGAATGCCTATACACGGGTATCACCACTGATACTGGCTGTTTTAGATATTCTAGCACCACCTCTAACACATATCGTGCTGCAGCAGAGCTAATCGACCTTGGTGTTGACAATGGTACTATCAACCGTATTATGTTTGAGACCAAGACAAGAACTTATGCTGCACTAGAGCGACTTGTTATCGAGGGTATGGAGCTGTATTCTAATGACAGAATTTGTGTCGCTACCGTGACACAGGATATGTACGCAAGGACTGGCTCAAATGAGCAGGAGACAGAGGCTATCGCACCACTAACTCGTCAAATCGAGGGTGTTGAGATTGGTCTTTCTATTCGTGAAAAGCCGGACAAGACCTGCAAATGCTCGATTAGAACATTCGAGAGTGTTGATGCATCAGTGCTTGCTAGTGCATTCGGTGGTGGTGGCCACAAGCAGGCTGCTGCTTGTCGTTTTGACTGTGGTGTTGAAGAGGCAAAGCGACTACTTGTCGCAAAATGTGAGGAATTACTAAAGTAATGACAGGCATTATTTGTGTGAACAAGGGCAAGGATATTACCTCGTTCGGTGTCGTTGCAAAGACTAGGGGCATCACTAGGGAGAAGAAGGCTGGTCATACTGGCACGCTCGACCCTATGGCTACCGGCGTGCTACCAATTATGCTTGGTGGCGCTACTAGATTTTTGAATTTTTTGCCAGATAGTGACAAGGGCTATCGTGCCCATTTTGTGCTTGGCAAGACGACTGACACGCTCGATATCACTGGTAATATTACTGGTGAGTACGAGGTCAATGTTGACAGGGACGATATTCTTGATATATTGCCACGATTTGTTGGCAAAATTATGCAGATGCCACCTATGTTTAGCGCCAAGAGCGTTGATGGTGTTAGGCTTTATGACCTTGCCAGACAGGGCAAGGAGATTGAGCGTGACGCTTGTGAGGTGGAAATAAAATCGCTAGAGCTAGTCGACCAGATTGGTGATGAGTATGTCATCGACGTGCTCTGCTCAAAGGGTACATATATCCGTTCGCTCATCGATGATATCGGCAGAGCGCTTGGCTGTGGTGCGACTATGACAGAGCTTTGCAGGACTAGGGCTATGGGCTTTAGCCTTGATGACTGTGTCACTATTGATGAGCTTCAAGCAATCAAGGACAGTGATGGCGACTTTGGTGCTGTTTTGCACAGCGTTGAAGAAATGTTTAGTGATTACAAGAGGGTGTTTGTGTCACCAAAGCAAGCAGTTCGCTTTTGCAATGGTGGGGCGCTTGATATTGACAGGGTGAAGAACGCCCCTGGTATCAATATCCCATGTGCCGTGTATGATGGCGAGGGACAATTTTTAGGACTTGGAGAGAATGACGGAGCACAGCTAAAGCTGTTGCGTCTGCTTTCCAGACGAGATTAGTATGGATAATAAAGATAAGAAACGAATATCAGTAGCACTCGGTGACTTTGATGGTATGCACCGTGCCCATTGTACAGTATGTACTGGTGGTGACGACGCTATCATCTACTGTGTCAACAACCGATTTTCACTCCTACAAAAGAGTATTTTTGAGGAGAGATATCCTACTGTTGTGTTCGCAGATTTTGAAGAACTTAAGAATATGTCTGCTGAGGATTTCATTAACGATATTCTTATCGGCAGATTTAATGCTGGAATGGTGCTATGTGGCTTTAACTTCCGTTTTGGCAAGAATGCTATGTGGTCTGCTCTTGATTTGAGAGGATTTTTGGAGCAAAAGGACATTTGGGTGCGTATCTTGGAGCATCTTGACTATGAGGGTGAGCCTATCAGCTCCACTCGTATTCGCAAATGCATTGCCGATGGTGATATCGAGAACGCCAACGCTATGCTTGGCTACAATTTCACCTTTGAGAGCGAGGTCATCACTGGCGACCAAAGGGGCAGGACTATCGATTTTCCTACAGCAAATCAGCATTTGCCAAATGGTCTTATTGTGCCAAAATTCGGTGTGTATGAGAGCAGAGCGATTGTCGATGGAGTGGAGTACAAGGCGTTTACCAATATCGGTATTCGTCCTACTTGGATTGTTGATGAGCCACTTTGTGAGACACATATTTTCGGCTTTGATGGTGATTTGTACGGCAAGACTCTACGCATAGAGCTTGTGCGATATATGAGAGAGGAAAAGACCTTTTCCGATATTGATGGATTGAGAGAACAGTTGGACTATGATAAAAGCTGTATTATTTGATTTTGACGAAACATTGCAGGATAGGACCTTGGCTTTTGAGGGATATATGGACAATTTTTTTGCAAAATATCTGCCAGACCTTGACCCTATCGAGCTTGAAAAAAGAAAAGAGGATATGCGTATCACTGGTAAGGGTGGTTATGTTGTTCGTGTGGACTGGTATGCATCGCTTATCGATATGTGGGGTTGGGTTGATGCTCCACCAGCAGAGGAGTTAGCAGAGCATTACGACACCACCTTTGGTGACTGTAATGTGATATTCGACAACTCTATTCCTCTACTAAAGGAGCTAAAGGATAGAGGCTACACCACTGGTGTTATCACCAATGGTCCAGCATATCTTCAAAATCATAAGATGGATACTAGTGGACTTCGTCCATATTGTGATATCGTGGTAGTCAGTGGTGATGTCGGTGTGCACAAGCCAGACCCAGCACTGTTCACCTACACAGCAGACAAGCTTGGTATCGCACCAGAGGAGTGTGCGTATGTTGGCGACCATCCAGTTAACGATATCCAGGGTGCACTCGGTGCAGGTATGAAAGCTATTCGTATGAACTTTGGATGGTTCAAGGACCAAGATCTACGAGATGACGTACCAGTCATCGACGATATTATCGAAGTATTAGAATATGTTTAATATAAAAATGTACATTTATAAGAGAAACTGCCATAACGAATTTTTACCTTCGTTATGGCAGTTATTTTTATATTCGGTGCTGGCAGATTATTTTGGTATTGCGTTGGTTTTTAATAATTAATGTTGACATTTAATTTTAAGTGCTGATATAATATTTATTAGTATAGAAACATTTTTCTATGACACAAGCAAATCAAAAATTTTATTTATCACTTGATGAACACACTAAATAATATGAAAAAGAAATTAAGAAATTATATTTTAATATTAATGGCAATTATAGTTGTTGCTATGCCGTTTTTAGCCTTTGGTGAAGATATTGCTAAGGGTCTTTTTGGTGTGCGAGTGGAGGAAAAGGTTGAGCTTCTACAAGAGGGCTCTTTTGATGAAGAAATTATTGAAAGTGCAGAATTTGTTGAAGCAAATGCAGATAAAATGAGCGATGAAAATTCAACTCGTGCTTCAATGACACTTGAGGAATATATTTATCGTCAGCTAAAATATGTTGAGGGTCAAATTGCACCAGCTATTTATGGCTTTTCTGTCACAATGGATGAATTTAAAAAGGTCTATACTAATGTAATTAACGACCATCCAGATTTGTTTTATGTTTCAAGCTCGTATAGTTACACAACCTATGATGATAAAACAGTATACTATGCTTATCCTTATTATGTTATGGATTCCTCAGCTGTTTCAAAGGCAAAGCAAATATTTGAAAAGGGAGTCCAAAGAGCGTTGGCACAGGTTGATGACTCAATGACAGACGTTCAAAAGGTCTTGACTCTGCACGATTATTTTTGCAATATAGCAACCTATCCAGCAGATGCCGAAACAAATGACAAGCAGATTTATCATTCAGCATATGGAATTTTTTATGATGGATATACAGTTTGTGCTGGCTATACTCTAGCGTTTACATATGTTCTTGATAGGCTTGGAATTGAGTCGGAATATGTTGTTTCAACCGAAATGGCTCACGCTTGGAATAAGGTTAAAATTAATGGCTCTTGGTTTAATATCGACTTGACTTATGACGATAATAGCCTAAATGACGGAAGAAAAAATGCTTATGGCTCTGTGTTCCATCGTTGCTTTTTGAAAAGCGATGACTATATGACAACTGCCGATGGCTACTATCACTATGGTGGAGCAACTTTTGATAATTGCTCAGCAACAAATAAGGATTATGATACTAGCACCTGGAACGATGTTTCAACAAATATCTATTTCTATAAGGGTGGCTATTATTCGCTCGATTATGAGCCAAATACCTCAAAATTATATTTCTATTGCACGGATAACACAGGAACACATAAGGTTGATTCTAGTGAAATTTCGTATGATAGCAAGAGCTTTACAACTCAGCATAAGCCAACAGGCGCTTGGTTTACAAAATATGTTAACACAAAAGATGCATATTCTCGTCTAGTTTTGCTTGATGGAAAGTTTTATGTGAGCTCTTGGGGCATTATTTATGTCTATATCCAAGATAGCACAGGCAAGTGGAACAAGCAGGAATTTATTAATGCTGGCGAAAGCATTGTAGGTCTTGGCGTTGATTTTAATCATAATCTCATTTACCAAAAGAAAACTGATTTTGCAATAAATACATTAAACAAAATGGATTACTTTAAAAATAATATCACATATCAAAACAAAAAAGGTTATCATTTCTATGCCGATACAAATAATGATGGAGTAATCAATGCGAAGGATTATGCAAAAATAAGAAACGATTGCAAATAGAGCAACTGCCATAACGAAGTTTTTTCGTTATGGCAGTTATTTTTTGTTATTGGTGTTGTCAGATACTTTTGGTATCACGCCGAATTTGATGCATCAAATGGCTAATCTTACTTATTGACTTTTAAATAAAAAGTGATAATATAAAATAAAGAATAAAAAAGGAGCGATATTATGACCAAGCGTAATAGAATTATAGCTATTATCGTGGCTGTTGCAATGGCAATCGGCTTGGTTTCTTCTGCTCTTTTCGTTGTAGAAAGTGCTAATCATAAATGTACAGGTTCTGACTGTCAAATTTGTGATCAAATAAATTTGAGCCTTAAGCTATTTGACAACCAAACACCAAAGCCAGAGGAAGCAATGGCCATTATTTGTGTTTTTTGGGCATTAGTGCTTACTTTAGGCTTAATTAAATATGTTGTTAAGGTTAATACTCCTGTTGATCTTAAGGTAAAGCTTTCAAATTAAATATTGTTGAATTTTACACCAAGGGGATAATCTATCTACATAGGGAAATTCTATCTATTTGTAGATGCTGATACCAAGGGATTATTATATCCCTTTATTCTCCTTGTTTTTTTGCGCCCTTTTGCGCATTTTTTAACAATATTTATTTTTGGAGGCTATTTTTATGTCTAAATTTAAGAAGATTTTATCTATTATATTATGTTTATCAATTATTTTTGCATTTGGTGCTTGCTCAAAAAACGCGAGCGATGACAATAACGAAACAAAGAAATTAAGCATTATTTGCACTATATTTCCACAGTATGACTGGGTTAAGAATATCCTTGGCGACAAGGCAGATAATGTTGATTTAACCTTGCTCCTTGACAATGGAATAGATTTGCACAACTACCAGCCAACCGTTGACGATTTAGCAAAAATCTCAACTTGCGATATGTTCGTTTATGTTGGTGGCGAAAGTGACGAATGGGTTGAGGATGCCCTTGCCAATGCAACTAATAAAAATATGGTTGTGGTTAACCTTCTTGAAACCCTTGGCGACAGCGCTAAGGAGGAAGAGGTTAAGGAAGGTATGGAAGCTGAAGAGGAGGAAGAAGAGGAACACGGTGAAGAGGAAGAAATCGAATATGACGAACATATTTGGTTATCACTCAAAAATGCAATTACCCTTTGCGACAGTATTTCAAAATCTATAATCGCTCTTGATAGCGAGAACGAGGCAACCTATAAGGCAAACACAGAAAACTACATTAAGTCATTAACCGAGCTTGATAATAAATATCAAGCAGTATGCGACAACGCAAAAACAAAGACTGTTCTGTTTGGTGATAGATTCCCATTTAGATATATGGTTGATGATTATGGTCTTGATTACTATGCAGCCTTTGTTGGTTGCTCTGCTGAAACAGAGGCAAGCTTTGAAACAATCAAATTCCTTTCAGACAAGGTTGATGAATTAGGTCTTAAAACAGTTCTCACTATTGAGGGCACAGACCACAAAATTGCTGAAACTATCGTTAGCAATACAAAGGACAAGAATCAGCAAATCCTTTCACTTGATTCGCTTCAAAGTGTAACAAGCGAAAATGTTAAGAATGGTGCAAGCTATCTTTCAATAATGGAAGATAATCTTGCTGTTCTTGAAAAAGCACTAGCATAAATTTTTGGAGGTAGGAAAATGGCACTCGTTGAATGTAAAAATGTTGCTCTTGGCTATGATAGCAAGATAGTTTTGGACAACTTAAATTTTAAGGTTAATAGTGGCGATTACCTTTGCATAATTGGTGAAAATGGCTCTGGTAAATCAACACTTATGAAAACTATGCTTGGTCTTAAATCTCCACTTGGTGGCGAAATTGTTTTTGGAGATGGGCTAAAGAAAAATGAAATAGGCTATCTGCCACAGCAAACAGTGGTTCAGCGAGATTTTCCTGCCTCTGTTTACGAAATAGTTTTGTCTGGCTGTCTTAACAAAACTGGCTTAAAGCCGTTTTATTCAAAGTCAAACAAGGAGCTTGCAAGGAAGAATATGGAGCGTATGAACATAACCTCACTTTCAAAGCGTTGCTATCGTGAGCTTTCTGGTGGTCAACAGCAAAGAGTTCTTCTTGCAAGAGCATTATGTGCAACTGAAAAGGTGCTACTTCTTGATGAGCCTGTTTCTGGTCTTGACCCAAAGGTTACAGCCGAAATGTATGAGCTAATCAAGGAGCTAAACGAGCAAGGCTTAACTATTATTATGATTTCTCACGATATGCATTCTGCACTTAAATATGCAAGCCATATTTTGCAGGTGGGCAACAACACATTCTATGGCACAAAGGAAGATTTTATCAAGGAGGTAGGAGCAAATGACTAATATGATTGAAAAATTAGCACAGTATATGGAATTTCCATTTGTTCGCTATGCTCTTATTGCAGGAATTATGATAGCGCTTTGCTCATCACTCCTTGGCGTAACACTTGTATTAAAACGATTTTCATTCATTGGTGATGGTTTATCCCATGTTGCATTTGGTGCAATGGCAATAGCAGCAGTTATTAACTTAACTAACAATATGTTACTCATTTTACCTGTGACGATAATAAGTGCAGTTCTGCTTTTAATGGGTGGGCAAAACAGAAAAATCAAGGGCGACGCTGCAATAGCAATGATTAGCGTTGGCTCGCTTGCAATAGGTTATTTGATAATGAATTTGTTTTCAACATCCTCTAATTTATCTGGTGATGTTTGTTCAACTCTTTTTGGCTCAACGTCAATTCTAACACTCAGCAAGCTTGATGTTTGGCTATGCGTTGCGCTTTCAGTTATCGTTGTTGCACTGTTCATTTTGTTCTACAACAAAATTTTTGCAGTTACATTTGACGAAAGCTTTGCAAGCGCAACAGGCGTTAGGGCAAATGCGTATAACCTATTAATTGCAATTATTATTGCAGTTATTATTGTTCTTGCAATGAACTTGGTTGGCTCGCTTCTTATTTCTGCTCTTGTGATTTTTCCAGCACTTTCTGCAATGCGAGTTTTCAAAAGCTTTAAGGCAGTAACAATTTGCTCTGCAATTTTCTCTGTTGTATGTGCAACACTTGGTATTTTAGTATCTGTTCTTGGTGGCACACCTGTTGGCTCAACAATCGTTGCAGTTGATATTGTTGGCTTTGTGCTATTCTATATTATCGGTCTTGTTGGAGGTAGAAGAAAATGAAAAAATTAATCTCAGCACTTTTGTGCTTATCCATATTATTCGCATTTGTTGGTTGCTCAAAGAATGATACAAATAATGAACAACAACCAACTGAGCAAGTGGTATCTCAAAAAATGGAAACCATCATTGATTCTAATGAATATGTTATGCTTCAAAACATATTCTACAACGACCAAGCAGATGCTTATGTCGACAAGAATGTAACAAAGAAAGGTATCTTCACTATTCTCTATGACGAATTTAACAGCACTCAGCGTTACTATGTTTGGGGATATAATGACAATACAAAGTGCTGTGACTGGCAATGGGAGATTGCTCCAGATACTTTGAAAGATTTGCCAGTAATTGGCTCAACTATTACTGTTAGTGGAAAATTTGTTGCAAACGAAAATGCACTCGATAGCTATTGGATAGAAAATCCAACTATCGACATCACTAATGAGCTTGCACCGAGCGAATTTGAGGTTGATACAACTACAATGGGTGGAACACTTGAGCGTGTTCAGGTTGCTAATATGCAGGCTCACGCAGACAAATTTGAGGGCAAAACAGTTACTGTATATGGCAGAATTGAAAGCCCAACAACTGTTCAACACCCATATTACGATAATTGTTTCTCACAAGAATTTGAGAGTGATGCTGTTTTAGCAACTGGCTCAAGAGTTGTTGTTAGTGGTACATATTCAAATGGTGTTATCACTAATGCAAGCGTTGAAGAATCAGCCGACTTTTAGGTGGTTATATGAAAAGGTTAATAGCAATAATTTGTGCTTTGTGTATTGTGTTCTCATTTTCAGCTTGCTCTAAAAATGAGAAGAAAGCAGAAGCTACAACAGAACAAACAAGTGCTAAGGCTGTGGATGTTGATTTAACAAAATTGTCAAGCACTATGGTATATAGTGAGGTATATAATATGATGATATACCCAGATAAGTATGTTGGCAAAACAGTTAAAATGCAAGGTCAGTATAACGAATATTACGATGAAGAAACAGACAAGACCTATTATGCCTGTGTTATTGCTGATGCAACAGCCTGCTGTCAGCAAGGGTTAGAATTTGTGCTAACTGATGAATTTGACGCTCTTGGAATAATCAATAACGATAATATAGAGGTTGTAGGCACGTTCAACATATATAATGAAGGCGAACTACAATATTTTCATTTAACTGATGCATCTATCAAAAGCTTGTAAAGAAACATAATATGTTGACACGATATTTTAGATATTAACAATTGTTATATACAAAAAAGCACATTCGGTCGAATGTGCTTTTTTGTTTTATCCAATATTGTATTTTTTTATCAATGCTTTTGCTGGGGCGATGATATCGCTATTTGTTGGTGTTGGGTATTCGCTGTAGGTGTGTATCCATTCGTTCTCGAATTTGTCGATTTTTTGTCCGATTGGATATTTCTTGTACGATTTGCGTTGTACCCAAGCATTGCTTGGCATTTTTGGTCGCTTGTGGTGTGATACAGCGTTGATGATTTCATCGTAGAATATCTGCCATCTTGGGTAGTAGTATTCTTTGATTAATCCGTGCCATTCTTTCCATGCGTAGTCGAACAGCTCTGAAGTGTCTGTGTCGATATCACCCCATAGCGTGATTTGTGTCCTAGCGTTGAAATCAAAATATTTGCGTTCATCATCGTCGGTAGCAAGATTGTGTGATGCGTTGACCCATCTTGCAAGAGTCATTTCGCTACGATTTGCTAAAAATTCGTCCAAATCGAGCAATAGCTCTAGCTGTTTGTCAGCAATAGCCTTGATTTTGTCGATATCTCGGAACAGCTTTTTGTATGTAGCTTTGAACTCTAGCTGATTGTCGTGAAAACGGTTGCTGAGTGCTTGGCGTACCATATCGCACAGGTCGTACTGGTATGCATCAACGCTACCAAGCTCATCGCTTAAAGTAGCGAATAGCGACACAGCCTTTTCATATTGTTTTGTATCATAATGCACCTTGGTGTAACAGCAAGGACCAGTCATAACAGGCATTAGCTGTGGCCTTGCAGCAAGACAAGAGCCGACTCTGTTCTCCTCATATCCGTCACTACGATAGCAGGTCTGTAGCAGAATGGACCATACCTCTTTCAATGTGTCGTTAATAGTGCCATATCGACGAATAATGTAGCGCTCTAGCCATTTGTCAAAATCGAGCTTGCCACTCTCTGTCAGCATTTGGAACTGTAGGTCATAGATGACTGGGTTTTGCTCGATACCCTCCATGAACATACCACTGCCGATGACATTGATGCCCTTTTGTTTAAGTATAGCAAAATTGTTCTTGCAATGGTCACGCAGATGACCCTGCATAGCGTTCTTGCCACCAAAATTGTGTAGCATACCAGACACGATGGTGTAGCCATTTTCGTGCACCCATTTGTATTCCTTGGCTGTTCGGTCAGAGTCTAGGTCAAGAATGAGCAGTCTGTCCTTTGGTATAGCCTCGACGATATCCCTACGAGGTGTCCAGCCTTGCATTACCCAAATGCTCTGCTCGTCAAAGGACTGATACATTTTGTTGATAGCTGTGCCAACAGCGTTGAGATATTGCTTTGTGTCCTTTGGTGGAGTGCCCTCGTGGAATGGGTCACAGGCTAGGTAGTGATGGTTGCCTAGTAGCTCGTCCATCTTGTTTAGATATATGGTGCCAACCTTGATGAAAAAGTCGTCCGTTGGGTCTAGCTGTGCTGTCTTTGGATATGTGCACCAGCCCTTTTGCTCGATGATTGTTTCGTTAGGATATTTTTCCTTCATCAGCATTGGCACATGACCAGAAAATCCTTGTTGAATAGGTTGCATACCAAACTCAAGATAGCGATTGAGTATCTTTTTGCCAAGCTCTAGTCGTTCGTAGACATATTTTTTGTCCTTTGGTGGAATGTAGCCCTCGATATTCGTCATCAACTGCCAAGCCCAAAACGCTGGACCAGATATTGTTGACAGAGCTTCGTCCTCGCTAAAGCCTAGCTCGACCATCGTCTCGTACCACACAGCCTCTGTGCCAACAACGGCAAGTGGCATATTGATACCGTTCATCGCCATAAAGTCGATTTCTTTCTCCCATCGGTCAAAATCCCACCAGCTCATAGTGTAATTCAGGGTGCAGTAGTTCATATACACTCTAAATTTTTGCTCAATTTTTCTGCTCATCACACCATCGAATGGCACAAGCTCGTCAATAGCAATCTCGGTATTAGAGCACCATGACAGCTGAACATTGCAGTGCTCCTTTAGGTAGTCGTAGATACCGACACAGCAGGCGATAACACTACTAGCGTCGATGACGATTTTGCCATCTGAAAACTGTAGAGTATACTCGTCCATATCGGCTGGAGCAATATTGACTATGAACTTGTCCTTGAACTGTGGCAGATTTCGCTCAAGAAATCCATTGATAACGTTATTCATATATTCACCTCAAAATGTTCTGTAATAATTATATCATAATGGGGTATTAATGTAAATATAGGACGATTTTGCAAAAAACTTTCATATTTTCAAAAATTTCTCTTGCAACTTACACCGAAATGTGTTATATTATCTCGTGCAGAGATGCGAAAAGTATATATAGTGGTATAGTGTAACGGTAACACTCCGGACTCTGACTCCGTCATTTAAGGTTCGAATCCTTATACCACTGCCAAAAACAAAAGCGCACCAAACGGTGTGTTTTTGTTTTTTACAAAGATATGTGAAGGATTCGAAGAATCCTTATTACGGGTTTAAAATGCTATTAAACCCGTAATAACGTTCTGTCAAGTCTTTAAGGTGGAGATTTGCGTAGCAAATACAACCGTGACTTGACAGGTTGTTATACCACTGCCAAGTGGAAAGACACCCACGAGGGTGTCTTTTTACTTTGAAAAAGTAAAAAGATTCTATAAATATTGGAGAATCGTATGATTAAAATTGGATTTGTCGGATTGGGCACTATTTTTGCTTGGCAAAAGGGTGCACTTGATGAGCTAAAGGACAAGTACACTATTACAGCTGTGTTTGACAAAAACACAAGTATCGCAACAGAGTTTGCTAGTGAGAATAATGTTTCGACATTTGATACTCTTGATGCCTTTTTGGCTAATGCTGATATCGACGTTGTTATGGTTAGCACACCACCAGCAACCCACTATGATATTGCTATGCAATGCATCAAGGCTGGTAGAAATGTTATCGTCGAAAAGCCTGGCACTACAAATCTCGATGATTTAAAGGAGCTATATAGTGCGTCAAAGGAGGCTGGCGTGCTGTTTTGCGTTGTTTACCATGCTGCTGACTCGATCGATATTGAGTGGTATTTGGACAATCAAGACAAGCTACCAGCAGAGTTAAGGCTGGATAACGCAAAGGAAATTGAGTCTGGATTTTTCGATCCATATATGATTGATGGCGAGCTGATAAAGGACAGATGCTCTCTTGCAGGTAGCTTTATCGACAGTGGTGTTAACATTTTGAGCGTTCTTGCTAGATTGGTTAAGCTAGAGAATTATTCGTTAGTTTCGTTCGATAGCAAGGAGCAGGACGGTGTTACATATTCATCTGTATCAAAATATACTGATGGCAGGTGCTTGTGCACCATCAACACTAGCTGGGCAAAGGGGATTAATCAAAAGACAACCCTGATGAAATTCTATGATACAGACAAGGAGCTGTTGCTCGACCATTCTAATCAGTCTGTTGTTATCATCGATGGTGATGACAGAGAGGTTGTATTTTGTGATAATACAAAGGCAAGAATGCACAACCAGTATATCAATGTTTACTCTAATTATGAGAAACAGTTTAATGATTTTAAATCTGGGGTGATTACTAGCGACCCTATCGAGCAGGACTCAATCGATATCCATAGAATACTATTTAGATAAAATATTAGAGGCAATATTCAAACGAATATTGCCTCTTTTTACATATTAGTAGTGTATTTGGTTTGTTGTAAATTTTAATAAGCACATTTTTTACAAGGGCGCAAACCCATTCCAATCGCAGAATCTAAAGTAATATCATACGAATTTTTACCACCACAAGATGATGAAAAGTGGTAACATTCTCCACTTGGGGTTCTATATACTGTTCTTGAGTAATGTTTGCTGGTTGTAGTTGTGTGCTTTTTTGTGGTTGAAATTTTTTTCTTTGTAGTTGTTTGTTTTGTGGTTGAAGATGTTGTTGTGGCTTTTGTGGTTGCAATAACAGTTCCATCAGATTCGCTGTTACCGGTAGAATAATCTATTATTACACCAGGTTGTATATTATAACAAAATACATTGAAACTAATACCTTTTCCAGCATCTTCAACGGAATAGGCTTCTATTTGAACACCTTCAGCGATAAGATTGTCGTTATTAAATATAGGTGTGGAACGATACATTACATGATTATTGGTTTTTTTAATGTAGTTGAAGACCTTTTTTTCAAATGGCTGTAAGCCTTTTTGGTATAGATATTGAGTTCCTGTTATAATATTTTTTTGATTTTTATATTCAGCAGTTAGCGGATATCCAATTAGAGAACATTTTTTATATAGATTTTTTCCAATAAAATCATATTCTTCATCTTGCCAGCCCGTTGGAACAATTTGTTCAATTTTCTCTTTCTTTTCGGAAAGTAATGTATCTTTACTGATACATGCCAAAGCGATTCCGCATCTGTTTAATGTGTCTAAAGGAGAATAGAATTCAAATGCTTCTGTTTTAATATCCGAAAGGGTAAATGTTGGTTCATTATTGTTTATTTCAACAAATGGCTTTTCATCATATATTGGAATGTCATCAGGTGATAGAGTGTATAGATTATTACTTTCATTTGATTCTTGTGAAGAAGTTGATTCTGTGGTGGTTTGGGTAATGGCTTCGGTAGTTGTTGTAGATTCATCATATATGGTTTCAGATATTCTTATTGTACTAGTTTCACTTGATACATTAAATTGGTATTTATTAGACTCCGTAATCGTAAAAGTTAATGAGCCATAAACACTTTCATCTTCGGCATTTTTGCATGTGAATTTGTGCTCGCCTTCTCTTAATATCAAATTGTATTTATCTTCGCCACCATTAGCAATCGTTCCAATTATTTCATCATCAACATATGTATTTATGTCATAGGTATTAAATAAAAGGTTTTGCTTGCTGTTAACTTTTATTGTGACTTGATATTCAGATAGTATTTTGTTGGCTTCAATTTGTGTGTTTATAATACTAAAAATTGAACAGATAAGTATTAAAGCGAATAGTATAATTGAAACAATAAGTATTGGTTTTGTGTTTAACACAAGTTTTTTCTTTGATAACAATACTCTTTTTTTGCTTTTTTGTTTGTTTATTTCAATTTCTATTTTTTTTAGCCTTTGTTCTAGTTTTTCTTTTTTTAGTTCTAGAGATTTTTTGTGTGTTCTTTTATCTTTTATTTGATACCATTTAAAATTATTTGATAGTAATTCTTGGGACACATTATACAATTCATTATCGATTGCGTCTTTTTCTAAAGATAATTCATTAATTGATAATTCTATTTTGTAAATATTACTATCATATTCATTTATTTTACTATCAATTTTTGATTGTATGTTATTTGAAATCATTATATAATCCTTTTTACCAAAATGATAATTATGTAAAAATTAATTTTAGTAGTGTATTTGGTTTGTGGTGATATATTTGACGCCCCAGTCGACGAAATTTTCGGTCATTTTTTCGTCGTCCAGTGCCCACAGTGCTGGCTCTAGTCCAGCGTCGAGGATTTTGCTGACTGCTTGCTGTGACTGGTTGTCCTTGTCATTTCCGTCAAAGCTGACGCCACAGTTTTCGACACTCTTTGCCTTTGTGACAGCGTCATCATCAATCTTGTATGTCAGATAAAACAGCTTTGCATCAGTCAGCTCTCTCATACGGACGATAGTCTCGTAGCTAAAGGAGATATACTGTGCTGTGACATTGTATTTCTTCACCATATCGACTATCTCGTCATAGTGGTCGATACTAACCTTGCCCTTTATCTCCATCACAGCGACCATATTGTACTCCTCACACTTTTGGAGGTATTCCTCCAGTGTGGTAATCCTTAAATTAGGATAATCCTTGTAGTATGAGCCGTTGTCGTAGTACGCCTTTGACAGCTTGTCAAAGGTTGTGCCCTCTATCCTATAATTTTTGTTCATCATACGATAGGTGACATAGTCGTGGTGTAGCACCCATACGCCATCCTTTGTGCGATGGATATCATTTTCTGCACCCCAGTATCCAGCCTTGCCAGCCTCGATATATGCAGGCAGAGTGTTCTCTGGTGCTAGGGCACGATAGCCCCTGTGTGCGATGAGATGTGTTTTGTCCTTGTACTTATCATTTAGCTTTGTAGGTACATAGTTCGCTGCCTTGCAATATTTGCTAAGGTTGCGAATTGGGACAAAGAATATCAGTGTCAGTGGTAGTAGCACGATAGCGAGCAGAATATATAGCATGCTCTCGAATATTCCAAGCTCTCTTGTGTGCTTGATATTATGTAGTTTCATTAGTCGTTTGGTTGCTCCTCTTGGTTTTGGTTGCTTTCTCTAACATATTCGTACACTGGCTCTAGGCGTTCCTTAGTCAATGGATAAGCGAAACGATATAGCACGAATATCAGTGTATATGTGATTGCTGGGATGATGGTGCATACCTTTAGTATGCCCTCACTAACGCCCTCAACATATCCAGCATTTGACATAACATTTACGTCATATCCAATCTTTGCAAGCAGAGTTAGTCCACCGTAGTCAGCGATGGTCTGACCTAGCTTTCGACATAAGGTGTACACAGCGTAGATAGCACTTTCGGTCTTGATACCAGTCTTGTATTCTTGGTAATCAATTACGTCAGCAACAACAGCCCAGTTTGTGATAGATACGAACGAGTAGCCAAATCCGATGACAAACAGCAGTGCAATGAACAGCCAAGCTTGGTCACGACCAGGCTTGATGACAAAAATCATCACAGCAGCGAGTGCAGAGAAGAATGAGCCGAAGCCACAAATCTCCTTTTTGCCAAATTTCTTTGACAGCTTTGGAATGAGTGGTATCATCAGTGCCATTGGCAAATACTGTGCCACTGTGCCAAGAACAGACAAGCTAGTGTTACAAAAATAATTCTTGTACAGATATTGGTTGAGTGATGCAAACTGTAGCTCACCACTGATGAGTATGCCAGTTAGCGCAAGTACACGGAATGGTCTGCTCTTTAGCATACCGAGATATGCTGTTTTGATATCAAATTTTGGGTCTTGTGCAGATTTAACACGCTCTGTGGTGGTCTTGTAGCAGGTGAGGTAGAATATGATAGCTAGCACAGCCATAGCCATACCGAATATCATCATACCGTTAGCATTTGCCTCGTTATGAGTAGTGCCATCGCCATTGTCAATCTTGCTGTAAATGATGAATGGTGCAAGTAGTAATGGCGCAGCGCCACCAATTCCACCACCGATGGAACGGAATGTTGAAAGTAGAGTTCTGCCATCTGGGTCATCAGTAATAACTGACGCTAACGAGCCGAATGGTACATTGATACCAGTGTACAGCATACCGAACCCGATATATGTCACATATGCAAAGATGAGTATCAGTGCCTCGTTGTGTGTCAAGCTACGGATATTGATGAAACAAAGACATTCTGCCAATGCTACTGGCACAGCAATCCACTTTATGTATGAACGATATTTACCATTGATATCAGGTGGACGCTTCGCTACCAATGTGCCCCATAGTGGGTCGTTGACAGCGTCCCATAATCTAGTGAACAGGAACAGGTTTGCAACCCTCTTTGGTGCAATCTTTAGCACGTCAGTGTAAAATACCTTTAGAAACGATGACACATATGTCAGCAAAAACAGATTGCCAGAGTCACCGAACATATATCCAACGCCCTCTTTGATACCAATTTTGTTTGGATGAGTGGCTTGAACATTCTCTCTTTCCTTTGTTTTCATAAGAAAAATTCCTTTTTGTAGAATATTGTAATTTTATGATAGCATATTATATAAATATTTACAACATTAATATATTTGTTACAGTTTGCAATTTCGTCAGTTGAAAATAAAAATATTTTATTATATAATGAAGGAAATGAATTAAAGGAGAACGGTATGAAAAAGATTATCTCTATCGTCCTATCACTAACTATGCTGATGAGCATCTTTGGAGGAATGAGCATTAGTGCTAGTGCTGGTGAGCTGGACCCAGTTGTTTTCGTTAGTGCTAATACAGAGCACAAGGACTACACATTCACATATGTTGTGGACAAGGATGGCGAGCCATATAATCCAGACATTGTGGACAAGAACAGCGATGAAATCGAGGTCAAGAATGGCACATTCAAGCTAAAGGGTGATGACACAGCTACTGTTACATTTGGTGACGCTGGCAAATACACCGTTAAGCGTATGACTGCGACTATTGGTGACACCGAGATACCAGAGATGGAGCAGACTGTTACTGTTAACTACAGATACACCAAGAATGCTGATGGCGTGATGAGCTTTATTACCGAGGATGAGTACAACACTGATACAGATAATGGCACAAACAAGACCGTTACCCATTACCTGAACGAAAAGGGTGAGGTATGCGACTCTGATACAGTTGTACAGTGCCAGCTATATCCAGCAGAGAATATCGTTAATGAGACTGTCGATGATTGCTACTACGATACAGCAAAGGCTATCGTTGTGCCAGTTAAATATCGTATCACTGCTACATATAGCAAGGAAGAGGGTCGTCTGGGTGACAGACATAAGTATGAGGGCAGTGTTTCGACCTCTACTACTAAGCTTTCATATACCACAAAGGTGCATAATAACGAGAGTTATACAACCGTTCCTATTATCGGCTTGCAGGTAGCCCAGACCCAAGCTGCTGGTGTGATTACCGGTCATGTTGGTACATTTAACAGTAATATTGCCAAGGCACTCGCAGAGGAGGGCTCGGTTGGTAGAAATGTTACTATCTCATCAATCGTGCCAGAGGGTAGCTCACTTACCTCTAGTGATAGCTCAAAGACCGATTTGACAGCAAGCGTTGATTATGTAATTTACACAAGACTGACAAAAACTCAAATTAAGTATTCAAAATATCTCTATACCGACAAGACAAAGCTACAGTTTTCTGACACAGCAGATGCGACAGTGCTAAAGCTTGGCAAGAACAAGATGACTGTTGATGAGGATGGAACAGATTATTTCTTCACTCCAAAGGAGAGTGGTATATACACTTTCTCATTCTCTGGTGACAAGGAGACCGGTGCAAGCGTTTTGCTAAATGACGAGTTTGTAGAGGACACCATGAGCGAGTATGGCGAAAAGGATTACCTCATTGCTTCAAGACTCGAGGCTGGCAAGAAATATAATATTTTCATATCTAGCTATGATGGCACAGCGAATGTTGAGCTCACCGTTACAAAGGGTCACCCATATGGCTTTGAGTCAATGGAGCTAGAGCTGACACACGCTATGACCTTGAGGGAGAGAACGGACGGAACATACGACTCCGAAACCAAGACATATTATTATTTCCTAGAGACAGAAAAGCTGTTTGCCAATGGCGACAAGATGGTGTTCACCCTTGCTGATGGCACAAAGAAGGCATACACCTATGACAAGACAAAGGATGCATTCGTCAATGGTGAGGATAGCATTGGCTGGATAGATATTGATTTTTATTCTGACCAGGAGAAGACACCTTGGACCGAGACTGGTGCATATCCTATCAAAGTAAATGTTTATTTGATGAGCTGTAGTGCTAATGTTTATCTAGTAAAGACACTACATACCCACAGCTACAAGAACACTGTTACTCCACCAACCTGTACAGCAGATGGCTACACAACATACAAGTGTGACGAATGTGGAGCAGAGTATGTGTCAGATATTGTTCCTGCTGCACACACTCCAGAAAAGGCAGTTGAGGAGAACAGAGTAGAGGCTACTTGTGCCAAGGCTGGCTCATATGATATGGTGACATATTGTTCTGTATGCACCAAGGAAATTGATAGAGTGACAGAGACTATTACTGCTCTGCCACATACCGAGGTTACTGATGACGCTGTTGCACCAACTTGCACAAAGGAAGGCTTGACAGAGGGCAAGCATTGCTCTGTATGTGAAACAGTAATAGTTGAGCAAGAGACTGTTCCAGTAGCAGACCATACACTAAAGACTACTACCACAAGGGCAACAACAAGCAAGAATGGTAGCAAGGTAACAGCTTGTACAGTGTGTGACACACAGACAACAAAGTCAACTATTTATTATCCAAAGACTATCACACTTTCTGCTACAAAGTACACATATGATGGCAAGGCAAAGAAACCAACTGTAACAGTAAAGGATAGTAATGGCAAGACCATTTCTTCATCAAACTACACTGTTACATATTCTGCAAATACTAATGTTGGCAAGGCTACAGCAAAGGTGACATTCAAGGGTAACTACTCTGGTACAGTTAGCAAGACATTCACCATTAATCCAAAAGCCACTAGCCTAAAGTCTGTATCTGCTTTAAAGAAAGGACTAAAGGCAACTTGGACCAAGCAGGCAACCCAGACCACAGGCTATGAGGTGCAGATTGCAACTGATAGCAAGTTTACAAAGGGTGCTAAGACCTATGCTGTAACAAAGAATACTACAGTTAGCAAATCAATCACTGGCTTAACAGCGAAGAAAAAGTACTATGTTCGTATCAGAACATACAAGACAGTAAACAAGGTGAAGTATTATTCTGCTTGGAGCAGTAGCAAGTACACTACAACAAAGTAATACAATAATTTAACCTATTAGGCCCCCTTGCAAAAGGGGGCTGTCGCATTTTATATGCGACTGGGGGATTTTGTTAATAATATAATTATGTCCTTTTAGGCCCCCTTGCAAAAGGGGGCTGGATTTTTGCGTAGCAAAAAGACTGGGGGATATGGTTGGTATTATGATATGGCGTATTATGTTCCCTTGCAAAAGGGGGCTTGTTTTTTGCGTAGGCAAAAAGGATTGAAAATTTTTTCATTGTAATATATAATTAATATACAAAATATAAAAGAGGACATTTTTATGCTCGAAAGTTATATTAAATTATCGATTGCAGCACTGTTACCAGTTATTGCTGCGTTAATATTACATAATCTCGACAAACACACACCATTTGGCAAGCTGAATTATGCTGTTAAGCAGATAATATTTGGTGTTATCTTTGGTGGTCTTGCTGTTCTTGGCACAGAATGGGGTATACCTATGACCATTGCTGTGGCTAATGCTCGTGATGCTGCTGTGCTGATAGCAGGTCTGTTCTTCGGTGGTCCAGCCGGTATTATCGCTGGTGTTATCGGTGGCGTTGAGCGTTGGCTATCGGTGTACTGGGGTGTTAGTGCCTTTACTAGAGTGGCTTGCTCTGTGTCCACTGTTTTGGCAGGCTTTTATGCTGCAGGACTTCGCAAATATATGTTCGAGAACAAGCGTCCTAGCTGGCCATTGTCACTGGCTGTTGGTGTCGTTATGGAGGTTTTCCACCTAACGATGGTGTTCATCACCAATATCGCCACACCTACTAGAGCTATTGAGGTCGTTGCTGACTGCTCTGCACCGATGATTATTGCTAACGGTGTGTCCGTTATGCTTGCTGCTATGGTGCTATCACTACCTATTAAGAAAAGGGCACAGCGTGACAAAGATGGTGTGAGAATATCACAAACTATACAGAGATGGCTGCTCTTGACTGTTGCTGTGGCATTCGTTGTGACTACAGTGTTCCTTTTCCAGTTCCAGACCGGTATATCAAAGACACAGGCCGATGAGTCGCTAAAGAACGCTGTTGAGGTGGTCAAGGCTGATATTAGGGACGCATCTGACCGAAATCTGCTGTCACTAGCAAAAACTGTTGCAAAATCTGTCAACGCTGATAATATCGATGAAATCGCAGAAAAATATGACGTTGCAGAAATCAATATCGTCAACAAGCAGGGCATAATAACCAGTAGTACAAATGCTGATTTTGTTGGCTATGATATGAAATCTGGTGACCAGTCGGCAAAATTCATGGGGCTTATCGGCAACAAGGTCGAGTATGTTCAGGACTATGGTCCTATCTCCTATGACGAGACAATGTATCGCAAATATGCTGGCGTCAGAGTAGAGGGTGGCTTCGTTCAGGTTGGATATGATGCAGACCATTTTCAGCATGATATCGATAGCGAAATTAATGGCTTTACAAAGAATAGAAAGGTTGGCTCGAGTGGTGGCATTATCATCTTGAACGAAAAGTTCAAGCTTGTATCTGCACCAAAGGGGTTCGACACTAGGAATTTTGACAGCAACACAGCGTCAAAGGGTGAATTTGACCCTGACACAGTTTTCCGTATAGAGATTAATGGTGTAGACAGCCTATGCTATTTCAGCTCTGCAGAGGGTTATTATATCGTGTCTACTATTCCAGTGGACGAGGTTTATCAGGTGCGTGACGCTGCTATGTATCTCAACTCATTTCTTGAGATATTGATATTTGGCGTGCTGTTCGTGTTTGTATATCTGATTATTAAGAGGGTTGTCGTTAGCAAGATTGAGGATATCAACCATTCTCTTGCAAAAATCACTGGTGGCGACCTTAATGAGACTATCAATGTTCGCACTAATTCGGAATTTGCGTCGCTATCGGACGATATCAACAGCACTGTTGACACCTTGAAGCATTATATCGATGAGGCATCAAAGCGTATCGACAAGGAGCTAGAGTTTGCAAAGAATATCCAAGCATCTGCTCTGCCAAATAATTTCCCAGCGTTTCCAAAACGCAAGGAGCTTGATATCCACGCTTATATGGATACAGCCAAAGAGGTTGGTGGCGACTTTTACGACTTTTATTTCACTAGGTCGAATATACTCAATATCCTTATCGCAGACGTATCTGGCAAGGGTATTCCAGCAGCTATGTTTATGATGAGGGCAAAATCCGAGCTAAAGGGTCTAACAGAGAATGATTTGACTCTCGACAATGTATTCACCAAGGGTAACGAGTCGCTATGTGATGGTAATGATGCTGGTATGTTCGTCACAGCTTGGCAGGGTAGGATTAACCTTGACAATGGTCTAGTTCAGTTCGCTAACGCTGGTCATAATCCACCACTTGTTCGACACGCTGATGGTGGATTTGAGTACCTAAAGAGCAGAGCTGGATTTGTCCTAGCTGGTATGGAGGGCATTAAATACAGATTGCAGGAGCTACAGCTTCAGCCAGGAGATATTATCTTCCTATACACTGATGGTGTAACGGAGGCTACTAATTTGAACAACGAGCTTTATGGTGAGGAGAGATTGCAAAAGGTGCTTAATTCTCGTGATTTTGATAGTATGGATGATTTGTGCACAGCTGTTAAGCAGGACGTTGACGCATTTGTTGGCGATGCAGAGCAGTTCGACGATATCACTATGCTCGCATTCAAATACAATGGTGACTTAACTCCACAGATGCATTTTGACAACGCACAGATTAGCGATATCAACGCTGTGACCGACTTTGTCACAGAGGAGATGGAGAAGCTCGATTGTCCTATGAAGGCTACTATCCAAATGTCTGTTGCGATAGACGAGATTTACAGCAATATTGTCAAATTTGCTTATCCAGATAGCACTGGTCCAGTCACTGTAAAGGTGAATGAGATAGAAGAGCCACATGCTGTTGCTGTGACCTTTATCGATGAGGGTGTGCCATATAACCCACTCATCAAGGAGGATCCAGATATCACTCTGTCAGCAGAGGATAGGGAAATCGGTGGACTAGGTATCTATATGGTCAAGAAATCTATGGATGATATTCAGTACAGATACGAAAATGAAAAGAATGTCTTAACCATCATTAAGAATATATAACTGATATGGAGTAACATTATGGCAAATGGTATAAACGAATGGGACAGAATGGTAGCTGGCAAGCTGTACAACGCTGACTCAAAGGATTTGTTCAAAAGACACGCAAGGGGACTTGCTCGTTGTGACAGATTTAACAGAATACCAATGTGGCTATATGGCACAAAACAGAGAGCATTGACTAGACTTGTGCCATCGGCAAAGGGGCAGAATTTCTTTGTCTTTGCACCATTTTACTGTGAATATGGCGTTAATATTAAGGTTGGCAAGGGCTGTTTTGTGAATTACAACAGTACATTTCTTGACGTTGCACCTATCACCCTTGGTGATGGTGTGTGGATTGGCGCTAATGTAACCTTGGCAACACCTATGCATCCATTTTTAGCAGAGGAGAGATTGCCACAGGATTATCCAGATGGACACCATGATTTAGAGTATGCATCTCCTATCGTGATTGGCAAAAATTCGTGGATATGCTCTAGTGCTACCATCTGTGGTGGCGTCAACATTGGGGAGAACAGTATTGTCGCTGCTGGTGCTGTTGTTACTAGCGACGTCCCACCTAACACAATAGTGGGTGGCGTGCCAGCCAAGGTTATGCGTGAGATAGATGAGTCCGACCGTATCAATGTGTGGGAAACATATATGAAAAATGAGACTCCATTACCTTTAAGAAAAAGATAAAATAAAGAGCTATAGCCCATTGGGTTATAGCTCTTTGTTATTATATAATTCATCTTCAGTCCATTTGATAGGGTTTTCGTGATTGTAATTCCATATTTTACACCATTGCGATTAGGACCCAGGCGATGATGAGGACTATGCATCCGATGAACAGGGTGGACTTTTTTGTGCCCTTCCATTCGCCAGTTTTTAGTCCCCATAGGACTGATATAATCAGCGCTAGTGCGTTGAATAATATCCAGCCGACTGTACTACCCATATCGCCTAGCAGATATGTGGAATATCCGTACAGCATTAGTGCCGAATACCATATTATGCTGATACCGAACAGTTTTAGTGCTCGTGTTTTGCTGGTCTTTGCTGTTAGGGTGTGCCATTCTTTTTTTGCACTGACCTCACCGATACAGTATAATACACAAGCGATGCCACCACCTACCAAAACTGGTAGCCATTTTACAGCAGACACTGCCATTTGTGAGTATCCGTATTGCTCTAGTACTGATGATATGCTGTCGCTGTGTGCAAATCCAACATTCATAAAGCCAGAGCCTACACCGGAAAATATCGACAGCCCTATTCCTAGCATTGAGCCCTTGACACCACCGTCACGCTTGATGCCAGCGATGGTGACGATTACTACACCGAGAAGAGTTAGTGCTAGACCTAGCCAAAACAGCACCGATTTTGTGAGTCCGTCACCCATCAACATCGGTGTTATAGAGCCAACGATGGTAGATATTCCCATTGATATACCGTATACAAGGCTCATACCGACCATAGTGATACCCTTTGAGAAGCCTATCGATGACAGCCCCCATGCAGCACCACATATCAGTGGAACGACAAAATATCCTAATCCTTGACTGGCGTAAATTTCGATGAATTTTGGCGCAGAGATTAGCACAAACAGTGTCGCTGATAGCATACACATTATGTTGTACACGCCCCAAAATGCTGCCCACGAGAATGGTGGGTATTTTTTGTATCCCAGTCCGTAGCTGCCTTGACATAGTCCGGCAACTAGCAGAACGACAAATCCGTAATATACCATACTTACTGTTCCTCTGGGTATAGCATATCGTGTTGATATCTAACATGGGTCATGATTTTCATCACGTCGATGGTGTAGTCCAGGTGCATTCTGTTCTCCTCACCAGCTACAGCGTTCTCCATATCCTCGACCTCGTATGCTAGGGCACCTATCATAGTTGTATCGTCCTCTATCACCTCGATATGTTCATCATCGGTGTATGTGATTGTGGCACGATTGGTGCGATTGTAGTTGTCGACAGTGATATATCCCTTGTCGAATCCAGCGTAGCCTAGCTTTGGCATTTTTGAGGTTAGGGCAAGGTTAACTGTCGCCATCTCGTTATTGTCGTTAGTGAGTAGCATATTTACTTGTTCATCAACGCCGGTAGGTGCTTTTTTCATCTGTGATAGCACCTGTGTGTCGCAATCTGGGCTTTTTGTCATAAAATATCGTGCGAATGACAGTGCATACACACCAATATCAAGCATTGCACCACCAGCAAGCGACATATTAAAGAATCTGTTTGTCATATCATATTCCTTGTATGACCCAAGATTTACCATAACTGTCTTGAGCGCACCAAGCTTGCCACTCTTGATTATCTCGTCAAGCCTCTTGTACACTGGACAGTGGAAAATTGTCATAGCCTCTGCAAGAACGACATTGTTCTCCTTTGCGATTTTGACAGCAATATCCAGCTCGTTCGAGTTAAGCGTAATTGCCTTTTCGCATAGCACGTGCTTTTTTGCACCAAGTGATTTTTTTAGATATTCGATATGTGAATTGTGAGGAGTAGCGATATACACGATATCGATATCGTCAGCTAGTAGCTCGTCGATGGACGAATACACCCTTTCGATACCATATTTATCTGCAAAATCCTTTGCTCTCTCCATTGTTCTGCTGTACACTCCGTAAAAGGTACCACCGACCCCTTGCATAGCCTGTGCCATTTCGTTAGCAATATGGCCACAGCCAATACATGCCCATTTGTATTTCATATCAGCACCTCCATTTTGTCCTATTTTATATCATTAGGGGACAAAACGCAATAATTATTCTTTTTTACAAAACTTTATATTTGACTAAATAGCAATATTACTATAATATAGAGATATATCGTTTTAGGTGGTGTAGCTATGAAAAAGGTTATCGTCGTGTCAAAGACACATTTGGACCTCGGTTTTACTGATTACGCAATGAATATCAGAGATAGGTATATTAACGAGTTTATACCTAGTGCTATCGACGTTGCAGAGAGTGTTAATGATGGTCAAAAACGCTTTGTTTGGACCACTGGCTCGTGGATATTGAACGAGGCACTCGATTATGGCACAAAGGAGAACAAATTAAAGCTCAAAAATGCACTGAAGAATGGTGATATCGCACCACACGCTCTGCCATTCACTCTGCATACGGAATTGTTAGACTATGACACACTCGACTATGGTCTGTCCATAGTAGAAAGACTAGATGCTATCCGTGGCAGAACAACTATTGCGTCAAAGATGACTGACGTTCCTGGTCATACAAAATCGCTAGTGCCACTACTTGCAAAGCACGGTATCAAGCTACTGCATATCGGTGTTAATGGTGCATCTGCACTTGCTGACGTGCCACCTTGCTTTTTGTGGAGGAATGGTGATAGCGAGGTAGTCGTTATCTACTCTGGTGAGTATGGTGGTGAGTACAAGAACGAGTATGTCGATGATATTCTCTATTTTGACCATACGCTAGATAATCACGGTGCTAGTGGTAGCAGTGCTGTTCTTGACAATGTAAAAGGTATTGGCGAAAAATATCCTGACTACGAGGTAGTGGGTGGCACACTTGATGATTATGCCGAGCAGATTTGGGCAGTTCGTGACAAGCTACCAGTTATCGAGAGTGAGATTGGTGACAGCTGGATACACGGTGGTGCTACCGATCCATACAAGGCTGGTGCATTGCGCACCCTCATCGCTTGCAAGAATGATTGGCTAGACGATGGCACTCTGTCTCGTGACAGTGAAGAATATAAGGGGCTATGTAGTTATATTCTTTGTCTTGCAGAGCACACCTGTGGTATGGATTGCAAGCTGATTGAGGGCATCAACGATTACTATCTTCGAGGGGATTTTGCACCAGTGCAGAGCGCTGGCAAATTCGTAAAAATTGAAAAAAGCTGGGCAGAGCAGAGGGAGTATATCGCCTTTGCACTATCCTGTTTGTCTGATGAGCACAGAGAGGTGGCAGAGGCAAAAATCAACGCCCTTGTTCCTACAGAAATGATTGCTCTTGACGGGCAGAGTGCTGATACTCTGACAGTTGGTGAAATAACATTTACTATTAATTCATTCGGTGGCATCAAGTCTATTGCTAAGAATGGCAAGACCATTGTTGGTGGCAATGATGCTCCACTCGTTACATATCGCTCCTATGGTGGTCAAGATTACGAAAACTGGCATAGGGATTACAACCGAAATATTGAGGAGACGAAGCATTGGTCACTACAAGATTTTGGCAGGCCAAATCTCCTGCCACTCGACAGCAAGTTTAAGCAAGGTGATTTCACCTACAATATGGTCAGTGCTGTCGCTAGTGGTGACAAGCTGTTAGTGAATCTTGCTATTGATGACTACTGCTACAATGAGCTGGGTGCTCCAAGGTGTATGCAGGCTATGTATACAATCGGTGATGATATCAGCGTTGAGCTTTGCTGGTTTGACAAGCCTGTTAGCCGTATTACAGAGTCAATCTCTGTCAATTTCCCAGTTAAGAATGGTGACATACGATACAAGAAGCTAGGTGGTCTGGTCGACCCATTCGACATTGTCTACAATGGCAATCGCAAGCTATCTGCTGTGCAGAGCGTTGTTGCCGAAAATGCTGAAATCATCAATCATCTCAACCCACTTGTGTTTATTGGTAGGGTGCATATGATGGATTGGAACAACAAGTATGGCGATTTGGCTGATGGCGTATCATTCGTGCTATATGACAATGTTTGGGGCACAAATTTCCCACTCTGGTATGGACAGAATGCAAGATTTAGATTTTCGTATATGATAAAGGATTAGTTATGATTTTTGATACAAGCTATATTAACGGTATAGAGGTAAAAAATAGAATATTTAGGTCGGCAACCCACGACGGATTAGCTGATGAAAATGGTGCTCCATCTGATGAGCTGATTAGAAAATATCGCAACTTGGCGAAGAACGAGGTTGGCTGTATCATCACTGGCTATGCGTCTGTTAGTAGGAATGGTGTGTCGCCATATCCTCGTATGCTGACCATCTTTGATGATGAAAATATCGACAGATACAGTGCACTTTGTGACGCTGTGCACAGCGAGGGTGCACCTATCGTGCTACAGCTTGCACATTGTGGTCGACAGACCTCGTCAAAGGCTATCGGATTGCAAAAGGTCGCACCATCAAATGTTTTGCACGCATTCTATCCTGATAGTGCAAGGGTGCTGGACGATGATGGTATTAGGGAGATAATCGCTGATTTCGTTGCTGGTGCAGTTAGGGCAGAGAAGGCTGGCTTCGACGCTGTTCAGCTACACGGTGGTCACGGATATTTGTTGCACGATTTTATGTCGGCTTATGGCAATCGTCGTACGGATGATTGGGGCGGCTCGATAGAGAACAGATGCCGAATTGTATGCGAGATAGTAAAGGGCATTGAGTCTGCCACTAGTCTGCCAGTGTGGATAAAGATTTCTGCCGAGGACAATCGCAAGAATGGTATGGATATCTACTCTACTATCAAGATTTTGGAGCTACTGCAGAGTGCTGGGCTAGATGCTGTCGAGGTGTCCTGTGGCACAGTAGAGGATGGAATGAACACTATGCGTAGCAAGGTGATGCCTATGGATGCTGTGTTCAAGTACCGTGAGCCAGTAGCAAGATTTCCTAAAGGGCTAAAGGCATTTTCGCTGAAGATGGCGAACCTAGTTAACCCTATGATTAAGCAACCAACACCACTCGAGAACTTTAATGTTGCTAATGCACAGAGCATAAAGTCGGCATTGTCAATCCCAGTTATCGTGGTCGGTGGTATACACAAGCTTGATGATATGGAGAGTATCATTGCTAGTAAAAAAGCAGACTATGTATCGCTTTGCAGACCTTTCATCTGCGAGCCAAATCTGGTAAGGAAGCTACACGATGGCACACAGAACGAGGCAAAATGCATTATGTGCAACTACTGTGGCTTGGTTATCGAAAAGGAAGCAACAAAATGCTTGTATGGTAGGGTGAAATAAATCGAAAATTGAAAATGTAGAATTGAAAATTAATGGTCCTGCGGACAGCAATTAATAATAGGTGTGGACGAAGTCCACCAAAAATTATCAATTTTAAATTGTCAATTCTCAATTAAAAATGTTGTCACAATATTGTAGATATACAAAAAACCTCCCTTATGTAAAGGGAGGCTTTTTGTTTAGTAATTCTCTGTATGGAGCTGATAGTATGCTTGGGCATAGGAGCAGACAGGACAGATTTCTGGTGCGCTTGTGCCAACGACGATATGCCCACAGTTTCGGCATTCCCACACCTTGACCTCGCTCTTTTCGAACACTTTTGCTGTTTCTACATTTTGTAGCAGTGCTCGGTATCGCTCCTCGTGGTGTTTTTCTATCGTTGCGACCATACGAAATTTTAGCGCTAGGTCGGTAAAGCCCTCCTCATCAGCTGTCTTGGCATAGCCCTCGTACATATCGGTCCATTCCCAGTTTTCGCCATCAGCAGCTTTTGACAAATTTTTGTCCGTTGTTTCGACACAGCCAAGCTCGTTCATCCACATTCTAGCGTGTGCTAGCTCGTTTTCGGCTGTGTACTCGAACAGCTCTGCGATTTGCTCATAGCCCTCTTGCTTTGCCTTGTCAGCAAAAAGGCTGTATTTTGTTCGTGCTCTGCTCTCTGCCATAAAGGCATCCTTTAGATTTTGTTCTGTTTTCGTATTTGAATATTTGTTCATATTGATACCCCCTAAGTGTAGTATAGCCAAATTTATCCTTTTCACTATTCTTTGTATGAAATTGACAAAAACAACCCTAAAATGTTGAAAATCATTGTTGACAAGATACAAAAATAGTGTTACTCTCAAGGTGTATAAGGCAAATTATACACACAGAAAGGGGATTATTATGAATAAGTACATTGAGGATGTTATCAAGACCGTAGAGCGTCGTGATAATGCAAAGCCTGAATATATTCAGTGCGTTAAAGAGGTGTTTCGTTCGCTAGAGGCTGTTATTGAGGAGCACCCAGAGTATGTTGAGGATGATTTGCTATCTCGTATGGTTGAGCCAGATAGACTTATCACATTCCGTATTGCTTGGGTTGATGATGATGGCAAGACCCAGATTAATCGTGGCTACCGTGTGCAGTTTAACTCTGCTATCGGTCCATACAAGGGTGGATTGCGTTTTCATCCTAGCGTTAACTCATCAATTATGTATTTCCTAGGATTTGAGCAGACATTTAAGAATTCATTGACTGGACTACCTATGGGTGGTGCAAAGGGTGGATCTGATTTTGACCCTCGTGGCAAGAGCAAGGGCGAGATTATGCGTTTCTGCCAGGCATTTATGACCGAGCTTTATCGTCATATCGGACCAAATGTCGACGTGCCAGCTGGTGATATCGGTGTTGGTGCTAGAGAGGTCGGCTACCTGTTCGGTCAGTACAAGAGAATTGTTGACGCATTTGAGAATGGCGTTATTACTGGTAAGGGTATCACATTCGGTGGCTCTCTCATTAGACCAGAGGCTACTGGCTATGGTGCTATCTATTACACTTGTGAGGTGTTTAAGCATTTGGGCGATGATATCAAGGGTAAGACCTTTGGTGTATCCGGATTTGGTAATGTTGCTTGGGGTGCTTGCAAGAAAATTGCCCAGCTTGGTGGCAAGGCTGTTACTATCTCTGGTCCTGATGGATTTGTATATGACCCAGATGGAATCATCACTGACGAAAAGATTGATTACCTACTAGAAATGAGAGCATCTGGCAGAGATAGATGCCAGGATTATGCTGATAAATTTGGTGTTCAGTTCTTCCCTAATCAGAAGCCTTGGGGTATCAAGGTTGACGTTGCTCTACCTTGTGCTACACAGAACGAGATTGGTATCGAGGAAGCAAAGCAAATCGTTGCCAATGGCACAAAGTACTATATCGAGGTTGCTAATATGCCAACCACAGAGGAAGCACTTAATTACCTAATGGACATTGATGGTGTCGTTGTTGCTCCATCAAAGGCTGTTAACGCTGGTGGCGTGTGCGTATCCGGTCTTGAAATGAGCCAGAACAGCCAGAGATTGTCTTGGACAGCAGAAGAGGTTGACACAAGATTACATAATGCGATGATAGAGATTCATCGTCAGTCAGTCGAGGCTGCAGAGAGATATGGACTTGGCTACAACCTTGTTGCTGGTGCTAATATCGCTGGATTTGAAAAGGTTGCAGAGGCAATGATGGCACAGGGTATCTATTAAAAAACTAAATCCCTAGTACGCAGGTACTAGGGATATTTTTTATTTTATCGTAACTGTTAGGGTTGCTTTTTCGTTCTTTAGCTCATCGATATTGCCGAATGAGTATGTCACGGTGTACTGACCTGGTGTCTTTGTGTCCACTGTTGAGGTGCAGATGACAGCAGTTGATATATCGCCCATCTCGTCGTGCACAGCAGATTTGATATATTCCTCTGGCACGAACTTGTCGCCAACGCTGATTGTCACAGCACTGGTGGTCAGCTTGATTATCGACGAATTAGGGTCGGTGACACTGACGCTAGTCTTGACCGATTTTGTATCGCCGAACATATTTTCTGCTGTGATGGTGATTACATAATCGCCAAGGTCGGTGACCTGTGCATTGAACACTGCTGTTATCGAGCATTTGCGACCAAATCCGTCGTCGGTGTCGATAGCGCTGGACCTGCTGATAAAGGATGACAGGTTGTTCACCTCGTTGAGTGGTATCTCGATATCCTCATCAGCGACAGTAATCGTTGGACCAGTGTAGTCACCGTTTATCACCAGTCGTCTGGTGTAGGATTTGATGACATATCCAGCCTTGTTGACGGAATATGTCAGCTCCTTAACGGAGATATTGTTCGTTGGCTTGCACGATACAGTGACCTCGTCGATAAGGTCGACACCGTTCTCGTCCGTTGCTGTCACTCCGTCCATAAAGCTAGTCTTTTTGTTATATTCTAATGTGTCGGTAGCAAATGTTATTTCGTACTCTTTCTGTGCTATGGTGGTCAGCTCGTTGTTGTCATTCTTTGCTCCACCGAAGAAAAAGATGAAATACACCAGTGCTCCAGCACATAGTAGGCATATCATTATAGTTGCAATTTTTTGTATGCTTTTCATATTATCACCAAGGGTATTATACAGCATTTGCTATATTGTCGCAATCCCTTTTAACATTATATTAAATATAATAATATTGCTTTTTATATACAAAAATGTTATTATATGCGCAAAAGAAATGTTTTGGAGGATTACTATGGTCGATATCCATAGCCATATTTTGCCATATGTTGACGACGGAGCTAATAGTACTGATAGTGCTATGGAGCTACTGAAGATGGCAGAATATTCTGGCACTAGCGCCATTGTTCTCACTCCTCATTCAAATCTTTATGAAGATAGCAAGAATTTGAGAGAGGAGATGAAGATGGTCTTTGATGCCTTTGTTCAAAAGATTGACAGGACAAAGATTGGCATCAATGTCTACCTTGGTGGTGAAATATTCTGCAACGATGAGGCTGTTACACTCGCACAGCAGAGGCTGCTACCTACTATCAACGGCTCACGATTTTTGCTAGTAGAGTTCGATTTTTACGCTAGTCTTGGCTATATGATTGACAAGCTGAAACGACTCAGTGCTCTTGGCTATGTGCCGATAGTTGCCCATCCAGAGAGATATGATTGTGTCAAATCTCGTATTAATTCTGGGCTGGATATCATGAATTGTGGCGCACTGCTACAGATTAACAAGGGGTCATTGATTGGTGATTTTGGTATTGGTGCTAGGGACACAGCGTTTGAGCTGATAAATCATCGACTTGCACAGTTTGTTGCTAGCGATGCTCATTCGCCAAGTGGCAGAAACACTGATATGGAGCTTGCGTTTGATATAGTTAGGGAGAACTTTGGTGACAAGACGGCAACAAAGCTGTTTGATATCAATCCTGGCTGTGTTATTGAGGATAAGAAGCTAGTTATTAGCAGACCTATACTATAATTTTGGAGAAAATGATGAAAAAGGCAAAGAACAAATTGAGAATACCAAGGCTCGTTATCATCGAGCTTGTGATAATTGCACTAGTGATTGTAGGCATTGGATATTACTGGGTGCACCGTCATATTGAGAGCATGAATGCAGCACCGGTTATCACTATCGAGGCTGACAGCAACGAATTCTCTGTAAAGGCGACAGAGGATGATTTCCTAAAGGACGTCGTAGCTATCGACAAAGAGGATGGCAATGTTACTGACTCGGTTATTATCGAGAGCATATCCCAAATTATCGATGGCAACAAGCGTACTATCACATATGTTGCGTTCGATAGCAGCAATAATGTGACAAAGATTGAAAGAGATATCACCTACACTGATTACAAATCACCAGAGATACAGTGTGCAAGGGATATTAGTGTTAGCATGGGCTCAACTAATGAGATTTTGGCAAAGATTAGCGCTATTGACGCCATTGATGGCGATATTAGCGAGCAGGTTAGACTGGAGATTAACGACGTTAAGTATGGTGTTCCAGGCAAATATTCTGTAAAATTGAGTGTAACAAACTCATCTGGTGATGTCAGCACTAGGGACATTGTTGTTACCGTAACTGGTGAGGAGGTGCAATAATGGCAGAAAAAATTAAGTCTACAAAATCGACAAAAACTACTGATTTTAACCTTGATGATATCAGTATCAAGAGTATCATAAGAGATATATTAAGAAATATTGTGCTGATTGCACTGGCTATTGTTGTGTTCGGCAGTGGATTTTACATTATGAAATGTGAGACCTACAAGCCACAGTACACTAGCAACACCACATTTCTGGTATCTACTCGTGATGGCTCGTATGATGCGTATTCAAATCTTAACACAGCTGTTCAGCTAAATCAGGTGTTCAAGATGATACTCGACTCATCTGCTTTGCAAGATAGTGTTCGCAAGGAGCTAGGACTAAATGTTCTTGACGCTACTATCACAGCTGATATCGTGCCAGATACTAACCTTTTGGTGCTCAGCGTTACAGCGACTAGCCCAAGGGAGAGCTATGATATACTCTGCTCGGTAATTAGGAATTATCCTACCTTCTCGAAGGAGGTTATGGGTAACGCTGTTATGGACGTTTTTGACGCTCCATCTGTTCCAACAAGACCAAACAATACCCCTGGTGCATTTAGGGGTGGAATAATGGGTGCACTGATAGGTGCAGTGCTGTCGCTTGCTGGTATCATCGTCTTGTCATTCCTAAAGGACACTGTTAAGAACGAGCATCAGCTAGAGGAAAAGCTAGATACAAAGCTTTATGGCACTATCCCACACGAAAAGAGAAGAAAGAGAGCAGGTCTGTTAGTATCAGACGTGACAAGCAGCTTTGCATTTGAGGAATCGTACAACAAGCTTCGTTCAAAGCTAGAGCGTGAGCAACGACACAAGGGATATAAGTGCTTCGCTGTTGCATCTGCACTGGAGAATGAGGGCAAGACCACTGTCGCAGCAAACCTTGCTATCGTGCTAGCTCGTCAGCATTTCAAGGTGCTTATTATTGATTTTGACCTTCGTCGACCAGCTGTATATAGAATTTTTGAGCAGGAGATTGACGAGGACAAGGAGCTATCATCATATCTTATGAGCACAGATGAGCTCAAGATAGAGGATTATATTATCCATAACAAGAAGAACAATCTTGATATGCTACTATCTAGCCACAGTGTTGGCAATATCAATCGTGCTCTTCATCGTTCAAAGCTGTCACATATTATCGAGCATTTGAAGACAAAATATGATTTCATCATCGTTGACACTCCACCTATTGCGCTTGTGTCTGATATCGACGACGTTATTATGGCATCTGACGCTAGCCTCATCGTTGTAAAAGAGGATGAGGTCAAGACAATAATGATTAACGATAGCATCGACGTGCTTACAAGAACTAATGTGCCTTTGGTCGGTGCTGTGCTCAACAACAGTGTTGGCTCATCATCTAGCTCGTCATCATATGGCTATGCTTATGGTGGATATGGCAGGTATGGCAGATATTCTAGATATTCATACGGCAAGTATGGTCGCTATGGCAAATATGGTAGGTATGGCAAGTATTCTCGTTTAGGTCGCCATTCTTCAGCCTCTAAAAAGGAGGAAGGATAATGGAAAATACTAGCAAGAACAACGCTTCTGCATATTTCATTGAGAACATACTGTATCATTTTATCGAATGGTTCAAGCGCTTGTGGATACTGATACTTATTTTTGCTGTTATCGGCTCTGCTGGGTTGTCCTTTGTGACATATTTTCGTTTTGTTCCATCATACAGTGCCAGTGCGACATTTACTGTAAATGTTGATGTTAGGGAGTCGTCATCACAGACATATAACAAGGCTACTGCACAGCAGCTTGCATCAACATTTCCTAGTATATTGACCTCGTCATCACTCAACAAGGTTATCGCAAATGACCTTGGTGTTGACAAGGTGAATGCTAATATTTCTGCATCTGCACTTGAGGATACAAATCTTTTTACTATCAATGTAACTAGCTCAAATCCTCAAAATGCCTACGACGTTTTGCAAAGCGTTATCACTAACTATCCAAAGGTTGCAAAATTCGTTATCGGCTCGACACAGCTTAGTCTAATTGACACCTCAACTGTGTCGACTATGCCAACTAATATCCCTAATTATACGAAAAAGGCGATTTTGGGTGCATTAGCTGGTGGCGTTGGTGCATTTGCGCTCATCTTTTTGCTGTCGCTGATTACTAACACTGTTATTCGTGGTGATGATATCAGCAATTATTTCAACACTATCTGTCTTGGCTCTGTTGCAGAGCTCCATAACAAAAAGAGGAGCAAGGACAAGACCGATATTATCCCAGACGTACAGGATATCAATATCAGCTACAAATTTAGAGAGGGTATATTCACTATCCGAAATTCTGTCATCAGAAAATGCAAGGACAAGGGCTACAAGTCCGTAGTTGTTACTAGCACAATCTCTGGCGAGGGCAAGTCGATTATCGCTCTTAATCTTGCAAAATCTATTGCTCTAAAGGGATATAGGACTTGTTTGGTTGATTTTGACTTGCGTGTACCTAGTATCGCAGAGTATATGGATATAGATAATGAAATCAAGAATGTGTCCGATTACATTCGTGGCAATGCTGATATCAAGACCTGTGTGTACAAGACCAGCACTGATAATTTTTATATCGCTGTTGAGCGAAATAACAATGCTGACGCCTCAGAGCTTGTTGGTGATGAGAATGCGAAGAAGTTTATTCAGGAGCTTAGCGAATATTTTGAGTTCATCATTATCGATTCACCACCTATTGGATATCTTGCTGATGCATCTGTTATTAGTGATTATGCTGATGCAGCAGTGTATGTAGTGGCACAGGATATCTGCTCTCGTAGGAGCATTAACCAAGGTTTGCAAATGTTCGACAATGTTAATGCAGAGGTGCTTGGCTGTGTGCTTAATCGTATCACGAAGGGTATTGAGTCCGAAAATTATGGCAAGTACTCATATCGTCGATATGGTCGATACGGAAAATATGGCAAATATTCGTATACAAAGGGTGACACCTATGGCACAGATACGGATATTGCGACTATCGAGGCTAATTTTAACGGAATAGAATTCGAGGACGAATAAAAAAGAGGGATTGTATCACACGATACAATCCCTTAATTCTTTTATATATTATTTTCTCTTCATTACGTCAATCATTAGCGCTCGTAGCTCTGCACGATTGTAGTTAGGTAGCATCTGGGTGATGGCATCTAGGCATCCACCTACTAGGAATGTTACCTTCGCAACCTGATGATAGTTGTCCTCGATATTAAGGTTGTTTGTCTTGCAGATAGCAGCAACAAACTTCTCCTTTAGCATTCTGGTAGAGCTGTCGTAGATAACGCTGTTCTTGTAGTTAGAGATGAAATCGATATATTGCTCAACAGTGTCGAGTATCATATCGATAGTCTCCTCTGGGTGATATGCAACGTCGAGATAGCTGATATTGTCAGAAATACGGATTACACCATCGCTGAACATTTCGAAACATTTTTTGAAGCAATCGTCAATGCTAGTGTAGTGTAGGTAGAATGTGCTCTTGTTGATGCCAGCCTTTTCGCATAGCTCGAGCACTGTAATTTTGTCTAGTGGCTTTTCTGTAGATAGGTCAAAAACTGCGTGAAAAACTGCAGATCTAGTCTTTATGATTCTTTTGTCCATAATCTTAACCCCCTAAATTTATCCTAATATTAGCATAAAGTGTTTGAATTTGCAACAAAAATATATAAAATGTATAGATATTTTATAAAAATTTATAATTATTTTTTTGGTTGTCTATTATTTTTTTGTTGTTGAATTATATTTGGCGCTGTGGTATAATATGGAAAATTTAAAATTTTGGCATAAAACGGAATCAGGTTAGAGTCCTGAGCAACAGCCATTACCGTATTTGATGAATTCGGTGCAATCCATTGGGAAACTGAGAAGGAGCACCGATATGCACCATGCTCTGTCATAAGTCGGGAGACGCTATGCCAAATAATCTAGCTTTTGGGCAGTGGAGAGCAATGGATTAGCATACATATATAATATGGTATTATTGCGTCCTCTACCCATGGAGGACTTTTTTTATTGGAGGATTTTTTATGAAAAAGCTTATTTCAATTATGCTTTCATTAGCACTTGTTGTGTCATCATTTGCGATTTCTAGCACAGCACTTGCCGAGGAGAGCAAGTGCGCAAATGTGTTCCTGTCTGCTGTTTACTGTGGTGACAATTTGTTTGATCCTGTTACAGTGGATGTGTCAGCAGATTTGGACAAGACTTATGATGTAGGCTACACTGACGATAGCGAGGAGCCTACTATCCTTGATGCTATTATTGCTATGCAGATTGAAACCTTTGGCGAAGAGGATTTTGCCCTAGACCCACAGACATATTTTTCTGTTAGCGACAAGGGCTGGATTCTAATCTGCTTTGGTGACGATGGTAGTATGTGTAGCTATTATCACAATGGCTCTGCTGCTTGGAGCATAACAGAGGAGCTAGCTGATGGTGATTATGTCGAGTTTACTATGCTATATAGTGATAACTATGCATATTTTAACACTCGTAGCGTTGATACAGAGATTAATGAGTCTGTGTCATTCACTCTTTACAACGATGGATATGATAGCAACTGGGATTTCGTTTCTGGTATGATGGTTGAGGACGCAACAGTCTTTGTTGATGGTGTCGAGTATGGTACTACTAATGCGAATGGTCTTATTGCTATTACATTTAATTCCTGTGGCAAGCATATCATCACAGCAAAAAAGGACAACTTGATGATACCTTATTGTGAGGTAACTGTGACTAATCATTTTGCTGACTATATGGGTGTGCAGATTAAGAATGCTACGGATTATCTCATCGCTAATGGTACAACCTATGGTGGCGACAGCTTATCCAATCTTTTGAACTATGCTATCCTGTTTGATGCTAACCCAGAGGATTATGCTGACGAGATAGAGAGTGTTTTGCTACAGGCAAAGGAGAATATGGACACTAACGATGGCAAGCTAATGTATGCTGTAGATTACTATGGCAATGTTGATGAGGATTTGGCTGCCTATGGTGCACTCATCGGTCTAGCAAATAGTGTTAACGACGCTAGTGATTTCTATGGCTACAATCTATACGAGATTATGGAGAATGTGCCAGTAGACAAGGTGTCTAATCCATACAACTATCGTTTCGCTATTGATAATGCAAGAGATAAGTTTAAGACAGCTATTTGTGATAGCTTTGTTAAGAATTATTACACACTTGGCAAGGGTATGAACTACTGGGGTTATTCTTGTGATAATACTGCAATGTTCATCGTAGCTATGGCTACTGCTCCTAGCCAATTTGATAAATATGTTGATGATGCTCTTTCTGTTATGAACACATATATTACCACAAATGGTGCTGGCTACAGCAAGGAGTATCCAGATGAGAACGCTGATTCAACAGCGCTTGCTCTGATGGCATATATCTCTGATGGTCAGTATACTAACGCACTAAAAATGTATATGTGTCTAGTTAATAATTTCCAGAGTAGCACAAAGGGCGTAATGCTAACAACTATCAATGGCAAGAAAACAAAGAACGTTATCGCTACAAAGGATGGACTACTAGGTATCAATGAGCTATATCATTACGCTGTAGCAAATGGCAAGAGCTATCATCCATACAAGAAAGTTGTTACACCTGCCACAACAAAGGCTAATGGCAAGAGAGAGAATATCTGCTTTATCTGTGGCTCTGTTAGAGCAAGGACAGATATTAGTCGTATCAGCACAGTTAAGCTGTCAAAGACAAGCTATGTGTACAGTGGCTCTGCAAAGACTCCATCTGTTACAGTGACTGACAAGAAGGGCAACAAGATTTCATCAAGCAACTATACTGTTAAGCATTCAAACAATACCAAGGTTGGCAAGGCTAGTGTAAAGGTAACATTCAAGGGTAATTATTCTGGCACTGTTACAAAGACTTTCACTATCGTACCAAAGAGCACAACTGTTTCAAAAGCAACACCAAAGAAAAAGGCACTCGCTATCACTTGGAAGAAGCAGTCAAGTCAGACCACTGGCTACCAGGTGCAGATTGCTACAAATAAGTCATTCACAAAGGGTGTTAAGTCTTATATTTCATCAAAGAACACAACAACCTCAAAGACTATGACAAATCTTTCTGCAAAGAAAAAGTATTACATTCGTGTCAGAACATACAAGACAGTTGATGGCAAGAAATATTACTCTGCTTGGTCAGGCTACAAGACAGCCACAACAAAATAACCAATAGGCAAAAAAATAACCAGCGTAGATTTTCTACGCTGGTTTTTCTTATTTCATGAACTTGTCGATAGCGTCGTTGAGCTCGTTAATCATCTCGGTGTCTCCGTCCTCAACAGCGTGGACTATACAGTGCTCCATATGGTCCTTTAGTATCACCTTGCCGGTGTTGTTGATAGCAGATTTAACTGCTGCAAGCTGTATTAATACGTCGCTACAGTCCTCGTCGTTCTCTACCATCTGCTTTACCTTTTTCAGATGACCGATAGCACGAGCTAGTCTGTTCGATACCTCTCGTCTGTGCTCCTCACTATGATGATGAGCGTGTGTGTGATTATGCTCTGCCATATTACTTACCTAGGAACTTGCCCATAATGCTTGGACCGAACTCGACAAAATTGCCAGTAGCTTTTGCTGTCTCCTCGTTGATGGAGTCAACTCCACTGTCTGTTGTGTCAGCAGTGCTCTTTTGATAAATTAGATATGGCACTGGGTCACTAGCGTGTGTTCTTGTAACGATTGGGGTAGGGTGGTCTGGTAGAATAAGGATTTTGTAGTCGTCATATTCCTTTAGACCGTCGAATAGGATTGGCAACACTCTTTCGTCGATCATTTCGATAGCTCTAACCTTGTTTTCTGGCTCATTTCTGTGACCACACTCGTCAGGAGCTTCAAAATGAATGTATACCAAATCATCACCCTTAGCAAGTAGCTCTAGTCCAGCATTAGCCTTGCCCTCAAAGTTTGTGTCGATATATCCTGTAGCACCCTCAACCTCGGCAACGTCCATTCGTGCACAGCCACCAAGGCCCTTGATTAAATCAACAGCAGATACTACGCCACCCTTGATACCATAAATGTTTTCAAAGCTATCGAATGCTGGTCGTGTGCCCTCACCCCATAGCCAGATTGAGTTAGCAGGTCTCTTGCCCCTTGCCTTACGGTCAATGTTGACTGGGTGGTCCTTTAGCAAATCGTAGCTCTTTTTCATTAGCTCGATTAGACCTTTTGCATTTTCGCTATCGCTCAAATACTCTGTGATAACCTTGCCAGTGATATCGTGAGGTGGTGTCATCTTGCCCAAATCTGTTGTGCCATTGTCCCAAATTAGACAGTGACGATAGCTAACACCAGGATAGAACTTGAACTCGTCATTACCTAGCTTTTCCTCTATATAATTGATGAGGATTTCTGCCTCTTCTGTGCTGATATCATCTGCACAGTAGTCCTCAATAGTCTTTTCCTCGTATGGCAAATCGTCCTCGCTAAGTGTTACCAAATTTGTTCTTAGCGATACATCACTAGCTTTCATATCAATGCCGATGCTAGCAGCCTCTAATGGACTTCTGCCAGTATAGAATTTCATTGGGTCGAATCCCATAACGCTCATATTAGCAACATCAGAGCCTGGCTTCAAACCCTCTGCAACAGTACGGATTAATCCAACCTCACCATGCTTTGCCAACATATCCATATTTGGCTTGTTTGCAACCATCATAGGTGTCTTACCGTCAAGTGCAGGCACTGGGTAGTCAGCCATGCCGTCGTATAAAACTACAACATATTTCATAACATATTCCTCCAAATCGTGCCTTTTTCCGTTATGCGTCGTTATTGGCAAAATCAATCTCAATCACATACAACAAGTATGCTCACTTATTTCTTTTGCCAAAGCCTAGCCTAACGAAAAAAATCACCGATTTTTTATTGTAGGGGCGAGCATTGCTCGTCCGTTAATTATTTAAAGTAATTTACTCCACTCTCGAACAGCTTCATATCCTTTTCGAATGGAACATTGGTATATAGGTTGTCGCCCTTACGCTCACAGTGACCCATCTTACCAAGAACTCTACCGTCTGGTGAGGTGATACCCTCAACAGCACATACAGAGCCGTTTGGATTGAATGGCATATCGTCACATACCTCACCATCAAGGTTGACATACTGTGTAGCGACCTGTCCGTTTGCGATAAGTTTCTTCATAACATCGTCGTTTGCAACGAATCTACCCTCACCATGACTGATAGGAATTGCGAATACGTCGCCAGCATTAACAGCAGAGAACCAAGGTGACTTAACGCTTGTTACTCTAGTGTATGCCATAGAAGATATATGTCTGCCGATTGTGTTAAATGTTAGTGTTGGGTCAGTATCCTTGATATCAACGATTTCACCATATGGTACAAGACCAAGCTTGATGAGTGCCTGGAAACCGTTGCAGATACCGAGCATTAGACCGTCGTTACAATTTAGGTGCTTTGAGATAGCCTCTGATACCTTTGGATTGCGGAATGTTGTAGCGATGAATTTACCAGAACCCTCTGGCTCATCACCACCACTGAATCCACCTGGTAGCATAACGATTTGGCTAGTTTCAATCTCCTTGACCATCTTGTCGATAGTTTCGTTGATAGCGCTAGGTGTTAGGTTGTTGACAACTAGGATAGATGCCTCTGCACCAGCCTTTTCGAATGCTCTAGCTGTATCGACCTCACAGTTTGTACCAGGGAATGCTGGAATGAATACCTTTGGTCTAGCAACCTTGTTCTTTGCTACGAAGATGCTACGCTCCTTGTATAGTGGTGCAACCTCTGGCATCTTTGCCTTCTTGCCACTGTCTGTAGGGAATACCTTTTCTAGCTTGCCAGTCCACTCGTCAATCAAATCATCACAGGTGTGGATAGCACCGTCAATGATGAACACACTGTTGTCGTTTGTTGTACCAAGTGTGATACCATCGAACGCACCCTCATCAGCAAGCTCAAGAACGAAGCTACCCTGCATAGGGGCGAATAGTGTTTCTGCTGATAGACCTTGTGCGAATGTGAATCCGGTCTTGTTACCGAATGCCATCTTACATACAGTAGCAGCAGCGCCACCCTCTTTTACTACGCCAGCAGCAAGCACAGAGCCATCACGAACAGCGTTTGCAACGCTGACCATAAGGTCCATAGCGTCCTCGTATGCTGGTAGTCCAGACTCCTCATCTACTGGGATAGGTACAAGCTTTACTGTAGAGCCAGCTCTCTTGAACTGTGCAGATGCAGTCTTTGATGCCTCTGTCATACCAACAGCGAATGATACAAGTGTTGGTGGAACGTCTAGCTCGTTGAATGAGCCTGACATACTGTCCTTACCACCGATTGATGGTGTTTTGTAGCCAACCTGTGCTGTTAGCGCACCGAGTAGTGCAGATGCTGGCTTACCCCAACGAGTTGGAACATCGTTTAATCTCTCAAAATATTCTTGGAATGTTAGTCTAGCCTTGCTAGGATCACAACCAACAGCAGCAAGCTTTGCTAGTGACTCGGTCACAGCGAATGCTGATGAATGGAATGGTGACCAGCGTGATAGCTTTGGAATGAAGCCATAAGCCATTGCTGTAGCAGTGTCGGTCTCACCCTCTAGTAGTGGCACCTTTGCTACCATAGCCTCCTCTGGTGTAAGCTGATACTCACCAGCATATGGCATAAGTACTGTAGCAGCACCGATTGATGAGTCAAAACGCTCAACAAGACCCTTTTGGCTACATACCTCTAGTCTTGATAGGTTAGCCTTTAGTGCGTCAGCGTTGGACATACCCTTTAATGCCTCTGGAACAGAGGTGCGATAGCTGTCATCATCGATAGCAGCAATCTCTGCCTTGGCATGCTGAACAACACCGTTTGTATTTAGGAAATCACGGCTGAGGTCAACGATTTTGTCGCCTCTCCATGTCATTTCTAGTCTGTTCTTATCTGTTACAACAGCAACTACTGTTGCCTCTAGGTTCTCCTCGTTAGCAAGCTTTGTGAACTTGTCAACGTCAGCCTTGTCAACAACAACAGCCATTCTCTCCTGTGACTCGGAGATAGCAAGCTCTGTTCCGTCAAGACCATCATATTTCTTTGGCACAGCGTCAAGGTCAATCTTTAGACCATCTGCAAGCTCACCGATAGCAACTGACACGCCACCAGCACCAAAGTCGTTGCAACGCTTAATCATTCTAGCAACCTCTGGGTTACGGAATAGACGCTGAATTTTGCGCTCTGTAGGAGGGTTACCCTTTTGTACCTCTGCACCACATGTCTCGATAGACTGTGAGTTGTGAGCCTTTGATGAGCCAGTAGCACCACCACAGCCGTCACGACCAGTTCTACCACCTAGTAGGATGATGATATCCTCGTTCTGTGGTACCTCACGGATAACATTTGATTTTGGAGATGCACCGATTACAGCACCGATCTCCATTCTCTTTGCAACATAGCCCTCGTCATATAGCTCAACAACCTGACCGGTAGCAAGACCGATTTGGTTACCATATGATGAATAGCCCTGTGCAGCACCAGTGGTGATTTTGCTTTGTGGTAGCTTTGCGTCCAATGTGTCCTCGAATGAGGTGGTTGGGTCGCCAGCACCAGTAACACGCATAGCCTGGTATACATATGCTCTACCTGATAGTGGGTCACGAATAGCACCACCAAGACAGGTTGCAGCACCACCGAATGGCTCAATCTCTGTAGGGTGGTTGTGTGTCTCGTTCTTAAACTGAATTAGCCATGGCTCCTTTTTGCCATCGATATCGACCATAGCGTTGATAGAGCAAGCGTTAATCTCCTCACTCTCGTCAAGGTCGTCAACAAAGCCTCTCTTCTTTAGTACCTTTGTACCGATGCAAGCCATATCCATTAGGCATACAATCTTGTCTTTTCTATCGCCATATACTTCGGCTCTGATAGCAAAATACTCCTCTAATGCCTTTTCGATAGCCTTTGAGTACTTGCCCTCGTCAATCTTGATTTCGTCTAGCTGTGTGGCAAAGGTAGTGTGACGACAGTGATCGGACCAGTATGTGTCGATAACCTTAATCTCTGTAAGGCTTGGATCACGGTTTTCATCATTCTTGAAATAATCTCTTACCCAGCACAAATCTGCTACGCTCATAGCAAGACCCATCTCTGCGTGGTAAGCAGCAATCTCCTCATCGCTCATAGCGATAAAGCCAGTAATACGAGCGATATCAGCAGGCATATTAGCCTTGATATCTAGTGACTCTGGCAAATCCATTGATGCCACACGGCTCTCCACTGGGTTGATGATATATGATTTAATCTTGTCGAACTCCTCATCAGTGATATCGCCCTTTACAGCGATAACCTTTGCAGAGGTGACAGCTGGTCTTTCACCAGCAGTAAGTAGCTGAATACATTGTGCAGCACTATCAGCTCTCTGGTCGTACTGACCTGGTAGATATTCTGTAGCAAAATATCTCCAGCCCTCATCAAAGCTGATATCATAATATACATTGTCAAGGTTAGCCTCTGAGAATACCTGCTTTACAGCACTGTCAAACTCCTCGTCAGTAAGACCCTGAGCGTCATATCTGTTGATAATCCTTAGCTCCTCTAGTCCAGTGATACCAACATTGCTCTTTAGGTCGGCTAAAGCGTGGCCAGCCTCGATATCGTTGCCTTTCTTTTTTTCTACAAATACACGATAAACCTTTGCCATATATGTACTCCTTAAAATATATTGGGTATATGATAACACACTTAATATATAATTTCAATAAATATTTTAACCTTATATAGTGGAAATTGTCGAATTATAAATTCTTTGTTAAATGAGAGCCAAATGCTTTATTTTTGTACAGACATTTGCTATAATGGTAATGAAAAAATGGCAAAACGAATATGTATGAAAGGGGGAGTGATGCTATGAATAACGCCGAAAGCTTGGCTTACAATGTCGAATTTATGAGCTGTGTTATCGACAAGGTTGACAACCTTTGTGTCAAGGAGTCTGACACACATTTTAGCGATTTTGTTGGCGTTCATCCATCAAAAATTAAACAGGGCAAGCTGTCTTTTTTGGATCTTCTTGTGCCACAGGATAGAGAACGAATAATGCAGACTATTTGCAAGAAGAACTCTCCTTATGTGTATCTCGATTTTTATATTAAGGACAAGGATGATAATATGTCACTTGTTCATTGTACTGGTGTTAATTTGCCGGATAGTAGCCTATGTCATCTGACTATGGCTGACGTCACTCGCTCGGTCGAAAGGGAGAAGGCACTTAAGGCGAAGGCAAAGGAGATGAACCACCTTATCGACCTCGTTACTGGTGGCGTTTGTCTGTTCAAGGTTAACCAAAATATGCATTTTGAGGCACTGTATGCAAATGCTGCTTGCTGTGAATATTTTGGCACTACTAAGGAGGCTATGCTCTCATCTGCACACAGGATTGACGAGCTCATTCATCCAGAGGACAAGAGCCGTGCATTCCAAGCAATCGGACAGTCTATGGCGACAAAAAAGCCTATCAATATAGAGCTGCGAATCATCACCCACAAGGACCAGTTTATATGGTGCAAGATGGACGCTGCAATCCAGCGATATGACAAGGATAATTGCCCTATTTTTCATGCTATTTTTAGTGATATTACGTCGATAAAAAATGCAGAGCAAGAGGTGGATAAGCAACGCCAAATGCTCGTTTCTGTGCTCAAAAATGTGCCTGGTCCACTGTTTGTTACAGGGTATGATGAGCCGTTTCAGCTCAATATTGTTAGCGAAGATTTTATGCGACTAATTGGCTATTCCAGAGCAGAGCTTTTTGAAAAATATGATGGTGATTTGTCACGATTAATCTCGATAAACGAGCTAGAAATCGCAAAGAAAAGCATCAAAAACCAGCTAGATAGTCCAGTAATTAAACTGACATATTCTATCAAAACGAAGTCTGGCGAACAGCTTGTTGTGGTCGATCGACGCAAGAGAGTTGAGCTTTTAACTGGTGAAAAATCGATGATTGGTCTGCTCAATGACGTGCGTACTATTCGTTCAGAGAGTGACTTTTAGTGTTAACATTATTGCTTTTTTGTTAATTAGATAAAAATATTTTTTTGCACCCTATTTTTAGGGTGCATTTTTCTATATATGCTACATTTGTCGTGTAAGTAACACCAAATATAGAGAGCGAGTAGACACAATAGACAATAATGGCTGCAAAACTTTGTGCAAATCACCAAAGGGCACTAAATCCAACAAATGTTGACGAAATGTTTTGTTGGATATATAATGATTGTAATTCTGTAATTATATATTTATATATAATATAGAGTAAGATTTCCTTGGAGGAAGATATTATGAGAAACACACAGAAAAGGGTTATCAGCATATTGCTGTCGGTGCTAATGGCTGTAAGTGGTATTATTCCAGCCATGTCTGCATTCGCTGCTGATGGTGTAGAGGGATTCTACAACATTCAGATTTTTTATGCTGATACAAACACAATCGTTCCTACATATGGTGAGGACGGTGAAACCGAGTATCACGAGTATATGTACGAGGGTGATGAGCTAAAGCTTACATACAAGCTTATCGACTCTACATGGCCAGACAATGGTCGTGTTAAGTGGTACAGTGATGCTCCTGCACTTGTTGACGTTACACAAGAGGGTGTTGTAAAGGCGTTCGACTCATCAAAGGGTGCTGTTATCCACGCTTGGATTGATAACGAGGTAAAGACTATCCCTATCATCGGTGGTGCTATTGCGTCAGTTATCGAGAAGGCATTGTTCAACGATTATGTCAATGTTGATACACTTGATACAGAGGCTATCGTTAGCATCGTTACAGCAGCTCTTGGCTCTGATTCGTTCATTGCTGATTATATCGAGGCTTACGAGGGTCAGCTTATCGACTCTCTTCGTGAGTATCTTGACAAAATCAACAGTGTCATCCACTGTGAGCTATATGATGGCTCTGGTGCAAAGGTAGCAGAGGATAGCGTTCGTATCGACGTTCTTCGTAACCAGGAGTGGTATGCAAATTTCCTACCAAATGGTACACATATCACTAACAAGAGCCAGATTCCTACCACACAGGCAAAGGGTAATTCTGTTCAGCTTTATGCTATTACTACACCACAGAGATTGAACTTTGGCGTTGTATACAGCGTTAAGTCAACCTCTATCTTCTCCACTGGCCGTAGTGTAGCTACTGTATCTGATGGTGGTCTTGTTACATTCCGTAACACTGGTACAGCTACTATCCTTGTATCTCCTGACTCTGAGCAGGTTATCCAAAAGATACTTGAGATGGTTAACTATTTCTACAAGCTTGAGAACACTGGCACACTTAATACCGACAAAATTGCTGATGTTCTCATCAAATATATGGGTATCGATATCAACAGAGCTGTTCTTGCTGGTATCCTTGATGCTGCATTCGCTATCTACAAGGTAGCTGGTGATGCTGCTGACCCAGTACAGCTTACTGCTACTGCAGTAGAAGTACTTGCTAATATCATTCTCCAGATGGCATATAATGATTCAATCACATTCACAGTTGTAGAGTCTACTCCTATCACAGCGTTTGAGCTTGGTGGTGTAAAGACAGTAAAAGAGGGCACACAGACCCAGCTTACTATTGATAATATGGAGCCATCAACTGGTGATAAGTCTGATTTGGTATGGGAGTCATCCGACCCTAGCATCGCATCGGTTGATGAGAACGGTATTGTTACCGGTCTTGACGCTGGTGGTTCACTAGGTCAGCTCTCATCACAGCAGGTTGAGATCACCTGTACCTCAACAACGAACAATGTTAGTCGTACTGTTACTGTTACAGTAACTGGTAAGACTGGTAAATATATCTCTGGCGTAAATATCAATGGTCCGGATACTGTCGAGATTGGCAAGGAGCAGAAATATAGCTACTCCATATTCCCATCTCGTGTTGCCGAGGCAGACAATCTATATGTGTCTTGGGGTATGCGCACTGGCGAGGATGAGGATGGAAATCCTACATACACCTGGGCAGATAAGGACAATCCTGTTACCGATGGCGTTGGTAAAATTGATTACAAGGGTAATTATTCTACCGTTACTGGTGGTGCATCCACTATCGCAATTATGGCAAAGACTGGATATTACCTATCGAATGGCGAATTTTTCGAAATCAGCAAGAAGATTACCGAAAAAGAGATTAAGACTGGTATCCCAGTAGAAAGAATTGATATTAGGGTTACCGGCGGTACAGGTGTTGGCGATAAGAGTATTGACTCTGACAAGAAGGTAACCATTAATGGCGTTGAGTATGAGTATGCTACAGCACAGATTGGTGTTGCTACAGCGTATGATGGCAAGGGTGCTGCATTTAGTGCTGACGTTTATCCAAAGGACGCTACTAACGCAAGAGTAAAGTGGGTTATCGATAACAATGACGTTTACAGACAAGAGGATTTGTCTGATGATACACATACCGTAAAGATTAAGCAGAAGGCTGCAAGAGAATATGCTGATACATTCAACATTTATGCTGTATCAGAGGATGGCAGAGTTATGTCGAATGTAATCACTGTCTGTGTTACAAGAAATATGGCTACTGGAAACAAGATTGACGCTAGCAAGGTTGATATGCTCAACGGTCAGGTTCAAGATTTGACTCATACAATGAGCTTCAATGGTTCTTGGACTGGTGGCGCATACGCTTGCTACAAGTGTAACTGGTACTCATCTGATGAGGATATCGTGTCCGTTAGCCAAAAGGGCAATGATAATCGTGACGCTGTGCTAAAGGCAAACGACGTTGGTACTGCTACAATTTACTGCGTATCTGCTGATGGTGCTTTTGTTGACAGTGTTGACGTTCAGGTTAGACCTGACAAGACTTATCTAAAGGAGATTATCGACCTTTGCGATAAAACTATCGTATATCAGACAGCTGACAACAAGGCTGATTACAAAAAATATATGCGTAAGCTAGACCTTGCATATATCATCTACTACGAGGAGGAGATGGCATCACAGTCTGCTTGTGATACATATGCAAAGGAGCTACTATATGCATTCATCCGTGTTGGTGGATTCGTTGGTATCAACAAGGTTGATATCCTTGGCACTGGCAAGACACAGCTAGACAGTGACTATGTTTCTGTAAAGGTTAGCTCAACCAAGAGTTACAAGACATACAAGTATGACTTTGACTACGCTGTTACACCAAAGAATGCAATGTATTCAAAGGTTGAGTGGACCTCATCAAACGATAGCGTGACTGTAGACAAGAATGGTGTCTGCACTCCAACAAACAATGGTGCTTGCACAGCAGATATCACATGTACAATCACTGATTACAACGGAACAACCGTTTCTACAACAAAGACTGTAGCCTTCGCTAGAACAAAGGCTACTGGCGTAGTTCTTGACACTGACCAAATTATTGGTGCAAAGATTGGCGAAACAAGACAGCTAAAGGCTACTGTTCAGCCAACAAATGCATTAGGTAACTCTAGCGCATCTGTCACAAGCGTTAAGTGGTATTCTAGCAACCCTAATGTTGCATCTGTCGACAAGAACGGTGTTGTTACATATCTATATGGTGGTAACACAATGATTCACTGTGTTACTGATGATGGTGGATATGAGGCTATGTGCTATATCAATGTTGTAACAAACTATGATGCACTACAGCTACTTGTTAACCAGTACAACGACCTTCAGCTAAATAGTGTTAACTACTATCCAGAAACTTGGAAGGCATATACTAATGCAAAGCTAAAGGCACAGAATATGCTTATCAAGAAGGGCTATACTCAAGAAGAGGTAGACGCTATGTATGCCGAGCTAGAGGATGCATACAAGGGTCTAAAGAAATATGTTTATATCAACAATGTTGAGCTATATCTTGATGGTGAGGCTACCTCTGATTTCTATCAGTATGACCTAAGCCTACTAAAAGAGGGCGTAAGCTACAAGAACGCAAAGCTCAACCTAAAGGTTAGACTATATCCAAACAACGCAAGCTACCAGAGAGTAATTTGGGAGTCAGAGACTGATTTGATTTCCGTTACTACCGATGGTGTCGCATCACCTACCTCAAATAAGTCTTGCTATGGACTTATCAAGTGTACTGTTATCGACCACTATGGTAACTCATTTAGCGACACAGTATGGGTATCATTCTCATACAGACCAGTAACTGGTGTTACAGTTCCAGACGATAGCATTAATGGTGGCGTAGGTGCTACATACCAGCTAACATGTTCAATCGAGCCAGTTGGTACAGGTCTACTACATGTTGGTGCTGCTGATATTCAGGATTACTACTGGGAGTCAGACGATGAGAGTATCGCTACAGTTAGCGAGACTGGTTTGGTAACATTCGTCAGCGCTGGTTCTACCGTTGTTCGTTGTGTATCATATGATGGTGGTCACAAGGACGAGGTTATCGTATCTACCGATGGTGATCGTTCTAGCTTGAACGCTGCTATCGAAAAGTACAAGGATACTGATTATAGGAATTATGAGTACAGCTATGCCGTTTCATTCAAGAATGCATATGATATCGCTGTTTCTGCATTGAACAACAATCAGTTGAGCCAGACACAGATTGATAACATTACATTCAATTTGAACAGTGCTGGTGAGGCTCTTGCAGCTCATCCATATATCTCTGTTCAAAATATTCCAGTATCATATCAGACATATAAGCGTTCAACTTCACTCGGTGGATTCAATGAAGTAACAAGTGGTACAGTATCATCTAGCGATGCTTTATCTGTAAATCTATCAAATAACTATTCTTCTACAAATTCAAACAATATGGTAAAGCTGAGTGCTGGTGCTAGCCCATCAAACGCTATGTACAAGACTATTGTTTGGAGCACTGTTGAGAGCTACCAGATGGACGTTGATATCGACGGTACAGATATATACCTAATTCCATCAAAGAATGATGGTGCATACGCTATTATGAGAGCTACTGTTACTGACCATTTCGACAGACAGACTACTAGAACAGTCTATGTCGTAATGGCTGACAATACAGTTACTGGCTTGACACTAAACAGCTCATCTAATATCACAATGTACGCTACAGCGTCACCAGTACAAATTAACACAACTCTTGGTGGCACTCCAAGATTTGAAACTATCTACTACACCTCTAGTGACGACAGTATCGCTACTGTAAGCAACACCGGTCTTATCACTCCAGTTGATACTGGTAGGGCTACTATTACTGTTAAGACACTTGATGGTGGATATACAAAGACAATTAACCTAACTATCAATACTGACTTTAGCAAGCTTGCTGAAAAGGTTAGAGAGTACAGCTCATTAATCGGTAATGTAACTGATGACTATGTTTATACAGAGGAGAGCTTGTCACGACTACAGCAGGAGGTTAGCAGTGCTGACGCTCTTGTAAAGGATGGCAAGGCTAATCAGTCAGAGGTTAATGCACAGTACAATTCACTCGTTAATGCATACAACTCACTTGTTAAGTATGTAACAGTAGAGGGCGTAAAGATTACTCTTGATGAGGATGACGAGACTAAGGCTGTAACAGAGCCAAATCCTGGCTTCATCAGATACACTGGCACAACAATTAATGGTAGAACTGTTCAGCTAAAATATACAACTACTCCAGCAAATGCTCATTACAAGAATCTTGAGTGGGTATCTGATAGCGACAGTATCACAGTTGACGAAACTGGTCTTGTAGCAAATACAGGTGCTACCTCTGGTGTAGCAAAGATTACTTGTCTTGTTACAAACAATCACGACCAGGTATTCTCTTCATCAGTTTATGTATCATTCGTAAGAAATGGTGTTAAGGACGTTACATTTGCAGAAAAACTAATCTTCGGTGCTCCACAGGAGATTAAGAATGTTAATGCAAATCTAAATCAGGGCACTATCATTGGTGTCGTAAATGACTGTCTATACGAGTCATCAAATCCTAGCGTTGCTACTGTTGATGAAAAGGGTAATGTAACATTCATTACACAGGGCAAGTCAATTATCACTGTTACTGCTCTTGATGGTGGATACAAGGGTACTATCGAGGTACAGACAACTTGGGATACTGGTGCTCTACAGGAGGCTATTGCTCAAGCATCAGGTATTGATTATATGGATTATGAGTACAGCTATGGTATGGAATTCAAGAATGCTTATGACCACGCCGTAGAGGTATATAACGAACCATTATCATTACAGGGCACTATTGATGATGCTTGTAACCGACTTGTTGAGGCACAGACAAATCTTGATGGTCACGATTTCATCACTCCAGAGGTTACACTTGTTGCTAATGGCAAGGATGTTGAAAATGGCAAGGCTTACGAGGTTGATGGCAACAACGCTATTAAGTTCACATACAAGCTAAACGATGGCGCTATGTACAAGTCAGTTGATATCAGCACAAAGAGTGAGGGTGTCAGCGTTGCAAAGAACAGCGACGGTATCACAGTAACAAGAAATAAGGCTGTTGACACACCTATTGCTCTTGATATTAAGATTATTGACACCTACGATAGAGAGATTAATTCTACACTCAATATTAAGATGGTAGATGAGATTATCAATATCAAGGAAATTCAGTTATTTGCTGATGGCCAGCTTGTTGGTTCATCTATTGCAAAGACATTTAAGTCATATACAGAGTTTGATGGAATGCAGCTAAGCTACATGGTAGTATCACCAGAAAATGCTACTGCTCCTGCTTCTGTAACATGGAAAACATCTAATGCTAATGCATTTAAGATAGACGAGAATGGCTATTTGACATTGACATCGTTTGTATTGAGAAGCTATACAACAAATATCACATGTACGGTTACAAATTCAGACGGCTCAACAGTAACAAAAACTCTATCTGTAACAATTAGTAGAGCATAAGAATAGGAGAATATATAATGATAAAGAATAATAAATTTAAAAAATATATATCCTCTGTTCTTGCATTGGCAATGATAACAGCCAGCCTTATGGTTGGCTGGGTAGCCTTTGGTGATGATTTAATTGCGATTAATCCAACGACTTTCCCAGATGATAATTGGAGATATATCGTGTCACATGAATATGATAAAAATGGTGATGGCTTTCTTTCTGCTGATGAAAGAAACAAGTATTCTCTAGATGTTTCTGGTTATGTAGAGGAGTTTTTCGGCGAGGATGGCGTTATCGAGAATTTGAAGGGTATCGAGTACTTTACAAATGTTCAGCGTCTATATGTTGGTCAAATTGGTCTAAAGACACTTGACGTTTCTATGCTTTCTAATTTAACACAGCTTACATGTCAGGGTAACAATCTTACCTCACTTCGAATTGGTAGCAAGCCAAATCTTACCACTCTTAACTGTAGAGCAAATGAGCTAACTAGCCTAAGTATTGGTGGTTGCTATTCATTGGAGACATTGTGGTGTGATACAAACAAGCTTCAGTCACTCGACGTTAGTGGTAACAGTTCTCTAAAGAATCTTACTTGCTATGATAACGAGCTAACAAGACTTGATGTTACCTCTAACTCACTGCTTGAAACTCTAACTTGCTCAAAGAATCATTTGACCGAGCTAGATTTGAGCTACAACAAGAAACTTACTGGTATTACTCAAAATATGATTGGTGACCAGACAGTTACAGCTACAGCTAGATTCAGTGGTAGCACTATCAATGTCCCATTATCGATTTCAAGAAAGGCTAATGTTGTTGCAACCTCTCTTGATACTATCGAGGATAATGGCGATGGTGATACTAGCGAAACAAAGACTGTGCTTGGCTATAGCTCTACTGGCAATTTCTTCACCAAGGACACCAAGAATTTCCGTCTTGATGGTCACAAGGGTGACACTATCGGATATGAGTACAATGTTGGCAATGCAGAGGTCGAGAATATGACAGTATTCATCTCTGTCGACAGAGCATTCTATCAGATTGATTTCTACACCAATGACACAAAGACAGCATTGATTTCAAGACAGTTTGTTAATGCTGGCAAGAGCGCTACCGCTCCAGCAATTACCTCAGCACCTGAGGACAAGATTTTCGGTGGCTGGGTCGGTGAGTACGAGAATGTACAGGCTGATGCAGACGTATATATCCGTTGGATAAACGAGCATGTTTGGACTGTATCAAAGTTTGATAAGGGCGATATCACAATCCTATGTACTGATTGTAACGATGAGTATTCATTCCATTTTAACGACGTATTGAATTTGACAGAAAGCGATATGTATTTCGTTCCAGTTCTCGACGTTGTTAAGGACGGAGTGCTCAATGCAAAGGATTATGCGAAGCTATCTAACCAGTTTAAGTAATTGGAGAATAATATGAAAAAAGTATTAGCAATTATGCTATCTGTTGTCACAGTTATGACGTTGTTTGCCGGTTGTTCATCCAAGCAGACAGAGGTCAAGCCGGAGGATTTTAGGGTTACAGCCTATGTCACAGCAGAAAGTATCCAAGATTTGAACAATTTCACAGCTGGTCATATCAGCGAGGTAACAGATATTATCTATATCGGTGCTTCTGATTTTAACGAGCAGGGTGAAGTCATTATCAAGGATAATTTTGAAAACGGGCTGAACAATTTGCGCACACTTATTGGTGAAAGGGATGTTAATCTATATTGCAGTATAACAGGTCCTGGTAGCCAGTCTGATTCGGACGATTGGTATGAGCAAATGGCTGATCAGGCAGAGCATCACAAGGTTGCTTTTGAGAGTGGAGTGTTGGAGAACAATATTCTTGCTTTCCTAAAGGAATATGGCTTTGATGGTATCTTCTTTGACTATGAGTATTGTATTAAGAAGAAATACTGGAAAGACTATAACAAATTTATTGTATCGCTAGATAGTATGTTGGGCGATGATTACAAGATTGGTATGGCACTTTCTGGCTGGGATTTGGGTCAGAACAAGGCTGCTCGTGAGGCTACTGATTTCGTTGAGCTTATGTGCTACGATTTGTGGGAGGACGATGGCACCCATGCAAGCGTTGACCTTGTTAAAAGGGATATCAAGTCTGCCAAGAAGGCTGGCTATGATTTGAGCAAAATCGACATTGGCTTGCCATTCTATGCTAGACCAACTGATCACGGTGGCTACTGGTATGACTATCGTGGATATTACGATAGACTTGATGACAAGGGCTTCTTTGAGGACAAGGACGATACTGGTCTGACCTTCTCATTCAACACACCAGCTGTTATTAGCGAAAAGACAAAGCTCGCTATGGATTCTGGCTGTGGTGGCGTTATGATTTGGCACTGGGCTTGCGATACTGAGTATGGCAATGACAGCTCGCTCTTTAAGGCAATTAATGATGCCAGAGCATAAATTTTAATATTATAATCTAGAGCAATATGTACGCATATTGCTCTTTTTTATATAGGTAGTGTATATATTAGACTAATATCACAATATTTGGTACTTTACATATCACACTTTGTGTGATAAAATAATTTTGTATAATTCTGTTCAATGGACGGTGTATAATTATGAAAAATTCAAAGTTGAAGAAAATTGTTGCACTTATGATTTCATTAGTGCTTGTTGTTGCAACAAGTGTTATTATTTCATTATCTGCAACAGCTAATGATTCTATCGTATTTGAATATAACGATGTTACTGGTGAGCTTACTGTTACTGGTACTGGTGCGATTGATGATTATAGCGAGACTGAACTTGAGGCTATTCCTTGGTATGAATATCGCAATATCGTCAACACTATCACTGTATCAGAGGGTATCACAGAGATCGGTAACTACGCATTCTGCCGTGAGGTGAATGTTACAGAGGTTAACCTACCTTCTACTCTTACAAGAATTGGTTACTCTGCATTCGCTGGTTGCACAAATCTTAAGAGCATTACTGTTCCAGATACTGTTACCGCTGTTGGTGATTATGCGTTTGGTTTTGCATATGATATGAGCTTGACAAAGGGCTTCGTTGCACATTGTGGCAAGAACTCTGCTGCACAGAGCTACTGTATCAAGAGCTATGTTCCATTCGACACTCCATTTGATGCATCTGGTGTTGACACAGCTGTTATCCTTGGCTCAAACTGGCAGGCTATGTGGTCATTCGTACCAAAGGCTGATGGCGTATTGCATTTCTGGACAGTAGGTGGTCCTGATACTCGTGGTCTTATCTACGACGCTTCTAACTATGTATATAATGAAAAGTATTTTGAAATGCAGAAATCAGCTATTACTCAGGGCGATGATATCAGCAATGATAATACAAACTTTGAGATTACATACGATGTTACTGCTGGCAAGAGATACTATCTCGCAGTTAAGTACCAGTCTGCTACAAAGACAAGTGGTAGCATCGAGACACATATGGAATTCACTTGCACAGATCATAATTACACTGTAACTGATACAGCTACTTGTACCGAGGCTGGCACAAAGACATATGTTTGTGAGGCTTGTGGCGATACATACAACGAGATTTCACAGGCAAAGGGTCATACCTCAGCAGATGCTGTTATCGAGAATGATGTTAAGTCAACATGTGCTGAATATGGTTCATATGACGAGGTTGTTTACTGTTCAGTATGTAGTGCTGAGATTAGCAGAGATACAAAGGATTATGAGGAGCTTGCAGAGCATAATTATGTTTTTGTAAGAACAGTTAATCCAACATGTACTGATCCTGGCGCTGATATGTACGAGTGTACAGTATGTCACGATATTTATGCAGACAATATTAAAGTTTCTCTTGGCCACACTCCTGCAGAGGCTGTAGAGGAGAACAGAGTAGAGTCTACCTGTGAAGAACAGGGTCACTATGACACTGTTGTTTACTGTGAAACATGTGAAACAGAGCTAGAAAGAACTACAACATATCTTGAGCTATTAGATCATGATTACGTTCATTCAACTATCGCTCCAACTTGTACAAAGGATGGTGCAGAGGTTGACACTTGTAAAGAATGTGGTGATGTACAGAGCACACCTATCCCAGCACTTGGTCATAGCTATACAGAGATTATCGGTTTCGCTGATGGCGAGGTTGGCGTAGTATGTGACAGATGCGACAAGTACAAGACATACACATTTATGAACTATCTCAACACAGAGTTTGCACTACTCGACGTTGTTGAGGACGGTATTGTTAACGCAAAGGATTATGCAAAGCTAAGAAGAGAGTACACTACTCCAGACGTAGCTTGTGATATCGATTTGACTGCTGGCACAGTATCAAGAGAGAATGCTACTCTTGCTGACAATGTGCTAACACTTACACCATCTGGCAGATATTCAACATTCAATATCACTGGTGATGCTACTGGTGTTACAATCGTTGTTAACGCTGCATCAGATACAGATATTAAGCTAGCAAATGCTAATATCACTGTTGATAGTGCAAATGCTATCACAGTAAACAATACTGCTACTGATGGTACTGTTCCTACAGTAACTATCTCTGCATCAGAGGGCTCAGCTAACTCTATCACAACTACAACAACTGGTAACGCTGTTGCTAACTATTCTGACAATGGTGCTTGCAAGCTAGAGCTAAAGGGTCACGGTACTCTTACATTGAACACTGCTTCAACAGCTATCAACTCTGGTGGCAAGATTGAGATCAAGAATATCACTCTTGACATTACAAGTGGTAACCGTGGTATGGATACAAAGTTTACTAACGCTGGTGTTGATGATTATGCTAGCATCGACGTTGAGGGCAACGCTACTATCACTATCAACGCTACTGATGACGGTATCCGTTGCAAGAACTTTGAGACAAAGGCACTTGGCGCTGGCGAGGTTGATTCTATCATCAATATCACAGCTGGTGGCGACGGTATCCAGATGGAAGGCAAGAAGTCAGCATTCAATAGTGGTAATATCACTATCGAGGCTAAAGGCTATGCATTCAACTGTGCTGCTGCTAACTTTAAGCTAAATGCTGGTTCAACAATTAATGCAACTGGCAAGAAGGGCTTTAGCAAGTAATTAACTATGATTGAGCACTCCTTTTTGGAGTGCTCTTTTTTGTATAAAAGGCTTTTATTTTTGCAAAATAATTATGGTGATTTTATGATATATACTGTAACGCTCAATCCTGCACTCGACTATGTTATGCAGGTTGAAAAAATTAGATATGATGATATCAATCGTTCCACTGGGGAGCAAATCTATTTTGGTGGCAAGGGCATCAATGTGTCAGTGATTTTGTCCCGTCTTGGAACACCTAATATCGCATTAGGCTTTGTCGCTGGATTTACTGGTGCAAAGCTGGAGCAAATGCTAGAGGCTGAGGGCATTAGCACTGATTTTTGTCATTTGAATGAGGGCGACACCCGTATTAATGTCAAGGTTAGAGCAGATATGGAGCTGGATTTTAACGCTACCGGTCCAGATATCACAGAGGATGATATAGCCGACCTTATGCAAAGGCTTGATGGTATCAAGGATGGGGATTATCTAGTACTCGCTGGTGCGATACCTAGTACCTTACCTAGCGATATATACGAAAGAATGATGGCGTCGCTGTGTGACAAGGGTGTCAATGTCGTGGTGGACGCTACTGGTGACTTGCTACTGAATGTGCTGAAATACAAGCCATTCTTGATTAAACCTAATCATCACGAGCTTGGCGATTTGTTCGGTGTCACGACTGAAACGGATGATGATATCTATCGCTATGCCATTAAGCTACAAGAGATGGGAGCGAGGAATGTCCTCGTTTCTCGTGCAAAGCGTGGCGCAATGCTGATTGATGAAAATGGCAATGCTCACAATATCGAAAATCTTGATGGTCCATTGGTGAACTCGGTCGGCTGTGGCGATAGTATGGTCGCTGGCTTCATCGCTGGATATATCGAAAAGGGTGATTATCAGCATGCCTTAATGCTTGGCTCTGCCTGTGGCAACGCAACAGCATTTTCTACCGAGCTTGCTACTTTTGCCGAAATTCAAAATGCAATAGATAGATATAAAGATACTCCTTTAAGATAAGAGAAACTGCCATAACGAAATTTTGTCTTCGTTATGGCAGTTATTTTTATATTCAATGCTGACAGATAATTTTGGTATCACGACAAGTTTTAATATTGAAATTGTCTCAATAATTGTATAATATATTAGATATAAAATTAGATTGGAATTATAGTTAAAACATGAAAATATACATAATTAGACATGGACAGGATGATGATTCTGTTCGTGGTGGGTGGAGCAATTGCCCATTAGTAGATTTAGGTATTCAACAATCAAATCAGTTAGCTGATGAATTGTTGGTAAACAAAGACAAATATAAGATTGGAAAGATATATTCAAGTGATATAGTTAGAGCAAAACAAACAGCAGACATTATCGCTGGTAAGTTGAATTTACCAGTGGAATTAACTCCTGAATTTCGAGAGGTTAATAATGGTCTGCTTGCAGGTTTAGACAATCATATTGCAGAAGAAAAATACCCTAATCTTTATTGGAGAAAATTAGATTGGGAAGAGCATTATCCTAGTGGTGAGAGTCCAAAGGAATTTTATGAAAGAATAAGCATTGCTTGGAACAATTTATTAAAATCACTTGTAGATTATGATAAAAATGTATTATTGGTAACTCATGGAGGAGTTATTAATATTATCAAGTGTATTACTAATGGAATTGAGTATTCTAACAAATATAAGTATCAAGGTGTTCCAAGCGCAGAGATTGCTTTTGAGTTTGAGGTTTGATTATGCAAAAAATTATAGTAGACAATGGTCAGAAATTTGATTTTGGTAAGGCATCAAAGAAATATGCAAAATACCGAGATATCTATCCAGAAGAACTTTTTACAAAACTTCATAATTTGGGAATTGGAGTGAAAGACAGTAGATGGCTTGATATTGGAACTGGAACAGGTGTAGTGCCAAGAGGGTTAGCAAAATATGGTGCAGATATTATGGCAACGGACATTTCAAGCGAGCAAATAGACGAAGCGAGAGAACTTTCTAAAGAATATACAAACATTAAATATGATGTTTGCTCGGCAGAAGATTTATGCTATGGTGCAAATAGCTTTGATACAATAACTGCATGTCAATGTTTTTGGTATTTTGATCCAAAAGTAATTGTTCCAAAAATTCAATCCATGTTGAAACCAGGTGGGACTTTTCTTAAATTGTATATGAGTTATATGAAAGAAGAAACAATAACACAGTATTCCAATGAGTTGGTAAAAGCAATTAATGGTTCATGGAGTGGTTCATCTGTAGCAATAAAGGATTTAACAACGCATTATTTTGATAATCCACAAATGGAAACATTAATTGTAGAATTGCCTTTCACAAGGGAAACATGGCATGGCAGAATGATGGCGAGTCGTGGGGTTTTGGCATCTATGAATGAAAAAGACATTATGTTGTTTGACCAAAAACACAGAGAAATGCTTGAAGAGAAATACCCTGAAGAATTCACAGTGAAACATAAGATATTTTTAACATGGTATAAAATGTAATCTTTTGGTTTGAGTTGTCACAATATTTTAGATATCTGCAAAGGCTCCCTTGTGTAAAGGGAGCTGTTGAGCGTAGCGAAACTGAGGGATTGTCAAAATAATGTTTGCTATTAATTACAATCCCTCCGTCAACCTATCGGTTGCCACCTCCCTTTACACAAGGGAGGCTTTTTGTTCCAGTAGGGTTGTTGCAACATTTTAGATATGTGCAATCGTAGGGGAAGATATCATCTTCCCGTCAATATAATAGGTGTGGCGGATATTATCCGCCCTTTATTTTTTTGTTAAACAAATATTGTATCTTTTTTAATATAATCCTTTACTTGTGTCACAATATGATTGGAGGGTTGTGTATGAGAATAATTGATTTGTTAAAAAAAGATGCTATTAATTTGAACATTTCTGTTCTGTCGAAGATGGATGCTATCGACAATTTGGTGTCCTTGCATCAGAGGGCTGACAATTTGCTTGATGCTGTCGAGTATAAGAAAGAGATTATCGCTCGTGAGGAGCACAGCACCACTGCTATCGGTGATGGTATCGCTGTCCCACATGCAAAGTCAAACAGCGTTCGTGTGCCTGGACTTGCTGCTGTGACGATAAAGGATGGCGTTAGCTACGATGCTCCTGATGGCAAGAATGTCGATTTGGTATTTATGATTGCAGCACCCGTTGATGGTGATTTGCATTTGGAGATTTTGTCACGACTGATGGTTATGCTGATGAACAAGGAGTTTTGCGACAAGCTGCGTGGTGCAAAAACTGTCGACGAGTTCCTAAAAATCATCGACGACAAGGAGAACGAACAGCTGTCGAATGAAAAGTCGACTGATACTAACGATGGATATCGTATCCTTGCTGTTACAGCGTGTCCTACTGGTATTGCACACACATATATGGCTGCCGAAGCACTCGAAAATGCTGGTGAGCGACTTGGATACAGGCTAAAGGCAGAGACCAATGGCTCGTCCGGTGCAAAAAATGTGCTCACAAAGGACGAAATTGCGATGGCTGATGGTATCATAATCGCTGCTGATAAGAATGTTGATATGGCACGATTTGATGGCAAGATGGTGGTCAAGACCTCTGTGTCGAATGGTATCAACAAGCCAGATGAACTGATTATGCGAATTATTGATGGTAACGCAAGCATATATCACGCTGCTGATGATGAGATATCTGGTGCTATCGATGATGAGGACGAGGGCATGGCTCGCAAGGTGTACAAGCACCTAATGAATGGCGTTTCGCATATGCTACCGTTTGTTGTTGGTGGTGGTGTGCTCATCGCACTTGGATTTTTGATCGATACTATTGCTGGCAATGCTGACGTTGGTGGTACTTTTGGATTTACTAATCATATCGCTGCATCTGTATTTTGGATAGGCAAGGCTGCATTCGCTCTGATGCTACCGATTTTGGCAGCGTATATATCCCAGTCGATTGCTGACAGACCCGGTCTGCTACCTGGTATGGTGGGTGGAGTTTTTGCTACTAACGGCTACACCTTTGGCTCATTCTTTGAGAACAATGACCTTGTTGGTGACGGCTCTGCTGTGTCAGGATTTTTGGGCGCATTGTTCGCTGGATTCATCGCTGGTATTATCGTCAATATGCTAAAGAGAGTGTTCAGCTGGATACCAAAAGCGATGGATGGTATCAAGCCGGTGTTCATTTATCCGTTGTTCGGCACTCTGCTGATTGGTATAGTGATGAGCCTTGTCAACCCTGTTATCGGTGTGCTCAATACAGCGTTGTCGAATGGACTTACCTCGCTCGGTACGACCAGCAGACTACTACTTTCGATAGTTTTGGCTGGTATGATGGCGATTGATATGGGCGGTCCGTTCAACAAGGCTGCGTATGTTTTTGGCACAGCAGCGATTGCTGATGGCAACACTTGGATAATGGCTGCAGTAATGGTGGGTGGTATGGTGCCACCGATTGCCA
>CALEHY010000018.1 GCA_937876375.1 uncultured Clostridia bacterium | reverse complement strand
TTACTGTGCGACCATTGTATGTTACAGCACCATTTGTGTTGTTAATGCTGATTGAATCACCATCGTTAACATATAGTACATCAGTAATCTTGCCACCCTTTGTGTAGATAGCAACTACATGCTGGTCAACACGCTCAGTTGTATCAGCGATATATGCATTAAATGATGCATTAGAAGTAACAATTACTTTGATAGTATTTGTGTTCTCTGCAAGGCCAGTGTCGTTATTATCAATTGTTCTAGTCCACTTGTATACAGAACCTGCAGCGACTGGAACAGTTAGCTCGATTTGCTGACCATAAGCAATATCAGTAATTTCTTCCACAACAGGATCTTCACCAGGAGCCTCGTATGTGAATGTTACAGTAAATTTAAGAGGAGCAAGGCTATTATATGCAGTAAGAATTGCTCTTGCCATTGCATCAATTTCACCTTGAGTATATCTATGATTTGAATAATCAAGTGCATTATCTGTAACAGCATCTCTTAAATCATCAAGTGATGCATCAGTATACATATGGTCAGTAGCAAGTGCGTTATTAGCATCAACAAGATTAGCTTTGTAAACTGTAATATTTACCTTGTATACATCAGTACAGTTAGCACAGTTGTAATTGATGGTTGTTTCGCCATCTACTGTAACCTCTGTACCAGTGTTAGAATATGAGTGACCAGAAGCAGGAATTGTTGTTTGAGCAGTTTTAATGTGACCACACTCTGAACATGCTACACCATCTGATAAGCCATCTGTTGTACAAGTAGCAGCAGTACCGGTTACTTTAACAAAGTTATGTTCTTGAGTTATCCAGTCATTACATACAGAACATAGTGCATAGCAATATGTAGAAGACACATTTGGTTGCCAAGCACCAAGACTATGCTCTGCAAGAGGTAATGAAGCAGTTGATTGACGATTACATACAGAACAATAAACATACTTGCTACCAGCAACATTACATGTTGATTCAGATATTATATCACCATCAACGGTAAAGCTACAATCTTCTGGATTACCTGTTCTGTTGAATGTGATATCACCATCAACGATAGGCATTGTATCAGCTGTATAATCTGCTCCCCAAGAATAAACGATATGCTGTGTAGTATTCAATGGATTTGGAATTGGATCAATTGAACCAGCTTTTCCAAGTGTTTCTGAATAGTTCCACTTACTCTGAGTATAAGTATTACCATTCTTTGTACCAGCTGCTTGTACGTAAGTGAAATCGCCACCTGTTGCACCCTTTACACTAGCAGTGTATGTTGCGATTTGTAGCTGTGAAAGTGCAATATTATAGTTCTCTACTAATTCATCAATCTTATTAGCAGCATTTACGCAACCATCTGTAGTACCAAGTGAATAGTTAGTTAATTTAAATGAACACAATTCGTAAACTGCTTTTGCAAAATTATAACCTGTATTATAAGTAAAGAATGATGGATTGTTTCTTAGAACATTGTATGCTGAATTTGTACCCTTATTCAATCCGTCAGCGATACTTTCAATAGTTCTTACATCAATAATATTGATTGGATTATTAATAGTGTTTGAACCACCAGCTCTACGACCAGAGTCTTTTGCAGGATCACCACCAATATTTGATACTGGCTCACAATCAGAATATGATTGCCATGAAGTAGAAGAAAATGTAGTTAGAGTACTAGTTGGTACAATGTTTACATATAATTTGTTTTTAAATGCACGATATGTATCATTGTCGAAATTATTTGTACCATATCTTTTATTAGATGCATAACCAACTTCCCAAGCAGGGTTAACAGCATATGTACTTGGATAATTGAAATTATCCTTATAGCCCTTCCATGTTTCCTTCAGACTTAAATAAGTAGTAGTAGGATATACCATATTAACATATACGCGGTTAGCATCACTGTTTTTTCTAATAATACCCATCATAACTGAAGTGTACATTTCTGTGGTATCATTGTCGTAAACAAATGTTGTAGTTGGAACATAGTAGGAAATTTTGTACGACGCCCAGTGTACACCCCAACCAATTTGGTTAGGTGATGAAAACTGTTGATCTGTTATAGACCAACCTGTACCGTTTTGTGAATACACAACATTATTACTAGCTTCAGCATTAACGCCATTAATCTTTACTGTAGTAGAAGGTCTAGCCTTTGTCCAGTTATCAACAACACGATTAGAATTAGAAAGTTGAGAAACAACATCGTCTCTAGTTTGAGTTATCAATGAAGCTTTGTAGCTAATGGTTTGCTCTGACGCCTTAACAATGGTATCGGACCATCCACCGCCACTACCTGCTCCGTTGCTACCAGCACTAGACTTAACAATAATGATATAGATATAACTGCTTCCATTTGATATAGCATCGTTCAAAGCATTCTTAAGATCTAATTGATTAACAGAAGTATTACTAGCTGCAATAGTTCCAATAAATTTAGTAGAATCAGAACCTAATATAGACAAACAGCTATCTCTACCGGTTGTACCTGTACCAGCTGATAAACTTACCTTTTCTGAAGTACCTTTTGCATACTGGTTACCAATAGTACTATTAAGAGTATAATAGAAGCTTGTAGGTAATGGTTCAGTATTATAAGAACTAATCTTTGCATTAAGTGTAGCTTCTGTAACTTTATATCCGTTAATCAAATCAGAAATATCATACTTGATGATACCAGCAGAAGTATTATCTGCTTCTTGATCGTTAACGATAGTCATTTCATCGCCACTAAAACGAGTAGTATTACCACCACGAATCACACCATAATTTGATTTTGAAATGGTATTATTAAGAGTTTCTGCTTTAACAGATGATTCGTTAGCAATAGCAAGAAGATTATCATGAATTGTTTTTCCATCTAAATCTCTTTTATAAATACGGAAGTCACGAATATAACCGTTAAAATATGAGTTTGTCGCTCTATTTGCACCAATCTTAATGGTATTTGTATAGTCAAATGTGTGATTGTCATAGAAATCACTTGTCTCTTCATAAGTTTTTACACCATCAAGCCAAATTACCATTTTTTTAGCAGACATCATCTTGATGATATATGTATGCCACTGATTAGCAGAAGCTTGTAATTTTGTTGTGCTACCTGCTGTATTATGGTCATTTCCGGAATTATTAGCATAAGTAACATTACCATTTGGAGAAAGAGAAAACTGAGTCATTCTCTTATTGTTACTGCTGTAATCAGAATGGTAAATTGTGAAGAAAGGAGCAGAACTGGTGTTATCAGAAAAATAAGCCATAAAGGCAATAGTTGTTCCTGCACCACCAGACTCGATACTAGAAGCAATTCCATCAGATAATAAGTTATTACCGGTCTGATACTTTGATCTACCGTTATTAAACTTAGCAGCAGGATATGAGTAATCCTCAGTCCAAGACACTCCAGACTCATCAGTAATATTTCTACTTTTACCCGAAACATCAGTAGTAGTATTATTTACAAACCAACGAAGCTGTAGGTTGCTATCTGGATTGTATACAGCTGTCGCAGCCTGTGCGTCCATAGTAGGCACGATGCCAGCTATGGTGAATGATGACACAGCAAATAAAAGCGATAGAAGAATCGCCATCATACGCTTTGTCAAACTTGTTTGTGTGAAAGTTTTCATAGACATAAACCCCCATTTAATAATTTATACATTGCAATTATATATAATAAAATATGCAGTGTCAAGAGAATATGTGTGAAATTATTAATAAAATGTAAATTTTTTTGACAAAACTTAAATTTTATAAAAAAACCCGACAGAATGTGTGATTTTGTTGGGCGATTTTATTGATTTCTATATTTAAATTAGATATTCCCCAGTCGTATATAAAATGCGACAGCCCCCTTTTGCAAGGAGGCTGAATCAGTTTTAAAAATTTTATTTTGAGTACATATATATTGTTATCTCAGCGTCAGAGTCGACTACATATTGATCGGAATTATAGCGTGTTGTTTTGCCATCTTTTTCGATAGTTCTCTTGTACAAAGTACAGCCATCTGGGATGGCGAGGTCGATTTCGTCACCGAGATAATAGCCATTTTGCTCGCTAATTGTATACAATTCATCATCGAGAATATAGACAACATTTACGCAAAAGTCTACTAACGGTAGATACTCGGTGTATGTGTGACCACACAAACAGCGATATTCTTTTGTACCCTGCTGGGTAGTTGTCGATGGTGTATATATAATAGGATATATATATGTATTATATATATGAGGTGACACAGTAGCTATTTCATAATATGTTGCGTTGTCAGTAACTGGCTTTATGCTCTGCCATCTGTACACTGTATGAGTGTTATCATCAACAAGGTATGGAGAGCTAGCTGGCAGAGTAATATCAGCTGGCTGTGTACCGTCCTTATATAATGTATTAATAATAGCACCATTATTATATACAAATGAAATAGTATAGTATGTTAGTCCATTAGCAGCAGTGAAATCATCAATAGCAGACAGAATAGTAGCTGATGCTGTATCGATAACAGTCTGGCTAACAGTGTCGGTATTAACTGATGCAATAGCAGACTCAACAGTAGTCTGTAGCTCATATCGTGAGATAGGAATATAGGTATCGTAATCCTTATCAGCTAGGATATCGTGATATTGTTTAAGCGCTGTATTATATGCGTCAAAGTCATTGTCAAGATACTGACGAAGATCGACAAGCTCTTCATTACACCTAGGGCAATAGAATGGGAAATAAGCATTCTTCTCCCCTACTGCACTGACAAGCTCTCCTCTTACAGCGTGGTCATAATCGTGACCCAATGCATCGTATGTTTCATCAGTTTCGACATAATCGCAATCGGTACAGTACACATGGTTGTATCCAGTTTTTGTACAAGTAGCATCCTTTTTATCGGTCACTTTATGATGGATACTAACAGAATACTGTGGAGAGAACACATTGTTAGTCATAGAAACAGTGCTAGGCGTCCATCCACTGAATATGTAATGCAATGTACCATCAAAGTAATTAGATGGCTGTGTACCACCGTAGCTAGGTGTTTCGCCATAATATGCAGATGATGATGCAAGGACATTATTATCCTTATCAACAAATGTGTATGGGATAGGATTAGTGTTCAACACAATCTTTTTATTCTGTGGTGTTGTGATAGTATTACCGTTATATGCATAGCTAGCTAGGACATATGCCTCACTGTCCTTTGGGTTATCATTAGCTAGCTTTGTTACGCTCAATGTGTTATTGGTGAATGAGAGACCGTTGAGCGATTTTGACAAGCTATATGATGACGCATCCTGATACCAGCGTACACCGTACTGGTCATATATCTTTGTATTAAATGTATATGTATTTGTATCGTCGCTACTAGCAGATGGGACATTAATAGTTGTTTGAGAATCATTAAGGAATGATATAGTAGTAGGCTTAGGATTCTTTGATGAATCAACGCTGAAATAATCTATACCATTTTGTGGAGTAGAGGAGCTAGAGGTTCTAGCAAAGAATGTATCCAATATTTGTGTATATGGCGAGCTAGGGCTATCAGACACATAAAGCTTAAAATCGAGCTCTAATCTATCAGAGCCATATCCCCAGTTGTACTGGAACACGACTCTAGTAGGATAACCAGGCACTTTGCCAGAAAATTCGTAGTTACCAGTTTGGCAAACGAAAGCATATCCGTTGTATGTATCGCCATTCTCAAACAGTAGCTCTGAGCCCTCATAACCAGTACCGTTATTAGCCTTGTAATACAGACGCAGACTGCAGGAGGTCCATCCGCTAGGAACAGAATCTGGATTGTTTACATTAAGTCTATAGTAATATTCCTTGTTCTCTGGGTTAGGCTGACGCTTTGTGACAAGGTCGTTACATTTGATAACCTTTGTAGTGTAGTCGTCATTGATATAGTCAAAGAGAATAACGCCATAGCATCTATTATTATGCAAATCGTATCGACCGAATGCAGGATTGATGGTGTTAGCGTTCGCAGACACGCCAGCGATACCACCACCGGTTGTATTAAGACAGTTAATCACCCACTGACCAGATTTCTTGGCATATTCAAATGTAGGAACGATGGCGTCATTCCACTTTGCAGTAGTGCCCATATTATATCTATCCTGAATAATTGCACCAGAATACGCCTGCACATATGAACCATCAGAACCTTGATCACCCCAACCATAGTAGATACCAGTCATAGTGGACATTCTACTAGACACAACCATCTTGCCACGAACGTCACCAAGTTTTGGTGTATTATAGCTTTGGTACCAGAATGATGGATCCTCGTTCTTTATTTGATTAATTGAGCTAACTATATTTGACTCGTTGCTACCATCATCTTCCTTGATGCTGACGATAACAGTTTCGGTTGGATTGGATTTCAAGAAATTCTTGACATCACTGATTACTTGATACAAGGTAAGGTGACCACCATTACCATTCCAAATAGTAATGCTACCATGACACATTTCGACATTATAATAAACGTCAGTATTGTATCTAACACGAAGGTCAAGAAAACGAACGCCACAATTAAGCTGATCAGAGATAGTCATACTCTGTGTTTGTGCCCAAGTACCAGTCATAGTGTCAACAATACGAGCAGCTGAATCGTGTGTACCAGGAATGGATATATCCGACAGCAAGGTGTCATCCTTAATTTCACTCATCCATCTTGTTCGAGATACGTTATTAGTAAGTGATGACACAGCGTATCCAGCAAATGCAGGAATAGTGCTGAACAGGATACATATTGATATTAACACAGCAATAGCTCGTGATATTCTTTTTTTCATATAATCACCTCAAAATTGAGCAGAATAATCTATTTTAGGATATTATCGCATTTTTAAGGTGCGAATTCAATTAGCAAAATTAACAGACTTTATTATAATATTTTATATAAATAATCAATAGATTTAAATTCAAAAATTATATATAATAACATTAATATTATGGATAACTTTACCCTTTTGGGAGGACTATATATGAAAAAATCTCTAAAGAAAATAGTAGCAATAGTTATATCAATCATAATGATTGTATGCGCTTTGCCTATTACTGCTAATGCTACTGATATATGCAATTCTTCTAATCTAAAATTACGATGGCTAGCGTCAGAGGATTATGCTACAGATACGACCTCTGGAGGAAGAAATGCTATTACACAAGGTACAGTCAACTGGGCTAATGTTAATGGTTATAATGCTGCCACATTCAATAATAGTGACATATATTATACTGTATCCACAAATTTGCTAAACAGAGGAATAGCTGGCAGTGTTGAAGGTGGTAGTGGTACAACTATCGCATTTATGGCTTATGTAAACAGCTCATCTAGCTCTTCCCCATTCTTCTGCATATTCAATAATAATTACGGCACTTCTGGATACAAGACCTTATTGTCATATGCTCCAAATGGATCAATAGTTTATACTAATAGTGCTGGTACAGCAAAATATTCATCTACAAGTGCATCTAGCGTTGGTTGGCATACATATGTAATCAAGTTTTATTCATCAAAAAGTATGGAAATATATGTTGATGGTAGCAAGGTATATGGTGAACAAAGTGATTTTTACGACAATCACACATTCGACGTGCCAAACTCAATCAAGCTAGGCGTTAACAGAGAGAACACAGCATACTACAGTGGTGCAATTAGAGATTTTAGAATATATAATTCTGATCTAAATGCTACTACTGTACACAATAATCTTTTAGCAATAGCTGAAGAAAGCAACTTGCCTACTATATCAGCACAGGCTGATACAAATTTTGTAAACACAATTACAAACTCTTCTATGAAGGTCAGCTATGTACAGCCAACAATTGGTGGCGTTGGAATTGAAAACAAAACAAACAGAACATATTACAGAAATATTTTGTATTGCTCAAATTCATTCGTTGCAAATACAAATGATACTCTTGTTAATAAAAACAGTACATATGGATACATATTAATGCCATCAAACACACTTGTTGTTTATGATGGAGTGACAGCACCAATTATTCCAATTAAAGCTTCGTTTAATACCTCCTCGTATGAAACTGGTGGATACTCATATTCTACTTTTGCAGCAATATATTTGCCAAGCACTCCTGCTTTTTCACTTGATAACACTTGGATTGGCTTAAACACTGCTAACTGTAATAGATTTAATGGTTGGCCATCTGACAGTGGCTCAACCAATCAGCTAGGTAACACAAATGTTAGAAGTGGCAATATCTGTCAAACACAGTCATATACATATGAAATTGGATTTAAAAACGGATTAGTTATGAACTCTATCCCATCCAGCAATCCAAAGACAAGTATTCCATTCACAGTCAACCAGACTGGTAATGAATCATACACAATTACTTCATCTGGTAATGTGTATTATATTGATATTACTGGACTAAAAAGTGCTATAGCAAATGCAAAATCACAGGCAATTACTATAGCAAACAAGTATAATAAATACACTACAGCTTCGTATAACTCATATAAAGAAAAAACTAGCAATCTACTTAACTTTAACATTAACTCAAATCTTCAAACGACTTTAGGTATGGCTAATGCTGTTAGCAGAATTAATAATGCAATCACAACAGCTATTAACGAATATAATGATGCATACTCTAATTTGAAGAAGATAGAGATAGCAGAGTTACATTATATGAATGGTGAAACTACTCTATTGTCTTACGATGAAGGTGACTCCCCTACCTTACCAGAATCAAATGTTGCTGTATCAAACAATGACGGTACACATTGTTATTTAGGTTGGGACAAAGGCGACAGTAGAGTTGTTGATGAAATCAAGTACACAACTTACACTCAATCAAAAACGAGTAATCAAAACTGCATGTATAACTCCTCGGTTACTCAAGAAGCAAGCTGTACAAAACCAAAAATCACTACATACACTTGTCTAATATGTCAGTATTCATATAACGAAACTGGTGATAAGATAGAGCATCAAATTACATATACTGATATGAAAAATGGAACACATACTGGTGTATGTAGCTTATGCCACGAACTAAGTACATATGTAACAGAGCAGCATAGTTTTACAAATTACGTTAATAACGACGATGCAACATGTACTACAAATGGTACAAAAACTGCAACTTGTGATAAATGTAATGCTACAGATACTGTAGAAATCCCAAATAGTTTACTAGGTCATTCTTACAATCAAATCACGGTTAATCCAACCTGTACTGAAGATGGATATGACAAGCTGGTATGTACAATATGTGGTAACGAAGAAATTGTTGATGGAACAAACGTCGATAAGCTTGGTCACTCATATATAGCAAATGAAATAGCTTCAGCTAATTGTATATCAAACGGTATTGTTGAATACACTTGCGAAGCATGTAACGACAAGTATTTCGAGTACACTGATATAAACAAAGATTCTCACAACGAGCTTATATATGCAAGAACAGTTGATCCTACTGAAACAGAAGACGGATATGATATCTACTATTGCTCCAACTTGTGTGGGTATTGGGAAAAGAAGAATATTGTACCAGCTATCAAACAAATTGATTTAACTAGCTGTATCGAAAGCTACAATCTAGCAAAAATCACAATAGTTTCTGATTTTACTCAATATACAGCGTCATCTGTTGATGAGTATAATGGCACTATTTCATCACTAATTGAAGATGCAGAACAAGCTATAATTGATGCTGATGCAAATACTCTAGACGCTTGTACAAAAGCAATAATTGAGGCAAGTGCTATTCTTCGTGTAAGAACATTATCAGTGTCAATTTGTAATGGTCTAGATATTGAAATTCAAAATGTTTCATACGGTCAAAGTACTACTATTTCAGTTAGTCAAATGTCAAAGGTAACTATCGAACAAAATGGTGTTACAAAGGTATTGTGTTACGCTGACGATGATATTAACTACACATTTGATAATGATGCTATTATTGAAATTTATCCTACAAATATAAAAGAAGCGTCGAACAGAATTGCAGTACTAGATAAGAATGAAAATGTTATCAGCTATATTTATGATGATATTGATAATGTTGATTTGAATAATTTATCTGCACCAAAAATTCCATTCTATCAATTTGACAGATGGCAAGTTGTCGATGATAATACTATAAAAGCTACATACAGAGCATAAAGAAAAGAGATAGGTTACTCACCTATCTCTTTTTCAAATGGATAAACTAAATTCATTTGACGTCTACATTCATCCATTATCAACATACAATCTCTTGTTGCAGAAAATGGAATAAATTTTGATTCTTTTAAACCTGCATTAATTTCTTCGCTTACACGAGTAAATTCTGTAAGATAATCCGTCTTACCTCTAAATACTTTTCGTTTAATGCCTGATTTAAGGACGGCTTTTCGAGCACAATGGAAAATTGGTAGTTTGATTGTTCCTTTTGTGCCAGTAATAGTACAGCCTTCTTTGAGCGAATCAAGTCCAATGTTAAGAGTGCATTTAAAATTATTATAGGATAGTATAACGGTTTCTTTTATATCAATACCATCCTTGATTTCGCCATTACACTCAATTTGATTAGGATATCCGAACAGATTATAGCAATATGTGATTGGATATATTCCAACGTCGAGCAGCGAACCACCAGCTGTTTCTGGCATTCTTACTCTAGAATCCTTTGGCATCATTAAACCAGGGAATTTGTAATCAATTTCTACATTAACTATATCCCCTATTTTCTTATCGTTAATCCATGATTTAACAGTCAGCGCAACGTCGCTAAACCAAGTCCACATTGCCTCACAAAAGTATACGTTATTATCCTTTGAAGAGTTAATCAATGTATCAACGTCTTTAACTGAAACACCAACTGGCTTTTCGCATAGAACTGGTTTGCCAAGTTCCATTGCTCTAACAGCATAATTAACATGTGCTGTATGTGGAGTGGCAATATATACTCCATCAACTTCATCGCACAATACTGCCTCATCAAAATTTGTGAAAACTTTTGCATTATGCTTTTTTGCGAAATTTTCAACCTTCGATAATGTTCTGCCATATACAGCTGTAATCTTATGTTTGCCTCTCAAAATGCTTCGTGCAGTAGAATTAGCTATTCCACCACTACCAACATATAGCCATCTAAAATCATTCATATAAACACCTCTTTAATGACTATATTATAACAAAGCAAAATACATATTTCAACATATTGTTGATTTTGTATAATTATTAATGTTATAATACATTTGAGGTGGTAATATGAAGAAGAAAATAACCAAAATTATATCTGTTTTAATGATTTTTATGATGCTTGTATCGTGCTCCAATAGTGCAGTACAATCAGCTACGAACACAGAATGGAACACAAATTACAAATATGTATTCGTTCATGGATTATCTGGTTGGGGTAGCTATGATACGCAAAACAAATTCCTAAAATATTGGGGTATGTTTAATGGTGATTTACTAAAAGAGTTGAACAAGCAAGGATTTGATTGCTACAGTGCGTCTGTAAATCCACAAGGTAGTGCATGGGACAGAGCATGTGAGCTATATGCGCAGCTTACTGGCACAATCGTTGATTATGGTGAGGAACATAGCACGAGATGCAATCACGATAGATACGGCAAAGATTTTTCAAGTAATCCACTAATTGACAAATGGGATAGTGAGAATAAAATCAATCTTCTTGGACACTCATTTGGTGGTGCTACAATTAGACTATTATCTGATCTTATGGCTGATGGTAGTGAGGCTGAAATGAATGCGACAACTGATGATTCAATATCAGCGCTGTTCACTGGTGGAAAGGGCGATTGGATTTATTCAATCACAGCACTTGCTGCGCCTCATAACGGAACTTCTGCATATGAATCAAATGACGGCACTGATGAAGATATCAGCAAAACACAAAAGCTTATGTCAGATATGGTGTCAAAATTCACTACAACAAAGCCTGATGGCAGAGCTGAATACGACTACGCATCATACGATTTAAGAATTGACAACGCACTTGAGCTAAACAAATCACTACAGACACAAAGCGATATATACTACTTTTCAATACCATGTTCATCTACTGAACAAAACAACGATGGCACATATAGCCCTATCGATGATATTACAGAGTCAACATTTATCAATAGTGCTATCAAAATGGGCAAGCACACTGGAATTACTGATGGTGGTGTTGAAATAACTGATGAATGGCTTGAAAATGATGGTCTAGTTAATGTTATATCGGCAAAGGCACCATTCAATGAGCCTCAAACAGAATATGACGAAATTAATGTTGAAAAAGGAATATGGAATGTGTTCCCTGTTTACAGGGGTGATCATATGTCATTGCAAGGTGGATTGATGAAGAAGAACAACGTATATGACTTGTATTTTGATCATTTAAACAATATTAATAGGCTGTAAAATAAAAAAAGAGCGTACATAATGTACGCTCTTTTTTGGTGCCAGTGGCGGGGGTCGAACCCGCACCCTGTTGCCAGGACCGGATTTTGAGTCCGGCACGTCTGCCAATTCCATCACACTGGCATATTATATTTAGTTGAATGGTGCTGGTGACCGGACTTGAACCGGTACGGTGTTTCCACCGAGGGATTTTAAGTCCCTTGCGTCTGCCGATTTCGCCACACCAGCACAACACAAATATAATAATAGATTTTTAATACAATGTCAAGTTATATTTTAAGGCTTGATTTGATTTTTTCGTATATTTCTATCGTTTTAAATCTTATATCATATCCTGTGTTTGTTATAAAATTCTTTTCTTCCTCAGTTAACTCATTATCAAAATCATCAACACAACCTGATAAACAAACACTAGGATACATTACACACCACCAATTATGCCCCTTCCCTTCACCAATAATAACTTTTAGTGTGTTATAATATCCAGCTGGAAGTGTAAAAACATCATACTCTCTAGTATTAAAATACTCTTTGTCAACTTGCACTTTAACACTGTAATTATAACCGTTTAATTTAATTGTTTTTAGTGCACATTCCTTTATATATTCAAGATTAACTTTTGTATCAGCAATTGCATCGTTAAATGATTTGCAATCTATATATAGGTAGTTAAATGATGACAAAATATCATCTCTAACTTTTAGCTTTAATTGTTGATCATTGTCCTCATCACTATTCGCTAGTATGTGCAGTCTAAACACCTTTTCACTAATATTTTCACTCATAACAATTGATGGAGTACAATATACAAATATAAATACGAAACATAATAAAAATGGTACAAATACATATGATTTTTTCAAATATAAAACCTGCCTTTCAATTAATGATTGGCAGGTTTTTATATCTTTATTCAGTGATTTCAACAATTTTGCATCCCTTGTTTACTGGAGTGCATACACAAATATCCTTTGCAAATTTCTTCAAATCTTTTGCAGCAGTATTAGCATTATCTTTACTATCAAATATACCAAATACAGTTGGACCAGAACCACTCATACAAACTCCGAGTGCACCATTATCTCTCATAATATTCTTCATATCAACACGATTAGGCACTTCAATAAATTGCTCAAATACATTCTCCATCTTTGAACATATCTGTACCAAATCTCGAGATTGCATAGCCATTAGCATTCCAAATTTGTCAGGAGTATGCACCTTACCGAAACAATCAAATTGCTTGTATGCAAATGCTGTATTAACACCAAATTCTGGCTTTGCAAGTACAATATAGCATCTACGCAGAGGTTTTACCCTGTTTAGAACGTCGCCAATACCTTGAGATAGTAATGTTCCACCAGTGATACAAAACGGAACATCAGCACCAACCTTGACACCGATTTTGCAAAGCTCATCATCGCTCAAATTTGTATCGTATATTTTGTTCAATGCGACAATAACGCCAGCACCATCAGCACTACCACCAGCTAGACCAGCTGCGTGAGGAATGCGTTTAACGATATCAATATGAATTCCAGTATTCTTTATTTTATTATACTCAAAAAACGCAACAGCAGCCTTGTGAGCTATATTCTTTTCATCAAGAGGAATACCATCAATGTTGCAAGAAAGAGTGATTTTCTTACCCTTTGTTTTTTCAACAGTAACAGTATCGCAAACGCCAACGCTCTGCATTATCATAAACAGATCATGATAACCATCTGTTCTTGTTGATACAATGTCAAGCAGCAAATTTATCTTTGCATATGCGTTAATTTTAACCTTCATTTTTTAATTCCTTAACAAATTCTTCTATTCTCTCTAGAGCAGCCTTTATATTATCGATAGAATAGCAATATGAAACACGGATATATCCCTCACCAGAGTCACCAAATGCATTACCAGGAACAACAGCAACCCTCTTTGACTTAATGAGTTGCTCTGCAAATTCCTCGCTGGTTAATCCTGTAGACTTAATGCATGGAAAAGCGTAGAAAGCACCCTTTGGCTCAAAGCAAGTTAAACCAATCTTGTTAAATCCGTCAACAATAAATCGGCGACGCATATCGTAATCCTGGCGCATATTTTTAATATCAATATCACCATTACGAAGAGCCTCAATAGCAGCATACTGTGAGTTAGTAGGTGCAGACATAATAGCAAACTGATGAAGCTTAGTCATCTGCTCAATAACAGGTGCAGGACCAAGTGCATAGCCGAGTCGCCAACCGGTCATAGAATATGTCTTTGAAAAACCATTAATAACAATAGTACGCTCTTGCATACCGTCAATTGACGCAATAGAGGTATGACCCTCATCTGTATATGTAAGCTCACTATATATCTCATCAGAGATAACAAACAGATTATGCTTAATTATTACCTTAGCGATATCCTCTAATTCTGATTTATTAAGAACAGCACCAGTAGGATTGTTTGGATAAGGTAAAACAATAAGCTTTGTGTTTGGTGTTACAGTTCTCTCAATAGTCTCTGCAGTGAGTTTAAAGTCATTTTTTTGTTCGGTAACGATAGGAATAGCATTGGCACCAGAAACCTCAACAATAGGCTTGTAGCAAACAAATGAAGGCTCTACAACTAAAGCATCATCTCCAGGTTTTAGCAGTGTTCTGATAGCCATATCGATACCTTCAGAGCCACCAACAGTAACTAGCACCTCTGACTTTGGTTCATATTTTACATTGTATTTTCTATTATAAAATTTTGATATTTCTTTTCTTAATTCGATAAGTCCAGCGTTTGCAGTGTACCTTGTTTTACCAATATCAAGGAAATCAATACCCATCTGTCTAATGTGCCATGGAGTAAGAAAATCAGGTTCACCTACGCCAAGAGAGATAACATTATCCATTTCCTCAGCAATAGCAAAGAATTTTCTGATACCTGATGGCTTAACATTAACGACCTTATCATTCAAAAAATCATTATAGTTCATCAAAACGAGATAGTCCCCCTGTCATCAGTGGTATCATCGCATAGATTTACACCTTGCTCCTTAAATCTCTTAAGGATAAAGTTAGTCTTTGTCTTAACTACATCCTCTAGTGGTGATAATCTCTTTACCACGAACATAGCAACCTCTTCAAATGACTTGTCCTTAACAATACAACACAAATCAGAACCACCACTCATAAGGTAAACACTCTCTACCTCATCAAGTGATGAAATACGCTTTGCAATATCATCAAATCCGTGACCAGACTTTGGCTGAACATTAATCTCAATCATAGCAGTAACAGCAAGAGGATTGGCCTTTGACTCATCAAGAATGGCTCTATAGCCCTTGATAACGCCAGACTCCTCATATAATTTAATAGCCTCTGTAATCTCAGCCTCGGTAGATCCGAGCATTACAGCGATTTCTTCATTAGACAATCTTGGATTGCTCTCGATTAATTTTAGTAATCTATCCATATTATACCTCTATTCTATAGGAATCAAAAGTGGTTCCCTATTTTTATAAATTGTAAAGTTGTCATATCCACAGCTCTTTAGAATTTCGTAGCCTGTATCGATACCTTGACACACCTTGTTCTTATAATGTGAATCGGATCCAACAGTAACATGCTTACCACCCATATCATGATAGCGATTTATAAGAGATTTGTTTGGTAAAGTGTCTTTCATATCCATAAATAATCCTGATGTATTTAATTCTAACGCCTTGTCAGATTTAATTAATTCTAAGAAAATTGCATCAATAATATCATAATGCTTTGAAAGATCAACATTAATGTGCTCTCTAGCAACAATATAACGAAGTGGATATGTTAAATGAGCTAATGAGTCAAATAGATTTAGTTTTGAATATTCTAATAAATCATTAAAATATGTTGACAATAAACCATCAATATCATATTCCTTGTAATTTAGGAAATAAAAATCTTGCATATTACAAAGATTATGAATTGAGCCTAAAATGAAATCATAGTTATATGTATTGAGAAGCTCGTTAGCCTTGTTTTGAACATATAAACCTTGGCCAAGCTCAATACCAGTCAGAACCTCTAGCTGACCATCAAACTTATTTTTCATTTCTAGTGCATCACTATATTGCTTTTTGCAATCATAGTCGTCGCCATCAATATCAACATGATCAGTAATCGCGATACCAATTGCACCTTTATCCAAAGCATTTTGACATAGCTCAAGGCAGGTATGATTACCATCAAATGAATTGATAGAATGTGTATGTGTATCAAATATGTTCTTATAATTCACATAATACCCCCTTTATTAATTACTTATTCTATCATATATCAACAAATTTTTAAATATATTTTATACATTTATTGAAAAATATTTTTCATTTTGTTATAATTGCTGTAATAAATTATTGGAGGTAATAAATATGCGTTGTATTATTACTGTTGTTGGTAAGGATATGGTTGGTATTCTTGCTAAAGTATCTAACATTTGTGCTGATTGCAATGTTAATGTTATGGAGGTATCACAGTCAATCCTTCAGGATACATTTTGCATGATGATGATGGCTGATACTTCAAAATCAAATACAGATTTTACTGCATTCGCAGATAAACTAGAAAGCTATGGTAAGGAAGCTGGATTGTCTATCCATGCTATGCATGAGGATTTATTCAATTCAATGCATAAAATATAGGAGGACAACGAGTTGATAGATACATATGACATTCTAGAAACTATCAGAATGATTCAAGACGAATGCCTTGATATTAGAACTACTACTATGGGCATTTCTCTAATCGATTGCGGTGATAGTGATATAGATAAATCTTGCCAAAAGGTATATGACAAGATTTGTAAAAAAGCAGAAAACCTAGTTAAAACTGGTCAAGAAATAGAGAAGGAATATGGTATTCCTATTATCAATAAGCGTGTTTCAGTTACACCTATTTCGATACTAGCTGGTATTAGTGGTGGTGATCCTGTAAAATATGCTCTTACTCTTGACAAGGCTGCAAAAGAAATTGGCGTTAACTTCATTGGAGGATATTCAGCCCTCGTTCAAAAAGGATTTGCAGCTGGTGATTTAGAACTAATTAATTCTATTCCAGAAGCTCTTGCTAGCACAGATTTTCTATGTTCATCAGTAAATATTGGCTCAACAAAAGCTGGTATCAATATGGACGCTGTTCGTATTATGGGACAGAAAATTAAGGAAGCTGCAGAACTAACAAAGGACAGAGATTGTATTGCTGCCGGTAAGCTTGTTGTATTTTGTAACGCTCCAGAGGATAATCCATTTATGGCTGGTGCATTCCATGGAATATCAGAGCCTGATTGTGTCATTAATGTTGGCGTAAGTGGTCCTGGTGTTGTAAGAGCTGCTGTTGCAAAGCACCCTGATTACTCTATTAATGAGATTGCAGAGCTTATTAAAAAGACTGCATTCAAAGTTACTAGAATGGGTCAGCTTGTTGGTAAGGTAGCTAGTGAGAGATTAGGCGTACCATTCGGTATTGTTGATTTGTCTTTAGCCCCTACTCCTGCAGTTGGCGACTCTGTTGCTCACATTCTTGAGGAAATCGGTCTTGAGCAATGTGGTGCTGCTGGTACTACAGCTTGTCTTGCTATGCTCAATGACGCTGTAAAAAAAGGTGGCGTTATGGCATCATCAAGCGTTGGCGGTCTAAGTGGCGCATTTATTCCTGTATCAGAGGATGCAGGTATGATTGATGCTGCTAGAAACGGTGTCTTAACTATTGAAAAGCTTGAGGCTATGACTGCAGTATGCTCTGTTGGTCTTGATATGATAGTTGTTCCTGGTGATACTAGTGCAGAGGTAATCAGTGGCATTATTGCTGATGAGGCTGCCATCGGTATGGTAAACGCAAAAACAACTGCTGTTCGTCTAATTCCTGCTATTGGCAAGGATATTGGTGATGAGCTAGAGTTTGGCGGACTACTAGGCTCTGGACCAGTTATGAGAGTTAACACAAAACAACCAAGCAAATTCATCAGTCGTGGTGGTAAGATTCCTGCACCATTACATTCATTAAAGAATTAATAAATATAATAACAAAAACCGCATTCTTTGATTTAAGAATGCGGTTTTATTAATGATTAAATTATCTCTTTTTACGAGAAACAATTATACCAATAATTGACAGAATAAATATAATAACTACAATTATTAAAGTTTTATAATTAACGCCAGATGAAGCAACAAATATTGTTGTTGGTCCATCAGCTCCACCGATAATCGTTCCAACAACATCATCGTTATTAACATAAGATATAGTATTAAAATACATAAATGTTTTGATAATTGTATAAATAACTACACCAACAATTCCGATAATAGATATTGATTTGATCGTTTTTCTTTTTGTTTCCTTTTCGTTAGCGAGTTGTTCATTTATTAAAGACAATTTTTCAGATAGTTCAGCTATACTAATCTCGTTTTCTTTAGTATTAATCGTTTCACCAAGTAACACTGTCACAGATGTTTCAAAAAATTCTGCTATTTTTATTAGCATTTCAGAGTCAGGTACAGATAACCCCTTCTCCCATTTAGAAACAGTTTGTCTAACAACGCCTAGTTTAGAAGCTAATTCTTCTTGAGTATATCCATTTGATTTGCGCATTTGTTTGATATTTTCGTTAAGCATAATCATACCTCCACGATTTTATATTCTAATTATACAATTTAATCATCGTTGTTTCAAGCAATGCAAATTAACATTTAATAATTCAAACAAAAAAGCTCTCATTACGAGAGCTTTTTATACTAAATATTATATTAGAACAAGTAATTTGTCTGGTGGAATGTGAGAGGACTATACTCACCATTCTCTAAAACATATACAGCAGAAAGCTTTGTTGAAACAGCGTACTTCTTGCCTGTTGCTGTAAATGTAAAGCAATCAGCGTTGTTAACAGTGGTCATACCATTGTAGTTAATAGCTGATGAAGAAGGATCGCTAGAATAACCGATTGTCTGCCAGTTATCGTGAAGAACCTGCTGTAGCAAATACTTTGCCTCTGATACGCTGTATGTAGGAGTAGTAGTGATCTTATGCTCATTTACATATCTATCATACTCTGTAGCAGCTGAAGGACCATCCTCTTCGCCCTCAATATTCTTGATTGGAGCAACATATGTAAACCACATTACCAAGAAATAAATGATATATGCGATTAACAATAGAAGAATAATCATCTTTGTAATCTGCTTGCCCTTATTAACTGGAGCAGCAGCAAATGCTTCTTCTTGAGTTGGGATAGCAATTGGAACAAATGGCTTGTTCTTCTTGTTAGCCTTTTTCTCTGCCTTAGCATTCTTTTTCTCGATATTTTTTACAAGCTTTGCATATGCAGCAGCTTGTTGCTTTTCTACCTTTGCAGCCTTCTTTGCGGCTTTCTTTTCTTTTTTAGCTAATTTGGTTTCCTTGCTCAAAGCAGTCCCCTCCTTATAAGTATGGAATAAGTATAACATTAAAAGAAATAAAATTCAACAAAAAATTTAAATTTATTAAATAAATTTTGTTAATATTTTGTAAACTAATTTAAATAGATATAATTACTTGAAAAAATTGTTTATTTGATATAACATAATATTATATGGAGGGTCGTATATGAATAATATAATTAAACATATAACAGAAATATTCAATTCCACTGATAAAACGATAACATTTTGTATCACAGCAGCTATCTGTGTTATATTAGTTCTCTTTCACAAACAAATATCAAAAGCTGTTCTTACATTTGTTGCAAAGCTAATATACAAGGATAAGGAAGAATACAAGAATACATTTGTTAACTCTCTTGTAAAGCCTCTGTCAATACTATTGATTATCATTGGATTGCTAATTCTACACTATTTTAATTTTTTTAGTCCTTCGATATTCAAAATGTTTAAGATAATCATTATTCTGATTGTTTGCTGGTGCATAACTAGTTATCTATCGCAAAACTTATATTTAATTCTACATTTTGCTGGTAGTCAAACTGATAATATGAACACTACTGCAATCAAATTCATATCAAATATCCTAAAGATTATTGTTATAGCTTTTACTGTTGTGATGGCGTTAAGCGAACTAGGATACAATATCAATGGTCTTATAACTGGTATAGGTGTTGGTGGACTGGCTATTTCACTTGCTGCGCAAGAGGCTGTTTCTAATATGATTAGTGGCTTTGTTATTATATTTGAAAAACCATTTATCGTTGGTGACCAAATACTAACCTCTGATTTAAAAGGTTTTGTAATTGAAGTCAAAATGAGATCTACAACTATTAGGACAGTAGAAGGTAGCATTGTTACAATTCCAAATTCAACTCTAACAAAAGAACCAATCATCAATTTAACAAGAGTTGATAAATGGCGAATTTTGTCAACGATTGGACTAGAGTATTCTACTGACAATGAACTGCTTGAAAAATGTCGCAAGGATATTGAAGATTTTCTAGTATCGAACGAAAATATATCCCCTAACCCAATCAGAGTCAATTTTTCAAAACTTGATGATTCATCACTTGAACTATCTATCTGTTGCTACGCTAACACACCGGATTATGACGAATACCTTAAAATTGAGAACAATGTTAATTTCAAAATCAAGGAAATAGTTGAAAAGAATGGAGCTAAATTTGCGTTCCCATCAACAAGTGTTTATATAGCAAACAAATAAAAGGAGCCCTTGGGGTGCCCTACATAAAAAAGCATAGGTTTTGACTTTGTCCTTTCACCTATCTATAACATTAAAAATGCCCATAATACGCTAGTATTGTGGGCATTTTGTAATATCAAATCTAGGCAAAATTACTTTGTCAAAACTGCAAGGCACCCCTTAAGGCTCCTTTTTATATGTCATATTTGCTAATTATACCAATACCAACACCAAGTTTGTTGCCAGCAAGGATATATCGTTTTGCTTGCTTTTGCAGAGTGGTGTCTTCTGGATACTTTCGTTTTAGTAATTGTCTTTTACCAAATATTCTCTCAACAGCTTGGTGATCATCAGGTACATTATATACAATTTCAAACAGTGATTGAAACTGCAAAATATTTGAAGACGGTGTCATAAACAAAAAGTTTTCGCTATACAGCAACCAACTTTCGCAGAAATAAAAATCATACTGATAATTAAAATATTTAGCGAAGAACTCCTTTGACGCTAATATAGAATTAACGCAATCGGAATAAATAAGTTTCTCACCTTGTGGTATATGAACATACAGTAGATTTTCGCCTTTATCAAAAGGTAGTTTGTTATATTTCAATGTTTTATTATTACTCTTATACATTTGAAATTGTAATCTACCAAGTCTAAATAATTCTAAATTAAGATGATTTTTTATCCAATTATAATTCTTAAGACCTTTATTTTCATTATTATCACACCAAATAGATATATCACTCATTGTATCATAAAAAATATCAAGTGGTATCCCCTTTTTTATGTACTCTGGCTTAGTAACATTCTCAGCATAATAAAGACAAACGGCAAGCCTTGTAGTATCATTTTGTGCAATCAATGTATCAAAGGATGATTTGCATTTATCTACCAGAGACAATACTGTTTTATCGTCTAAGTTGTTTACCTCTTGCTGTAGAGTGATGGGAATATTTAGTTTATTCATCAAAAGTGTTACTGATTCTAACATAACTACACCTAAAAATAAAACGGTTTAAACACAATGGTTTAAACCGTTTTTAGTTGGAGGCACCACCCAGATTTGAACTGGGGCGTAGAGGTGTTGCAGACCTTTGCCTTACCACTTGGCTATGGTGCCGTATATAAAAACATTGCTTATAAAAAGCAATGCAATAAACAATGGAGCGGATTACGAGACTCGAACTCGCTACCTTCACCTTGGCAAGGTGACGCTC
>CALEHY010000017.1 GCA_937876375.1 uncultured Clostridia bacterium | reverse complement strand
GCCTCGGTCGGTGCTTCTGCTACGCAGAGGTGTCCACTGGACACCCGCACCCTACGGAGATAAAATAAAAAACAAATTTCACATTAAAATAACGGAGCAGTTTTTTTACTGCTCCGTTATTCATTATCCTTTGTTATAGTACCTTAAAATAGCACACATTTATTATTCGATTACAAATATGATTTTTTCGCTGGACCAAAAATCTGACTCGAACTCAAGCTCGATTTCCTTTGAAGATGATGGGACTTCAAAATATTCTACAGATTTTAGCGATCTGCCAGCAGATACGCTCTCGAGAGTACAGCTGTTGTAGTCCTCACCCCAGCAAAAGCTCTCGCATTTTTGACCATCGGCGTAGCATTCGAATCCGTCTAGGACTATGTCGCTAGAGCCATTGTTCTTGAATGAAAACTCTGCTCGAACAACCTTGTTGCCTGATTCTGGACCAGTGTAGCTGTCATAATTCTTGCTGTTTGTGTTGCAAGATATGTATGAGATTTCCAAATCCTTGACAGTGATTGCTGTGCCAGCCTTTATTTTGTCTGGTACTGTTTGCTCCTCGCTGTCATCTGGCTCGTCCACCACCTGCTCGGTTGAAGTGTTGTTGTCGATAGGCTTTGTTTCTGGTTTGTCGTCATCACCTGATGATGCAATAGCAATTATTGCGATAATAACGATAGCAATTACGCCTATGATGATTAGTTTTTTCTTCTTTTTCTTTTTCTTCTCCTCGGCAAGTGCAGAATTTACTGCTTGCTGGACATTTGGGTCATAGCCTTGTGGATTTTGTTGAATATTGTCAGCCATAATATTTCCTCCTTATGTTGATGATATGATTATACAACACACAAGGAGAGCATTGGTGTGCTGTCAGCACACCATTTTTAATTTTGAAACATTACAATAAATACTAAAGAAATAATTACACAGACAAATATTAATCCGACCTGAACTGCAACTTTGCCACTCTTTGGGAGCTTTCGAGTAAAGCTCCATCGCTCTATCCAGTTTTTGAAGTTAAATGCTATTGGAATAGTTAGGACCAAATCCAGTATTCCAGCAGTGATATTAGCTATTGATACGATTGGGCTTTTGCCGGAGTCAAACAGAATATAAAACATTATAGGTAACATAGCATAATATACCGATGCTAATATGATATGCCAGCCTTTGCCCTGCCTAAAGCCTGGGATTGACCTTATTATCGACTCGATATGTCGTTTGTTTAGGGCGTTTGACAGCTTGGATATATCAGCGTATCGCTTGTTGGTATCCATCTCCATACATTTTTCGATAACAATGCTCAAATCATTATCTGGTAGCTGTTCGTTAGGCAGCTTTAATGTAGCCATATAATTTATTAGTACACCCATAGAGTAGATATCTGCCTTTTGGTCTGTTTGGGAAAAACCGAATTGCTCTGGTGCAGCATATCCATATGTGCCTAGTATCTGGGTGTCTTTGGTCATATTTGGCTTCGTTATTCTGCTGATGCCAAAATCAATAATGACTGGATTGTTGCTCTCGTCCATCATTATATTTGTTGGTGTGATATCTCGGTGTACAATTTTCGATTGGTGTATCTCGTTCAAGCCGTTACAAATACTGGTTGCTATTCTGATGATTTCACTTTTTTGTAGGGGATGATTTTTTTCGCAATATTCCTTTAGGGTGATACCCTTTATGTATTCCTCTACGACATAGTTTGTGTTATCGACACATGCAAATTCGTAGTGCCTAGCAATATTAGGACTTTTTATTGCAATCAGTTTTTTATATGTGTCAATATCGCTAGGGTCAATTTTCTTTAGCACAAAAATTGTGTTGTCCTTTAGTGCATAGCAGGTTGTATCATTAAGTTTGTGAATAATTTTGTACAAGAGACGTCACCACCTTGATTTTATATTACATTTATTTTATCATAAAAGGGAGATAATGTGGTAGCTTTGTGGCACTTTTTTATTTTTAGTTCAAAAAAGCGTACTATCATTTGGAGGAGTTATGGATAAGTCTACTGGAGAATTGCTAGAAATCTTAAAATCAAAAAAGACCTACGAGGAATTTTTTGAGCAGGAGGTAGGAGAGCTGTGCTTTTCGTCCCTTGCAGAATATCTCGATATATTAATTAACGAAAAGGGTATTACAAAAAGCGAGCTGATACAAAATGCTAATTTGGACAAGAATTATGCCTATCAAATCTTCAACGGCAACAAAACAAATCCATCACGCAACAAGGTGCTGATGATAGCGTTCGGTATGCACCTCGGTCTAAACGAGACAAGAAAGCTCTTGAAGGTTGCTGGATTGACCGACCTTTATGCTCGTTCGCCAAGGGATAGCGTCATTATCTTTTGCTTGAACAAGGGTATGAATTTGATAGATACCAACGAACAGCTCAGCGACTTTGGTCTAGATATATTAGAATAAAAAGTAAAATAAAAAGGCTGGAGATACTCCAGCCTTTTGTTGTGCGATAAATTAGTCGTTAGCCTTGCCGATTGAACCGAATAGCTCCATCTTCTCCTTAACTGTGTCGCAGATAGCCTGTGCGCCAGGAGCGAGTAGCTTACGAGGATCGAAGCCCTTGCCCTGAAGGTCCTTGCCCTCTTCGATATACTTACGAGTAGCCTCCTGGAATGAAAGCTGGCACTCTGTGTTAACATTAATCTTTGATACGCCAAGGTCGATAGCCTTCTTGATCATATCCTCTGGGATACCAGTACCACCGTGAAGAACAAGTGGCATAGCACCAGTCTTCTGCTGTACAGCGTCAAGTGTCTCGAATGATAGGCCAGCCCAGTTCTCTGGGTACTTGCCGTGAATGTTACCGATACCAGCAGCAAGCATATCAACACCAAGGTCAGCAATCATCTTGCACTCCTCTGGGTCTGCGCACTCACCAGCACCAACAACACCATCTTCCTCACCACCGATTGAGCCAACCTCAGCCTCGATAGAAAGACCAAGTGCATGAGCAACGTTTACAAGCTCTGTTGTCTTTGCAACGTTCTCCTCGATTGGATAATGTGAGCCGTCGAACATGATTGAGGTAAAGCCAGCCTTGATACACTTGTAGCAGCCCTCGTATGAGCCGTGGTCAAGGTGTAGTGCAACTGGAACTGTGATACCAAGCTCCTCGTCCATAGCCTTTACCATAGCAGCTACGGTCTTGAAGCCAGTCATGTACTTACCAGCACCCTCTGATACACCAAGGATAACTGGGCTCTGAAGCTCCTGAGCTGTGAGAAGAATAGACTTTGTCCACTCTAGGTTGTTAATATTGAACTGGCCAACAGCGTAATGACCAGCCTTAGCCTTCTTTAGCATTTCTGATGCAGAAACTAGCATAGTATTATCTCCTATATCTGTTAAAATTTGGATATATTATATCCGTACTGAATTATTATAATATAATTATACCATTTTTGCAAGCGTTTATAGACAAAAAGAGGAGCAAACTCCGATGAAGATAGGGTTTGCTCCGAAATTTTAAGAAAAGGAATTTTTAATTATTTATTCTTGCCCTTTAGTAGAGGACGAAGTGGCTTGTAAATAGGCATTGTGACGATAGCACAGATGAGAGCCTTTACAAATGTGAATGGCACATTAAAGATGAGTAGTGCCTGTAGGATATTCTTTACGCTAGGTAGTAGCACTTGGTACATACCGAGCACAGCTTCCTCTGGGAAACCTAGAATGCTGTAGTACATTGGGTAGATGATGAAATAGTTGCTAGGTACCGAAACAACTGCCATAGCAAGAGCACCACATACACCACCGATTAGAGCACCAGCACGTGACTTCTTCTTTTTGTAGATTAAGCCAGCAACTAGAGCGAATGTAGCACCAAGAATAAAGTTTGATAGCTCACCAACGAATCCACTCTGTGATACAGCCATGTGAATTAGGTTTTTGATTAATGCGATTAGCACACCAGCAAGTGGACCATATGCGAATGCACCGATAAGCTCTGGCAAATCAGAAAAGTCCAGCTTGATGAACGATGGCATGATAGGGATAGGAATCTCGATATACTGTAGTGCAACAGCAACAGCTGTCAGCATTCCACACCCAGCGATTAATCTTGTGTTCAATTTTTTTACTTCTGCCATAGATGGCAACCTCCTTTTTGTTGGGACAAAAAGAGAGCCCTAACGAAATAACGTTAGGGCGTAATAGATATGTATAGATACATAAGTATTTCTCTCATCCAGACTTTAACTGTCGGTCTTGGAATTTCACCAAGTCAGCCACATTCAGTGGGTCGCAGACTATACTGCCGGTGAGGAATTACACCTCGCCCCGAAATATTTAGTAACTTTATTATATACAAGCGATACGCATTTGTCAATAAAAAATAAAAATTAAGGCATGGATAATGGCTGCTCCCATAAGAATTTTGTGCCTGATGCCCACACCTTAATTTTAATAGCTGTATGCAGTACGAGTAGCTTTATATTCTCATTACTTGCAGAAGCGATGACTACCGATAGTCTTTATAACTGGTCGGCTGTGCATAAATTTGTCGTTCGTCTTTGCTGGGTTGTAGTAGTAGATTGCGCCACCAGTTGGGTCCCATCCGTTGAGGGCGTCACGAGCTGCACGTTTGGATGACTCGGCTACTGCAGCATACCAGTTACTATCGTTGACACAGGAGAATGCACCCTTTTGGTAGATTACACCGGATAACGAGTCTGGGAACGATGGGTGCGCAACACGATTGAGGATTACAGCACCAACAGCGACCTGACCTTCGTAGCTCTCACCACGAGCCTCGGCAGAAATCACCTTTGCCAGTAGCTCTATATCAGAGGACGAGAACGAGCCGCCTGACGATGACGAGCCTAGACCTAGATAAAGTAGCGTCTGCTTGCCACAGATACCATCTGCTGTTATGCCACAATTCTTTTGAAATTTGACTACAGCGTTCTTTGTTTTTGTGCCATAGATACCATCCACAGTGCCAACACTGTAGCCAAGTTCCTTTAGCTTTTGCTGAATTTTTTTGACCTCTGCACCGGATGAGCCAAGCTTTGACAGTGCATAGACAGCCTCCTCCTTGATACAGGTTTCATACACTAGCAGGCTGACAGCACCGATGGACGACAAAATCGCTACGGATAGGATTATCGCCATACCTCTTTTTATTACCTTATACATATTTATTCTCCTTTATTTTACGATATACTGAACGACTATCATTGTTGCAACGCCGGCACCAACACCAAGTGCCGAATACACGAATGATGCAAAAAGCTGACGAGGTGATATGCGTGTTCGAGGTGGCTTGTGCTTAATATTTGCAAGCTTCACAGCCTCGTTGTGTAGCTTTTGCTCACCCAAGGATTGCGACTCTGGTCGGACGAAATATATTATTCGCTCAAAATATGGCGAGTCCGTGTTGGTGACCTCTAGTATCTGTTTGTTAACACCCTTAATCATAAAAATCATTCCTCTACAGCTAGGTGAAAAATCTTCACACAAAAAGCACCTAAATTTATACAAATAGTGTTAACCATTGTGCAAAAAAATATACATTTTTCACCTTGTCGAATTTTGTGAAATTTATGCATAAATTTTTGCTTGACAACCAAATTCTATAACGAATCGTAATAATCCACCACTTTTTAGGAATGTGGAAAAGTCGGTGGAAAATGTTAAAAACTATGCATAAAACCCCGTAAATATAGCACTTTTAGGCTGTTGAAAATTAAAAAAGTGTAAATTTTCAACATTTTACACCGAGTTTTCAACATTACAATTTGGCAAAAACTTTTTGTTAATTTTGCTATTTTTAACTTTCACCCTTGACAGATTTGTGATATACTTTGAGTTAATGAATATGTCAAAAGAGATACAATTTTATGGAAATTCGAGAACAAAAAAATGATATAATTATTTCTGGCATTGAGTGTCTTGATTTGGCACTGACGCTCGATTGTGGCCAAGCGTTCAGATGGGTGCAAAATGATGATGGCTCGTGGAGTGGTGTCGCTGGTGGCAGATACCTGAAAATTGCAAAAATCGATGACGATATCATCTTTTATGATACAGACAGAGAGTTTTTTGACAGCTTTTGGGTGCATTATTTCGATTTGGACAAGGATTATGCCAAGATATGTGACCAGCTACGAGGTGACGAGCTAGTTGCAAGGGCTATCGACGACTACTATGGTATTCGTATACTCAACCAAGAGCCTTGGGAGGCACTGTGCTCATTCGTCATATCACAGCAGAACAACATAAAACGAATCAAATCGCTAGTATCAAAAATTTGCTGTGCATACGGTGACGATTTGGGCGACGGACACTACACATTCCCCACACCAGAACAGCTATGCAAGGCTAGTGAGGATGATTTAAGGGCGCTAGGACTTGGCTATCGTGCAGAATATCTAGCGCTACTGTCAAGAGCGATGGTAAATGGCAAAATTGACCTAGAAAAAATCAAGGCTATGCCAACAGAGAATGCGAGAAAGGAATTGCTAAAAATTCGTGGAGTCGGCGTCAAGGTGGCTAACTGTGCAATGCTGTTCGGTATGGAGTTTTACGACTGTGTGCCAGTCGATACATGGATAAACAAGGCACTGAAATATTACCCAGACGGACTACCACAATGTTTCAACGGTATCGAGGGTATCGCACAGCAATACTTGTTCCACTGGGCAAGAAATAATTTATAATAAGGATAATAATATGCAAAAATTATTTATTGATTACATTCCACAAGATAATATCGTGCTAGATGGTGAGAGTGCTCGTCATATAGCAAAGTCGCTACGAATGAGGGTTGGCGATATGCTGATGGTCACAGCTGGCAACGGAGTTGACTATGGCTGTCAAATTGACGAAATCACAAAGGACACAGTTACGCTAAAAATCTGCTACGAGCAGGCTAGCAAGAGTGAGCCAAGCGTAGAGGTCACAATCTACCAAGGCGTGCCAAAGAGCACCAAGCTAGAGGAAATCATCCAAAAATGTGTCGAAATCGGCGTTACTAGGATTGTGCCAACGCTGACCAATCGTTGTGTCAGCCGTCCAGATGAAAAATCAGCACAAAAGAAGAATGCTAGATACCAAAAAATAGCACTAGAGGCTGCACAGCAGAGTGGACGAGGCATCGTGCCAGAAATCGCACCAATGATGACGCTAAAGCAAGCTGTTGCAAGCGATACTGCTGATACAAAAATTGTGTTCTACGAGGGTGGTGGCGAGCCACTAAAGAATATCGTCGACGAAAACACAAAGAGTGTGTCGATATATATCGGCAGTGAGGGTGGATTCGACAAGGACGAGGTCGAAATGATAGTAAATTCTGGTGCTGTGCAGGCAACATTAGGTCCAAGAATACTACGCACCCAAACAGCACCAGTAACAGCACTGTCGTGCATTATGTTGCTGACAAATAATATGGAATAAACTGATTATAATTAAGATTTATGACATCCCTTATCAAAAAAGGGAGAGCATTGGGACACCCTCAATAAAGATGGTGTGTTTTGTCAAAAAATAATGGAACCGAAATAGCTCCATAAATAATGCTTTTAGAAAGTATGTAACCCACTACAACACTTTCAAGTTGAAAGTGTTGTAGTGGGTCTTTGTATTTCATCACGGTATGATACTAAAATGTTGTGACAAGGTGGTTGTAACAGAAATTTGTAGGGTGCGGGTGTCCAGTGGACACCTCTGCGTAGCAGAAGCACCGACCGAGGCGGGAGCCGAGACCGATTATCAATCGCCCGTTGCACATAAATTTTAACAATGCAAAACGGGAGGATGATATCCTCCCCTACGGTGTTTGTATCATTTTTACATTATGCAAGTTGTCGCGATACCAAAAATGTCTGCAAGATATTAATTCAGCAAAAAAGACGACCGTAGGTCGCCTTTAGTGAAAGTATTATAAATCTATTATGGAATTCAAATATTCCTGCAATTCGTTTAGCTTGTCACGGCTTAATGCCTTTGTGTCCTTTAGTGGATTTTCAATTCCAAGCTCATCGTATTTAAAAAATCCCATTGTGTGAAAGGGGAGTAGCTCGTATTTTTCAAACTCAAAGTCTTTAACAAGCCTTGCATATTGCTCCATATCTGCCTTGGTGTCGTTGATATTTGGCACAACAACTGTCCTGAGCCACAGGCGTTTTTTTATTTTAGTGCAATATTTTGCAATTTCAATAAATTTGAAAAAATCGCCCTTAGTGTATTTGAAAAAATCCTCAGCGTTATGGAATTTGATGTCGAGAATGACCATATCTGCGTTGTCAATTGCTGCTTTAACCTCGTCAGTTAGAGTAACGCTGCCCGATGTGTCAATGCAGTAGCCAATTCCCTCAGCCTTTAGCATAGGCGCAAGCTCATTTATAAAGCTAGCGTTGAGAAGTGGCTCGCCACCAGAAAAGGTTATGCCACCGCCATTTTTGAAATATGGCTTGTAGCGTCGTGCCTTTTTAAAAACCTCCTCAGGCGTCATATCAATTTTGCCCTTGTGCCAAGTGTCCGGATTGTGGCAATAGGCGCAGCGAAGAGGACAGCCTGTGAAGAAAATATCGAAGCGAATGCCCTCGCCGTCAACAGCAGCGAGGGACTCGAATGAATGAATATTTGCCATAAATTACATTCCTGTGTGGAAGGTTCTTGCAATAACCTCCTCTTGCTTATCTCTAGTAAGCTTGTTGAAGTTTACAGCGTAACCAGATACACGAATTGTGAGTGATGGATAAAGAGTAGGGTCCTCCATAGCAGCAATAAGCTTCTCTCTGTTAAGAACGTTAACATTGAGGTGGTGAGCATCCTGTTCAAAATAACCATCAAGCATATTTGTAAGATTGTTAATTCTGTTCTCATCGTCACTACCAAGTGCGTCTGGAGTGATTGAGAATGTGTTTGAAATACCGTCTTGGCAGCAAGCGTAGTTAAGCTTTGCAACAGAGTTAAGAGAAGCTAAAGCGCCTTCAGCATCTCTGCCGTGCATTGGGTTTGCACCTGGAGCAAATGGCTCGCCAGCCTTTCTACCATCAGGAGTAGAGCCAGTCTTTCTGCCGTAAACAACATTAGATGTGATTGTAAGAATTGAAAGTGTGTGCTTAGCGCCACGATAGCAAGGAGTCTTGCAAAGTTCCTTGTAGAAGAACTCGATTAAGTCCTTACCGATAAGGTCAACTTCGTCGTTGTCGTTGCCGTATTTAGGGAACTCGCCCTCAATTTTGAAGTCAACAATAATGCCTCTTTCGTCCTTGATTGGAGTAACCTTTGCAAATTTAATTGCTGAAAGTGAGTCGCAAACAACTGAGAAGCCTGAAACGCCGAATGCCATTAAACGCTCAACGTCTGTGTCGTGAAGGCCCATCATAAGTCTTTCATAAGCGTATTTATCGTGCATATAGTGAATGATGTTCATTGTGTTTACATAAAGCTTTGCCATCCACTTGAGATAAGTTCTGTATGCGTTGAATACATCCTCGTAAACAAGAACCTCCTCGTCGAACACCTTGCCCTCTGGAGCAATTTGAGCGCCCTCGATTTCGTCTTTACCACCGTTAAGAGCCATAAGAAGAATTTTTGCGAGGTTGCATCTAGCGCCAAAGAATTGCATTTGCTTGCCCATTTGCATTGCAGATACGCAGCAAGCGATTGCATAGTCGTCGCCATAAAGTCTACGCATTACATCGTCGTTTTCGTATTGAATTGAATCGGTATCAATTGAAACCTTAGCGCAGAAATCCTTGAAGCTCTGTGGAAGATGCTCTGCCCAAAGAACTGTAATGTTTGGCTCAGCTGAAGGGCCAAGGTTGTAAAGGGTTTGAAGAATACGGAAGCTTGTTTTAGAAACCATATGCTTACCCTCGCCAGTAACGCCCGCAAGTGCAACTGTAACCCAAACAGGATCGCCAGCGAAAAGGTCGTTGTATTCAGGAGTTCTAAGATGGCGAACTAAACGAAGCTTGATTACAAGGTCGTCAATAAGCTCTTGAGCCTCTGTTTCAGTTAGAACGCCTTCTTCGATATCTCTTTGAATGTAGATATCCATAAATTCTGCAATTCTACCAATTGAGTTTGCAGCACCGTTCTGCTCCTTAACAGCTCCAAGGTAGCCAAAGTATAGCCATTGGATAGCCTCTTTTGCGTTTGTAGCAGGCTTTGAAATGTCGTAGCCATATCTAAGAGCTAAGCCCTTTAATTGGTTCATAAAGTCAAGCTGCTTTGATAAATCCTCCATAAGGTGGATAGTTTCCTCATCGAGAAATTCCTTTGTGCCAAGCTTGTCCTTGTCGTACTTCTTGCGCTCAATAAGGTAATCCATACCATAAAGCGCAATCCTTCTGTAATCGCCAATGATTCTGCCACGAGCGTAAGCATCTGGAAGGCCTGTAAGGATACCAGCGTGACGAGCCGCCTTCATTGTGTTTGTGTATGCTCTAAATACGCCTGTGTTGTGAGTAGTTCTGTATGTGAATTCGTCCTTAATCTTGTCTGAAAGCTCATAGCCGTAAGCGTTGCAGGCTTGAACTGCATTTCTAAAGCCGGCAAATGGAGAAACACCTCTCTTGAGTGGTGCGTCTGTTTGTAAGCCAACGATAAGGTCTGTGTCCTTGTCAACTACATAGCCAGCATCGTGAGAAAGAATTGAAAGAACCTTAGTTGTGTCAACATCAAGAACGCCACCCTTTGCGTTTTCTTCAACAAGAAGCTCGTTGACTCTTTCCATTGTTTTGTTAGTTCTGTCTGTTGGGCCTGCAAGGAATGATGCATCGCCATCATATGGTGTGTAGTTCATCTTAATGAAGTTTGAAACATTGATGTATTCACACCAAACGCCTTGCTTAAAGCCTCTCCATGCGTTTTCGTTCATAACATTTCCTCCTAAGTTTATTTATTTGAAGCGTTAGCCTTTGCGCAGTGGCCGCATACATCGCAATCCCTTTGGCCACATCTGCCACAGCAGGTTGAGTGGTTTGGGCAAAGCTCAACATCGCCACCATAAATAACTAACGCCTTTCCATTGACAATAGCATCCGCAATTTTTGCTCTGGCACTCTGGCAAATTGCTGCAACCGTTGAACGGGCAACATTCATCTGCTTTGCGCATTCGTCCTGACTAAAATCTAAAAAGTCAATCAGCCTGAATGCTTCGTATTCGTCGAAAGATAAATTTACTGTGTCTGCGTATTCGCCAAATGGCTTAAATTCCATACTTTTTGGGAATTCGCAAATGCATCGCATCTTCTTTGGTCTTGCCATAAAAAGCACCTCTTTTCTTGCTATCAACGATATTATACACCGTTTTTGTCATATGTCAATAACTATTTTCGGAATATGTCAGAAACTTTTTTCCAATTCGAAATTTCACATTTTTTGCTAAAAAATAAGCTCCCTTATATAAAGAGAGCCTTCGCAGATTACTAAAATGTTACAACAAGGTGGTTGTAACAGAAATTTGTAGGGGAGAGCTGTGCTCTCCCGTTGTTATTTAACGAACATTCTGTATAGAAAGAACGGGAGACCCAAGGTCTCCCCTACAATTTCATCTGCACCATCTGTAACGCAAGTTGTCGCAATACCAAAAGTATCTGCCGAAAAGAGTTGAAAAAACGGATACCTTCTTCATTGAGGGTATCCGTTGCTCTTTTTTTAATATTGTTTTTTATTTTACGAAGAAGGTTAGGAATGCCTTGTATGCCATATAGACGTCGGTCTTTGCGACAATCTCATATGGTGAGTGCATTGATAGCACTGGCACGCCAACGTCGATGGTGTCAACGTCCATATTTGCGATATACATAGCAACGGTGCCACCGCCACCACCGTCAACCTTGCCTAGCTCACCAGTCTGCCATAGAACGTCGTTCTCCTCTAGCAGTGTTCTAACCCAAGCACAGAATTCTGCACTAGCGTCGCTTGTGCCACTCTTGCCTCTTGCACCAGTGAACTTTGTCACGCATACACCATTGTTGATGAATGAGGTGTTGTTCTTCTCGAATGGAGATGCCCATGTTGGATCATACGCAGCATTAACGTCTGCTGATAGGCATTTTGAGTTGCGAAGAACATCTCTGCCCTCATATCCCTCCATACGAGCTAAATCCTCGATGAAATATTTTAGGTATGCAGAGTTTAGACCAGTGTTGCCATCAGAGCCAGTCTCCTCCTTGTCGGTCAAAACTGTGATTGCTGTGTACTCTGGAGCATCATCGATATCTAGGATAGCCTGAAGTGCTGGATATGAGCAAACCCTGTCGTCGTGACCATATCCACCAATCATAGAACGGTCAAATCCGATATCATCAACAGTAAATGCTGGCACTAGCTCTAGCTCTGCTGATAGAAAATCACGCTCAACAATACCGTACTTTTCGTATAGCAATGATAGGATGTTTAGCTTGATTCTTTCGCTTTCGTCATCGTCCTTGAATGGTCTTGAGCCGATAACAACATTTAGCTCCTCACCCTTGACGATTTCGTTAGCCTTGCGTGACATTTGGTCGCCACCAAGGTGTGGCAAAATATCTGTGATGCAGAACTTTGGCTCGCCAGCCTCTTCACCTAGGCGAACGTCGACAAATGTTCCGTCATTCTTGCAAATTCTACCGTGTAGTGATAGTGGAATAGCTGTCCACTGGTATTTTTTGATACCACCGTAGTAATGTGTCTTGAAAAATCCTATGCCATCTTGCTCATATACTGGGCACTGCTTCAAATCAATTCGTGGGCTGTCGATATGAGCAGCAGAGATACGAACACCGTCCTTGATGCTCCTCTTGCCCTTTACACATAGGATGATAGCCTTGCCACGATTAGCATAATATACCTTGTCGCCAGCAGATAGTGGCTCACCGAACTCGTCGAATTTTACAAATCCGTTGCTCTGTGCGATACCTTCTACCCATGCTGCAACCTCACGCTCGGTCTTGCACTGGTATAGGAACTCCTTGTATCCCTCGCAGAACTCGTCACAAATTGTGAGCTCCTCGTCGCTCATAAAGTCAATGCCATTCTCCTTTTTGTTGAAGAGCATATCCTTTAGCTGCTTTGTCTTTTCACTCATAGTATTTCCTCCAATATATTGCATATTTGGTCGTCTATATTTCTGCCATCATTGATGATGACGTAATCGCTGTTTGACACGAGATATTCCTCGTCGAACTGAGCGTTCATTCGCATTTCTGCTTGCTCATCAGTGATACCATCACGCTCGATAATACGCCTCTTGCGAATTTCCTTTGGTGCGATGACGGATATTATTTTGTAGCAATCGCTCTGTGCATTTGCCTCAAATAGCTGTGGAGCGTCTAGCACTGTTAGTCCGTCAGTCTCTTTTTTGCACATATCCATTATTGCTGGGTGCATAATTGCGTTCAGCCTTTGTGTAGCTTCTTTATTAGAAAATGCCCTTTTTGCAAGCGCTTGTCTGTCTAGCGCACCATCTATAATTATATCTTGCCCAAAATTGTCTGCTAATATAGGTAGCAGTGGCGAATTGTTTTCGACCACTTGTCTTGCAATTTTGTCACAGTCGATGATTTTGAATCCATTTTGTGCCAAAATGTCGCATATATATCCCTTGCCAGCACCGGTTTGACCAGTGATACCTATGGTGAATGGTTTTGTCAAATCAATGATGGAGAATGCTGCTGCACGGATAAGTCGGTTGTACACAGCCATGCCAACACCATCCTTGCTAGGCACTCTGGCATACACTCGCTTTGCACCCATCTCATCAAGCTGTCGCAGAGCATCAAACAGCTCCCTTGCTTGTGACAGATCGTCGTTCTCCTTGCCAAATGTTAGCTTTGGGATAGTGACATTGTCATCGTCAAAGCATAGAGCAAATGCCTTCTGTCTTGTGTTGACAAAATTCTCGTATTGCTCCTTTGTTCCGTTGACTAGCACGACCCTTGCATTAGGGGCATAGTGCTTGTATTTCATACCAGGAGAGGCAGCTACCTCGTCCTCTTTCATACCCTCTAGCACAGCAGGAGCGATATCTATTGTGCCGATAATCTCCTCAATCATCTCCTTGGTGATAGCACCAGGGCGAAGTAGAGTAGGGGTGTCGGTCGCAAGCGTGATAACAGTGCTCTCAACACCGTAGCCACAGTCGTCACCATCTATGATAGCGTCGATTTTGCCCATCATATCGTCGATGACATATTTCGCTTTAGTAGGTGATGGCAGACCACTTGTGTTTGCACTAGGTGCAGCAATAGGACAGCCACTAGCCTTGATGATTTTTCTAGCAATTTCGTTTTGTGGCATACGGATAGCAACTGTGTCCAGCCCACCACTCACTGTGTCACCGATTTTGTCGCTCTTTGGCAGAATAATCGTCAGTGGTGCTGGAAAAAATGCATCAATCAGCGCTTGAGCATCTGGTGTGATAGCCTTGACCAACGGTGCAATATCGCCCTTGTCAGCGATATGTACGATTAGTGGGTTGTCAGATGGTCTGCCCTTTGCAACATATATGCTCCTAACAGCGTCGTCATCCAGCGCATTAGCACCCAGTCCGTACACTGTCTCGGTAGGGAATGCAACCAGTCCACCATTTGCCAGTATCTCACCAGCAATCGCTATATCATTTTCATTTGTTGATAATATTATGGTATTCATAGGATTTTTGATTTTATTCTTCGCTGGCTTTTAGCTTTTCGGCTGTGTCGGCAGTGATTAGTGCGTCGATTAGTTCGTCCAAATCACCGTTTAGGATCTGCTCTAGCTTGTATAGAGTTAGATTGATTCTGTGGTCGGACACTCTGCCCTGTGGATAGTTGTATGTTCTGATACGCTCGCTACGGTCACCAGTACCAACCTGTGCCTTGCGCTCGCCAGCAATCTCTGCATCGTGCTTTGCTTTTTCTGCATCATACAGTCTAGCACGGAGCACCTTTAGTGCCTTTTCCTTGTTCTTGTGCTGTGAGCGTTCGTCCTGACACTCAACAACGGTGCCAGTAGGTATGTGTGTGATACGGATAGCAGATGAGGTCTTGTTGATATGCTGTCCACCAGCGCCTGATGAACGGAATGTATCTATCTGCAAATCCTTTTCGTTAAGGTCAAAATCTACCTCTTCAGCCTCTGGTAAAACTGCAACAGTGGTGGTCGAGGTGTGTATTCTGCCCTGTGATTCGGTCTCTGGCACACGCTGAACACGGTGTACACCACTCTCAAACTTGAAACGAGAGTATGCACCATCGCCATCGACAGAAAAGCTGATTTCCTTGTAGCCACCTAGACCAGTTTCGTTAGCGTTGATGACCTCGGTCTTGAATCCCTTTGCCTCGGCATACATGCTGTACATACGGTATAGAACGCCAGCAAATAGTGCGCTCTCCTCACCACCAGCACCACCACGAATCTCGATGATAACATTTCGGTCATCGTTAGGGTCACGAGGTAGCAATAGTATCTTTAGCTCCTCGTTGATACGCTCCATATCATCCTTGCTCTGCTCAAATTCTTCCTTTACCATCTGGGCAAAATCGTCGTCAAGACTGCTATCACCTAGCATCTCCTTGCTCTCCTCATAGGTGTCCTTTGCCTTTTTGTACTCTCTGAATTTTTCAACAACTGGAGTGAGCTGTTTTAGCTCCTTCATCAGAGCTGTGTATTTTTCCATATCGGCGATTACCTCGCTCTGACATACAAGGTCATTGACCTCCTCAAAGCGACGCTCTACCTCTACTAATTTATCAAACATAATTTCCTCCGAATTAGTTTCTAGTTTTTAGTTTCTAGTTGCTAGTTATTAAATCTTTATAGGGTGCTACGCACGATATAATCGAGTATGAGCAGAGCTCATCTAAAACACTAGCGACTAGCGACTAACAACTAACAACTGACTTTATATTTTTCTCGATTTTGCTACGAGGTACCATGATTTCGTGGCCACATTTTGTGCATTTGATTTTGAAATCTGCACCAACTCGTAGCACCTCAAATTCCTTGTTGCCACAAGGGTGTGGCTTTTTTGTAATTATGTGATCGTTTACATTAATATTCATACAACCATTCCTAATTATTTATCACCATATTATACCACTATATGTAATTATTATCAATATGAAATCATATAATTAACTACTGATATAAAAGGAATGAATTGTATGACTTACTATCCAGAGGGCGTTAATGAGTCCTTACTAAAAAAGCTTGATACAGTCGACGCTGTTAAGAGAGCGATGCAGACTAGAGAGGTGCTAGAGGGCAGAGTTGTCCTGTGTGACAAGGGACATAACCTACATATAGATTTGGGTGCTATGCGAGGCATAATACCTCGCAACGAGGGAGCGCTCGGTATTTTGGAGGGCAAGGTTAGGGATATTGCCCTTATCTCAAAGGTGAACAAGCCAGTTTGCTTTAGGGTGGTCGGATTTCACAAGGATGATTTTGGTGAAACGCTGGCTGTGCTATCTCGTCGTAGCGTTCAGCTTGATTGTATGCGTGATTTTGTCGATAATCTTGTTGCTGGCGATATCATAGGTGCTCGTGTGACACATTTGGAGCGATTTGGCGCATTTATTGATATTGGTGCTGGCATTAATTCGCTGATACCGATTGATATGCTGTCGGTGTCTAGGATTTCGCACCCTAATGAGCGCCTGCGTGAGGGACAGTGCATACGCTGTGTCCTAAGGAAAAGAGAGGACGAAAAGCTCACATTTTCACTAAAGGAGCTACTGGGTACTTGGGAGCAGAATGCTTCTAGGTTCGCTGTTGGCGAAACAGTGACCGGTGTTGTCCGTAGTATCGAGAGCTATGGCGTATTTGTTGAGCTGATGCCGAATCTTGCTGGTCTTGCAGAGGGGTATGATGGCGTAGAGGTAGGACAGAGGGTGTCTGTTTTTATCAAATCGATACTGCCTGATAGGATGAAGGTCAAGCTAGTTATCGTCGATACATTTGACAAGGTCGACACAGCAGATGAGCTAGAATATTTTGTCGAGGATGACTATATTTCGCACTGGGAATATTCGCCCATTGGTGCGATAAAGACGATAATATCTACTTTTTAATAAAATATTTGCTAAATCCGTCTGTTTATGCTATTATAAAGAGTGGAATGTAATCTTTTTGTAAGGAGGTGACGGATTGGCAAAAAAATATAACTATTTTGATGATGAATATGAGTCCTCAATGGACCGTTCACGCAAGAAGCTACAGAGCAAGGTCGATAGCCTTATCGACACAGAGGAGAACAACACTGGCTCATCAGTAAATATGGATCTCTTCACTGTCGAGCGAAAGAGCAGACCACAGACAGATACAAAAAAGAAAAAGTCTGCCCCAAAGAAAAAACAAAATAAGCAAAAGCCAGTTAAGTCATCTCGCAAAAAGGAAAAAACTACCTCTACAACAGAGAATGCAAAGGAGATAGTTAGCAACGCACTTGTGCTGGCGAAGATTGGCTCAAAGAAGGCAGAACGATTTGTCAAATCTGCTGCCAAGCAAGCAAAATCTAGCAGACTTGCTACAAAGCATCGAGTTATCATCACTGTGCTCATCATTGCTGTGTTCATTTTTGCTATGCTAGTGACGGTGTTCTCCACCATGAATTTGGTGAACAAGGAGAACAAGAGAGAGGTAGAGTTCAACGAGGCTGCTGCAAAGGTTTGCACTAGCTATGAGGAGGACTTTGGTGCCTGCAATTACGAGAGCCTTGAGGAATATGGTGTCGAGGGATATCGTATGACTGGTCTTTGCTATGTTAGAGAGATTGATTTTAACGATGACAAAATCAGTGAACTGCTCGTTTGCTACAATCGTGCTGGCGAGTATTATGCAGAGGTATGGGGCTTTGATGGTGACGACTTTGTCCAAATGTACAAGGGTCCATTCGTTCAGACCGAGGATGTAAAGGATGACGTTTGGTTCACTATCTACACCAACAATGGCAAGACCTATATCTGTGAGCATAGCTCTGACGATATCGAAAAGGCAACTATCCTAGCATTCCGTGGCAAGAAATTCAGCAAAAAGACTGTTTGTACATACGACTCTAACAGCGAGCTTTACACTATCAAGGGCGATATCGATACCGAGAGCTTTGAGCGTATCAGAATGTCCGTTCTTCGCAACAGAGGTGCTGTCGATTTGGCTGACTCTGTGCAGGATGTTGTGTACGAATTCACTGGCCGTGGCAAGGGTGAGGGCATCCTTACTGACAAACAGCAGATGCTTAACGAGTATTACAACATTGTTGAGAAATATATCGACACTTATGGCAAGACCGAGTATGTCAGCAAGAATGCATCGGCATATATCACTGGTCTAGCGTATGTTGATTTGGTCGATTTCGATAACGACAAGACCGATGAGCTACTTTTGGTATATCGCAAGCCTGTCAATGTCCGTCAAGAGACCTATGACGGTAGCTACATTTCTGTCACAGAGGAAAAGTATTTTTGTGAGGTATACGCTTGGAACGGTGTAAACGCTTGGCGTGTGTTCCAGCGTGAGGGCTTGTCCGAGGTTATGGACGACCCAGTTCATCAGTGCATTATGCTCTACAAGGGCTCTGACAAAAAACAGCTTTGTTTCAACTCATTCCAGTTTGAGAATTATGCTAGAACACTTTATGCTAGCTCAAAGTTTGTAAAATTTGATGGCGAAAAATTCGTCGATGGATTTAGAGCGTGGTATTCTAACGACTATGGCTATCACGAGTATCGCATTAATGGCGAATATGTGTCCGAGGCTACATTTAGGGATAAAAAGGGCTACCAAGCTCCATTCTTTGATGGTAGTGAGGAATATGATAGCAAAAAGTACAGCATCATATTTGTCCAGACCGACAAGAGCCATTCGTCAAAAGTTAGTGGCATGGTCGACAAGACAACAGAGAATATCCGTAAGCTCAATAAGAACTACGAACCAAAATAAAACACCTAAAGGCATCAGCCTTTGGGTGTTTTTAATGTAGAATTGAAAATTGAGAATTTCCAATTAAAAAAGGGAGTCCAATGGACTCCCTTTTGTTATGCTTTGATTAATTAAAATCTCTTTGTTGTAACAGCTTTTGTCTTTGACCAGCTTGAGTAAATCTTTGTAGCCTTGCCGTTGATGGTCATCTTCTTGTATGTGCGAACACGAACATAGTATTTCTTGCCACCACGAAGGTCACCGATTTTCTTTGAGGTCTTTGAGTTGTTAGCAAGTGTGTATGTCTTTGCATTTGTGAACTTTTCAGAAGTGCTGTACTGAATCTGGTAGCCAGTAGTCTGAGTTGACTGCTTCTTCCATTTAACAGTGAATGACTTCTTGCCAGCTGTTAGTGATGAGATAGAGGTTGACTTTGGCTTGATAGTGAATGTTTTCTTCATGCTATCCTCGTAGTTGCCCTTGAACTTTACTGTTACTGTGTACTTGCCAACCTTTGTTCTGCCAGATGAGTATGATACAGTGTAGTCAGTACCGTTAACAAGCTTCTTGCCTTTTCTGTCCTTAACGGTTACAGTAGGCTTCTTTGACTTGCCGTTATATGTGTATGAGGTAGTTGATAGCTTAACTGTGTCGATGCATGGGATAGTAGTTGTGTTCTTTTTAGCGTCGCAAACAGAACATTTCTCACCATATTCGCCATCCCAGTAGTATGTAGCCTTGTCCTTGAAAGTCTTGTATGTGTGCTCATGCTTGATGATAGAGGTTGAGATAACACGCTCAAGTGTTGGATTTTCAAAATCCCAAACTTCGTACTGAATGTAGTATGTGTGCTTGCCGAGTAGCTTGAACACATCGCCATCCATACCTTGCTCCTCGTTGAAGATATAGCCCTCAGCGTCCTTCATATCGCCCCAATCATATGCCTTTGCACCCTCGTATGACTTGAACATAGTTGTGAAAATAATGTAGTCCTCGTTTGCTGGAACTGGAACATTGAATATATATAGTCCACTTGTTTCTGGTGTGAATGATGCCCAGCAAACAGCTGACTCCTGATTTTTGTCATATGTTGTCTGTAGGTCAAATACTGTGTCAATAGCGTCTATCTCGATAGCGTCCTCAACCTTGGTGCTAGCGAGTGCTGTCATACTGTTGATAGCAAAACAGCTCATCATCAAAACGATACTTAACACGATGCTTAATGTCTTTTTCATAAAAAATCTCTCCTTTTTTATTTTATACCTTTATTATATCATCTTGATATCTACTTTGGTAGTGGGTAAATTGTAAATTTTTTTGATTAAAGCTTGATTTCGATAACAGAGTTAAGGATATTCTTCGCACAGCGTTGCATTTCGCCAAGGGTGATACCCCACTGCTTGCCATATGTTGCTAGTAGAGTGCCATCTGGTTTGCGATTGGTTACTCTGTCACCACCTGGCATAAGTAGGTCAACCTGTGCTCTAACACGATATGCCTGGTCCTTTAGTGATGGAAATTCCTGACTCTTGCTGCTCTGCATCCACCAGTCAGTCATAACATTGCCCTCGTATCCCCATTCACCACGAAGAATAGTTGTGCATAGGTCGTAGTTGTAGTGATTCCATACGCCGTTAATCTTGTTGTATGAGGTCATAATGTTCTTTGGCTTTGCTTCCTTGATGCAGATTTCAAAGCCCTTTAGGTATATCTCTCTCAACGCTCTTTCGCTGATGACAGTGTTCGTAACAGTACGCTTGTACTCTTGGTTGTTGCAGGCAAAATGCTTTGGACAAGCAGATGCGCCCTGTGACTGAATACCTCTTACTGTTGCTGCTGCAATTTTGCCGGTTAGATATGGGTCCTCAGAGAAATATTCAAAGTTTCTGCCACATAGTGGGTTTCTATGTATATTCATACCAGGAGCAAGCAGAACGTCAGAGCCTCTGTCCTTCATCTCCTTTGCCACAACGGAATATATCTCGTAGCATAGCTCCTCATCAAATGAACAGCCTAGCAATGTGCCGATAGGTAGTAGGGAACAGCTTGCTTGTAGACGGATACCACTAGGGCCATCAGTAGTGATGACAGCTGGAATACCCTTTGCCTGTAGGCTGTCTAGGATACCACCGTATGCACCAGCGTTGCCCTTTGCGCCGTATTTGCTGTTCATTTCGTAGTCACCACGAGTGATTGCCTCTAGCTCGTCTAGGCTGAGCTGTGCTACGAACTCGTCCATAGTAACCTTGCCGTCCTTGACGTCAGACAGCTTGTAGCCCTTGTCGCCAGTTTGCTCAATATCATCAGGTAGATTGTTCATGATACGGCTTGCAAGGTCGTACTTTTCCTTTGCACAGTGCTTTGTTTTTAGAGTACCTGCCTCGTTGAACATATGCTCAAAATCGTATTTTGGAGCACATGCCTGCTTGTGCTGTGCAACAAGAGTTGTCTCCTCTTGATAATATGTTAGCACCATATCTTCAGCTCTAACGTCGTTGCCGAGATAGAAATTGTAGTCACCCTGCTCGATAACATATCCACCAGCATTGTTGGTAGAGCCACAATCGTCGAATGATGCAAGCTGATACATATCAACCTTTAGTGTTAGCTCCTGCTCCTCGTTTGGCTCAAGAGTCTTTGTTTTTGCGAATGCACATAGGATTCTTGCTGGGTTACCAAGTCTGCCACAAGGCTTTTCGAGATATAGCTGTGCTACCTCCTTACCAGCGATATCGCCAGTGTTCTTAACCTTGATTTTGATTTCAAATCCATCGTCGGTGATAGCACTATCAACCTTCTCCATATCAAATGTGGTGTAGCTCATACCAAAGCCGAATGGTAGGAACACCTTGCTCTTGGCGAAGGTCTCAAAATATCTGTAGCCTAGGTAAATGTCCTCTTTGTACACATTGTCATTCTTTGCGCCATAGTTAGCAGATACTGGGTTGTCGAAGTAGTCAGTAACGATGGTGTCAACCAGCTTGCCACAAGGGTTAACCTTGCCACATAGTAGGTCTGCAACAGCGTTGCCACTCTCCATACCACCTTGCCATACATATAGGACAGCACCAATCTTGCGACCATAGTGCTTTGTCCAGCTCATATCGATGATATTGCCAACATTTAGTAGCACGATTACCTTGTCAAAATGGTCGGTAACAGCGTCTAGCATAGCAATCTCCTCATCGTGAAGATAGTAGCTACCATTTGCTAAATCACAATCTCTGTCCTCACCAGATGATCTACCGATTGTGACAACAGCGACGTCGCTATTCTTTCGTGCGTTGGCAACGATATCATCAGTTAGTGGCATCTCGGCATAGCGTAGTGGCCAGTGTGCCCAGTATCCGTGTGATACAGGATTCTTTTCTATCCACTTGGCATATGTTTCGTCCAGTGCCTCGTTGATATTTAGGCAGTCACAGTTGCGAATACCCTCGTTCAAATCAACATTGTATGCACGGATAACGTCGCCACCACTACCGTATCCAACGAAGAAATAGTCACGATATGTTCTGCCGAACATGGACACAGTTGTGCCCTTTGCAAGTGGCAGGATATCGTCGTTCTTCACTAGAACAGCACCCTCTGCTGCAGCACGACGCAGTAGCTCTGGCATACCGTCAGTGATGATTTTTTCAACCTCTGCACCGCCATTTTCGTCCTGTGATACCGAGTTGACCTTTGTTAGCACTCTGCCGATGGTATCATTGATTTTTTCCATAAATGTCATATTGTTTCTCCTTTTAGTAGGATATTGTTATCTCGTTTTCACCGATGACACCGTCGATATTTTTGATGCCAGCTGGTGTGTATATCATTGTTGGAGCAGAGTATTCCTTGTTCTGCACCCATTTTAGCGTAAATTGTCTAGTCTTGCTGTCGCTGTGGTACTCGATTATGTCACCACACACAGCCATTGGGTATGGTCTGTTCATCACACTGGTGAATTTTTTGTTCTTGAACTGATATCCCCAGTAGATACTGCTCCATTTGTGTGCTTCCATCTGGTTGTAGACATAGTCGATATGGTCAATCCATCCAGTACCACGCTTGCAGCCACCACCCCATTCACCGAATATGACTGGTGTCGCCATTTTGTCTTGATTTTGTTTGATATTGTCAAGAATGTATCTGATACGGTCGGTCGATGACCTGTTGTACAGCTCTGTGTCGATGAACACGTCATATGCGTGTGGCGAATATATCGCACCATCACCGTTTATCTCGAATGGCACACCCATATTGCTGAAATAGTTGTGCTCGAAGAATGGTAGTCTGTCGTTCAGTGTCTGTCGCATTCTGTCGAAGAATGGCTGATAGTATGCCGAGTTAAAATCGTCTAGGTATTCTACTGATTTGCTCTGCACAGCACCGAATGTGTCGTAGGAGTCAAAGTCCTTTAGCATCATTTTTAGCCTTTTTGGTGTCTTGACTACCTTGAATATGTCCCAAATTGTTCGTACGAACGCCTTGCGATTGCTGTATCGGTCAAAATAAGGTTTGTAGTCGACTTTTGCCCCAAAGGTATGCTCCACCACACCGGTCAGCACGGACATAAATATATCTCGTCCGTTCTTGTGTGGATATGGCTCATTTAGAAAATCGTAGCCAATAACATTGTCGCAATCCTTGAACGCCTGTGCAAAATGCACCCAAGCGTCAACAAACTTGTCTTGGATACCGTTCTTATTGGTCCAAAAATCGTTGAACTCCTTTTGTACCGAGTCCATGTAGAAATAGCCCTCTGCCCATATTAGCATCGGCTTTATTTCCTTTATGCTCTTGTCGATAGCCCACTTTGGCGCACCGTCACCCCATTTGCCTTGGCTGGTGAACAGGTCTTGGTGCATATCCAGCAGTACAGCGATATTCTTCTCTGCACAGCTGTCAACGAACTGGCGCAGGCACTCGATTTTTTCATCATCGTACTCGTTCTCACTTGGCTCTATTCCAGCCCAGGTGATACCAAGTCGCACGATATTTGCACCATTTTTCTCCATCACCTTTAGGAACAGGTCGCACCATTTTGATATGGTCTTGACCTTTAGGTCAGGATTTTTAATGCAAAAATTTATGCCCTTGAATATACATTCTCTGCCATATTCATCACGGATAGTAGTGCTGTCAATACTGTATTTCATACATTATGTTGAGAAAAGGAGCTCTAGTCTTTCCTCATCCTTTGCATATCTTCTTTGGCTGACTAGGAACACGACCTCGTCACCAGTGTGTAGTGTCACATCGCCACTTGGTGTGATGCTCTCCTCACCACGCTCTACTGTGATGATGAGCGCATGTCTGCCCCATTCAACCTCTTTAATCATTTTACCGTCGAGCTCACTGCCTAGAGGGATGACGAATGATTTTATTACCTTTTCGCTCTTGCGATTGAATTCTGTCTTGTTATTTGTTGTGTCGATTCTGCCTAGCAGAGCCTCGTAGAATGGCTCAACACCTAGCAGATTTGCTACAGTGTAGCTCGTTAGCGCTACAACAGCCAGTGGTAGCAAATTGTTCATATTACCGGTCAGCTCGAACACTAGTATGATACCAGTGATAGGTGCTCTGACGATGGATGCAAACAGTCCAGCCATACCGACTACTACGAACTCTTGCCACAGCCCGTCATTAAGACCGAGAATATTGATAGCACCAGAGCCGAATATAGCACCGATATATGTGCCAAGAATACACAGTGGGTAAAGTGTGCCACCAGGTGCTCCACTAGCGAAGCTGACAGTACCGAACAGGAACTTTGCCCCTAGTAGCAGGCACATGAACGCTATCGTTGGTCGGTTAGTCATCAGCAGCTCTACCATGCTGTGACCACCACATAATACTTCTGGTAATACTAGACCGATTAATCCGCTGATAACGAATACTATCGGTAATTTTATATAATTTGGCACAGCTTTGATTTTTTTGTATATATCCTGTGCCTTTAGCATAATTACATTATATGCACAGCCACACAGACCTAGTATCGCACCGAGCAGGATTAGTAGCCAGTATTGGCGTAGAGGGATATTCTGTGTGTCGTATGGGAAGGTGGTCGACTGACCATAAAAGATTTTTGATACAAAATCGGCTGTTACAGTAGCGACGATACCCATACAGAGAATGCTCTTGTCGAATGTGTGGTGTATCTCCTCTAGCACAAACATTGTGCCAGCTAGTGGAGCGTTGAACGCTGACGCCATACCAGCACCAGCACCACATGATATCATTCGTAGTTCGGTTGTCTTGTCGGCATTGGTCAGCTTTGCGACACCCTTTGCAGCCATACCACCAAGCTGAACGCTCGGACCCTCTCTGCCTAGCGACAGTCCAGAGAACACAGCTGTTGTGCCACCGATTAGCTTTGCGATGATGACTCTCCACCAGCTTGGATTCAGCTTGCCCTTTACCTCGCCAGTGGTCTGTGGAATACCAGAGCCTGATGCCATTGGTTCCCATTTGTTGATTAGTGCCACGCCAAAGCCTAGCACAGCTAGTATCAACAGCCATACTATGATTTTTGGCTTGCTACCAGCGATGAAATCTAGTGCCCACATTAGCTTGTCCTCTGCAAAGCTAAGCAAAAATCTGTACAGCACAGTAATTAGACCAGAAGCAACACCGACCTCAAGCCCTCTAACAATTAGGTAGAAGGCTTCCTTGTTCTTTTGTTCAATTTTGCGTATGGTGTTCTTCTTCTTTGCATTCATAATTTTATTATATAACAGAATACAACTTATTTCAATAATAAAAAGGAGTAGAAATCTACTCCTTTTTATGTGTATGTTATTTTATGTCTTTGCTGTGACAATATTGTTGATACAGTAAACAACGAATTTTACACCTATAGCACCACTAGCGCCAAATCCCTCGAATGTGCTGTATTCCTTTTTCTTGTTGATATGTATGTTCATATTATCTCTCTAGTATGAATTTTGCACTGATTTTGCAATTTGTGGACTGTAGCGTGTGCTTGTCTGTGAATTTGCCATTGTCAAGGACGATGGAGTATCTGTTGCCCTTGTATGACAGTGTGATTTTTGTGTCCTCGACAGCCTCAACGCTTGGCGAAAAGTCGTTAGTAACGCCAACTTTGTTCTTGATGATGAAATCAGCATTTGATGATATTTCGACACTGTCCTCACTCAAATCAAATATGATATTGCCGAATTTTACAGAGCATTTGCCATCGCCCTTGTCGTCAAAAATCATCTCGTCGTATGATAGCTCATTTCCTGTGTCCTTGTCGTAAAAATATACGCTAGAGCGTACACCGTTACCGTTATATAGGTATCCGTCCACCACTGGCAGAGTGTCGTATACAGCGTAGTTTTCCTTGCACACCTCGTGCTCAAATGGATCCTCGATGTCCTCGTCAAAGATATGCAAATCCCTTATCCTAATACTACCGTCCTCACCATACAGGTTGATGCGATATGCCTTGCTACAGTACCAAACTGTGTCTTTGTTAGGGTCATCGTATGCACTGTGTGCTGTTATTGCTGATGCTGGTGTGATTTTGTAATTTTCCTTGTACCAGCGACCGGTTTCGCCAAGCTGCTCTATCTCGATTTTGCCCTCTTTTTGCATCTTGTCGAACAGAGCAAACTGGTATATTAATCCGTCCTTCATCTTCTGCCATCCAAAGCTGTTCTCTTGTCCAGCTTGGGCGTAGCCAAAGGACAGGCATTCGCCATTAAAATTCTCCTCCAAATACCAGTCAACCCATTTTGGCAGACCTCCACCATAGTCGTGATACACTGGCTCTAGTGTGATGACGCTCTGTGATTTTGCTGGTGAGTAGTCGTCCTGCATACTAAAGTCGTACTGGTACACCTGGTCAGAGCCTAGCATCTTGAACAGAGGCACTGGTATCTGATTTTCCTCGTTCTGTGCTGGAATGAACATATTTTTCTTGCTTGGATAGTACGCCTGACCATAGTACCCACCCCATAGAGTGTATCCGTCAGTGCCATATTGCTCCTTGCAGTTGCAGAATGCGTCTATGCCGTATTTTTCGCTAACATATCGTGCTGTGAATGTGTCGAAAAACCAAGAGCCTAGCACCCTTGGATAGTATCCCATAACGGATTTGAATTGTTCGAACAGTGTGTCGAGTAGCTTTTCCTTTTCTTCGTTGGTGTATCCCATAGAAAAGCCACAATGCACATGACCGTCCCAGTTGCGTCTGCCACGCCATTTTATGCCACACGCCTCGCACAAGCTTTTGTGCACCTCAAACCAAACACCGACCTCATATCTGTCCTTGTCTAGCTTTGGCATCAATTCTTGATACCATTTGAATGTCAGTGCGTCATATTGTATTAGGAATGTAGCCTTAAAATTATAATGGTCTATCAGCTTTATTTGATTCTTTACTGTCAGATATGTCTCGCCAAATGGTTGCCATTCGCTGTTGTATCCACGAATAAAGTTTACTATATTGATTATCTGTCGTTTTTTCTCCATACCCAGCACCTTTGTAATGTTTAGATAATTATATAATACTATTAATAATACCAATTAGCAAGAAAATATTTTTACATTCACGCTGTTTTTGTAAAACAAAAATGAGTGGCTCATAAAGCCACTCATCTATCAATGAATTATTTAATATTTAGTATGACCTAATAACATAATCAAAACATATTTTTGCATGTTTTAACTCATTTATCAAGGTCGTTTATCTATACATAATAGCTTCACGCTCTGGACCATTAGATACCATAGTGATTTTGTGTCCTAGCTCACCCTCGATGAACTCAACATAATCCTTTGCCTCCTGTGGCAGCTCGTTGTAGTCCTTGATACCACGGATATCACAGTGCCAGCCCTTTAGTGTCTTGAGCACTGGCTTTGCCTTCTTTAGCATTGGAGTAGTTGGGAAATCCTTTGTGATTTCGCCATCGATTTCGTATCCAACACAAACCTTGATTTCCTCAAGATAGCTTAGGCAGTCAAGTGCTGTCATAACAACCTGTGTAGCACCTTGACACTCGATACCATATCTTGATGCAACACAGTCGAACCAGCCAACACGTCTTGGTCTGCCGGTTGTAGCACCGAACTCACCCTTGTCACCACCGTGAATACGTAGCTCCTGAGCCTCGTCGCCAAAGATTTCGCTAACGAACTCGCCAGCACCAACAGCTGATGAATATGCCTTTGTTACAACAACGATATCCTCAATCTTGTGAGGTGGAATACCAGCACCAACAGCACCATATCCAGCAAGAGTAGATGAGCTTGTAACCATTGGGTAGATACCAAAATCTGGGTCCTTTAGTGTGCCTAGCTGACCCTCTAGTAGAATGTTCTTGCCCTGTGCCATAGCGTCAGCAAGATACTTGTGTGTATCACAAACATATGGAGCAATATTCTCTCTGTATTCTACACATGTAGCATATAGCTCGTCCTCATCGAGTAGAGGCTTGTGATATACATGCTCTAGTGTAAGGTTCTTTAGTGTGCAGATATTCTTTAGCTTTGCCTTTAGTGTTTCGTCGTCAAATAGCTCGTTTACCTGAATACCGATCTTGCTGTACTTGTCGCTGAAGAATGGAGCGATACCGCTCTTTGTTGAGCCAAATGCGTTCTTGCCAAGTCTTTCTTCCTCATATGTATCTAGCAAAATGTGGTATGGCATAAGTATCTGTGCTCTGTCAGATACAAGAAGCTTTGGATTTAGTCCAGCCTTCTTAACATCCTCTAGCTCACCAATAAACTTGTTGATATCTAGTGCAACGCCATTGCCGATGATACATGTAGTGTGGTCATAGCATACGCCACTTGGCATTAAATGCAATGCAAATCTACCGTGCTCATTGATGATAGTGTGTCCTGCGTTAGCACCACCCTGAAAACGAATGACAATATCACTCTTTTCAGCGAACATATCTGTGATTTTACCTTTTCCTTCGTCGCCCCAGTTAGCGCCTACTATTGCTCTAATCATAATTCAATTACCTCTTTTACTATAAATCGTGTCTTTTGCCCCACAACTGCGTTACGCCAAAATTTTGACTCGGTCACATACGCCAGTATGCTCCCGTCGACCAAAATTTTACCAAGCCTTGCTGTGAGCCAAAATCCATCGATTTTGGATTAGTTGATTTCGTTTTTACTATCTTAGTTTATCATTGCGTAGCAACATTAAGTTTTAGTGATGGAATAGTCTAATTCCAGTCATTGCCATTGCAATACCGTGCTCATCACAGCACTCGATAACATTCTCATCTCTAACAGAGCCACCTGGCTGTGCGATATATTTTACGCCACTCTTAACAGCTCTCTCAATATTGTCCTCGAATGGGAAGAATGCGTCAGAGCCTAGTGCAACATTGTCCATCTGCTCGTGCCAAGCTGCCTTTTCCTCTGCTGTGAATGGCTCTGGCTTAACAGTGAAATATCTCTGCCATACTCCGTCCTTTAGTAGCTCGTCACAGTCATCGCTGATATATAGGTCGATAGCGTTGTCAGCCTCAACCTTTCTGATGCCATCAATCCAAGGAAGATTTAGCACCTTTTCATTTCTGCGTAGCCATAGCATATCAGCCTTGTTACCAGCCATACGAGTGCAAAGGATTCTGCTCTGCTGACCAGCGCCAACGCCAAGTGTCTGACCACCCTGTGCATATACTACAGAGTTTGACTGTGTGTACTTTAGTGTAATCATAGAGATTAGTAAATCAATCTTTGCAATCTCTGGGATATCCTTAACCTTTGTTGGCATATCGTCGAAGAGATCCATAGTGATTTTTGCATTGTTTCTCTTCTGCTCAAACTTGATGCCGAACACCTGCTTTGTCTCCATCTCCTCTGGGACATAGTCAGCGTCCATCTTGATAACTAGGAAATTGCCTCTTCTCTTGCTCTTGAGGATTTCTAGTGCCTCGTCGGTGTAATCTGGTGCGATGATACCGTCAGATACTTCCTTTTGTAAGAACTCTGCAACAGACTTGTCACATGTGTCGCTTAGCGCAACGAAATCACCAAAAGAGCTCTGTCTGTCAGTGCTTCTAGCTCTAACATATGCTTGAGCGATAGGTGATAGCTCTAGTCCGTCAGGCACCATGCATACCTTTCTGTCTGTCTCGTCTAGTGGCTGTGCAACAGCAGCACCAGCAGGGCTAACATGCTTGAAGCTCGCTGCACTTGGTAGACCAGTAGCTTCCTTTAGCTCCTTTACTAGCTGCCAGCTGTTGAATGCATCAAGTAGATTGATATATCCAGCAGCACCGTTTAGTATTTCAAATGGTAGCTCCTGACCATCCATATGAATTCGTGCTGGGTTTTGGTTAGGGTTGCAACCATATTTTAGTGTGTATTCGTTCATATTCTTACTCCTACAAAAAGTATTACAATGTATTGTACAATATTTAATTGAAAAAAGCAAGATTAAGTGATACAATAAATCAAAAGGATGGTGAAAAAATGACAGGATTTTTGGTTATCAACCATTTTTTGAATGGCAAAAAGTTTGATGAGCTACATTCTCACCTAGTCGAGAGCGCAAAAGAGCATAATATCGACCTCCAAATCAAGACAAATCTTGATATGATTTTTGACGATACAGACTGTGATTTCGTTCTGTTTTGGGACAAGGATATTGCCCTTGCAAAATCGCTAGAAAACAGGGGAATACCAGTATTTAACTCATCCTCTGCTATCGAGCTTTGCGATGATAAGGGCAAGACCTTTTTGGCTCTTGATGGTGTTGTCCCACAGCCAAGAACATTCATCGCTCCACTGTCATTTTTTGATACTGATTACACTTCATTTCTTCAAAAATGTGTTGAAAAAATTGGCACTCCATTTGTGCTTAAGGAGTGCAAGGGTTCGTTTGGCAAACAGGTCTTTTTGTGCGATAGCGTTGATGACGCTTTGTCGCATTTGAGGGGCGTTCCTTTTATTGTTCAAGAGTATATCGAGTGCAATAATACTGACATTAGAGTAGAGGTTGTTGGTGGCAAGGTTGTGTCGGCAATGCAGAGGCATAATCCGTCAGATTTTCGCTCAAATATCACTAACGGTGGCACTGCCACACCATATAATCCTACCGATTTTGAGGTCGATTTGGCGCTAAAATCCTGCGACGCTCTTGGTCTTGATTTTGGTGGCGTCGACATTATGGGTGGTATGGTGTGCGAGGTCAATTCTAACGCCCATATCATCAATATTATGAACGCTACTGGCGTCAATGTTGCTGATAAAATATTCACCTACATTTTGGAGAAAATATGAGTGGTATTCTAGTTTATACGAGAGCAGAGGCAGAGCGAAATGCCTTTGTCGTGCAAAAATTTCGTGAAAAATTGGGCGTTACCTTGGTCGATCCAGACTATCGTGGCGACGCTGATTTTGTTATCAATCGTAGCAATGATTATACTATTGCAGAATACTATGAAAGTAAGGGAATTAGGGTGTTTAACCCATCTACTTTGTCAAAAATTGCGAACGACAAACAGCTTTGCTATGACTATATGGAGAGCAATGGCATAGAGATTATGCCAACCAGATACGCTATCCCACCATTTGTGAAAAAGCCTCGCAATGACCACGGTGGCAATGGTGTCGTTATGTGTCATCTTGCTGATGAATACGATGCTGATATGGTCTGTCAAGCACCAGCGTCCGACCTTGGTCGTGACGTTAGAGTTTGGGTGCTCGGTGGTGAGATAATTTGTGCCATTTTGCGAAAGAGCGACACCGATTTTCGCTCTAACTACTGTCTTGGTGGCTCTGCAGAAATATATCATTTGAGTAGTGATGAGCGTGCCCTTGTCAACGCTGTGATTTCGCTAGTTGATGGTGATTATTATGGTGTCGATTTCGTCTTTAACAATGGCGAAATGGTCTTTAACGAAATCGAGGACACCGTTGGTGCTAGAATGGTCTATGACCTTACAAATATCGACATACTCGGTATGTATATTGATTATATTAGTTGTCAATTAGCATAAAATATGCTATAATATACAAAAAGGAGAGAATTTTATGGCATTATCTGCATTGTTTATACTATATGTTATCATCGCTTGTTCTTTCGTTGTGACCTCTGTCTTTATGTTTAAGCCAAAGGGCGACGAAACTGTACATATTATATTCTTTTGGCTAGCTGTTGCCCTTTCATTTCTTATTACATTTATTAGTGCTACAGCTCTGCCATCTAACTATGTCGTTCAGATTGTTATCGCTTGGGCTGGCCTTATTTTCAGCGCTCTCGGTATCATCGTTCGTCTTGCTGCGGGCAAAACAAATACCCTTGCAAACCTACTTGTTATGCTATCATCGGTATATGGAATTGTGGGTTATTTTGTTTTAATGTAAAAAAGTCTTGACAAATGATTGCAAGTTCGTTATAATACCACTTGCAATTAGATATGCGGATTTAGCTCATCTGGTAGAGCGTCACCTTGCCAAGGTGAAGGTAGCGAGTTCGAGTCTCGTAATCCGCTCCA
>CALEHY010000016.1 GCA_937876375.1 uncultured Clostridia bacterium | reverse complement strand
AATTTGTTGTGATATGATATTTCAGCATTGATATATGGGATAACTATGCCCATTTATCAAAACACACACAAGTCTTTGGACCTTAGGTGATTATTTTGGGTCTACGCCATGGGACTTGTGGAGGAATTAACCTAAAAGGAGGAAATTATAATGGCAAACGTAGTTTCAATGAAACAGCTTTTAGAAGCAGGTGTTCATTTCGGACACCAGACAAGAAGATGGAACCCTAAAATGGCTGAGTACATCTTCACAGAGAGAAATGGTATCTACATTATCGATCTCCAGAAGACAGTAAAGAAGCTCGACGAGGCTTATATGTTCGTTCGTGATCTTGCTGCTGATGGTGGCGACATTATCTTCGTAGGTACAAAGAAGCAGGCTCAGGATTCTGTTAAGGAGGAGGCTATCCGTTGTGGTATGCCTTACGTTAACGCTAGATGGCTTGGTGGTATGCTTACTAACTTCAAGACTATCCGTAGCAGAGTAGCTCGTCTTGCACAGCTTAGAAAGATGCAGGAGGACGGCACATTCGATCTTCTACCAAAGAAGGAAGTTGCTGGTCTAGAGCTTGAGATTGAGAAGCTTGACAAGTATCTTGGTGGTATCACAGAGATGAAGAAGATTCCAAAGGCAATGTTCATCGTTGACCCACGCAAGGAGAGAATCGCTGTATCAGAGGCTATTAAGCTTGGTCTACCAATCGTAGCTATCGTTGATACAAACTGTGATCCTGATGAGATTGATTTCGTTATCCCTGGTAACGATGATGCTATCCGTGCAGTAAAGCTTATTGCTGGTGCAATCGCTAACGCTGTTATCGAGGGTAGAGATGGCGCTGATGCTATTGCTGCTCCAGCTGAGGCTGAGGCAGAGACAGAGGAAGCTGCTGAGTAATTTAATATAACCATTAAGGAGGATACTATTATGGCATTTACAGCACAAGACGTAAAGGCTCTTCGTGAGAAGACAGGTGTTGGTATGATGGAATGCAAGAAGGCTCTTGTAGAGGCTGATGGCGATATGGAAAAGGCTATCGACTTCCTACGTGAGAGAGGTCTTGCTGCTGCACAGAAGAAGGCAACTAGAATTGCTGCTGAGGGTGTAGTTCTTCCATATTATGATAAGGCAACAAAGAAGGGTGTTGTTCTTGAGGTTAACTCAGAGACAGACTTCGTTGCAAAGAACGAAAAGTTCATGGGCTTTGTTGAGGGTGTAGCTAAGACTATCCTTGCAACAGATCCTGCTGACGTAGAGACTCTTAAGGAGACTGCATTCGACGGTACAGATCGTACTGTTACAGAGACACTTAATGACCTTGTTCTTGCTATCGGTGAGAATATGAAGGTTCGTCGTTTCGAGAGAATGGACGGTATCGTATCTACTTATATCCACGCTGGTGGTGCAGTAGGCGTTATGGTTGGCTTCGACGTTGCTGATGAGGCAAAGGCTGATGACGCAGAGTTCGTTGCTATGGGTAAGAACGTAGCTATGCAGATCGCTGCTATGAATCCAGAGTATGTTGCAAGCTCTGACATTTCTGCTGAGGAGTCAGCAAAGATGAAGTCTATCACTATTGATAGCGCACTTAACAAGCCAGATTCACTTCCAATTCCTATCCTAAATGGTCTTATCAACGAGGCTATCGACGAGAAGAAGTGGACTGATGATGATATCGCTATTTATCAGGGTCTTGACAACAAGCAGAGAAAGAATTTCCCTAACTTCATCTCTAAGGAAGCTATGGAGATCCTTGCTGGTATCGCTGTATCTCACAAGGCTGAGATTTCAGAGAACAAGATCTTCACTGGTCTAGTACAGGGTAGACTTTCAAAGCAGATTAAGGAAGTTTGCCTATCAGAGCAGGATTTCGTTCGTTCAGATCTATTCCAGGGTTCAGTTGCTGGATACATTGAGTCAGTTGCTAAGGCACTTGGCACAGAGATCAAGCTAACTTCATTCATCCGTATGATGAAGGGTGACGGCCTAGAGAAGAGAGAAGAGAACTTTGCAGAGGAAATTGCAAAGCAAATCAACGGCTAATGCAATGAATTAAATTTAATTTTTTAAAGAGCTTGAAGTCAAAAGATTTCAAGCTCTTTTTATATGTTTTGTGTTATTGTAAATAAAATGATTGTATTTGTGTGTTATTTATGATAATATTATAATCATAGAAGGAGTGATAATATGTCACCAGTAGAAACAAAAAGAACGGCTGCAATTAAGGTTGCAGATGCGTTAAATATGATAGAGGGTGTACCTGTATCAGCCTTTGCAAAGGAGCTTTCATCAAAGTGGGCAAAAGGTGAAATTTCAGGTGCAGATATGAAAGCTGCTCTTATAGCAAAACACAAGAAGGTATCATAATGAAAGATTTGTACTTAATCGAAAATAGTACAGTCCTAAAAAATTTACTTGATATTACAAATGAAAATGAGCTTGATTTGGCTGAAGCTGAATTATCTCGTGCAAATATGATGCTGCTGTATGAAAATGGATTTGACGATTTTTCATCCAGTGGCTTTTGCTTTATCCACAAGGCTCTTTTTGGTGATGTCTATGAATGGGCTGGACAGTACAGAAAAATAAATATCAAAAAGCGTGAAGAATTGCTTGCAGGTCAAAGTGTTTGGTATTCAAATGTTACAGAAATCGGCGATGATCTTGATAATACCTTTGCTGAAATTAACAAAGTTAAATGGGATAAGCTTGATAGAGAAGCTTTTGCAAAACAAATCGCAAGGCTATTCCCAAAGCTATGGCAAGTGCATCCATTTCGTGAGGGCAACACAAGAACAACTGTAATGATGATGACATTCTTTGTTGAGCATTATGGCTATTTTTTTGACCAAAACCTTATGGCAGAAAGTGCTGGCTATGTTCGTGATTCATTTGTTATGGCAAGTCTTGGTGAACTCTCGGAGTATGAACATTTAGAGAAAATATTGCTTGATGCAATTTGTATCGAGCTTATAGATTATGCAAATGTTGATGCAATAGTCGATAGCAGTAAAGAAAAATATGATAAATACAAATCAAAAAATTATGCTCCAACTAAACATGAGTATATTGAGTGATTTATTTCTTAATTACAAAAATATATAGGAATAGATAAGGATGGAATTTGATTTATGGTCATTATTAATAATTGTAATAATATTGATAACGGTGAAATAAGCCTTGTAAAAAATGCATTGAATATTAAATATGCCTTTAATGGTACCGGAAAATCTACAATATCAAGTGCTATAAGTTCTACTATAAGAGGAGATCAAAACATTTTGAATTCTCTAAAACCTTTTAAATATGTTGACAATGATGATATACAACCTTTTGTGGAGGGTTTAGATGATTATCAAAGTGTAAGTGTATTTAATGATAATTATGTAAATCAATATGTATTTCAATCAGATGAATTAATAAAAAATAGTTTTGAAATATTCATTCGTAATGAAAAGTATGATGAACATATAGAAAAAATTAATCAATTGGTTAAAGATATTCATGACGTATTTCAAAATGATGAGGATTTAAATGAATTGATTAACGATTTGAGAGTGTTTCTTGAGAGTTTTGGTTCAACAAAAAAGGGATATGCTAAATCAAGTGTTTTAGGCAAAGGCTTAGATACTGGAAATAAACTTAACAGTATTCCAGATGAAATCAAGGAATATACTCCATTTTTAACAAAAAAAGATACAAATGTTAAATGGCTTAAATGGCAATTAACTGGAAGAGAATATCAAGTTGATGAAGATATTTGCCCATATTGTGCGAAAGATATTGCACATGAAAAAGATAAAATCTCAAAAATTCAGGAAAACTTTGATTCTAAAGAAATAAATAGTTTGAACAAAGCTATACAAATTTTCGAAAAATTTGAAAAGTATTTTTCTAAAGAAACAAATGATAAAATTAAGGAAATAGCTGAGAACATTGCTGGTATAACCCCTGAACAAAAAGAATATCTTAATTCAATTAGAACTCAAGCTGTAAGTTTAAAAAATAGATTTGAAGAATTAAAAAACATAGGCTTTTTGTCATTAAAAGATGATGTTGATAAAGTTATAGAATTGGTGAAATCATATAAAATTGATTTTTCTTTTATTGTATTCTTAACATCAGAATTTATTGAAGAAAAAATTAAAAAAATAAATGGCTCAATAGATTCTGTGCTGGAAAGAATCGGTGAAATAAAAGGAGAAATAATTAAACAGAATTCTTTAATAAATAGAACGATAGATAAATATGATTCTGAAATAAATGCTTTTTTAGAAACTGCTGGATATAATTATTCTGTTAAGCTTGAAGAAGTTGATGGAAATTATAAATTAAAACTATATCATAATGATTGTGATCGAGAAGTTAGTGGTGTAACTAACCATTTAAGTTATGGAGAAAAGAATGCATTTGCCTTAGCGTTATTTATGTATAGTGCTCTTAATGATAACTCGGATTTGATAATTCTTGACGATCCAATCTCATCTTTTGATGGTAATAAAAAATTTGCAATAATTAATAAGTTATTTATGGGTTCGGATAGCTTTAATAATAAAACAGTTTTACTGCTTACTCATGAATTTAATATTGTAATAGATACGATATACAATTTTAGAGGTAAAATTGTTCCGCTTCCTAATGCATCTTTTTTGTCAACTATAGACGGTAAACTAACTGAAAAGTCAATTGCTAAGGGAGATATTAAATCTTTTGTAAAAATTGCAAATGAAAAGTTATCTAGCGAAATTGATACAATAAACAAGCTTATATATCTTCGACGATTATTAGAGTTAATTGGAGAAAAGGATTTAGCATGGAATCTATTATCATGTGTTTTTCATAAAGTTTCTAAACCAACTAAGCATACTCCAGATGGTATAGTTGAAATGACAGAGGACGAGTTTAACATAGCGGAATCTGCTATTTCCGAATACATACCAGGTTTTAATTATAAAAATGAGTTAAAAAGAGTATTGAATGATAAAGAAATGCAACAATTGTATTTTGATTGCGATTGTAATTATGAAAAATTACAGATATTTAGGATTTTGTTTGATGGTTTAGATATTAATGATGTAGTGAAAAAATTTATTAATGAAACTTATCATATTGAAAATGATTATTTGTTTCAACTTGATCCTAATGAGTATAACACAATACCTGATTACATTGTTAAAATATGTGATGCAGAAGTATCTGCTTTTGTTAGTACTAAAAAAAGATAATTAATACTGCATTGTTGATAAGTTATGATAACTTATGATAGATTTTTGCTTACAAAAATCAGTTGCTTAAAGTACGAATTATTATTGTTTAAAATTTGCTTAAAAGTTGAATAAATCAGCCGAAATCACTGAAAACAAGGGAATTTAGGCGTAAACTTCGCAAAGCAAATCAACGGCTAATTACCGAATTTTAAGAGCATCTCACTAGAGATGCTCTTTTTTTGTTGAACAATTATAATAAATATGATAATATACTATTAATATATTTCGTTTAGGGAGATAAATATGTCAAAGGAAAGATATTTGTCCATTAATGGACTAAAAGCTCTTGCTTGTTTGCTGATTGTCTTTACTCATGTAAAGGACAACCTTGAGATTGTTATTGGCTCTGGTAGGATCGCTAATGTATTCGGATATACGGGTAATATATTGCTACTATTTATGAGCATTTCTGCATTTGGTCTATGCTGTGGATATTATCAGCGTGTGTTTGATGGCACGATGGATTTTACAGAGTTTTACAAAAGACGATATCTCAAGATTTTACCATTTTATATTGTTCTCATTTGTATTGATTTGGTGGCATCATTCAGTATCCCATCACTATTTGAGGCGTTTGCTAATGTAACTCTCTTTACTGGATTCATTCCTAATACCATTAGCGTTATCGGTGTTAGCTGGTTCCTTGGTACAGTTTTTGTTTTTTATTTCATCTTTCCATTCTTCTGTGTCTTGATTCAAACAAAGGGGAGAGCGTGGTTTACCTTTGTCGTTAGTATTGCATTGAATCTTGTATGTTCATACTATTTTGATTTGTCAAAGCAGAATTTTGCCACAAGCTTTTGCTTCTTTGTCCTTGGTGGACTTATATATAAGTATAGAGAAACACTTAAAAAGACTAATATAATAGTTAAAATAGTATTTTTATTACTTAGCCTAGTTCCTATATATCTAATGCCAGAGGTTAATTTGTTCTGGATGCCATTGTGTGCAGCATTGATGATTATCGCTGTTTCATCAGATACAGTAGTGTTAAATAATAAGATAGCAGGATTCTTTAGCAAATATTCGCTAGAGATATATCTGTCCCATATGGCAATGTTCCAAATTTTGAGCAAGCTACATGTTCATTCCTTGTTTGGAAATAGATATCTCCAGTTTGGTGTGTCATATGTAGTAGTATTGATTTGTGCAACAGCGTTTGCAGTTGTATTCAATGTGGTATTTAATAAACTTTTGTCTAAATTTAAGACGAATAAATCATAGAATTAGAGCAGCTTTTGCTGCTCTTTTTTTGTTTGGCATAATTTCGTAACTTTGCACAAAAAAGCGGTGTGAATAATATACAAAGACTAGTGCTGTATTTTGTTACAATGCCTAAATCTTGCGTTTTTATTATTTTATAATACGAATATTTGTAGCAATATTTGTTACATATGCATAAAATTGCACAACTAATTCACAATTTATTCACAATTTATTGTGCATTAGTTAGAAAGTAGTTTATTTGTGTAATTTTCTATTGATTTCGCACTATTATAGTAATATAATAGCACTGTAAAAATATATCTAGGAGTATACTATGAAGAAAAAACCATATATGCCGGTCGCATATGAGGTTACTCACTACACAGTGCAGTCTATTTTGACTCTCAGCTCTGATCGTGAGAACGCATATGTCCCATCGGAAGATATATGGGGAGATAAGTGGAACGACTTCGACGATTTTGATGACTAAATGATTTTCAGCATCGTCGGGTTGATGACGATGCTTTCCATATTTTTGACAAACTTTTTTTGGAGATTTTATTTATGAAAAAGACAAAACTTTTCTTAACTAGAATATTTGCCTTTATTATGGCTGTTACGCTTATGTGCTCAGTCAATTTTTCTGCGTTTGCTAGTGCGAACTCTGGTGCACTTGCTGTAGAGGATAATATGGTGGACGAAAATGGTAATCAGATCGAGAGTGGTACAACAAACTACACTGCTTATCTTGAGTACATTATTCCATCTGGTAACTCTGGTATTACTGCCGGTGTTGTTCGTCAGAATGTTATGCATACATACCTAAAGGCTGGTGAAACAGTTTACTTTGGTTCTTCTGTACATAACAGCCAGATTGATGAGGCTGGTACAAAAAACACAGGTGCAGTTACAGGTTCTGATATCGTAGTAACATTTCCTGATGGTTCTCTTCACTCATTCGATGTTGTGGAGAATGGTGCTGGTTATATCTACAACAGAGCACACGAGGAGAATGGACCACAGATTACTGCTGCTGATCAGAGCAATGATGACAAGTATATCCCACTTTCATTCACTGCTACAACAAGTGGTCTATATGACTTTAGCTTCCGTTCACAAACTGGTGCAACAGGTAAGAGCCCTACACCTGCATTGATTTATGATGATGATAATCCAAATCCTGCAAAAAGACCTATCAATTGTCAGGGCGTTTGTGATATCGCATTTTGGGATATTACAGTAGCTGATATGGACGGTAACGAGATTCCTGGTAGAGTATATAGCAAGTATCTTGCAACATCTACTGGTGCTACATGGGCTAATATGGTTGGCCGTTTCTATATTGTTACACACGATGGATATATCTACGAGGTTTATCTAGAGAATATTCAGCCATACGGTTTCGTATTCTTCTCTAATAACCAAGGTCTTACAACAACTGGCTTAACTCCATCATCAATTTATCATTCTGTATACGATAATGATAACAACTGTGCTGATTCCGATATTGAGGAGCTTGTTACATTCCATCATCCTAATGCTCCTGATACAGATTTGGCACAGACTAATATGATTTTCTTTGAGGAGCCAAATAAGGACTTGGTTGGTATCTTGTTTGACGAGCCTGTTATTCCTCAGCCTATTCCAGAGGTACAGTTCTTTGGTCACCAGGAGAATAAGACATACTACACACAGGGTGGTGAGTTCGTATTCGAGTCTCACGGTGCATCATCTGTTTCTCTTGTTATCGACTTTAACCCATCTATCAATCATAAGCACGATACATTGCAAGCAAAGCTTGATAATGGAGAACTACTTACAAAGCAGGAAAAAAGAGTTTATGATTCTATTGAGCTGTATAGAAATAGTGGTGGATCCGGTATCATTGAGATTAATGCTGCTACTGTAGATGGAACTAATACTGTTGAATGGAATGGTATGGATGACAAAAATATCCATATGCCTATCGGTGTGTATGATGCTGACGAAATCGGTATCACTTCATATCCAAAGGCTGGTGAGATTCATTTCCCACTACTTGATGTTGAGGGTATGTATTCCGGTGTTCGTATTGAGCGTCTAAATGGTGCAGGTGGTAGATATTCTGATAACCCTAGTCTTGATAGATTTGGTATTTGTTACAACAACAACCCACTTGTATATGGTACTATTGAAGGTCCTCTTGATCCTGGTTCAAATGGCAAATGGAAAGACCCAGAGATCGTTACATATGGTGGCAATAAGTATTATCAACTATCAGATGGTACAAGATCATATTACCCTTATGAAAAGAAAGACGGTAATACTGGTAATTTCTTGATGGGTAACAGCTATTTCGTAGAAGGCTATAAACCAAATACATCTAACTATTCAAAAATGCATCAGGCTGGTTACGAATTATTATATAACCAACTTGGCACAGAGCCTGATGGTGAATATTACGAACCATTTATTAGTACACTTGTAAAGAATAGTGATTATATCAATCCAGAGGACGAGCAATATGGTGAGGGCGTTGCTGTTAATGGCTCTGCCGAATATGAACATATACCTATCAACTCTCGTGTACACAATATGAGCTTTGGTACAGATGGTTCTAACAGTGGTGGTGGAAACCAAGCACTTATTGACTTTGGTACATACTACTATGGTGAGGTAACCACAAAGGTTCAGTTTGATGCTTCTATTGAGATCGTAGATAACGAGGGCATGGGCGAGCTTTCTGGTCGTGTATTCTATGATGATAATACTAGAGCAAAATATAACAAAAAGTATGCCACAGTTGATGGTGACTATTTGCTATCTGATATCAAGGTTTGGTTAACCGATATTAACGGTAACAAGCTACAAGTTGTGACTCATGACGGCTATCTTGCATACACAGATGCAAATGGTAATGAGGTATTCAAAACTCCGGATGGAGATTTCGTTGATGCTGAAGAACATGTTCTAACTGTTACGGAGGCTGATTTAGACCCACAGTATTACACCACAACAACTGACCTTAATGGTGCATATTCTTTCAAGGGTGTATACTATGGTAAGGGACAGTCAAAGGACTTTTATGTACAGGTTGATTTGACAGATACACAAAGAACTGCATATACAATTTGTACAACAGATAACGATTTCTGCCTATCAAAGAATAAGCAAATGGCTACTCTTAGTGATGATAATCCATTTGAACAATATGGCGATATTGGTTATACAACTGATAAATCAAAACTCGTTGACCTAACCGTATCAAAATATTGGGACGGTGAGGTAGAGGATAGACCTAGCAACATTAGGGTAAAGCTATTCCAGGTTGATCCAAAGACTAATGTTGCAAAAGTATATTCAGAAAAGCTACTTTCTGCAACAAATGGTTGGAACTATACATTCACTGATCTTAATAAAACTTATAAGTATTATGTAGAAGAGTGGATCGAGGTTAATGATAGTGATGAGTTAATCGGTATATCACCAGCAAAGTATATCAATGCGACTGACTTTGATAACTCTATTACTTCTTCAACAACTGAGGTAAATGAGGCAAGTGGTTATTTTGCTAACTTTACATTTAACCCTAATATCGTAGGTCCTACTATCGTTATTACAAATAAAGAGATTATCCATAACTATCGTGTAGTTTTCCATAATAACTTTACTGGTTTTGCTGATATTAACACAGAGGATTATTTCCGTATTTATTGTAGAGAGAATGCTATCCCTACTGTAAAGGAGCATACAAAGTTTGACGATGTATATGCCCTTAACAAGAACACTTGGGATATTGATGCATTCTACGATATTCCAGAGCGTGAGGGATATGTGTTCCTTGGCTGGTACTATGAGCCACACTTTGATGCTGGTTCAAAGGTTATGAAATGGAATACTGATGACTACTCTGGTGATAACGCTACTGATCACGATGGTAACAAGTACACCATGACTGATAACAATGTATATCATATCTATGCTCACTGGGAGCCTGTTGGTACTGTTACAAAGGTGGATGAAAAGATTCTACCTAATAACAGAACATATTATGGTGGATTTGAGCCATTCGGTGTACAGATTCGTAACTATCGTCTAGATCCTAACTACGAGGATGAGGATGGAAATCCAAAGGACGAGTGGTATGCTAAGGAAGATTACTACGGATATAAGAAAGAAATCCAAGGTCTTCGCTTTGTAACTGCTATCAGAAATGGTCTGTTGGCAAAGGTTAACTCTGCATTCGATAATGATGCTGGATATGAGCTATATGATTACAATGGCACAAAGACATATTCAACAAAGAGCTCATCATATTTGAATATTGATTATGGCTATGCCATTGCATCAAAGATTAACTGGGATAAGCATTATGCTGGCTTTACAAAGAATCAGGATTACTATGACAAGAATGGTCTAGTATGTCTTGATACAAACAACAATGGTGTTGATACATCAAAGTATTATCGTTTTGTTGTAAACACACCTTGTACCAGTGCCGTTGGCCCTAACTATGTTGATGATGACAATATAGACAAGGAGAATTCCTTCCAGCCATCAACAAACATCCTTGATCACAGAAACTTTGCAGAATATCGTATTATGTCTGCTGTTATGACATATAACGAGTTAACTGATACTGTAAATATGGATAATGAGGTTGTTGCTCGTCCATATCTCCACTATGTAGATAGTAACGGACTACCAAGATATTATTATTCTGACTATACAGGTAGCTCTGCATTAGCAAAGGGATGTAGTGTTAGCTACAATAGTGCATATAGCATAATCGGTGATTTACTCGAAAGTGTAACTCACATGAATGATAAGGCATAAGGAGGGCAGTGGTATGAAAAAGATTATTAGTGTTCTCCTAGCTTTAGCTATGGTATTTGCTATTGCTCCACTTTCTGCATATGCTGACGAAATCGATTATTCAGCATATGACAGCATTGTTGCTCTAGCAAACGAGATTAACAAGGATCATTATACTGATGACAGCTACAATGCTCTTATGTCTACTATCGGTGATAGAGATTCTCTAACTGACCAAGACAGCATTGATACTGCTACAGAGATTATTGCAACAGCATTATCATCCTTGCAAAAAAAGACATTCAATGTTGAGTTCTTTGTTGTAGATTCACAGGATGAATTTGTATCCGAGAACTACAGCGTACAGTATGGCGATATCGCAGAGCTAAATGTTAACTCTGATGAATATGCATATAAGTGGGTTGCTACTATCGGTGATAACGATACAAAGCTTGATGTTGTTGGTAATTCATTATCTATTGCTGTTACTGGCAATGTGACTATCACTGCTTATACTGACGTTCCTCCAGAGATTAAGGAGGAGACTCAGCAGATTAAGTTCCTCGCTGTAAATGGCAAGATTGCTGGCTATGCCTACACAACGGATTTGAACAATTTTGTTGCTCCACAGGCACCAGAGGTTCCATTCTATGCTTTTGACTGTTGGGAAAAGATTGATGACTACACTTATCAAGCAAAGTATTATTTGACAGCTGTATGTGATGGCGTTCATCATTTGTTTGCTCTACAGATTGTTAAACCAACCTGTGCATTTTATGGCTATTTAGTTTTTGAATGTGAATGTGGCGAGGCTTACTACACAAATTATGTAAAGCCTATTGGACATAATTTCTCTGACGATAGCGCATATTGTCTAAATGGTTGCAGAACAAAGAATGACTCATTTGATGAGGATTCTCCTAGTGATTATGATAATTCACCAGATTCATCACCATCCGATGAGCCACAGGATACAGATCCTATCACACCTGGTGTTGATGAGGGTGGATACAACAACACTGTTATCAAACCATAACTTAATTACAATTTTAGCCTTGCAATTTAATCTGCAAGGCTTTTTTATTGCTTTTATTTTCTTATTGTGATAACATAGTAATATATTGATTTAGGAGAAAACTATGGCAAATAATATCGTTGAAAAGGCAAAGGAATATATAACCGATTTCAAGGACCATTGGAATGTACCATACAAGGGACGATATATTCCTAACAAAGAGGTCGTCGCATATGGTATTGGTGGTATGGGCGTTTATCTTGCAACAACACTTGTTGGCGCTACTGGACTGAGTGCATCCAACCTCGTTGTTGGCTCAACCATCGGATTGAGACCTACTCATCTGTATTATATGAGCATTATTTCTAGCATTTTTGGTATTCTTGTTACCTTGGTGCGTTCATATATTATGGATAATATCAAGTCCGAGATGGGAAAATTCCGTCCGTTCCTAAAATGGATGGGTATTCCTACTGTTATTTTGTCAATTATATTTGTATGGCTACCATACGAGTATATGACCTATTCGCAAAAGGCGATATCAGTACTGATTATCGTATCGCTGATTAATGTCGTTAATCCGTTTTATACCGATTCGTACAATTTGCTTATTAGAGTTATGTCGCCAGATTCTGACGAGCGTACGGACGTTATGTCTATATCACAGATTATATTCTCTCTATGTCCTACTATCGTTAATTTTGCTATTCCATTTATGGCACAGATTACTGGTGGTCTAACAGATATTAGAACATATAGATATATTTATCCTATCATTACTATCCTTGGATTGTTTATGGCAAAGCCGGTGTACAAGTACACTAACGAGCGTATCATTAAGCCAAAATCAAAGGAGAATGAGGTTAGATTCTTTGATGCTATCAGAGCGATAGTAAAGAACAAGTATTTTTGGATTATTAATATCGCTGCGTGGGCTGGATTTCTTGAAATGTCATATGGCTCTATTATGAGCTGGACCTTTGTTTATGCTAATCCGGATAAGGAATATATGCTTGGTGTTGCAACTACTATTGTTAGCAATGGTGCGTTGTGGGCGATGATTGCTGCTCCGTTCCTTATTAGAAAATTTGGCAAGCGCAATCTTTTGATTGGCTGTAACTGCCTCAATATTGTGTTGCTATCTATCTTGCTATTTACATATCACAATATTTTTGCTGTTATAGCTGTGTTCTATGTTAACAACTTTGTACTAGTTCTTGGCAATATCTACAACCCTGGTATTGATGCTGATATGAAGGATTATCAGCAGTATATCTCTGGTGAGCGTATTGACGGTATGTTCGGTGTTGTTGGTCTTATCGGTACATTTATCGGATATTTCACTGGTTTAGTTATGCCTTATTTACAGGAGAGCTGTGGTCTAAAGGATGACTACGACGTTCTATATCAAGCCAGTGTTCGTGATGATATATTTAAGACCATGATTATTGCATCCGTTGTTGGTGCTACACTAAATGTTATTCCTTATTTCTTCTATGATTTGACAGAGAAGAAACACAGAGCTATTACATATGTTCTTCGTATTCGTAATATGTTCGATGACTACAGTGCAGATTGTCTTGATGACGAGGTTTTCCTACAGGGTATGGAGATTATTGAGAATATCCGTAACGCAGAGAATGCAACTCCAAAGGCAATTAACAAGGATGATTTGAAGCTTGCCAAGGCTATGCCAAAATCAACTCCTGAAGAAAAGGAAGCTAGGAAAAAGGCAATCAAGAGTGCAAAGGACGATATCTATAATCAAAAGATAATGAATGAAAATATTGAGATTGCACCTTTTGTACTCGATGAGCTAAACAAATTTGACACAGTTAGATACCAAAAACAGCTATCCACAGCAGAGTACATTTCTGCAAATGCTGATTCTCCTCTTGAGGTTATACTAGAGGGTGTAAAGGATATGCTTTTGTTTTGCCCAAAGGATGAAAAGGTTGTAGTATCAGACCTCAAAAAGCTTATCAGTGAGCTAAATCGTTCTATTAGAATTAAGAATAAATATTATCCTGATGGTGTCATTGAATATGATGAAAAAATTCTTGACGATGCACAGAATATGGAAACAAATTCATTTAGCGATACTATCAAGCGAAAGATTGCTGTTCGCAAGGCAATTAAGGTGCGTTCGAATTATAAGCACGCTATAAAGCCTATCGTTGATGCAAAAAAGCTTGTTATTCAAAAATCAGCATATGACTCCATGGATGAGCTTATGAGTAGATATCACGAAATGATAAATAACAATATTTCTGCCTAAAAAAGAGCACCATATGGTGCTCTTTTACTTGTATTTGCATTACTCTTGTGGTAAAATAATTGTGGTGATTTTATGACTCTGTCAGAAAAAATATATAACGCTGTTAGGCAGATACCATACGGCAAGGTCGCTACATATGCCCAGATTGGTGTTATGTGTGGCAATCCGTATTATGCTCGTGCTGTTGGCAATGCATTGCATAGAAATCCTCATCCAAATGAGATACCATGCTATCGTGTCGTAAATAGTAAGGGTGAGCTAACTAAAAGCTTTGCATTTGGTGGCGTTGGTGCACAAGCAGAGCTTCTTATGGCAGAAGGCGTTGAGGTCATCGATAATAAGGTTGATTTAAAACAGTACCAGTGGACTGGTACAGTAGGAGATAAGTAATGAAGGTGTTTTTGAGCTGTTTGGTGTGCAGATTTGTGCACTTTGTTTTGCAAAAGCTTGGTCGTGGTGCTACCACTTTACCAGGTCGTGTTGCACTAAAGGTGAAGCGTAATATCCTCACTGATTTGTCAAAGGATATGAAGGTGATTATCGTCACTGGTACTAATGGCAAGACTACCTCTTGTCGAATTATTGAAGAGGGCCTTAAAAAGGCTGGCAAAACATATTTCTTTAACAAGTCTGGTGCTAATCTTATCACTGGTATTACCTCATCATTCATTATGAATTCTACCATCACTGGCAAGAGTAAGTATGAATATGCTATTGTAGAATGTGATGAGAATGCATTTAGAGAGGTATCAAGATATATCCGTGCTGACGTTGTACTTGTTACTAATGTGTTCCGTGACCAGCTTGATAGATATGGTGAGGTTACACATACCCTTAATGCTATTAAGGAGTCAGTAAAGAATTTGCCAGATGCTACTATATGTCTAGATGCTGACTGTTCTCTAACTTATTCTATGAGTAGGGAGATTCCTAATAAAATTGTCACATTCGGTGTTAACGTTCCATTTGATGAGAATGCCAAGGCACCAGAAATATCTGACGCAAAGTACTGTATTTTCTGCAAGAATGAGTATGACTACACATATCATACCTACGGTCATCTGGGTGGATTTGAGTGTAAGAAATGTGGATATACTAGACCTAACCCAATGTTTGCCGTTAATTCTATCGTTGAGCTAAAGCAGAATCATTCTGTAGTCGTTGCTGATTTTAATGGTAACGAGCAAACCGTTAAGGTCAATATTGGTGGAGCATACAATGTCTACAACGCTATTGGTTGTGCTAGTGCATTATCCAGTGCTGGTATTGATGACGATACTATTATCAGTGCTTTGGATTCATTCAATGGAGCGTTTGGTAGAATGGAGAGCTTTGATGCTGGTGAACACAAGGTGCATGTTATTCTTGTAAAGAATCCAGCTGGCTTTAGCCAAACTATGAGCTTTTTGAAATCTATTGATGATGATTTTACTATGATTTTGAGCCTTAATGATAACGCTGCTGATGGTAGAGATATCAGCTGGATATGGGACGTTGATTTCAATTCTATATTCGAAAAGGATAATATTAAGGACCTATATGTTACTGGTAAGAGATGCTATGATATGGCTGTTCGTGTAAAGTATGAGGGCGTTGGCGATAGAGATATCAATATCATCGAGGATGAGGATTACAACAAGTTAGTTGATATCGCTGTGTCACAGGGTAGAGATGTGTATATCGTACCTACTTATACGTCAATGATGACTATGCGACCAGTTATCGCAAAGAGATTAGGAGGTAAGGACTTTTGGGAGTAAATATTAGAATTGGACACCTTTATCCTGATATGCTTAATCTTTATGGCGATAGAGGTAATATTATTGTCCTTACTGAGCGTATGAAGGCTAGGGGTATCGAGGTATCTACTGATCAGATTACCATGGGCAAAAGCTTTAATGCTGACGATTACGATATTTTGTTCATCGGTGGTGGTCAGGATTTTGAACAAGACGTTTTGCTTGACGATTTGAAGAAGGGCAAGGATATCGAGATAAACAAGGCTATACACAATGGCACGGCAATGCTTGCTATTTGTGGTGGATATCAAATGCTAGGTAAGTATTACAAAACTTATGATGGTAAAATGCTAGAGTATATGGGTGCTCTTGATTTTTATACCGAGGGCAAGGAAGAGCGTATGATTGGCAATTATGCCTTTAGAACAAAAGAGGGTATAGAGGTCGTTGGCTTTGAAAATCATAGTGGAAGAACATATCTTGGCGATGGTGTTGAGCCACTTGGTACGATGATAAAGGGCTATGGTAATAATGGTGAGGATGGAACAGAGGGTGTCAGATTTATGAACACCTTTGGCACTTATTCGCACGGTCCTGTTTTGCCAAAGAATACACAGCTTGCTGATTTGATTATTTCAAAAGCACTTGAAAACAAGTATGGCAAATATGAGCTATCACCACTTGATGACAAGCTAGAAGCACTTGCACAAAAGCAGGTTATGAATTTATATTTCAAATAAAGAACAAAAAATGTGCCCTCAATTTAGAGGACACATTTTTTATTATATATAATTGCGACAAGGTTATTTCAACAGATTTTTGTTGGGCGACCATCGGTCGTCCGCCTCAATACCCATAAAACAATATAACTAAAAATTCTCTCTTTCCTTTTCGCTATCTTCTGTACATTTCTTCTTTTTGGATTTTAGTATTTTTTTATTTATCATTCTGCATTTTTGTATTTGAATAGTTAAACCACATAAATAAGTCCCTAAAACAATAAGCAATATTAAAGATAAAATTCCAAATAGTATTTTAACCGATAGGCTTTTTTCTAAAATAAACAAAAAAAGCATAATTGCAAAATAAAAAGCAAAAATAAAACTTATTTCAATGGTTTTATTCTTCATAAAATCTTCTTTTGTTTCTTTAAGAAAAGATAAATCATGTTTTGGATTTGGTACTCTATAATAGTTTAGCATTGTATATTTTGATGAAATCTTCTCAGCATTGTATTGAGTTAATAAAGAATTATCCCAATTATCCATACTCATACCTCTCGAATCGGTAAAAGTGCAAATGTAATTCGTCTTTTTGGGTTTACATTCTTTGAATTCAAACCAATGATTAAATTTTACATTAATTAGTCGATAACCATTTTTTTCAATGTTTATTAATGTTTCTTCAGTTTTGTCAGTTCTCCATAAAGGAGCAAAAATAAATTTTGTCATATTTTCTTCAAATGAATAACCTTTTTAATAATGATTTTACAGTTAAAACAGCACTAGCAATTGTAGAGTAAAAAGTAGATAGTTTTTCTATGAGCTACATTTAAAATTTTCTAACTTAACAATTACGGTTAAGATTTATTATAGCTGAAAGTTTTCGATATAGCTTTCGATACAGTTTTGGATGATTTCCTCTGCGACTTCTCTTGGCTTTACCTCAGTAACGGAGGTTGCCTTGTCGTGTTCGAGTGATTTGTACACCTCGAAGAAATGCTTGATTTCGTCAAATCTGTGACTAGGTAGCTGGTCAATATCGTTATATCCATTGTAGTTAGGGTCGTTTACTGGTACAGCAATGATCTTTTCATCCTGTGCACCACTGTCTTCCATAATGAGTACACCGATTGGCTTGCACTCAACTATTGTCATAGGTCTAATCTGCTCAGAGCATAGAACTAGAACGTCTAGTGGGTCATTGTCGCTAGCATATGTTCTAGGAATAAAGCCATAGTTAGCAGGGTAGTGAGTAGAGGTAAAGAGCACACGGTCCAGCTTTAGCATACCGGTCTCTTTGTCAAGCTCGTACTTGTTTTTGCCACCCTTTGAAATTTCTATAACAGCATAAAATCTGTCCTTCTTTATTCTTTTTGGAGATATATCGTGCCAAATGTTCATATTTATCTTCCTTCCATAACTATTTGAATACATAATATCACCATTCTTAATTTTAGTCAATTATAGGGTATGATTATATGATAGGAATATATTGCTATTATATTACCAAAATATATAAGAATAATATAAATAATTGAAATTTCCTATTGACAAAGTAGGAAATAAAGTTTATATTATATGCGAAATACCTATAAAGTTTGTAGGAATAAAAGGTAGGTAAGTATTTATGGCAACAATTTATGTTGATAACGCTGCAACAACAAAGCTATCTGATGTTGCGCTTAAAGCTATGATGCCACTTATGCAAGAGATATATGGTAACCCATCTTCTCTTCATCATATCGGTCAAGAGGCAAAGGAATATTTAGAGGACGCTAGAGCTCGTGTTGCACAGTGTATTAATGCTGATGCAAAGGAGATTTATTTTACCTCTGGTGGCTCTGAGGCTGATAATCAGGCTATTATTTCTGCTGCATATTTTGGAGCAAAGAAGGGCAAAAAGCATATCATCTCATCAAAGTTTGAGCATCATGCAGTGCTCCACACTCTAGACAAGCTAGAGAAGGAAGGCTTTGAGATTGAGCTATTAGATGTATATAGCAACGGTATCGTTAAGGCAGAGGACGTTAAGGCTGCTATTAGACCGGATACAGCACTTGTAACTATTATGTCTGCTAATAATGAGGTCGGCACATTACAGCCAATTAAGGAGATTGGTGCTGTATGTAAAGAGGCTGGAGTAATATTCCACACTGACGCTGTACAAGCTGTTGGTCATATCGCTATCGACGTTAAGGATATGAATATCGATATGCTATCTATTTCAGCACACAAGTTCCATGGTCCAAAAGGTGTAGGTGTCCTATATTCACGCAAGGGTATTCCACTAACTAATGTTATTAATGGTGGTGCACAGGAGCGTGGCAAGCGTGCTGGTACAGAGAACACAGCTGGCATTATCGGTCTTGTCGCTGCACTAGAGGACGCTGTTGCAAATATGGATGAGACTAATGCTTATGTTTCATCACTTAGCAAAAAACTTATTGATGGTGTCGCTGATATAGAAAGATGCCATATCAATGGTGATTTAGAAAAGAGGCTTGCCGGTACAGTTAATATGAGCTTTGAGGGTATCGAGGGTGAAAGCCTTATCCTTTGGCTAGACCAAAAGGGAATTTGCTCATCATCTGGTTCAGCTTGTACTAGTGGTTCACTTGATCCATCACATGTTTTGCTATCAATGGGTGTTCCTATTGAGAATGCTCATGGCTCTCTTCGTATCTCTATGTGTGAGTACAACACAGAGGAAGAGGTTGATATTATACTAGATACTATCCACGAGGTAGTTCCATATTTAAGAAAAATGTCTCCAGTATGGGAGAAGATTATGAAAGGCGAGGTAGTTGAATAATGGCTTTATATTCAGATAAGGTAATGGACCATTTCACAAACCCTAGAAATGTTGGTACAATCGAGGATGCTGACGGTGTTGGCGAGGTTGGTAACGCTAAGTGTGGCGATATCATGAAGATATATCTAAAGATTAGTGATGACCAGATGATTACTGATGTTAAGTTCAGCACATTTGGTTGTGCATCTGCTATTGCTTCATCATCAATGGCTACAGAGCTTATCAAGGGTCAGCCACTAAGCAAGGCACTTGAGCTAACAAACAAGGCTGTTGTAGAGGCTCTTGATGGTCTACCAGCAGTAAAAATTCACTGTTCTGTTCTTGCAGAGGAAGCTATCAAGATGGCTATCAAGGACTACTACGATAAGAAGGGTATCGAGTACGATCCAGAGCAATTTAAGGAAAAGGATATTCACTAATAATAAGGTACTATTATGGGAATTAAAGATATTCAAGACCAGATTTTAAAGCTAAAAAAAGAAAAGGATATTTGTATCCTAGCTCATTGCTATCAAACACCTGATATTCTTGAGGTTGCCGATTTTGTTGGTGACAGCTTTGCACTTGCTGTTAAGGCTGCTAATGTTGAGAACAAGACTGTTATTATGTGTGGAGTTCGCTTTATGGCAGAGACCGTAAAGATTTTATCCCCAGAAAAGACAGTTATTCTTTCTAGTGCTGATGCTGGCTGTCCTATGGCAGAGCAGATGGATAAGGAAATGATTGAGCAGGTTAAGGATATGTATCCAGATTATACTGTTGTCGCTTATGTTAACACAACCTCTGAGCTAAAGACAGTGTGTGACGTTTGTGTTACCTCATCATCTGCACTTAAGATTTGCAGACAGCTAGAGTCTGATAAAATCCTATTTATTCCAGATAAAAATCTTGGAACATATATTGCTAATCAGCTACCAGAAAAGGAGTTTAAACTTCTACATGGTTGTTGCCCAACTCATGCCAAGATGACTATTAAGGATGTTGAAAAAGCAAAGGCAGAGCACCCAGATGCACTATTTCTTGTACACCCAGAGTGTCAGCCTGAAGTTGTTGCTGAGGCTAATTATGTTGGCTCAACAACTGGTATTATGGATTTCGCTCGTAAGAGTGATGCAAAAGAATTCATCATTGGTACAGAGAACAGTATTGTTCAGCATTTACAGCTAGAGTGCCCAGACAAAATGTTCTACCCATTATCAAAGGATTTCCTATGCCATAATATGAAGGCTACAACTCTTGTTGACGTGCTTAATTGTTGTAATGGCAATGGTGGAGAGGTAATCGAGCTTGATGAGGAAACAAGACTTGGTGCAAAGCGTTGCATTGACAAAATGATTGAACTAGGTTAATTGGTATGAAAAAAGCTTTAGTTGCTATGAGTGGCGGTGTTGATTCCAGCGTCGCCGCTTTTTTTATGAAGAAAAATGAATATGATTGCATTGGCATAACAATGAAACTTTATGACAATGAGGATATTGGTCTAGAGGTTGACAGAACCTGCTGTTCTCTCGATGATATAGAGGATGCTAGATCTGTATGTAACCGTTTGGGTATTCCATATTATGTGCTTAATTTTAAGGATGAATTTGAGGAAAAGGTTATCAACAAATTTATTCGTACCTATGAGGTTGGTGGCACACCTAATCCTTGCATTGAGTGCAATAGATATCTTAAGTTTGAAAAGCTTATGCATAAAATGAAAGAGCTACAGTTTGATTATGTAGTCACTGGTCACTATGCCGATATCGAGGAAAAGGACGGCAGATACTATCTAAAAAAAGCAAAGGATTTGACCAAGGATCAGAGCTATGTGCTATATTCTTTAACAAAGGAGCAGCTATCTCATGTAATCTTTCCTCTTGGCAAATTCTCAAAGGCAGAGATTAGACAGATTGCACAGGAGAACGGCTTTATTACAGCACATAAAAGTGATTCGATGGATATCTGTTTTGTTCCAGATGGTGACTATGCAAAATTTATTGAGACTCATTGTAACAAAACTTATCCAAAGGGTGATTTTGTAGATATTGATGGCAATGTAATTGGTCAGCACAACGGTATTATTCGATACACTATCGGACAGCGTAAGGGTCTTGGCTTATCGGTCGGACACCCAGTCTATGTCGTATCAAAGGATATAGAAAAGAACAGGGTAGTAGTAGGTGGCAATGATGACTTGTTTAGCAAATCTCTTGTTGCAGAGGATTTTAACTGGATTGCACCAAAGCCTGATGGCAAAATTCAATGTGCTGCAAAGACTAGATACAATATGGTTGAAAAGCCTTGTACAGCTTGGTGTGATGGCGATAATGTAATTGTTGAGTTTGATGACGTCGTTAGAGCTGTTACCTCTGGTCAAGCTGTTGTATTGTACGATGGTGATTATGTACTTGGTGGGGGTACTATTGTCTAGAATTTATACAAATAGCATAAAATTTATAAAAAATTAACATTTCATTTTTATTCAGTTAATCAAATTTGTAAAAATAACTATATTATTAAAGATAACTATGGTGGAAGATAACACAAATGTCTGGAGTCGGTAACAAGTTTCTCTTTTCATTGTTTCTCCTCTAACCGGTTGTCTTTAAAAATGCTCCAATCCACCATTTTTTAACAAACAGGTATATTTGTTAAAAAAGTATTAATATTGAATTTTGCTATTGAAATTTCGTATCATTTTTGTTATATTAATTGCATTGTTTAGGAGATGATAATGTGAAAAAACGATATGAAGTTCCAACATATACTGTTTTAGGATATAACAATATTCCATCAAAATATATTTCTACTTCTGATTTGAATGTCACTAACCCAGATGAGAACAAGAATGACCTTATTACTGATGATAAGGTGGATTATTTTGGCTAAATTTTAATATTTTTGTTTTTTTAGGCTGTACTAACAAAGTACAGCCTTTTATTTTGTAAGATTTTTATTATATTTTTGTAATTTAACTATTTATTTTATTACAAATTTCTGCTATAATGATTTAAATATTATGTCAATTTGAAGGGAGGCAAAAAATGAAGTATATCAAGACAATTATTTGTGCTTTAGTTATTGCTACTATTTTGTGTGGTTGTTCTTTTCATTTTGAGTCTTCCGTAAATGATTTGGTATCTCCTATATCTCCACTTGGTGAGAATGCTGATATCCAGTCTGCACTTAATTCATTCGTTAGTAATGGATATTCACTTCGTAATCCATCCTCTGGAAATTACAAAACTTCATATAACCTTTTTGACATTGATGGTGATGATATCGACGAGGCTGTCAGTTTTTATGAGCCAAAGGATAATCTTGGCGAGATAGAGATGGCTATCATAAAAAAGGGCAAGAACGGATGGAAGGTTGTTGAGAATATCAAGGGTACTGGCAAGTCGGTGTACTCATTAGATTTTAAGGACGTTAACGGTGATGGCACAACAGAGATTGTTGTATGCTGGGACGTTATCAATAATTCAACTAACCACGAGTTTTCGGTCTATAAGATTTCAAAAAAAGATAAGATTAATCTTTCACTTCTTGGTGAGCAAAAGACTGTTAATAATTATATCTTCTTTGATTATGATTTTGATGGCTTGGATGAGCTTGTTCTGTTTGAGATATCAACTGGTGGCTACACCTCATCAAAGGCAGAGATTTATTCATTGAAGTATAATAACTTTTATCTCCTTGGTGAGACAAAGCTTGATTCGCATATCACGACCTACAGCAATCTACAGACTGAAAAAGCAGAGGATGATATTCGTATCTATGCCGATGCTATTGGCTCTGATGGTGCTTCAATGTTGACCGAAATTGTGTATTGGTCAAATTCGTACGATACGATTATCTCACCATTCTATAGCTATTCTACTGGTAGAACAAAGGGCACTAGCAGAAAGGCTATGCTTCCATCAATGGATATTAATGACGATGGTAGGTTAGAGATTCCACTCGATGGAAAGAAAAAATTACCAAAGCAAATTAAATCGATAGACTGGAAGATATATAAGAACACTATTCTTATTCATACCGACTATTCATTATATGTCGAAAATGACAACTATTTTGTTATTATTTCTGATGATGATTATAGTAATGTGTCTGCAAAATATGATACAGACAATCGAGAGCTTTCTGTTATTAACAAAAAGACAAAGAAGAATATATTTATGATCAAACCAGTCTTAAAGGCTGTTTATGATGAAAAGAATTATACCGATTACAGCATTGTAATGGAGAATTCTGGATATTATTATCTTGCCAAGCTTGGCGATGATACAAGTATAAAAATTTCAATTGATGAACTTAAAGGCTTGATTAAGAGCTGTTAGGGAGGAGTTAATTATGAAAAAGGTATTAGTTGCAGAGGACGAGGAGTCCATCCGTGAATTTATAGTTATCAATCTTACTCGTTCTGGCTACACAGTTGAGCAGGCTGAGAATGGTGCTGTTGCTTTGCAAAAGTTTCACGATGATGAATTGAGCTTCGACGTAGCTATTCTTGACATTATGATGCCAGAGGTTGATGGCCTTGCTGTTTGTAAGGAGCTTCGTAAGGCTTCATCTGATTTGGGTATTATTATGCTTAGTGCAAAGACACAGGAGATGGACAAGGTTCAAGGCTTGCTATTCGGTGCTGACGACTATGTTACAAAGCCATTTTCACCTAGTGAGCTAATGGCTAGAGTTGATGCTGTATATCGTCGTGTTGAGATGACTAGAGGCTTCAGAAAGAACGATACCACTGGTGATAGCATCGTTCTTGATGAGTTCGAGCTTAACCTACGCAATCGTACTCTTTCAAAGTCTGGCACTATGATTGAGTTAACACAGGTTGAGTTCCAAATTATCGAATATTTCTTCAAAAATCCAAATGCAGCATTGTCAAGAACAGATATCTTGAAACAGGTTTGGGGCGAAAACTATTTTGGTGATGAAAAGATAGTTGACGTTAATATTCGTCGTCTTCGTATGAAGATAGAGGATAATGCATCTAGTCCTAGCCGTCTTGTTACAATTTGGGGACTTGGCTATAAGTGGATTACTGACAACCAGTAAGTTTAAAGTATTGTTGATTTAGGAGAATATTTTTTAGCATGAAGCAAAAGATTACTGATTTAGCTAAAAAATTGAAAAGTATTAAGATAGAGGGTATTACTCGTCGATGGCTGATAAATATTATCGGTATTATCGTGATACTCTTTATTGTTGCATTTATTGCTTCATCCTTTACTCTTAAATCTTATTATTACAACAGTGTTGAGAGTATTGTTCGTTCTGGTGTATCTGATTCTGCTGTTAGTTATTTTTCTAACAATGCTGATGATGGCAAATCTGTCGAGTCTTGTGCTTCGACCTATATGGATTCTTATTCACACAAGGACACTACAACATTGTGGATAATTAATGAAAATGGCGACGTCGTACTTTCATCAAGTGGCTTTGCTATCGAAAATCAGGATATGCCTGATTACAACAATGCACTTAAATCTGACGAAAAGATATCCAGATATATTGGCAGAGCTAATGGCGAGAAGATTATGGCTGTTACTCGACTGATTACTAACTCCGATGGATATGAGGTCGGTGCATTGAGAGTTATGACCTCACTTGACAATGTTGATAAACAGATATCCTTGCTATGTTTCTTTATTGCACTGATATTTATTATTGTTTTGGTTATCATTGTGTTGTCAAATCTTTATTTCATTCGTTCAATTATTATTCCAGTTCAAGAAATTGAAAAGGCTACAAAGAATATCGCACAGGGTAGCCTTGACGTCAGAATTGAAAAGCAATATAACGATGAAATCGGTGACTTGGCTGATAGTATCAATACTATGGCGTCCGAAATTGCTACAGCTGACAAAATGAAGAATGATTTCATTTCTACCATATCACACGAGCTTCGTACACCGCTTACCTCAATTAAGGGTTGGGGCGAAACGCTTACTCTCGGTAACCAAGATAATGTTGACGAGCTAACAAAAAAAGGTTTGCAGGTTATCGTAAAAGAGGCTGGCAGACTAGAGGGATTTGTTGAGGAGCTTCTTGATTTCTCAAGACTACAGAGTGGTAGAATGAATCTTCGTCTTGCAAAGACAGATATCCTTGCAGAGCTAGAGGAAACGATGTTTACCTTTAGAGAGCGTGCTGTTCGTGAGGGATACGAGGTTAGATATAGTATTCCAGAAGTTCCAAGTCTTGCTAATGCCGATGCTAACCGACTTAAGCAGGTGTTTATGAACATACTTGATAATGCACTTAAGTATTCTAGACCTGGTAGCAAGATATTTGTTAAGGCGGAATTTATCAAAAAAGATGACAAAGATTTTGTTCAAATAGCGATTGCAGATCAAGGCTGTGGTATTTCTGCAGAGGATTTGCCACATGTTAAGGATAAGTTCTATAAGGCGAATGTGTCCGTTCGTGGATCTGGAATTGGTCTTGCTGTTACGAACGAAATCATCAATTTACACAAAGGTTATTTGGATATCGACAGTGTTGAGGGCAAGGGTACATTAGTTACTATTCAGCTCCCATTACTTGAAACTCCAAAAATTGACTAGAAGGATTATATATGAGTAAAAAATCACACAAGACATCTGTTGGTGGACAAGCACTTATTGAGGGCGTTATGATGCAAGGTCCAAAGGGCGTTGCAACTGCTGTTCGCAAAACAGATGGTACTATTATCACAGAGCATCACGATATAAAGCATCTTCGAGATAAGAGCAAATTCTTTAATATTCCTATCATTCGTGGTATTGTTGCTTTTATCGAGTCGATGATTACTGGCTACAAAATGCTAATGTATTCTGCTGAGGCTAGTGGTATGGAAGATCTCGATGACGTCGAGATGAACAAGTTTGAAAAGTGGCTGACAGATAAGCTTGGCGACAAGTTTATGGATATCATTATGTTTATCGCTACCATACTAGGATTTGCACTAGCATTCTTTATCTTTTTCTATCTACCAGTTTTCATTTTTAACAGAATTAATGCATTGACTGGCAATAGTATTACAGCTTGGCAGGGTACTATTGAGGGTTGTATTAAGATTGTTATTTTCGTTCTTTATATGGTGCTTGTATCACAAATGAATGATATTAAGCGTGTGTTTAAATATCATGGTGCAGAGCATAAGTCCATTACTTGCTATGAGCAGGGTATGGAGCTGACTGTTGAGAATGTAAAGAAATGTTCACGCTTTCACCCAAGGTGTGGCACTAGTTTTATGTTTGTAATGCTTATTTTGAGCATCGTAGTTATTACATTGCTTTCATTATTCGTTCCAGACGAGCTAAAGAAGAATACAGTTTTGTGGATGATTATCAAGCTTCCTATGGTGCCTGTCATTATGGGCATTGGATATGAATTTATTCGATATGCTGGTCGTCATGATAATATCTTGGTTAAAATATTGTCAGCACCTGGTCTGTGGATGCAGCGTATTACTACAAAAGAGCCAGAGGATGATATTATCGAGGTTGGTATCGAGTCACTAAAGGCTGTTATTACTGACAATCCAGAGGATGACGAGATTAAGTAATGACTGTTAAAGAGGGATATGATTACGCCAAGCTTTTTTTACAGGGTAATGGCGTTGATGAATATGAGTTTAAGGCATTGTGTCTAGTCTGCCATCTTGCTGGTATAACCAATAGTCAGTACCAAACTCATCTTGATGATGAGATAATTACTAGCAGACTTGCAAAAATGCTGTGGGATATCAAATCTGGAGTACCACTTCAATATGTTATTGGTAAATGGGACTTTTACGAGAGTGAGTTTTATGTTGGTGAAGGTGTGCTAATACCTCGTCCAGAGACTGAGGAGTTAGTTGACCTTGCTGTAAAATGCGCTAGTGGATATGATAATCCTGTAATATATGACCTGTGCTCTGGTACAGGCTGTATCGGCATTAGCGTCGCAAAGAAAATACTATCATCAAATGTTTTCTGCGTTGAAAAAAGTGAATGTGCATTCTCTTATTTAACGAAGAATACTGATGGTGTTAATAATGTAAAAATAATTAATGATGATATCTGCAATGATATTGATTTGCCAAATGCAGATATTATTATTTCAAATCCACCATATATTAAATCTGCTGATATTGATGATTTACAAACAGAGGTACAGCACGAGCCACGAATGGCACTTGATGGTGGTGACGATGGACTATATTTCTATCGAGTTATAAATGATAAATGGTCAAAAAAAATGAATGACAAAGGCATTCTTTTGCTTGAAATAGGCAATGAACAGGGAGAGGATATCAAGGCTGTTCTGTCTGCATTTTCAAGCGTTGAGGTTATTAAGGATATGTACGGCAACGACCGTATGGTCCTAGCAAAGGGAGTTACTAGAGAGTAATATGTTTTCTGTTTTATCACTTGTACGAAATGGTGAATATTTTGAGGCGATTATATCAGTTTTATCACGCTGTTTTGTTGTTTTTTGCTGTATGCCTATTCACGAGCTTGCACATGGCTTCATTGCCTACAAGCTTGGCGATAAGACTGCAAAAAATCAAGGCAGACTGACATTTAATCCTCTTGCGCATTTGAACCCTATTGGTACACTAATGATATTCCTATTTGGTATTGGCTACGCTAATCCAGTACCTATTAATCCAAATAATTTTAAAAAGCCAAAGGCTGGAATGGCACTAACAGCACTTGCTGGTCCTATGTCAAATCTTTTGTTAGGATTTGTTTCAGTGTTTATGTTTTATTTTGTGGCATCTGTTGGTCATAGTAGCTTTGCTAATGCTGTGTGCATTTTCTTCTATTTTGCTGCGATGATTAATGTTACACTCGCTGTATTCAATCTATTACCTATACCACCACTTGATGGCTCAAAGATACTTGCTGGTATATTGCCTGATAAGGCTTATTACAAATATATGCAGTACGAAAGATATGTGATGATTGCACTATTCGTGCTACTATTTATTGGTGTGCTAGATACTCCAATATCATTTTTATCAAGTAAAATGATGAACTTGATTTCATTTATTCCAAGTTTAATTTTTGGTGAGAGAATATGAATAACCCTACCTACAAAATTGAGGTGTTTGAGGGTCCAATGGACCTTCTTTTGCACCTAATTAGTAAACATAAATTGAATATTAACGATATACCGATTGTTGAGTTAGTTAATCAGTATCTTGACTATGTCCGTCAGATGGAAGAGGCTGATTTTGATATAGCTGGTGATTTTCTTGAGATGGCAGCTAGACTGATATACATAAAGACAGTATCATTATTGCCTCGTCATGAGGAGGCTGAAACACTCAAGAAGGAGCTTACTGGTGAGCTTATTGAGTATCGTGATTGCAAGCTGATGGCACAGAAACTCAGTCAGCAAACTGATGGTTTTAACAGATTTGTTAGAGAGCCAGAGGGTGGCTGGATTAATTATGACTATGAGCGATTTCACGAGGGAGAGGAGCTACTTGAGGCATATATCTCTGTTGCTGGTAAGGCACAGAGGAGATTGCCACCACCAATAGACTCTTTTAAGGTTATTGTTGCGAAGAAATTTGTTAATGTTGCGTCAAAGGTTCGTACGGTTATGCGAAAGCTTTGGAGTGGAAAAAAGGTTAAGTTCTTGACCTTGTTCGAGGGTGCACAGTCAAAGTCTGATATCGTTGCAACCTTCCTAGCTGTTTTAGAGCTAGCAAAAACAAAAAAGATTACCATTGATGGCTCTATTGATAACCCATCAGTACAGATGGTAAGCGAGATGAATGAGGTGGATACCGTTGAATAAAACTGAACAAATCATATCAAAACTAGAGGCTATGCTGTTTTCTGCTGGTGATCCAATAGAAGCATCAAAGCTAGCAGAGGTTTTGGATATTGAGATAGAAACTGTAACAAAGATGCTTGGTCACCTTAGTGGTATGTACGACGAGCGTGAATCTGGTCTAATGCTTATCAGAATTGATAACAAGTATCAGCTTTGTACTCGTGAGGAGCATAGTGAAGAAGTACGAAAGCTCCTTGAAATCAAGAAGAACACACCACTTTCAAATGCAGCATTTGAGGTGCTTGCAATTATTGCTTACAACAAGACAGTTACAAGGTCATTTATTGAGCAGGTGCGTGGCGTTGATTGCTCAGGCTCGATTGCATCACTTGTACAAAAGGGTCTTATTGAGGAAAAGGGTAGACTTGACCTTCCTGGTAGACCATTGATATATGGTACAACTGATAGATTTTTGAGATGCTTTTCTCTTAATTCTCTTGATGATTTGCCAGAGCTACCAAAGACCGAAGAAGTAGAAAAAATAGCACAGGACGACTCCCAAACCTCTTTGTTCGACGAAAACAAGGATGAGGAGCCAAAGGTTGCTGATACCGAAACTATAACAGAGGAGATGGGGGACTAAATGAAAGTATTTTTGATTATACTTGCTGTTTTAGTGGTCCTTACTCTGCTGATTTTGTCCATTTCTGTTGGTGTCAAGGTTGAGTACGACGGTGGTTGGACAACGATTGTTCGTATCGTCTTTATCGAAAAAGAGATTGAGCTGTCAAAGCTTTTATCATTTATCCTGTTTCCAGAAAAAGCAGCGCAAGAGGCTGTAGATGACAAGAAAAAGGAAGAGGAAGAAAAACCAAAGGATGATACCGAAACACAAGAAAATCCAGAAGAGAAGAAGGAAAGCAAGCCAAACTTTATAGCAAAGATTTGGGATACCGAGGGTATCGTTGGTATAATGCTTTTTGTATCAAATCTTTTACAAACTGCTTCTTCAGCTGTAACAACTTTATTTAAAGGTTTGCATATTCACTCATTATGTGTTAATATGATAATAGGTGGTAACGATGCTGCCGAAATTGCTGATGATTATGGTACTATTTGTGGTATCTATTATCCGATCAAGGGATTTGTTCTCAATGGTATGAGAATAGATAAGTATGAGGATAATATCGAGGCCGATTTTATCGCCCCATTATCAGAGTATTATTTCTATATCAATGCTAGCCTTAATGTTCGATTAGTATTGCGTATGCTATTTAGAGCCGGCTTTGTATTTTTAAAGAATTTTATTAAAAACAAATAATATTATATCAAGGAGATATTGTTATGAAAGAAACACCAGTAAATAGAATTATGGAGTCTACACTCGAAAAGATGAAGGAAATGGTTGACGTATCAACTATCATTGGTGATCCAATTGTTACTGGAGATACAACACTTATTCCTGTTTCAAAGGTTTCATATGGCTTTACCTCTGGCGGTACAGACCTTCCATCAAAGCAGAGTGGTGAGCTTTTTGGTGGCGCAGGTGGTGGAGGAATTTCTATCACTCCAGTTGCATTTATCGTTATTCAGGACGGCAAGTGCAGAATGATGCAGATCAACAACTACACATCATCAGCTGATAGAGCTATTGCTATGATCCCAGAGCTTGTAGACAAGCTAACAGAGCTAATTTCTACAAAGAATGAGGAGCCAAAGGCTGAATAATTTATATAGTCACCTGCATATATTTAGTATAATTTATGCAGGTGATTATTTTGTTAAATAGATTATTTTCGTTTGTACTTTCTTTGCTTTTTCTATTCAGTAGCACACCAGTATATGCATCAGATATTAGTGCCAATAGTGCTATATCTATTGATATGGCGTCCGGTGATATTCTTTATGAAAAGTGCGCATATTCACCGATGGAGATGGCTTCTACAACAAAGATTATGACTTGTCTCATTGCTTGTGAGAGTGATAAACTGTATGACACTGTCACCATTACAGATGAAATGCTTGATGGTACATATGGCTCACTGATTTATGCTAAAACTGGTGACAAGATATCATTATTAGATTTGGTTAAGGGTGCAATGCTAGCATCTGGTAATGATGCTGCTAATTCTATTGCTGTTTTCCTTGCTGGTAGTGTCAGCGCATTTGTTGATATTATGAATGCTAGGGCAAAGGATATTGGTATGAAAGATACAACCTTTGTTACACCATCTGGTCTTGATGAGGGTGACCATCATTCTACAGCGTATGATATGGCTATACTTGCCTGTGTCGCAATGCAAAACGAGATTTTTGCACAGATATGCTGTCTCTCATCTGCTGAAATCAAGATTAATGGTAAGCCACAAATGGTTTATAATCACAACAAATTGTTGGGATATGACAAGTGCTTTGTTGGTGTCAAAACTGGCTTTACTGATAGGGCTGGTCGTTGTCTAGTGTCAGCATATAACTATGAGGGCAATACTATCATTTCTGTTACACTTAATGCACCTAATGATTGGGAAGACCATAAGAAAATTGTTTCTATAGCAAAGAAAAAATACAAGAAAATAACTAATTCAAAAAAGATTTCTATCTCTTTAGTTGGTGGTAATAATGATACAGTAACTTGTTACTATTCTTACGATATTATCACAGTAGGCGAGATGGAAGAAAAGATATATTATTATCCATTCCTATATGCACCACTGAAAAAGGGTGACAGGGTAGGAATGATAAAATTATATAAGAATAATAAATTAATAAGGACTGTTGAGATAACGGTCTTAAAGGATGAAGAATTATGGCAAATAACGAAGTAAGATTACAAAAATTTATGGCAGAGCAGGGCGTTGCATCTCGTAGAAAGAGCGAGGAGCTAATTATGGCTGGTAAGGTAAAGGTTAATGGCCATGTCGCTACCATCGGTCAAAAAATCAATCCTCGCAAGGATTTGGTAACAGTTGGCAAGCAAAAGCTAACTAATGTCAAGCATAGAAAAATGGTATATATTATGCTCAACAAACCTCGTGGATATGTAACTACTGTGTCTGATGAAATGGGCAGAAAAACAGTAATGGACCTTGTATCTGATATTGATGAGAGAATATATCCAGTTGGTCGTCTTGATAAGGATAGTGAGGGACTATTGTTACTCACTAATGATGGTTCATTCACAAATTGTATGACTCACCCATCGCATAATTATGCAAAGGTGTATCGTGTTACAGTTCGTCCAAAGGTTGATGATATGATTTTGCACAATCTTCGCAATGGTATTGAGATTGATGGCAGAATGACAGCACCAGCAGAGGTAACTGTTCTTACAACAGAGGAGAATAGAGTTGTTCTAGAGTTTATTCTTCACGAGGGTAGAAATAGAGAAATTAGAAAAATGTGCGAGTCACAAGGTCTAGAAGTTGCAAGACTTAAGCGTATTTCTATTGGCTCTCTTAAGCTTGGTATGCTTCAGCAGGGTAAGTATAGAGAGCTGTCAGAGCAGGAGGTTAAGAAGCTTCTTCGTTCTGCTGGTCATAAAGAACAATAATGTATAGCAAAGACGGATAATTTTATCCGTCTTTTTATTATAAATATTTAAAATTTATATTGATATTATACTTATTTGTTGTTATAATCTAAAATAGGAATATATGTGGTATTTTGAATATTACCAATATATTCATTTCAAGGAGGAAATATAAATGGATAATTCAGTTAAAACAACTGAGGCAACAAAGCGTATTGCTGCTTTGTTCGATGATGGCATTTATACAGAGATTGACCCATTTGCAAAATCTGCTGATGGTGATATCGAGGTTGTGGCTGCGTTCGGTACTGTCAATGGTGCTCCATGCTATGCATTCAGTCAGGACGTTACTGTAAATAATGGTGCTATCAGTCTTGCCCAGTGTTCAAAAATAAAGAAGGTATATGACCTTGCATCAAAGACAGGTTATCCTGTTGTTGGTATTTATGATTCAAATGGCGTTAAGCTAACAGAGGGCTTTGAGGCTCTATCTGCATATGGCGATATTGTTAAGTCTGCTACAGCACTTTCTGGCGTTGTTCCACAGATTTCTATCATCGCTGGTGCGTGCCTTGGTACTTCTGCTTTGATGGCTAATATGGCTGACGTTGTTATTGCTGTTAAGGATGCTGATTTCTATATCACAGCTCCTAGTGATGCTACAGTTAGTGATAGTGCCGATGGTGGTGTTGTTGATATTCTTTGTGATGATTTTGCTGCTGCAGTAGAGAAAGCAAAGACACTTGCAGTGCTTCTACCTGCTAACAATCTCTCACCAGCTCCTGTTCTTGATTTTACTGATCCTAGCGTTGCTGCTTCAGAGGGTGCTAGTGCTATTGATACAATCAATGCTATCGCTGATGCAGATAGTGTTGTTACACTAAAGGACAGTTATGGCAAGAAGGCTGTTACAGCTCTTGCTACAGTAGCTGGCTCAACAGTTGGCTTCGTTGCTCTTGATGGTGCATCACTATGCCCACACTGTGCATATAAGGCTGAGGCTTTAATTAAGCTTTGCGACGCATTTAATATTCCTGTTGTTACTATCGTTGATACTGATGGACTTGTTAAGGGTGCTGAAAATGCAATGCTCGTATCTGCTACAAAGCTAACTTCTGCTTACGCTACAGCAACTTGTCCAAAGATTTCTGTTATCACTGGTCAAGCTATTGGCTGTGCATATATCGTTCTTGCAGGTAAGGGTGCAAACGCCGATATTACTTTTGCTTGGGATAATGCTGTTGCTTCTCCACTCGATGTTGAGGCTGCTGTTGCATTCCTATTCAACGATAGACTATCAGCTGGTGAGGATAGAGCTACATTAGAGGCTGAATATAAGACAACTATTGGCTCTGCATTTACGGCTGCTGCTTGTGGCGCTATCGATGACGTTTTTGCTCCTAGTGAAACTAGAGCAAAGGTTATTTCAGCTCTTGAAATGCTATATAGCAAGAGAGAGACTACTATTGCAAGAAAACATTCTGTTAAATAATTGGAGGATATAAATATGAAAAACTATACTATTACAGTTAATGGAACACCATACAATGTAACTGTTGAAGAGGGCACTTCTTCTGCTCCTGTAGCTGCTGCTCCAGCACCTGCACCACAGGCTGCTCCAGCTCCAGCACCTGCTGCAAAGCCAGCTGCACCAGCATCTGCTGGTTCAGTTAAGGTTGATGCTCCTATGCCTGGTAACATTCTTGATATCAAGACCTCTGTTGGCGCTGCTGTTAAGTCTGGCGACGTTCTTTGTGTACTAGAGGCTATGAAGATGGAGAATGATATTGTTGCTCCAGCTGATGGAACAGTTGCTTCTATCAATGTTAATAAGGGCGACGCTGTTGACGCTGGTCAAACTATCATTACACTTTCATAAGGGGTATTATAATGGCAAAAATTGGAATTACAGAAACAGTCCTTCGTGATGCTCATCAGTCATTGATTGCTACACGAATGAGAACTGATGAATTTGTTGATATTCTCGAAAAGATGGACAAGATTGGCTTCCACTCACTAGAGTGCTGGGGTGGTGCTACATTTGATAGCTGCCTTCGTTTTCTTGACGAGGACCCATGGGAGAGACTTCGTCTAATTAGAGAAAAATGTCCTAATACAAAGCTTCAGATGCTATTTAGAGGACAGAATATGCTTGGCTATCGTCACTATAGTGATGAGGTTGTTGATTATTTTGTAAAGAAGAGTATTTCAAATGGTATTGATATCCTTCGTATCTTTGATGCTCTTAACGACGTTCGTAACCTGCAGACAGCAATTAATGCTGCTAACAAGTACGGTGGTCATGTTCAAGCTGCAATCTCATATACTACTGGTCCAGTATTTGATACAGAGTATTATTGCAATTATGCAAAACAGCTTGAGGACGCTGGTGCTGCTTCAATTTGTATCAAGGACATGGCTGGCCTTTTGACACCATATGGCACATATGACCTTGTTAAAGCACTTAAGGAAACAGTTAAGATTCCTATTCAGCTTCATACACATTACACCTCTGGTCTTGCATCAATGGTACTTCTAAAGGGTATTGAGGCTGGCGTTGATGTTATCGATACAGCTATGTCTCCACTTGCTATGGGTACTTCACACCCAGCAACAGAGTCTATGGTTGCAGCACTACAAGGAACAGAGTTTGATACAGGTCTTGATCTAAAGGCTCTTACTGAGGTTAGGGATCATTTTGCTCCTCTTCGTCAGCAGTATCTTGAGTCTGGTCTGCTTGATCCAAAGATGCTTGGCGTTGATGCTAATACTCTATTGTACCAAGTACCTGGTGGTATGCTATCTAACCTTAACAGTCAGCTTAAGCAGGCTGGTAAAGAGGATAAGCTTGAAGAAGTGCTTGCAGAGGTTCCTAGAGTTAGAGAGGATTCTGGTTATCCACCTCTTGTTACTCCTACCTCACAGATTGTTGGTACACAGGCTGTATTTAATATCATCATGGGCGAGCGCTACAAGATGGTAACAAAGGAATTTAAGGATATGGTTGCTGGTAAGTATGGTAAGACTCCTTGCGATATCGATCCAGAATTCCAGAAGAAGATCTGTGGTGATGATGATATTATCACTTGCCGTCCAGCAGACTTGCTTACTGATACTATTGATCAGTTCAAGAACGAGATTACTGAGTTCTATGAGCAAGAGGAAGATGTATTGTCATATGCTCAGTTCGGTCAGGTTGCTACCAAGTTCTTTGAGAAGAGAAGAGATGCAAAGTATGGACTTGATGGTAAGCACGATGATATAAAAACAAAGGTTCATCCAGTTTAATTATTAAAAGCACCACTTATTGACTAAGTGGTGCTTTTTTAGTATTATATACTTGACGGAGGTGATTTTATGAAAAAGTATGTGTCAGTATTATTAGCTGTAATAATGCTTTTTTCATTGTTACTTCCTATTTATGCCTACGCTGGCGTTAGCTATTCAGTTGATAGTGCATCCTTGCTTCAGGAGGGTGATTACGACATTTACGACTCTGGTTATTCCTCCGATAATGCAAGTATCTCCGATAACGCAAAGACTGCAATACTAAATGGTCTTCGCAATGTGTCATCCTCAATTAACTTGTCATCATATAGAATTAAGATTAGCGATTTTAAGGTTGCGTATACAAGCTTAATTAATGATAATCCAGATCTCTTTTATGTATCTAGCTCTTATAGCTATTCATATACAGGCGATTATATAAAGTCCTTGACACCTGGCTATGCTATGACCAAGGCAGAGATAGAAAATGCGAAGATTATTTTTAACAACGGTGTTAATAAAGCCCTGTCTTTGATTGATGACAGTATGACTGATGAACAAAGAGTTCTTGTTATTCACGATTATTTGTGTACTATTGCTAGATATCCAAAAGATATTTCCAATGACCAATACATTTGGCATTCTGCTTACGGCATTTTCTATAATGGCGACACTGTATGTGCTGGATATTCACTTGCATTTTCTTATCTGATGAAAAAGCTTAATATTCCATCAGTTTATGTTATATCTGACAAGATGACACATGCTTGGAACGCTGTTCAGATTGATGGCGATTGGTATTATCTAGATTTAACTTTTGATGATTTGGGTTATTTTGGTGATTTTAATGTCTATGGCTCATTTCTTCACAGATATTTCCTAAAGAGTGAAGAAAAGTTTTCTAGTGAGTATTGTTCGTATCACAATGATTTTATTAAGCCCGATTATGTAGTTTGTGATAGCACAAAGTATGATGATTATTTTTGGAATGATTTAACCACTAATATTGAGGTAATAGATGGCGACTACTACTATCTATCAACACAGTCAAACTCATATAGATATGCTAATATAATTAAGCGTGATTTGCAGGGTAATCAAAAGAAATTGTTATCTTCTGCTGAAGAAATATATTACACATATTCATCCCTATCCTCTAGCGCAAAGGATCCTGATGGTGTTAGTCATACGATAAATTTTTACGATTATCTAATTAGATTAGAAAAGCTTGACAATAGACTTTATATATCATCATATTGTGATCTTAATACCTACTCACAGGAATTAGGCTTAAACCACATATATTCAACATCTAGTACAGTAAATACATCCAATTTGATTGTTGGTCTTGGTGTTGAAAATGGTGATATAATCACTCAAAGAAGAGGCGATAGCGGAGCTATTGTCACTCATGATAGGATGAATTATTTTAGACAGTATTTTGATACTAGTGCATCCTATAACAATTATGCAGACAAGGATAATAACGGATATATTAACGCTATTGATTATTTGTTAATAACTAGAAAGTGATAAAAGTGGTGTGTATTGACTACACACCACTTTTTTAGTATAATAAATTATAATTATAATAAGGGGAGGTGTGCCTATGAAACGATTTTTAAAATCGATTATATCAGTTGTTCTACTATTTTCTGTATTTATTATTCCTACAGTTATGTTTGCTGGACATGGCGAAGGTGTCGTCGATTTTAGTGAATCCTATATTGATGGCAGATCTCTTACCGCTAAACCTGTAACAAAATCATACAACGATCTTATTGATAAACAGCAAAATGTTTATAATAGTCTTGTCGATTTTAAAAATATTGCATTCGGCATTGATAAGGGTGTCAACCTTGATTATGCTACCCAGCTATACACTGACGTTATTAATGATTTTGACCAATTTTTCTATGTTGCAACCTCCTTTGGTTATTCAACATATTTTGGACGAATAACAGAGATTAGACCTTGCTATGTTGTTTCAAAGTCAAATTTGTCATCTGCAAAGGCTACATTTGAGGCAGGAATGCAAAAGGCTAAATCTCTTGTTGATGATTCAATGAATGATGTACAAAAGGCAGTCGTCTTGCATGATTATATTATTAATCATTCTTTGTATGCTGATGATGAGCTTGATATTGCACATTCAGCGTGGGGATTTTTCTATAATGGGCATGTTGTGTGTGCCGGTTTAGCTCTTGTTTATTCATATATGCTTCGTGCTGTTGGTGTAGAATGTGATTATATTTTTTCTAACCAAATGCATCATGCTTGGAATGCTGTCAAGATCGATGGTACTTGGTACTATGCCGATTTGACATATGATGGTCAAACTCTTGATAACAGTAACCCAGAGCCAGATGGAATGGTAATGCATAGATGGTTCTTGAAGAGTGAGGATTATTTTTATGGAGAAAAGGGACTTGCTCATCAAGAAAATATGTCCTTTGATTATCCAAATGATGGTAGCGATAACAAGCGTCCAAATGGTAATAAATTTGATAATTACTTTTGGGATAATATAGGTACAAATATTTTGGCTATAAACGGTTATTTTTATTATCTTGAGCCTAATTATAACGCTGGATATTCAAAAATTGTTCGTCGTGATAAAAATGGTAACCAGTCTTACTTGACTTCAGGCTCGTTTTATTCATCACAAGGCTCTATTTCAATGGCTGGTGGTGGATATGTTGTGACAAACAATTATATGTATGGTCTTCTTACATATCTTGAGGGCAAACTTATTATTTCTACCAACAACGCTATACAAGCTATGCCTATTAGTGGTGGTGGGTATCCACAAACTATAGATTATACAAACAATCGTAGCAACGCTAGAACATATTCACTTTATATAAAAAACAATCGTGTCTGCTACAAGCTAACTGGTAGCACTCAGGAAAAAAGTTTTAATAAGTTAAACTATTTTAATGGCTATATTTCAACTCGTAGTAATGGATATAATATGTTCTACTATTGTGATGTTGATAATAACAATTATATCAATGCCAAGGATTTGCTTTTGATTAGACAGCAGAATAAGGCTTGGTAATTTGATTAGAAAGGGGAGCATATGAAAAAATTTGTTTCGACAATAGTTGCTGTTATTCTTGTGCTCTCTGTTTTTACATATACCTTTTTTGCTAGTGCAAAATCATTTGACAGTGCTGAGATTTCGTTGCTACAGGCTGGCGATTATGATATCGATTATTCATCGGATAGTGCTTTACCTGGGGTATCAACCTTAGATGTTAATATGACAGATAAGGAAAGGGAGCTAGAAGCAAAGATTTATGAACAGCTAACTTTGGTTAATTCTGATATTGGTTTTTCTTGGTTTGACGGATTATCTATGGCTTGGGCAAAATCAATGATGGCTGACGTTATCAATGATCATCCAGAATTGTTCTATGTATCGACTAATTTCAATACTGCATCTAGTGGTGGTAGAATCACTAATATCTATCCAAAATATGCAATGTCAAAATCAGAGATAGAGCAAGCGAAGAAGGTCTTTAATGCCGGTGTTGATAAGGCTATTTCACAGGTTGATAATTCTATGGATGATTTGCAAAAGGCACTAGTTATCCACGATTATATCTGTGACAATTCGTATTACAAAGAGAATGGAGATATCTCACATTCTGCATATGGCTTTTTTAAAGATGGCAAGGTAGTATGTGCTGGATATACTCTTGCTTATTCATATATTATGAACAAGCTTGGAGTTCCTTGTGAATATGTTACTTCTATGAGTATGAGTCACGCTTGGAATACTATCAAGATTAAGGGTAACTGGTATAATGTCGACTTGACCTATGATAACGAGATTCGCTCTGTTTGTCCTAATCAGGATAGATTTGTTTATGGTGTAACTCGTCATAACTGGTTTATGAAGAGTGACAAGTATTTTGAAAAGGACCATAGTGGTCGTGATACCTTTGACGACTGTGATGGTGTGTCCACTACATATGACACAGCCTTTTGGGACGATTGTTATACTAATATTGTAGTGTCAGATGGTTATTATTACTATCTTGATACTAATCCTACATACAAATCGGCTAGTCTTATCCAGCGTGATAAGAACGGTAACGAAAAGGCTGTTTGCTCAAGAAACTTTTACTACATTGATAATAATTCAGTTAACACTAATGGCTACACAGAGCAGTTTATTCGTCTTGCATTGGTGGATAACAAATTTGTTGTCGCTGCTGGTGATAGCAATTCCAATAGATATATTTATCTTGTCGATAAAAAGGGTAATATATCTTATTTGAAGTCGCTAACCTCATATCCAGTGGGGCTTACTGTTAAAGATGGTAATGTCGTTTTTCAGTTGTCGAATCTTACTGAACAAACTATTGATAAAATGTCTTATCTAAAATCTAATATTACAACTGTAAAGGGCAAGAGCTATAATGCCTATGCTGATGTTAATGATGACGGATATGTTAACGCAAAAGACTATGTCTTAATAAAGAGGAGATAGGTATGAAATTTTCAAAAAAATTAATTTGTATAATGATGGTTTTGATAGTGGTGTTATCTATTCCACTTAGTGCGTTAGCTGCGATGAGTGGTTATGAGGAATGTACTGCAAAATTATTACAAGCAGGGGATTACGATATTAATTTTGATAGAGATTATTCTAAGTATGGGACTACTAATCCTTTTGGAGCGGTTACATACGACGTTAATATGAACGATATCGAAAAAAAGCTCGAAGCTAGAATTATACAAGCGTTAGATGAGCGTTGGCCACAAATAAATTTCTATCTAAATGAAGGACTAAGCAGGGCTTGGGCATATACAATGTATAGCGATGTAATCAATGATCACCCAGAGTTTTTCTATGTTTCGCATAATTTTGGTGCAAATTATATGGGTAATACAATTACAAGTATTGTGCCACATTATTTAATGAGTGCTGATGAAATAACAAAAGCTAAAGCACAATTTAATGAAGGCGTTGATAGAGCTTTGGCGCAGGTTGATAATAGTATGAGCGATATGCAAAAGGCTCTGACTATCCATGATTATATTTGTAGCAATGCTACATTTACTGATGATGACAAGGATATTGCTCATTCTGCGTGGGGATTTTTCTATAATGGTCATATAGTATGTGCTGGCTATGCTTTGACATATTCATACCTAATGAACAAGGCTGGCGTTCAGTGTGAAATGGTAACATCAATTACTCTTGCTCATGGGTGGAACGCTGTTAAAATTGATGGCAAGTATTACAATGTTGATTGCTCGTGGGATGATGCGTCAGAATCCATATATGGTTATCCAGATGGCAAGGTTAATCATGGAAATTTCCTAAAGAGCGAAGCTGTGTTCTCTCAAACTCATAAAAAAGCAGGTAACTATTCATACGATGCTGACACCTTTGATGATTGTGATAGATCAGATACTACCTATGATAACAATGCATGGTTTGATGGTATACATACATCTATTCCTGTAATTAATGGAAAGTATTATTATCTTAAGCCTGATTACAAAATGTTTCAGGTAACATTGACTGAACGCACACAATCAGGTAGCGAAAGCAATATTACAAATTTCTATACTGACTATAATTCATATACAAACACCTCAATGCTTTATGCTTATATTACAAAGTTTGAGAATAAGCTATATGTTGATGCTGGTACTAATTATAGAAAATATTTTGTATATTCTGTAAATCCAAACACTCGTGCAAAATATGAGGTTGCGTCTATTCCATCAACTCCTATGGGTATAGGCGTTACAAAACAGGGTAACATTTTCTATCAGCTTAAGAATAATACTGCAAATTATTATGAGCTAAATAGAATTAATATTTTAAAGCAAAATCTAACTACAAAAAATGGTGGATATAACAACTATGCTGATGTTAATAATGATGGTTATGTTAACGCTAGAGATTATTTGCTTTTAAAGAAATAATAGACAAAAATATTCAATAAATCCATAAATCCGACAACTAGACAGTTGTCGGATTTTTTTGTCACATTTTGATTGACCTATAAAAATCATTGTGCTATAATTATTTTTGTAAATATTTATTATTTGGAGGTATCGTAATGAACGTACTTATTTTCGGTGGTACTGGTCTACTTGGATCAGCTGCTGCACAGATTTTCATTGACAGAGGTCATAAGGTTAAGACTATTGCTCTTCCACCTCTACCAGAAGGTGCTCCTATCCCAGAGGAGATGGAGATTAGCTTTGGCAACTTCCTAGAGCTTACTGATGAGGAGCTTGAGTCTGCTATGACTGGCGTTGATGCATTCGTATATGCTGCTGGTGTTGATGAGAGAGTTGAGTTCCCAGCTCCTGTTTATGATGCATACAAGAAGTACAACATTGATCCAGTTGACAGATGTCTTGCTATGGCTAAGAAGTGTGGCGTTAAGCGTTGCGTAGTTCTTGGTTCATACTTTGCTTGGCTTGCAAAAGAGAAGCCAGAGATGAAGCTATACGAGAAGCACCCATATATCCGTTCTCGTATCGATCAGGAGAATGTTGCATTCAAGTATGCTGATGAGAATATGGGCGTTGGTGTTCTTGAGCTACCATATATCTTTGGTACACAGCCAGGTAGAAGACCTGTATGGGTTATTCTTATTGAGCAGCTACAGAGATTTGAGAAGATGCCATTCACAATGTACCCAGCTGGTGGTACAGCAATGCTTACTGTTCGTCAGGTTGGTGAAGCTATTGTTGGTGCTGCAGAGCAGGTTGAGGGCGCTAGAGCATACGGTATCTCTTGCTATAATCTAACATGGAGAGAGTTCCTAAAGATCGTATATCGTGCAATGGACGGTATCGAGGACAGAAAGATTATCGATGTTCCAAAGTGGACATTCCAGGCTTTCGGTCTTGTTATGCGTAAGGATTATGCTAAGCGTAATGTTGATGGTGGTATTGATCCAGTAGGACTTGCTGATATTATGGGTATGAATCTATTCATTCCTACTGATGATACAAAGGAGCTAGGTTGTACTCCTGATGATATCGAGGCTGCTATCTTTGATTCAATCAAGCTATCAAAGGCTTCATTCGATGGTAAGGCAAAGCTTCTCGAGATGAAGGGCGAGTAATTATTTAATTACATATTTTTAAGGGCTACATTTGTAGCCCTTATTTTTTTACAAAATAAAAAAGCAATGATTATCACAAGATAAATCACTGCTTTTGTTATTCCGCATATCCGCCAAGAACTGAAGATAACCTGCTGTTAAAGGCAGGTGGGTTTCATCCGTCTTGCTTTGTGCTCCCAACGTCCTACATAGTAGGGAGGTCTGCATACCCACAAGATGAGTATGAATCCCTAAATAAAAGATTGTTCGGGTTATTTAAGCCCTTGGTTGTCGAGATACGCAGAACATATTATTAGTATTTATTACTGCTCTGGGTCGAAATATTCTACCTCATATTTCTTTTCTACCATGGTCATGAGAATATCAGATACTTGCTCATATTCCATTTCGTCTTGGATTTCCTCTAGGTATTCATCACCGTTCTCATCCTCAACAACTTTTAGAATAATTACTTCAAAATCAGCTTCAACGATTTCGTCAGCATCGTCTCTGTATTCTGTGATAGCAACATATACGTCGTCATCAGTCTCATATCTTTCTAGTAGCTCGAAAAGAATTTCATTTCCATCCTCATCTGATACAGAAATAATATCTGGTTCGTAAATTTCTTCGTTATCCATAAGTTTTACCTCACTAATATTTATATGCTTATTATATATATAATATTTAAATTAGTCAATAGAAATAGTTTACATAGTCAATTTATACAAATTTTAAAATAAATTGTGGAAAACTATTGACAAATATGATAAAGTATGCTATATTTAAGTTGAACTTAAGAGAGATACAGAGATGACTTGTTAGTATCTAGTTCAAATTTAATAAGGAGGGCTGAAAATGGACGCAATTCCTGAGAGTTCAGCCACCTGTGTAACATTCCAATAATGTAACGGATAAGCAATCGACAGAACATTTTCGGATTGCAGCGATAATGCAAATAATAGTTACTTGTAGGGTTGGATATATGTTAGCAGGTGTAGAGAACAAAATTTAATATATATCAAATACTTGCCTACAGGTATTTAGAGCATAGCTCTTTAAACATTATAGAAAGAGGTACAGTCCAATGTACTAAATAGTTTATTTCTAATTCAATATTACGAAAGAGGTAAACTCCAATGGATTAAGTAACCAGAATTAAAATATATATTCGAGGTTAGTCCAATGTACTAGTTAATTATTGAGGTAATTAAATTCAAGTAATAAATTAAATATTAAATAAAAAGCTCCCAAGCATTTAGCTTGGGAGTTATTTTTGTTTTATAGCTTTGATGCCATATATGCGGCACCTAGCATACCTGATTTGTTGCCTAGCTTTGATCTAACAATATTGACTGACTTAAAGTTGTCCATAAGGCGATTATAAATCTTTCTGTCGATCAAATCGATGATATAATCCTCATTCATTATACCACCACCAAGAACGATGAGTGGGGGATTAAATGTGTAAATTATATTGATTAGACCAATGATGATTTCATCAATCCATTTGTCAATCTCAGATCTAATTTCAGGCTTTTCAAAATTATCTTTTTCAAAAATTTGGAAAGCATCAAGCTTTGTCTCAGATACCTTGTTAACCTCTTTAAGTAGAGCATTTGCAGATGCGTATGCTTCGTAACAGCCTTCGCCACCACAAGTGCACTGTCTGCCACCTGCATGAACGATGATATGTCCCATCTCACCAGCACTGGATCCTGCACCCTTGTATAGCTTGCCATCAAGGAATATTGCACCACCAATTCCAGTACCATAGGTTAAGCATATGAAATTATCTTCACCCTTTGCAGCACCAAAATATGCCTCACCTAGTGCAGCAGCATTAACGTCATTTTCTACATATGTTGGTATGCCTGTTTTGTTCTCAATCAAGCTCTTTACCATCATGCCAGTGTAGTAAGGAATATTGCCGGTTGAATATACAACTATACCTTTTTCGCTATCAACTTGACCAGCAGTTGAGACAGCAACTCTGTCAATATTATCATATGACTCGATAATATTAATAACCTTTTCTATTAGCGCTTGGCCACCTTTTTCTGCTTCAGTAGGTACAGAGTGCTTTTCGATAAGTTTGAAATTTTCGTCACAAATGCCATATTTGATATTTGTTCCACCGATATCAAAGGTAAGTATTCTCATTATTTATCCTCCAGTGCCTTAACAAATCTTTTTGTTATATCCATAGGTCTTGTAATTGCTGTGCCACATACAGCACCAAATGCTCCAGCCTCGTATACGTTAACTAGGTCTTCTGGTACCCAAATACCACCCTCTGCAATAACTGGTGTGTTGAGCTCCTTAACATACTGTTCAATTAGTTCAACGTCAGGTAATTTTCTGCCTTTTGTATATGGGGTGTATCCAGCCATTGTTGTACCAATAAGGTCAAATCCTAGCTTTTCAGCTAGTTGACCCTCTTCGAAGCAAGAGGTATCAGCCATAAATAGCTGATTAGGATACTTTGCCCTAACCTCTGTGAAAAACTCCTCTAGTGTTACACCGTTAGGTCTAAGCCTTTTTGTAGCATCAAGAGCGATGATTTCACAGCCGATCTCAACTAGAGCATCTACTTCTTTCATAGTAGGTGTGATATATACATCACTATCGTCGTATTCTTCCTTGATAATACCGATGACTGGTAAGTCGACCTTTTCTTTAATAGCAAGGATATCAACAACGGTGTTCGCTCTGATACCAACAGCACCACCTAGATAAGCAGCCCAAGCCATCTTACTCATGATATATGAGTCATATAATGGCTCTGTTTTTAGTGCTTGGCAGGATACGATTAGTCCACCTTTTATTTGATTTAAAATTTCATTATTATTCATATTTATCACCAATTTCGATTATATCAATATTATTTTCAAATTTCAATATGATATTGAAAAACAACTCGAAATATGTTAATATGATTTATATAAAATTAAGGAGTATCGATATGTACGATCTAACAAAGTTTAAAGGTGTTTTTGTTGCTCTAAATGCAATTTATGATGAGAATGATTGTGTTGATTTAGAAACTACAAAAAAGCTTGTTCAGATTTATAAGTCAAAGGGCGTTAGTGGCGTTTATGTTTGTGGCTCAACAGGAGAGGGATTTTTACTCTCTATGGAGGAGAGAATGCAGATAGCAAATGCTGTTGTTGAGGCTGCTGGTGATGACTTTACAGTTATTATCCATGTTGGCTGTGCTTCTACAAAAGAGAGTGCTATTCTTGCAAAGCATGCTGAGAGTATTGGTGCTGACGCTATTTCTGCTGTTCCATCAGTATATTATCGTTTGCCAGCAGCAAGCGTTGAAAAGCATTGGAATGGTATTATCGATGCTACCGATTTGCCTTTTATTATCTATAATATTCCACAGCTTACTGGCTTTAACCTTCCATATGATTTATTTGGTAGAATGGCTAGCAACCCAAAGGTTGTAGGTATTAAGAATAGTGAAGAGCCTATTTATGGTATGGAGAGATTTAGGACTATTGCTGGCGATGATTTCATTATCTTTAACGGTTCTGATGAGCAGTTTTTGGCTGGTAGGTTGATGGGTGCTAATGCCGGTATTGGTGGTACATATGGTACAATGCCAGAGCTGTTTGTTAAACTTGATAATCTTATCAATGCTGGTGAGATCGAAAAGGCAAAGGCTCTACAGTTCAAGATAAATGAGATTATTTTTGATTTACTATCCTGTGCATCACTTTATGGCGCTGCAAAGCAGGTTATCTCTTTGCGTTTTGGTGTTAATGCTGGACAACCTCGTTCTCCATTCCTACCTGTTGAGTGTGATGATAAGGTTAAGTCTATCGCTGATAAAATCAATAAATTGGTTGACGAAATTGGGGAATAAATATGAGTGAAGATTTTGAAGTAGAAAAGCTTGATGCTCCATTAGTTGTACATAAGCCTAGTGATGCTTCGTATAAGAAGGCAGAGTCACCAGAGGTTACTATGAACGATACAAGGGTAGAGGATAATGCCCCTACATTGAAACGTCATAGATTTCAAAAGACAGAGAGTGAAAAGGCAAATAAGTCGTTCGTTTTCTTTTTAGCGATTATTGTTATCGCTGTTGGTATTGGTATTCTGTATGCCACAGGTGGTCTAAACTTTAGCAAGAGCGAAGTGACTACTACAGCACCTTCTACTACTGAAGAGGTTACCTCTATTGAAGAAGTGTATGATGGCACTATTGTTATAAAGAATCGTTTTATATTTGTTGATGGATATGAGGTCGATGGTATTAAAGGTCTGCAGAACGAGCTAAAGTATGTTGACAAGAGCACTACAGCATATATTATTATTGATGAGGGTGCAGACGCAAGTTACCTTAATGATGAAATCCTACCAGTTCTTATGAATTTAGGATTTTATGGTGAGGATACAGAGATTACTCATAAGGAGTCAACTGGTCTTATTGCATATGACGAGACTACAACTACTACGACCACAACAACTACCACAAAAAAGGTAACTAAAACAACAAAAAATAGTGAAGAAAATTAGTATAATTTGAGAGCTACATTGTAGCTCTCTTTTTATATGTAAATATAATATTAATTATGTAAACAAATTGTTAACAAACTATTGACCTGTAGATTTGTTCTTATTATAATAAATTAAATTATATTAAAGGAGATATGCAATGGTTAAATCAATGACTGGTTTTGGCAGAGCTGTTAGTGAGATTGATGGCTATGTCATTACTGTTGAAATTAAATCTGTTAATCATAGATATTTTGAATTTTCATCAAGAATTCCAAGACAGTATGGCTTTCTTGACGAAAAGCTAAAATCTTATATTAACTCTCGTGTATCAAGAGGTAAGGTAGAGTGCTTCGTTACTATTGAGGCGCTTAATACCGACTCTGCTGACGTTGTTGTTAACAACACCTTGGCAGGTGCTTATGTAAAGGCACTTAAGGAGATTGCTAGCACATACGAGCTAAAGGAGGATTTTGGTGCATCGACTATCAGCAGATTTCAAGATGTTCTTGTTGTTAAAAAGGCTGATGAGGATGAAGAACAACTTTGGTCATATGTTAAGAGCGTGACTGACGAAGCTGTTGATAAGTTTATCGCTATGAGAGCTGTCGAGGGTGAAAGAATGTATGATGACATTCATTCTCGTGGTCAGTTTATTCTTGATTGCGTTAGCTTTATTGAGGAACGTTCTCCACAGACTGTTAAGGAGTATAACGACAAGCTAGTTGAGAGAGTACACGAGCTAATTGGTGATGCGACACTTGACGAGGCAAGAATTATTCAAGAGGTTGCTATTTACGCTGACAAGGTTGCTGTAGCAGAGGAGACAGTTCGTCTTCGTTCACATATCGACCAGCTTAATACTTTCCTTGAGAGTGATGAGCCGGTTGGTCGTAAGATGGATTTCCTTGTTCAAGAAATTAACAGAGAAACAAATACTATCGGCTCAAAGGCTAACGATGTTGATATCGCTCGCAAGGTTGTTGATATAAAGGCTGAAGTAGAGAAGATTAGAGAGCAGATACAAAATATCGAGTAATATTGAGGTGAATATGGAACTAGTTAATATTGGTTTCGGCAATCTTATTAATGCCGACAGAGTTATTTCCATCGTTTCACCAGACTCTGCTCCTGTTAAGCGTATCATCAAGACCAGCAAGGAGAATGGCACTCTTATCGATGCTACTAATGGTCGCAAAACTATGAGTGTTATCATTACTGATAGCGACAATGTCATTCTTAGCTATATGGATTTGAAACAGATTGCACAGCGATTTGGGATGGAGGTAATTGATGGAGAAGAATAAAGGTCTATTAGTTATTCTTTCTGCTCCAAGTGGTTGTGGCAAGGATACTGTTTTTAAAGAATTACAAAAGGTTAGAGATGATATAGTAGAGTCTGTTTCTGCTACAACTAGAGCACCAAGAGATGGTGAGGTTGATGGAGTTAACTATTATTTCAAATCTAAAGAAGAATTTGAGCAAATGATTGATAACAATAGCTTGCTTGAATATGCTAGTTATAACAATTGCTATTATGGCACACCAGTCGATGGTGTGAAAAAAGCGATTGATGATGGTAAGGTGTGCTTTTTGATTATTGAGGTTAAGGGCGCACAGAATATTATGAATATTGTACCTGATTGTGTTTCAATATTCCTATTACCACCAAGCCTCGATGTCCTAGTACATAGGTTAACAAAGCGTATGACTAATGATGAAGAGGATATAAAGAATAGAGTTGCTATCGCAGAGGATGAGATTGCTATGGCTCCTCTATACAAATACAATGTTGTCAACGACGTGTTAGAGGACGCTGTCGCTGAAATAAATGAAATTATTAATAATGAGCTTATTGCTCACAATAAATAAGGAGAATTACTATGTTTAATCCAGATCTAAAGAAAATGCTACAGACAGTTAATAGCCGTTATAGCCTTGTTGTAGGTACAGCAAAGAGAGCTAGAGAGATTAGAGATGAGGCTATTGCTAACGAGGAAAAGATTGACGTTAAGACAGTATCTACTGCTATCGAAGAGATTTGCGATGGTAAGTATGTTATTGATGAGCCAGAAGAGATTAAGAAGAGATAATGAACACTGTTATTGCAACAGTTGCTGTCGATAATACTTTTTTTAGCTTTGATACTGATTACAGCTATGTTATTCCATTTGACCTAGTTAGTAGTGCCAGTGTGGGCTGTGAGGTCAAGGTGCCTTTTGGTAATGGTAACAAGCTTCGTTCTGGCATAATTGTCGATATATCATATTCCAATGATAGCGACAAGCTAAAGTGTATTGACTGTGTTGGAGAGAAAATCCTTTCTGACGAGATGGTCAAGCTTGCACTATGGCTAAAGGAAAGATGCTTTTGTACCACCTATGATTGCCTAAAGCAGATGCTACCTCGTGGATATGGCATTATCAAGTCAAAGTCTGAACGAATGGTAAGACTCGTTGAGCCAACAGAGGAGTCCTTTGCTTCTGTTACACCAAAGCAGAGGATTGTATGTGATTTGCTTATGGATATTGGCACAGCAAATGCTAATGAGGTATGCGAATTTTGTAGCGTTGGTATCGGTGTCCTAAAGACACTTGAAAAACACGGTATTATCGAATTTTATCAAAAAGAGGTTTATCGCAATCCTTACGCAAATAGTGTTGCTACTAATACAGCACCTATTGTCTTATCAGAAAAGCAGAATAATGCTTATTCTACTTTTAAGGTAATGATGGATAATGACGGTGGTACTGGACTACTTTATGGTGTTACTGGTAGTGGCAAAACACAGGTTTACCTAAAGTTAATTGATGACGCTATTGCAAGTGGCAAGGACGTTATCCTTATGGTTCCAGAAATATCTCTTACCCCTCAAACATTGTCGATATTCCATAAACGATATGGCTCAATAGTCGCTGTTATCCATAGTGGACTGTCAATGGGTGAGCGTAATGATGAATACAAGCGTATCGATAGAGGAGAGGCGAAGATAGTTATCGGCACCAGGTCGGCTGTTTTTTCACCTTGTCATAATCTTGGACTTATCGTTATGGATGAGGAGCAGGAACATACCTATCGTTCAGAGCGTACTCCACGATATAATGCAAAGGACGTAGCTAGATTTAGAGCAAAGTATAATAATGCTTTGTTCCTTATGTCATCAGCTACACCATCTATCGAGACCTATAGCAATGCGTTAAAGGGCAAATATACTCTTTGTGAGATTGATGAGAGATATGGTGATTCTGTTTTGCCAGAGGTAGTCACTGTCGATATGAAGCAGGAGATTAAGCTTGGCAATAAAACACCAATATCTTCAAGACTTAAAGAGTTATTGCAAGAGACACTAGATAATAACAAGCAGGCTATTTTGCTTATTAATCGTCGAGGTTATAATACTTTTATCGCTTGTAACAAGTGTGGTCATGTAGTCACTTGTCCTAATTGCTCTATATCGCTAACCTATCATAGCTATAATAATAGATTACAATGTCATTATTGTGGCTATAGCAAGGTTCTTGATAATATTTGTCCAGAGTGTGGATCTGATTCTGTAAGATACAGTGGTTATGGTACACAGAGGATAGAGGATGAGTTGAATGCCTTATTTCCATCTGCTAGAGTATTGCGTATGGATGCTGACACAACCTCAACAAAATTCTCACATGAGAGATTACTAGAGTCATTTGCTAATGGTGAATACGATATTCTTATCGGAACACAGATGGTTGCAAAGGGACTTGATTTCGATAATGTTACGCTTGTTGGTGTAGTCAATGCTGATAATTCACTGTATGACGAAAATTACCAAGCAAGTGAAAAAAGCTTTGACTTGATTACCCAAGTAGTTGGCAGAGCTGGTCGTAGAGGTGAGCGTGGTCGTGCTGTTGTGCAGACTATTAATCCTTATAATGAGACTATTGATTTTGCATCAAGGCAGGATTACAAGGGCTTTTATGATAACGAGATTGGTATGCGAAGGCTGATGATATATCCACCATATTGTGATATATATTCGCTTACTTTTACTGGTCTTGATGAGAACAAGGTTGCCCTTTGTGCAAGAGCTTTTTTTGACAAGATGGTCGAGCTTAATTCTGATAAATATAAGGACGTTAAGCTTGTTGCACTTGGTCCAACACCAGCTAAAATTTCAAAGATAAATAATAGTTATAGATACAGATTAGCACTAAAATGCAAGAGTACACCTGCTATCCGTGAGATGATAACCGAGATACTCAAATCTGTATCAAAAATGAAGGAATATAAAGAAATTAGTATATCGGTTGATTTAAACCCAAACGATATATCATAGGAGATAAAAATGGCACTTAGAAATGTTGTTAAGGACGGAGATCCTATCTTAAACAAAAAGTGTAGAGTGGTAGAAAAATTTGATGATAAACTATCAATATTGATTGATGATATGTTCGAGACAATGTACGCATCAAACGGTGTTGGCCTTGCTGGACCACAGGTTGGTCAGCTAAAGAGAGTTGTTGTTATCGACGTTGGTGATGGTCCAATGGAGCTTGTTAATCCAGAGATAACAATGACCGAGGGTGAGCAGAGAGAGCAAGAGGGCTGTCTATCTGTTCCAGGCAAGTATGGTGTTTGTATCCGTCCTGCAAAGGTACAGGTAAAGGCACAGGACAGAAATGGCAAGTGGCAGGTTTTCACTGGTGAGGAGCTAAAGGCTCGTTGCTTCTGCCATGAGATTGACCATTTAGATGGTATTTTGTTCACCTCAAAAGTAATTGGAAAGTTGGAAGGCTAATGCGTATTGTTTTTATGGGTACACCAGATTTTGCTGTACCTTGTTTAGAAAAGCTTATTGAATGTGGACACAATGTTGTTGGTGTGTTTAGCCAACCAGATAAACCTGTTGGCAGAAAGCAGATACTTACACCACCAGAGGTTAAGGCTTGTGCACTAGAGCATTCAATTCCAGTATTTCAGCCAGAAAAAATCAAGGGCTCAAATGCTCTAGATATTATCAGCGAGCTTAATCCAGACGTAATTGTTGTAGTTGCATATGGAAAGATTTTGCCAAAGGATATTCTTACAGCAGCAAAATATGGCTGTATCAATGTCCACGCATCACTTTTACCACTTTATCGTGGTGCTGCACCCATTCAGTGGGCAGTGCTAAATGGTGATGAAAAAACTGGTGTATCTATTATGCAGATGGATGAGGGCCTTGATACTGGTGATGTATTGCTAGTTAAGGAAACTGATATTGATATCAACGAGACTTCTGCTCAATTATTTGATAGATTGTCAGAAATTGGTGCTAATGCTCTTGTCGAGGCACTTGATTTGATTGAAAAGGGCGAGACTGTACCTCAAAAACAGCCAAATGTTGATACCCAGTATGCATCAATGATTGACAAATCAATGTGTCCTATAGATTGGAGCAATTCTGCTCTCCACATTCACAACCAAGTACGAGGCTTACAGACTTGGCCAGTAGCTATTACAACTATTAATGGCAAAAATTTAAAGATACATAAAACAGCATTGACAGATTTTGTCGGTAATAAAGCAGGCGAAATTATTGATAATAATAAAAAGCTTGTTGTTTGCTGTGGTGATGGCAAGTGCTTGGAGATACTAGAGCTCCAGCTTGATGGCAAAAAGAGAATGGATACAAAATCATTCTTATCAGGCAACAGCATTGATATCGGTACAGTTTTAGGGGGATAATATGGGTCCATATTTAATGTACTATATGTCTGGAATTGTAATTTTTCCAGTTTTCATATTTGCTATGTATTGTCAAATAAAAGTAAAGCGTAGCTTTAGAAAGTACTCATCTGTCACAAACAGAATGGGCATGACTGGTGCTGATGCTGCTTGGAGATTGCTACAGCTTAATGGTATCACAGATGTTAAAATAAAATGTATCGGTGGCACATTGACTGATTACTACGACCCAAAGGCAAAGGAGATTTGTTTATCACAGGACGTGTTTAATTCTCGTAGCATTGCTGCTATTGGTGTCGCTTGCCACGAGGCTGGTCACGCTTGTCAGCATGCAGAGGGATATGCACCACTTTCTATTAGAAATATAGTTATCCCAGCAACACGAATTGGCTCATATCTTGGCGTGCCTTTGTGTCTTATTGGACTATTTTTGAATTCAGAATTCCTAGCATACGGTGGTCTTATCTTGTACAGCTTTGTAGCATTGTTCCAGCTTATCACCTTGCCAGTAGAGTTTAATGCTAGCAGGCGTGCATTACAAACTATCGAAACCTATGGCTTTTTGACAGATACAGAGTACACTGGTGCAAAAAGAGTGCTTACAGCTGCTGCTTTGACATATGTTGCTGCATTAGCATCTGCACTTGCAACTATATTCAGACTATTATTAGTAATTAACGGTGGAAGAAGACGATGAAACCAAGTAGACTTGTAGCCTTTGAAATTCTATATGACGTGCTTCGTGATAATGCCTATTCTAATTTAGCGATAGAAAAGGCTTTGCGTTCATACCATAATGTTGATAAGGCTTTTATATCAAATTTAGTTTATGGTGTTATTGAGCGTAGGATGACTCTCGATTATATCCTTGAGCCACACCTATCTGGTCCGATTAAACCAAAGGTAAAGATTATATTATATCTCGGTGCATATCAGATTTACTTTATGGATAGGATACCAGAGCCAGTTGCTATCAACGAATCTGTTGAAACAGCAAAGATGGTAGGTATTCATTATTATAAGGATTTGATTAACGCTGTATTACATAAGGTCGCTTCAAGAAAATTTGATATTAACGAAATAGATGATTTGTCAATCAAGTATTCATGCCCTGAACATTTGATTAACATGTGGAAGAAAATGTATGGTGAAGAGAACACTATCCAAATTCTTGAGTCAATTAATGATAAGCCACCAGTTTTTGCTATTCCAAACAAACAGTTTGTCAATGCAGATGAATTATTATATGAACTAAAGCTTGATGATATCGAGGGTGAAATTGTCGATGACGTGGTAAAAATTACCTCTCGGTTTGACCTGTCAAAGAGTAGAGCATTTGAGAATGGACTGTTTTATATCGAGGACTTGAGCTCATATAAATGTGCACAATCCCTTGACGCACAGGACGGCGATATAGTATTTGATATGTGTGCTGCTCCTGGTGGCAAGACATTTACTATCGCACAGTCGATGCATCAAAAGGGTAAGGTTTATTCTTTTGATTTGTACGAAAGCAGATTGAAGCTTATTGAGGATTCTGCAAGTAGATTAAAGCTGTACAATATCAAGTTTTATCTCAATAATGCTGAGGTTGTCGCAGAGAATATGCCTGTGGCAGATAAAATTCTTTGTGACGTTCCATGCTCTGGATTTGGTATCGTTCGACGCAAGCCAGAGATTAGGTATAAGAATCTTGATTCTATCAAGGATTTGCCAAACATTCAGTATAACATTCTTCAAACCTCATCTGGATATTTGAAGAATGGTGGGCGAATTATTTATTCAACATGTACATTGAATAAAAAAGAAAACGAAAAGATTGTACATAAGTTTTTAGAAGAAAATGAGAATTTTGCCTTGATTAAGGAAACCACAGTCTTTCCATCAAGAGATGGTGGAGATGGCTTCTATTGGGCAATTATGGAAAAGAAAAATGACTGATATTAAATCATTATCGTTTGATGAATTAGCCAAGGTTATATCCGATTTGTCTTTGCCAAAATTTAGGACTAGTCAGATATACAAATGGCTACATGAGGTCGGTGTTCAATCTTTTGATGAAATGTCAAATTTGTCCAAGGATTTGAGAGAACGACTATCAAATGAATTCTTCATACCTCATTGTGAGATAGAAGACAAATACGTGTCACAGCTAGATGATACTGTAAAATATTTGTTTAAGCTATATGATGGTGAGTATGTTGAATCTGTTATAATGAAATATAAATATGGATATACGATATGTGTATCAAGTCAGGTTGGCTGTAAAATGGGATGCAATTTCTGTGCATCTACTCTTGCTGGATTTAAGCGTAATCTTTTACCAGCAGAACTAGAGTCCCAGCTACATACTGCACAACGAGATTTAGGTATTAGAATATCTCATATTGTGCTAATGGGTATTGGCGAGCCACTTGATAATTATGATAATGTTATAAAATTCCTTCGAACAGTTAATGATGATAGGGGACTTAATATCTCACTTCGTGATATTACATTATCAACTTGTGGTATTGTTCCTAGAATTTATGATTTGATTCAAGAGGATATGCCTATCACATTGACACTATCACTACATGCACCAAATGATGCATTGCGCTCATCAATGATGCCAGTTAATGACAGATGGGGAGTTGATGAGGCTATCAGGGCTTGCAAGGATTACGCACTCCAAACAAAGCGTCGTGTATCGTTTGAGTATACGCTTATAAAAGGTGTTAATGATACCAAGTCTTGTGCCACAGAATTAGCATCAAAGCTCCGTGGATTTATTAATCATGTTAACCTTATTCCAGTCAATGACGTAGAGGAAAGAGGTAACGTTCGTTCCACTGATGAGTCAATCAGAAATTTCCAAGAAATATTGCAAAAACTTGGAATAAATGCTACAATAAGAAGGACTTTAGGCAAAGATATTAATGCGTCTTGCGGACAGCTTCGACGCAAAAAGAATGAAGGTGACAGTAATGAAAATTGTTGCTAAAACAGATAAAGGATTAGTCAGAGAATCTAACCAAGATGCATACGCTGTAGGTGAGCTACCAAACGAGGTTGCTTGGGCTGTTGTGTGTGATGGTATGGGTGGAGCAACTGGTGGCGATATTGCGTCAAAGCTTGCTGTAAAGGTTATTAGCGAAAAGATTAATTCTTCATACAACGCTAATATGCGTGATGCATCTATCAAGAATTTGCTTGATTCTGCTATTACTGCAGCAAATATTGAGGTCTTTGATTTAGCAGACGCTAGGCCAGAACTTCAAGGCATGGGTACCACTGTTGTGTGTACTATTGTTCGCAATAATATTGCTTTTATTGCACATGCTGGTGATAGTAGAGCATATATCGCATCAAAGGGTCAGCTTTCACAGATTACAGTTGACCATAGCTATGTGCAGAATCTAGTTGATCAAGGCAAGATTTCACCTGATGAGGCAGAGCATCACCCTCGCAAGAATGTTATTACTCGTGCTGTTGGTGTTGACAAGCATATTCAAGTCGATTTTTCAGAGGTTGAGCTTGATGAGAATGATACACTTATTCTTTGTACTGATGGTTTAACTAATTATGTTACTGGTGACGAAATGTTATCAGACGTCAGTGACGATCAGTATTATGCATTCGCAGATAGATTGGTAAAAAGAGCAAATAGTCACGGTGGTGGAGATAATATCACTGTTGTTGCACTTGCTATTTGATTGTTTCGGAGAGAGTTATGGATAATTACGTTGGAAAAAGATTAGACGGACGCTACGAGGTACAGGAGATTATCGGCGTAGGTGGTATGTCCGTTGTTTACAAAGCATATGATAATGTCGACGACCGTGTCGTTGCAGTAAAAATTCTAAAGGATGAGTTTTTGAACAACGAGGAGTTTAAGCGTCGTTTCAAGAACGAGTCAAAGGCTATTGCATTATTGTCTCATCCTAATATTGTTAAGGTATATGACGTATCCTTTGGTGAAAAGCTTCAATATATTGTTATGGAGTATATCGATGGTATCACACTAAAGGAGTATATTAACAAACAGGGTGCTATTACTTGGAATGATGCATTGTTCTTTATGACACAGATTTTGAGAGCTGTTCAGCATGCTCATGACAAGGGCATTGTTCATAGAGATATCAAGCCACAGAATATTATCTTGTTATCAACTGGTAATATTAAGGTTACTGATTTTGGTATTGCTCGTTTTTCTCGTTCAGAAACCAGAACACTAACTGAACAAGCTATCGGCTCTGTACATTATATCGCTCCAGAACAAGCTAAGGGCGAATATACTGACGAAAAGGCAGATATTTATTCTCTTGGTGTTGTATTGTACGAAATGCTTGCTGGCAATGTTCCTTTTGAGGCTGACAGCGCTGTTTCTGTTGCTCTAATGCAGCTACAAGCTGATGCCAAGAAGCTAACTGATATTAATGCTGATATACCATTAGGCCTTGAGCAGATTTGTATTCATGCTATGCAGAAGAATCCTGTAGAGAGATATCAAACAGCTACAGAAATGCTTCTTGATATCGAGGAGATTATTAAAAATCCATCTACTACATTTAACTATACTGCTAAGGTTGACACTAATCCTACTCGTATTATTGAGAAAACTGCACCAGTTACTGATGAGTATCCAGAGGAGGAGTATGAGGAAGCCCCAGAGTATGAGGATCCTAACAGAAAGAAGAAAGTTGCTCTTGCTACTATTATTGGTGTAATCGTTCTAGCAGCTGCTGTTTTTCTACTCGTTGTTGGATTTACCAAGGGCTTTAATACCTCTACTCAAAAGCTTGAGAATTTCGTTGGTTTTTCATATGATGAGCTACAAGGTAGTTCAGCGTATAAATACGAATTCGTTGCTGAGTACGAAAAATCAAAAGAGTATGAGCCTGGCATCGTTATTGACCAAAAGCCAGAGGCAGGCTCAAAGGTGCTCGAGGGTTCTACAGTAACACTTGTTGTTTGTGCATCTGATGAGGATATCAATGTGCCTAATATCTATGGATATAACGAAACGCTTGCTATCCAAGCACTTGCTAATGAAGGTTTGAATAAGTACAAGATTATGCAAGTATCTTCCGAAAATGTTGAGGAGGGTAAGGTTGTATATACAGATCCAAAGGCAAGCACAGTAGTTTCAGAAGATAAAGAGATAATTATCTACATTTCCAGTGGTCCATCTACAACTGTACTTAACACTTTGAAAGTACCTAATGTATCTGGTCTATCACAGAGTGGTGCTAGAGCGTTCCTTGAAAAGTGTGGGTTTACCGACGTTAGATTTATTACCCAGGATAGTGAACTTGAAAAGGGTATTGTTATTTCACAGTCACCAGAGGGTGGCGAGTCTGCATTAGAGAATGATACAATCAAGGTTGTTATCAGCTCTGGTGTTACTACTACAACTACTGAAAAGACAGTTAAGACCTCTGTAACAGTTGGTCTTCCAACCTGTATTGATGAGAATGGCAACTATGTTAAGGATGTTCTTATCGTTGAGGTTGATGGCGTTGTATATCGCAACCAAACTGTAACACTTGACGGTAAGGGTAATTCGTTCACTGTTACTGGCGATGACAAGAAGCATAATATTTCTGTATCACTAAAGAGCCTTGGCACAAAGGATACCAAGACTACTAATGGTAAGAATAATCAAAACTTTAACTTCAATTTTGCTTCATCATCCTATGATAATACAAAGAACAATGAAGAGACTGATGACCAGTCAACAACTAGCCCTTCAACCACTAAAAAACAGAACAATTAGTCTAAAAGGATAATTAATGCTACAAGGAAAAATAATCAAAGGTATCGGCGGCTTCTACTATGTAGACGCCGTTGATATTATTTATGAGTGCAAAGCTCGTGGTAATTTTAGAAAGCAGGGCATTACTCCATTAGTGGGTGATAATGTCGAAATCACTGTTAACGATAATGCAGAAAATACAATAGACAAGATTTTACCTAGAAAGAACGAGATGGTGCGTCCACCTCTTGCAAATTTAGATCTTTTGTTTATCGTTGCATCTATTGTTGACCCAAAGCTTAACACTCAAATTATTGACAAACTTATCGCCATCGCAGAATATAAAAAGATTGAGCCTGTAATCATTATTACAAAGGTTGACTTGGATGATTCATATCAGCAGTATGTCGATATTTACGAAAAGGCAGGATTTAGTGTTATTGTATGTGACAATACAAAAGGCTCTGGTGCTGACGAAGTAAAATCGCTAATGAAAGGGAAGATTTGTGCATTTACTGGTAATACTGGTGTTGGCAAATCTACTTTGCTTAATAATATCTTTCCTGATTTGGAGCTTGCTACTGGTGAAACTAGCAAAAAGCTTGGCAGAGGACGACACACAACTCGTCATTCAGAACTGTTTAAAACTGATGGTGGCTATATAGCAGATACTCCAGGTTTTTCATCTCTTGATTTTGAACGCTGTGAGCGTATACTTAAGGATGATTTGCCATATTGCTTTAGAGAGTTTGAACCTTATCTTGACTCTTGCAAATTCACTACTTGCACACATACAAGAGACAAAGGGTGTGCTGTCGTTGCTGCAGTTGATAATGGCGATATTCATCCATCAAGACACGACAGCTATATTACAATGTTTAATGAGGTTAAGGATATTAAAGAATGGGAACTGAAATAAAAAAATGCACCATTATCTCTGGTGCCCCTAATGATAATATAGAATTCTTGACTAAGAATGTTGATGCCTCATCATTTATTATTTGTGCTGATTCTGGCTATGTTCGTCTTCTGAAGGCTGGAATTAAGCCTAACTTGATTATTGGAGATTTTGATTCATCAAACAAACCTGATAATATTGATTCAGATATAGTTATTCTTCCTTGTGAAAAGGCATATTGTGATACCTTTGAGTGTGTGCAGTACGCTGTTAAAGAGGGCTTTAAAGAAATAGAATTGTTTTTTGCTCTTGGCTCAAGATTTGATCATAGCTTTGCTAATGTTCTTAGTCTTAAATATTGCTTCGACAATGGAGTTAAATGCTCAATTATTGATGATAAAAACAGACTAACTCTTATTAGTGGAACATACTCATTCACTAGTGATTATGAGAATTTTTCACTATTTGCACTGTTTGGTGATTGTAAGGGCGTTAAGATTTCTGGAGCATATTATAACCAGTCGTTCTATGATTTGGATTCTATGGACATCAATGTTGCTGACCAGTTTGCTGTTAGCAATTATATAGTTGATGATTTGTGTACAATTACTATTGATGATGGTATTTTGCTTCTAGTAGAAAGTAACGATTAATTCCTTTTTGAATATGATATAGTAAATGCAACAGATTGGAGTGTTTACTATGAAGAAATTATGCAAAAAGGAATGGCTAGTAATTGCTTTTGGCGCTGGCTGTGTTCTAGTGTGCTGCTGTCCGTCAGTTTGGGTTACTCGTATTCTTGCCATAATAGTAATCATTCTTGGTATTTTCTGTTGCAAGAAATAGGAGTGATTTGTATGAAGGTTGTACTTATTAAGAGTCCAAAGATTTTTGCCCCTATATTAAGGGCAGTGTTCAAGGTAAAAAAGATAACATATGTAGATTAAAAAAAGAGAGTATCTTTCGATACTCTCTTTATTCTTATAGATTATTCAAATCATATGGTGTTTTTTGGTAAACAAAATAGTTTAGCCAGTTGTTGAATAACAGATTCGCTGTACCTTTCCATTTCATTTCTGGCACTAGATTGATATCATCATTAGGGAAGTAGTTATATGGAATTTCAATATCCAGTCCCTTTTCTAAATCTCTAAAGTATTCCTTTGCTAATGTATCTCTATCATATTCACTGTGACCTGTGACGAAGAATTTTCTGCAATCCATATCAGCAACAATATGTACTCCAGATATCTCACTATATGATAGTATCTGTAAATCTTTGACTTGAGCTATGTCCTGTCGTCTTACCTCTGTGTGTCTTGAATGTGGCACATAGTATATGTCATCAAGACCTCTCATCAATGGATGAGTCTCATCTAGTGATACATGAGGGAATATACCAAACATTTTTTTGTCCATCTGATATTTGTTTATTCTATAATGGTAATATAATCCTGCTTGGGATGCCCAGCATATATAGAATGTTGAGTAAACATTCTTCTTGCTCCATTCCATTATTGTACAAAGCTCGTCCCAGTAGTCAACTTCTTCAAAATCTATGTGCTCCACTGGTGCACCAGTGATAATCATTCCATCATATCTGTTGTTCTTGATTTCTTCAAATGAATAGTAAAACTTATCAAGATGGCTCTTAGATACATTTTTTGCCTCGTGAGTAGTAACTTGTAAAAACTCAACGTCAACCTGAAGAGGTGAGTTACTTAGCAAACGTAGTAGCTGTGTCTCGGTAACCTCTTTTGTAGGCATTAGATTTAGGATGATTATTTTAAGAGGTCTGACGTCTTGCGTATCAGCTCTTAAATTGCTCATTACGAATATGTTCTCTATTTCTAGACTTTGCTTTGCAGGCAATTCATTATCTATTCTGATTGGCATATCAAAACCTCCTTTAAAATGTTTCGTTAATGATTATAACAAATTAGATATAATATTTCAAGAATTATATTATATATTATATATCATTATATATATGCCATCAAATATTGTATAATATTAACAAAATTAGCTAAAAAAATCATCAAAAGTAACAACTTTATGTTTATATTGCAACAAATGAAAAAAATACTGAATTTTTCGAAAAAAGTTGTTGACAAACGTGAACTAATTTGGTATTATGTACAAGTCGCCGATACAAAGGCAACACATTTAGGACCTTGAAAATTAAACAACGAAGAAAAGGAACCCGATTTAATTTAAGAGAGTTAAATTGACTCCGGTGCTAGAGATAGTACCAAACAGTAATAACGTACAGGTTCGAGAGGACCGGACGGATTTTTAAAATGGTTAGAACAGAGAAATCTGTTTTGATACGAAGTTTTAAGAGTTTGATCCTGGCTCAGGACGAACGCTGGCGGCGTGCCTAACACATGCAAGT
>CALEHY010000015.1 GCA_937876375.1 uncultured Clostridia bacterium | reverse complement strand
TAATAAAAAAGCCATCCTAACGGATGGCTTTTTTATTGGCGCAGAGCAAGGGATTTTTCCGAGACTGTCGTCTCTTTCGCCTCGCTTTGCTCGTTGCCACGTCGGCAAAAACAGTCCACTGGACTGTTTTCTTCCGCATACTAGCGTATGCTCCCTCCTTGTTCGAATACCTTGTATATAATAAAAAAGCCATCCTAACGGATGGCTTTTTTATTGGCGCAGAGCAAGGGATTCGAACCCTCGAACACCTTTAGGGCGTTACACGATTTCCAATCGTGCTCCTTCGGCCAGCTCGGACAACTCTGCGTGTTTGCTTTGATATTATACATTATTAAAATATAAATTGCAAGACTAAATATTATGTGTTATAATATTTGTAGATTTACTTAGGAGCGCTATATATGAAGAAGATTAATACACCTATTATTATACTAATTATTATCGCAATTATTACTCTTGGATTTGGTATTTCGTCTACTGTTTCTGCTGTTGAGAGTGGCAAACAGTACCAAGAAGGTATGAAAGCATACAACCAGTTCGCTGATGCAGAGGGTACGCTCATTGGTGACTACGCTGCGAAGCTTGCTGCACAGGCATTTTCATCATCAGAAACAGCACAGATAGTCAAGAAAGACTTGTATAAGAGCTTTTCTATTTCTCTTGCTATGTATCTAATATGTGGTGTATCGATATACCTAATATTCAATCAATTAGAAAAACAGAAAAAAGAAGAATAAGAAAATTAAAAGGGTGTCGACGACACCCTTTATTTTTTACCATTTTCTGTTGTCATAATTCGGACAATGTTGGTCATTCATTCTTGCTCTAATTTCGACATAGCACCCACATTTTCGGCACATACCAGATATCAGCTGTTCACATTCCTTGCAGAAGGCAAGACGTTGCTCATATATGCTGTTATCCACCATATCGCTCTGGTCAATGGTCGATATATATGCCATTATTTCATCGTAGGTTACATTTTCGCCAGCCTCTAGAAGCAAGCATTTTTTACATTCGTTTTCCATTACTTAATAACGAATTTAACAACAGAGCAAGCTGGAATATTTGCAACAAATCCATCCTTTAGCTGTCTGAAATCAGTAAATTCGACAGTCTTGACATTATCACCATTGTCAAAATCATTCTTTTCGTGGCATTCGCCAGTAAGAATTTCTGCTGTGATAGAGCTAATCTTTGTATCAGCAACCTGACACTTGATTTTTGTAGCCTTCTTTGCAGAGGTATTGGTGATAGTAGAATAAATAACACCATCCTCATCAATAGATGCAGACTCGAACAGCTGTGGGAACTTTTTGTTATCCCATTTTGAATCGATTTCATCACAAGTGATGTATGAGCCGATAAGTGTATTCTCCTGATGCTCCTTGTACATTTTGAATACATGGTATGTAGGAGTTTTTACCATCTTTTCACCGTCGGTGAGAATAACTGATTGCAAAACATTAACTGTTTGGGCAATATTAGCCATCATAATTCTATCAGCATGCTTGTTGAAAATATTTAGTGTTAGACCAGCAACAATAGCATCTCTCATAGTGTTCTGCTGATATAAAAATCCAGGGTTTGTTCCTGGCTCAACGTCGTACCAAGTTCCCCATTCATCAACAATAAGTTTCACCCATTTTTGTGGGTTGATGCTATCCATACAAGCAAGATGGTTGTTGATTAGCTCCTCCATATAATATGCCTTGCATATTGTAGAATTGTACTCATCAGCACCGAACTCTGTAGCAGAGCCCTTATGGTCCCATTTGCCAGTAGGAATAGTATAGTAATGTAGTGAGATACCATTTGCATGGTGCTTAACCTTATCCATTACCTCTTTTGTCCAATGGTAATCGTCAACATTTGGACCACAAGCAATCCTTGTTAGGTGCTTGCCAGGTTGGTAGTTTCGACAGTATGTGTTATATCTCTTGAACAGACAGCCATAGTATTCTGGGTCCATATTACCACCACAGCCCCAGCTCTCGTTACCAACGCCAAAGTATTTCAAATTCCAAGGCTTATCATGACCGTTCTTTGCTCTCAACTCAGCCATAGGTGATAAGCCATCAAAGGTCATATATTCAACCCACTCGTTCATCTCTTGAACAGTGCCAGAACCAACATTACCATTAACATAAGAGTCACAGCCAATTTGCTCACATAGCTCAAAATATTCGTGTGTGCCAAAGCTGTTGTCCTCTACAACACCGCCCCAATGAGTGTTTACCATCTTTTTTCTGCTTTCCTTTGGACCGATACCATCTTTCCAGTGATATTCGTCAGCAAAGCATCCACCAGGCCAGCGTAGAACAGGTAATCCCATTTCTTTAAGAGCTTCTACAACGTCCTTGCGCATACCGTTTAGATTAGGTATTTTACTATTTTCACCAACATACATACCCTCGTATATGCATCTACCAAGATGCTCACTAAAGTTACCATAGATATCCTTGTTGATTTTTGCAATCTTTTGATTAGGGTTAATAAGATACTTTTCCATATCAATACCTCACTTTTTTAGTCAAACTTAAGTTACCATATAAAAATATATATGTCAATTACATTTGACATAAAAATACAATGGTATATAATATTTGTTGAGGTGAAAATATGAATAATATCCATAAATGTTTAGATATACTCAATAACAAGTCGGCAGACGCACTACTGCTTAAGGATGAAGCTAATATGCATTACCTATGTGGCTTTTCTCCTAGTGAGGGAGCTGTGGTAATATTCAAAGACGGCTCTGCATTTCATCTAGTCGATAGCAGATATACCGAAACTGCCATTTCCCATTCAAAGGATACTGGTCTAACTGTTATAGAAATAGAACAGCCAATGTCAATTTCTATAGCAGAGCTTGTTGGTGAGCATTGTGCTAATAGTCTAGTGTACGAAGACAAGACAATATCCCTCTTTGACTACCAAGCTATTGAAGAACAGCTTGATGACATTCTGCTAATTCCGCTTGAAAGCGATTTAATGAAATGTCGCAATCGCAAGGAAGCAGAAGAAATCATCTATATGAAAAAAGCTAACGCTATCGCAGAAAAAGCTTTCCTTGAGCTACTTAATCATATCGAGGTTGGCAAGAGTGAAAAAGAGCTAGCAGCATATTTTGACTACCTAATGGCTATTAATGGCTCTGATGGAGTGTCATTTGATACGATTTTGCTGACTGGTGCTCATACCTCTATGCCACACGGTGTGCCAAGTGATAAAAAAATCGAGGAGGGTGATTTTGTACTATTTGACTTTGGTGCAACATACAACGGATATCATTCTGATATGACAAGGACTGTTGCTGTTGGCTCTGCTACTGAAGAAATGAAAGAAATGTACAATCTCGTTCTTGATGCACAGCTTGCTGGTATTAGTGCACTCAATAATGGTGTAAAATGTTCTGACGTTTATCACAGCGCAAATAATGTACTAAAGCAAAAAGGTATGGACAAATATTTTCGTCATAGCCTTGGTCATGGCGTTGGACTAGAGATTCACGAGGGCTACAACTCATCACCTCGTAGCACAGACATTTACGAGGTCGGTAATGTGACCTCTGTCGAGCCAGGGATCTATATTCCTGACAAATTTGGTATTAGAATTGAGGACGTGTGCTATATTTCGCCACACGGTAGAGAAAATCTATCTAATATAACAAAACAGCTAATCATACTGTAATATAACAAAAAGGATAACTGGTGACCCAGTTATCCTTTTTGTTTTTATGTAATTATAATTCAATAGTCTCAAAAGTGATTTGACCAGCTGGCTTATCCTCATAAAGAATGCCGATAGTCTTGTCATCAATCTTTGCCATACAAGAGTATGCAAAGAACTCGTCATTAATAGCAATCCCCTTCTTGTCCCAAGTGATACCTTTATATGCACCCTTTTTGTTAAATGTGAATGTACCAACAGAGATAGCACCGTTTGCTCTCTTCTTTGCTGATGGGTGGGATACATACACTTTGTCACCAATAACGATAGCATTCTTCTGGCACTTTGGAGCCTTGAATGGAGCCTTCTTTGCCTTATCCCAAGCAATACCATCCTTTGTAGTAGCTACTGGAGTCTTTGAATAGCTCTTTGCACGACTGAATGCATAAATCTCACCAGTTGGTCCCTCTACAGCTGTCCACTCATCAATACTTGCTGAGTACAGACAATTTGGACTTCTTCTCCAAGTAGCACCATTATCATCAGAGTAGATAGATACTGTACCGTGTAGAGTATATAGTGGCATAATAATTCTGCCTGTGCTAGTAGTAAGACCGGTACCAGGAGCAACAGCGAAGAATGTTCCATCAGCCTGCTCATTGATAACGCTTGCTGTAACATCTACAGGCTCGGACCAAGTAGCACCCTTATCGCTAGACTTTAACATAAAGATATATGAACGCTTTGGAGCCTTGAGTGGAGCACCAAATGTTGTTGTACCATCCTCTGACTCAGATCTGCCGATAGCACCGTTGAGGAAGATATTTCCTACATACTCCTCACCCTTGTACAAATTACCCTTTGTAAAGCTGTCGAGAGTATATTCACACTTTTCCTTTGATGAATTAAGGATAGTTCCATCACTAAGAACGATATAATAATTACCATCTCTATCATAGATAACTGGACACTTTTCATCATCAAATACAGTGAAAGCAACCTTGTTCTTATCAAGGAGCTTGCGATTATGTACACCCTTTGACTCTGGGAAGAAAGTAACGACCATAACGATATCACCATTAGGAGCGATAGTCATACAAGGATCGATATAAAACGCAGACTCTGTATTATCGTTATCATAACTAATAACTCTAGCTGGTGGAGAAACGATAACCTTTTCATCACTCCAGGTCTTGCCAGCGTCCTCACTAGTTCTACAAACTAGCTCGATATAACCCCAATCAGCACCAGTTGTACCTCTGTCAGCAACAGCAACCAATGTTCCATCAGCGTTAACCAAACTAGGAATTCGATAGCCATTCTTGCCATCGTTAAAAATCACTTTTTTGTTAGACATATATAACACCTCAAAGAATTATTTTCTAAAATATTATATCAAATTGTAAAAATATATACAACATTATTTTTTATTTGGATCCTTCATTGTGAGAGAAATCCTGTTCTTCTTCAAATCAGTGCTAATTACCCAAACGGTAACGATATCACCAACCTTAAGAACGTCGGATGGGTGCTTGATATATCTGTTAGTAATCTGTGATATATGCACCAGACCATCCTGATGAACACCGATATCAACAAAAGCACCAAAGTCAATAACATTTCTTACTGTTCCCTTTAGCTCCATACCAGCTTTAAGGTCCTCAATACTCATTACGTCCGATCTTAATAGTGGCTGTGGTAGCTCATCACGAGGGTCACGACCAGGCTTCGACAGTTCAGACACAATATCAACAAGGGTTGGCTCACCAATATCAAGCTGTTTTGCAAGAGCAGAAGTACCAATAGTCTCGACACTCTTTTGCAAAGCAAGAATATTGCCAGAGCGAATATCACCCTCACTGACATTACAAATCTTTAGCAATTCCTTTGCACTAGAATATGACTCTGGGTGAACAGCAGTATTGTCAAGAACATTCTTGCTCTCTGCTACACGAAGAAATCCAGCACACTGCTCAAACGCCTTTGGTCCAAGCTTTGAAACTTTCTTTAGCTCTGAACGAGAGGTAAACTGTCCATTTTCCTCTCTATAAGCTACAATATTATTTGCTATTGCAGAGGTAACACCAGCAACACGAGATAGCAGCTGTGGTGACGCTGTATTAAGGTCGACACCAACGGAGTTAACGCAATCCTCAACAACACCATCAAGAGCAGAATTAAGCTCCTTTTGTGGCATATCGTGCTGATACTGACCGACACCAATAGCCTTTGGATCAATCTTTACAAGCTCTGCAAGTGGGTCCTGCAATCTACGAGCAATAGAAACAGCGGAACGCAGAGAAACGTCAAATTGTGGAAACTCTTGTGCAGCAAGCTTTGATGCACTATAGACTGATGCACCAGCCTCGGACACAACCATATATGTTATACCACAATCAAGCTCCCTAATGACCTCGGCAGCAAATACCTCTGTTTCATGAGATGCTGTACCATTGCCGATAGCAAACATAGTAACATTATGCTTTTTCACTAAATTCTTGATAATTTTCTTAGCATCATCAATCTTATTATGTGGTGGTGCTGGATAAATAACGCCAGTATCGAGCACCTTACCAGTCTCACTAACGACAGCAACCTTACAACCAGTTCTATATCCTGGATCAAGACCAATAGTAACTCTGTTCTTAACTGGTGGCTGCATTAGTAGCTGTCTTGTATTCTCACCAAAGACCTTGATTGAGCTTTCACAAGCGTTGTCGGTAAGTTCATTTCTAATCTCACGCTCAATAGATGGAAAAATCAAACGAGAATATGCATCATCTATCGCTGCAACAACCTCATCTGTAGCAGAGGTATTATTTTTACAATGAATATTACATAGCAAATCAGTTGCAATAGTCTTGTCAAAATCTACCGACACCTTTAGGAAATCTTCTTTTTCACCACGATTAATGGCAAGCACACGATGACGAGCTATGGACTTAACTGGCTCAGAGTATTCAGCGTACATATCATACACACCCAAATCATCCTTTGCGCCCTTAACGGAGATAGTGCCATGATTGTGCATAGCGTATCTAATCAATTTTCTTCCTTGTGGCTCATCGGACACCATTTCGGCAATGATATCACGAGCACCCTGCAGAGCATCATCAACAGTAGGTACGTCATCAGTGATATAATCCTGTGCTAAAACGCTAGGTGCAGGCATACCCTTTTGTTGAGAGTATATTGCATCAGCAAGTGGCTGTAGCCCCAATGCCTTTGCAACTGAAGCACGAGTCTTTCGCTTTGGTCTAAATGGACGATAGATATCATCAAGCTCTGTCATAGTTTTTGCAAGGTCGATAGACTTAAGTATATCATCCGTCATAGCACCCTGCTCTGTGATTGAGGTGATAATCTTCTCCTTTTGCTCCTCAAAATTGCGAAGATAAACAAGTCTGTCATTTAATTCACGCAAAAGCTGATCATCAAGAGAGCCAGTAGCCTCTTTTCTATATCGAGCGATGAACGGAATAGTATTGCCATCGTCGATAAGCTCAACAGTGTTCTTAACCTGCCAAGGCTTAAGTGAAAATTCGAGTTCTAATTGCTTTAAAATATCCATAAAATACTTCCTTTGTTTGATATGTTTATAATAACAAAAAATATATATTTTTTCAATATAGTCAAAATGATATTTGACAAATAGATTTAAATATGTTAAAAATGGCGTAGGTGTTATGCACCATGTACCTTGACAATTTAATGCACAATAATTTTACATTAGGTTTCAAACAATATATAGCCAGTATTATACTGGTAAGCGCCAGGACCCACTGGGTTGACGAGGTGCAGAGTTATCGAATCATTCGGCGGATGCTCTGTCGTATACCATAGTGCGTTATAGCAAAACAAATCCTATCAGCAATGATTGGGACAAATATTTGCTAATATGGATTATTCCATTATGTATGGGAAATATTATTTTTTAGAAATGAGGAAAGCTTATGTGTGGAATTATTGGATACACAGGATATAACGAAGCTAGAGATATACTAATTAAAGGACTAAAGACATTAGAGTACAGAGGATATGACAGCGCTGGCATCGCTGTATATAACCCTACCTACAATCAAGTGCTTGTAACAAAATGCAAGGGTCGAGTTGAGGGTCTGGACGAAAAGTCAAAGGACGTAAAGGGTGTTGCTGGTATAGGTCACACTAGATGGGCAACTCACGGTGGCGTTAGCGACCAAAACTCACACCCTCACAAGTTCGGCAATGTCACACTTGTTCACAATGGCATTATCGAGAACTATGCTGCCATCAAAAATCAGCTTGGTGTTGCAAGCAAGCTAAAGAGCGATACTGATAGTGAGGTTGTAGCAGCTCTAATCGACAAATATTACACCAATGGTGTAGCACCTAGTGAGGCTATCATCAAGGCTGTTAAGGAGATTAAGGGTACATTCGGATTTGGCATTATGTTCGATGACAAGCCAAATATGATTTACGCTGTACGAAATGTTAGCCCTATCGTCTGCTGTAAGAATGAAAATGGTTGCTATATCGCAAGCGATATTATCGCTATCGGTGAATATAGTGAGGATTATTTCGTTCTACCAGAGCTATGTATTGCTGAAATCAGTAAGGACGATATCAAGCTATACGACTTTAACAATGAGGAAGTTACACCAAAGTATCTAAAGCTTGACTGGGATATCAAGAACAATGGCAAATGTGGCTATCCATTCTTTATGGAAAAGGAGATTATGGAGCAGCCAGAGGTTATTGCAAAGACTATCGACAGCAGAATCGTAGACCTACTACCAAACTTTGATGGTGAGGATATTGACGACGATATATTCACAAGCTGTGAAAGAGTTAGCGTAATCGCATGTGGTACAGCAATGCACGCTGGACTGATTGGCAAGAGCCTTATCGAAAGAATATGCAGAGTGCCAGTTGACGTAAACATGGCTAGTGAATACATGTACAATGAGCCAATCATTGATGACAAGACACTAGTTATCTGTGTCAGCCAAAGTGGTGAGACAATCGACACTCTCGAAGCTCTAAAATATGCTAGACGACATGGTGCAAGATCGCTATCAATCGTTAATGTTAAGGGCTCAACAATCGCAAGAGAAAGCGAAAATGTTATATACACAAACGCTGGACCAGAAATTGCTGTAGCATCTACAAAGGCATACACCACTCAGGTCGCAGTGTTCTACCTAATCACAGCAAAGATGGCATATCTTCGTGGCACACTCAATGATGAGGGAGTTAGCAAGTTCCTAAACGAGCTAAAGAAAATTCCAGATGCTGTACAGAGTATTCTTGACAGAAGAGAGGATATCCACCATCTATCAAAAAGTATGCTAACTGTTGAGCACACATTTATGATTGGTCGTGGACTTGACTACCCTGCTCTACTTGAGGCTTCACTAAAGCTAAAGGAAATCAGCTACATTCACAGTGAGGCATTCGCATCAGGTGAGCTAAAGCATGGTACAATCGCTCTAATCACAGAGAAAACCCCAGTCATCGCTCTAATGACCCAAGACAATCTTATGTCAAAGCAGGTATCAAACATTAGAGAGGTACAGAGCAGAGGCGCAAAGGTTGTAACATTCGTTAAAGAGTCACTAAAGACAAAGGACGTAAAGTGCGATTTTGCACTACCAGACCTTGATGATGATTTTATGGCTATACCAAGTGTCGTAGCACTACAGCTGCTTTCATATTATGTATCAGCTGACAAGGGACTAGACGTTGATAAGCCACGAAATCTTGCAAAGGTTGTAACAGTAGAATAAAACTAATATTGTGCATTAAATTAAGGCAAAACAAAACGCTTGGAATTTTCATTCCAAGCGTTTTTTGTTACATATTAGTCTTCATCGTCCTTTTTGAAATCACGAAGATAAAAATTCTTTTCGTCCTCTTGGCGCTTACACCATGATTTGTACCAAATGTAGATAAGCAATGCTAATGCACACAAAATTACTAATGCAATAACAACAGACACAACATTCTTAAGTATCTGAATATTTTCTTGTGCTTTATAGAAAAAGCCAATAAGCACCTGCATATCAGCAGTAGCACTCTGATATCTACCACCAGGAAGGTCTACCCTCTCATTTTTACCATTATAATAGTAAGTATTGAATGCCTTAACAGGCTCATCCTCATCTGGATTGTAGTCCTTGTTATACTCTACATAAAAGTCAATTGGTCTGCCATCATCATAGCCTTGAATAGTCTTTGGCATACAATTTATAAGCAGCTTGCTAGTTACCTTTTCTTGATTAACATTAAGGTAAACTAGACCTCCTACAAGGATACCTAATATAACAGCTAGTGAAACAGCAATCTTAATAACCTTTTTTGCTGTAGCACTCAAAGTCTTTTCTTCTGACATAATAAACCTCTAAAATTACTTATTTTTCTTTGCTTCTCTTTCAGCGAGCTTTGCCTTCGCAGCAGCAACCTTTTCCTCTTGCTCCTTCTTAGCACGCTCCTCTGCTTCTACTCGAGCCTTCTCCTTTTCGATTTCTGCTTGACGCTCCTTCTCTTCCTTAACAGCAACACGAGCAAGACGCTCATCCTCAAGCTGTTCGTCAGTCTTTGCATCAGCACGCTCAACAAGAATGTTTGATACCAAAGCAACTACCAACAAAGCGATAGCAACATAAAATCCCCAAGCAACAGAGCCAGATGGGTTATACACAGTGATATCGCCAAAGTTGAAACCAACCTCACCCTTTGCTGCACCAACGCCAACAGTGAATAGAACAGCACTAGCAACAGCAGACAAAATGCTCAAGATATCAAAAGCAACCATAGCCTTTGACTTTGGCTTTTTTGCAAGAATGAGAATAAGGAAAAATGCGATAACAATGAACACAGCACTAAGTAGCATACATAAAACAGCAGCCATAGTGTATGTAAGTCCGCCAGCATATCCTTCGTATCCCATATTAGTGAAATACAATCCAGCGTTACCAAAGAAGCTACCTAAAATATCGATAAGTGACTTATCGCTAGTTAAACCAAACATATCGATACCGATAGAATAAGCATCACTCTTCATAGTAGCCCATGGAAGAATGAATCCAAGAGCTGGTAGGAACGAAAGAATAATTCTTACTACACGAAGCTTTGTACCCCATAGTGAATAAGCAATACGGTTAAGCGCACGATAGAATGTCTTAAACTTTTTTTCTGCAAGCTCATTGTCGTCCTCTAACCTAGCTTCCCAGTTAAAATTAGGGATAGATACGCCACAATTAGAGCAATCAGCCTTTATATTGTAAAAATGCAATTTTTTACCACAATTTGGACAGGTACTTGCCATAACAACACCTCAAAATAAATTTTTTCTCCATATTATTTTATCTAATTTAAAGAACATTGTCAACTAAAAAATAATTAAAATAATTTAACATAAAAATATATTGATTTAGTATTTTTAATATGATAATATATTACTATCAATAATTATGGGCTGACGCATCAGTCAATGAAATGAGGGAATGTATTTGGCAGAATCAGTGCTCAATGATGAACTAACTGCACAGGAGCAAGCTGAGCTTGACAAGATTGCCTATACTAAAAAAAGGTATCTAACTCCAAAAGAGATTGCAGCTTATGTTCTCGTAAACTTCGGTCAAAAAAATCTTAGCCAGTTTATCAACGCATTTAAGGAATTCTTTATGATTCAGTTCCTAAAGCTTGATACTACTGCATATGCTAATATCAATCTTATCGCATCTGTATATGATGCTCTTGATGATACTATCTCTGGTCTTATCATTGATAGAACAAGAACAAGATGGGGACGTATTAGACCATTCTTCATTATTCCATTACCACTATGGGTAGTTGGTGGATATATGATGTTCACAGCACCTGACCTCACCCACACTGGCAAATGGATATGGGCTCTAGTAGCTATATTGATTTATGGTTTGGGTATGAGCTATTTTGGTGCTTGGGGTCTGATGATTTACAATATCACACCTAACCCTAATGAGAGAAATAATCTTATCACTATTTCAAAGTTCTTTGAGCTATTCGGTACTTGGCTACCATCACTCGTTCCTGTACTTGTAACAGTAATGCCAAAAATCAGCCCTAAGTTCACTATGAAGGGTATTTACAGTGGATTTGCATACTTTATGCTTATACTCGCTGCTGGATTTGCTATCTTCGGTTTCTTCAACATGAGAGAAAGAGTTCCTCTAATGTCTAGAGAAGAGATGAAGGAAACCTCAATCCTTGAGTCTATCAAGCAAATCTTCACCAACAGACCACTGTTCACCATCATCATGGGTGATTTCTTCAACTCATTCAAGTCAGTTGGTGGCTCATCAGAGCAGTATTTCTGGCTAAACAACACTGGTTCTCTAATGAATCAAACAATCTGTGGTCTATTCACAGGTATCCCTAACTACTTGATGGTACCGCTGGCTGCAAAGATGGTTAAAAAATTCGGTACTAGAACAACAGCTATTGTCGCTGGTCTATTCGGTGGTATCGCATATATGACATTGTTCTTCATCGGTTACCACCCATTTGGACAAACCTTTGAGGATCATAAGATTGCAAACCTTATCTTCGTTATCTTCGGTCTAACAATTTGTGGACTTCCAAACAAACTTATCCAGGTAGTTGGTCCTATGCTTTGTGCAGAGACATTCGACTGGATGGAGTGGAAGCACGGTATGAGAAACGAAGCGCTTGTTACAACAGTACAGGGCTACTTTGGTAAGCTTGCTACCTCTGTAACAGGTTGGCTATCAGGTATGGTACTTACCTGGATTAACTACATACCTCTTACCGATTCACTTGGTAACGCTATCCCACAGACAGATCCTCATATGCTACAAGGTATTTGGGCTATCTTCTGTATCCTACCAGCACTTGCTAGAGGACTATATGGTATCTCATTCATCCTCTACCCTATCCACGGTTCAGTTCTTGACGAAATGACAGTTGAGCTTGCTGATATCCGTGCTGACAGACTTGCAGAGCAAGAGAAAATGCAAAAGGCACAGCTAAATGGCGACGCTGAATAATTCCTAATAAAAAACAAACGCTCTATGGAGAAATCCATGGAGCGTTTTTATTTTGAAAAAATTAAAAAAAGATGCAACCTTTTGACATACACAGGTGTTATATTAATGAAAGGACCTTTCACAAGAGGTGATGAAATGACAGAAAATGAATATATACTTGCAATTAAGAGGAACAGTCAACGGCTCTTTGTAATCGCATTTTCCTATCTACAAAACAAGGATGATGCCGAGGATGCTTTGCAAAACACTTTTCTAAAACTATGGAAGACTGACACGGTATTTAATGACACAGAGCATATGGACAAATGGCTTACAAGAGTTTGTATCAACGAATGCAAGAACTATCACAGGCAGATATTCAAAAAGCAATGCTCTATCGAGGAGTCTTTTGATATATCAACATTTGATGAATATTTTAATATAGATTTGTTTAATGCTATTTCGTCATTACAGAAAAAGGAGCGTCTATGTATAATGCTATTTTACTACGATGATATGACAACGAGCGATATATCAAAGGCTTTAGGGATCAAGGAATCGACGATAAAATCAATACTAAGGCGTTCTAGAGAAAAGCTAAAGCAAATATTAGGAGATGAATGGATAAATGAATAAGAACAACGCTAATATCAAGGGTACATTCGACAACATTCGTCCTTCTGATGAATGTTTAGAAAGGATAACTCAAATGAAAGACAAAAAGCAGAGAAAAATCAAGCTTGCCCCTTCCCTAGCTCTTGCTGCATGTGTGGCAATAATCGCAACAGGTATAATTGGTGGCAGCCTAATACCAGCAAAAAACGAAATCATAACTACTAAAAATCCAACGAACAATATTGTTAGTAATGCAAACAATTTCTTTACTATTACTGCAAAAGCAAAGGATGGTAAAACACAAATTATCACTAGCGACAAAGAATTTGTTATGCAGGATCTAAAAATCAAAACATACTATGATAAGAATGGTATTTATACAATAGAATCATCAAGTGACTCTGCATTTGAGGTTAATGGTGAAAACATTAAATCAGTAAGATATCAGTGTAATAATGGTAGGCTTGGACAATGCATTGATTTTAACAAAATCGAATATCTCGAGGAACAAGGCAAATATTATGACTTTATTGTACCATACGAGGATGACCTTAAAGGCTTAAATGGTAGCAAGCTAACAGAAAAAGCATTCGATAATTACAAGAATGGCAAATATGATGACTATGTTAAAGTTAAAAGACCTATTGATGATTATTACACTGCTAGACTTGTATATGACAAAGATGTGAACATAACAGGTGTAGGCTTTTTGCTAACAGAAACATACAAGAGTGTATCATCAGGCTATGAAAGTAAAGATTTCACATACACAAATTATTATAACAGAACAAAAGATTTTAACTATGTTTACTGGGAGCCAAATCTAACAGAGCTATATACTGAAGATGGCAAAAGCACAGGAGTAAAGGTAGAGGAACTACAGCACGATACATTGAGTATCACAGTTGAGTTTAACGATAGCTCTAGACAGACAGTACAATATGACCTAGCCTTTAATGCAAATGGTGAATTAGTAGTTAATCTAATTAAATGAACCTCCAACCCTGCCCTAGAACAATAAAAAACGGGCGGATAATATCCGCCCCTACGGGTACCTTCACAAGGTTCGATTCCTGCTAGAATTTAAAATAAAAAAAGAAAGATACACGAAAGTGTATCTTTCTTTTTTGGTGCACCTGACAGGAATCGAACCTGCACATGTCTCCATACTAGATCCTAAATCTAGCGCGTCTGCCAGTTCCGCCACAGGTGCATTGCTTGGATATAATAGCACAGTTTAAAACAAAATGCAAGAGTTATTTTTTATTTTTTGAAAAATATTGCAAAAAATTTTTCAATATGCTATTTTAAGACTATAAAATAGTAGGAGAAATTATGAAAAAACGATTGTTTTCAGCTTTTTTATCCATATTAATATTCGTAGGAGCATTACAAATTGATAGTGCGATGATTATTTCTCAAATTGAAGAAGGAATCCATACTGGAATTGCTAACACAGTAAATGCATTCGCTGCTGACAGTAGCAGCTGTGAGCACGACTATCAATATTTAAAGTCTACTGGCTCCCCTACCTGCACAAAGAGCGGATATATTACATATCAATGCTCTATATGTGGATACAAAAAGGTATCATACACTTCACTTGGTCACAAATATATTGCTACCACTCCAGCATACAGAGCGATGACATACAAATGCGAATACTGTGGTGACATAGTTACTAAGACCGTAGAATATTCTATGTCAATGTTCAATGACAACATAAATAAAACGCCAAGCAGAAAGAATGACAACTGTTTCATCGACGTAGTAAATGATGGTGTAATCAACGCCAAGGACTATGCATATTTAAGGAATAATATGAAGCATACTCTATCAAATAAAAACGCTGACCAAAGGACACAACAGATATACGAATACCTATGTCGAATTAATGGCAAGAGTGTTCTATCGGCACAGCAAGAGAGCACATGGATGGGATCGGTTGACTACGAAATAGATTATATCAAGAATGCTACTGGCAAATATCCTGCTATGCGTGGTCTTGACTATATGAACGATGACTTCAATGGAGTTAACCAGAGAGCTATTGACTGGTGGAACAAGGGTGGTCTGGTCACTATCTGCTGGCATACTGGTAGCGATTTTTGTGGCGAATGGAACGACGCACAAAGCGATACTGTTGAAAACTGGAACGATATGCTAACTCCTGGCACAAAGCAATACGAAGCAATGATTGCAGGTATGGACAAGGGTGCAAAGGCTCTAAAGCAGCTACAAGACGCTGGTGTAACAGTTCTATGGCGACCATTCCACGAGTTCGATGGTGGATGGTTCTGGTGGGGCAAGAATGGTGCTGACAGCTTCAAGAAGCTATGGCAAATTATGTACGACCGATACACTAACTACTGGGGTCTAAACAATCTGATATGGGTGCTTGGGTATTCACACAATGGTATTGACGTTGCAAACTGGTACCCTGGAGACGATTACTACGATATTATCGGTGCTGACAGCTACGACCCTGAGGAGTTCACCTCATTATATTCAAAGATGACTAACCTAGCTGCTAATGGCAAGCCAGTGGCTATGCACGAATGCGGCGAGAATCCAACAGTGGATTATCTAAACACGAACTCCTGGTGCTACTTTATGACTTGGCATACACAGTATCTAACTGATACAAACACAAAGAGTGCATTAAGAACGCTATATAACAGCAGTAAAGTAATCACGCTAGACGAATTAGATATATAAGAAAAAGCCTTGATGATAAAATCATCAAGGCTTTTTTAATTAAAACTTACCACCAGAACCACCGTGTGACGTTCCAGACGAGCCGCTATGTGTGGATGAACCACCACTACTGCTCTCTTTTGGAATAGGTGTTTTAGTTAATGTTTTACCGACAAAGCGTTCACTCTCATGAGTAAGAGTAAAGCTATTTGCCACCAAATAATCATTAGCATCCGTCTTGTGTCTAACAGTTTTTAGCTTGCTAGTTAACCTAGCTGTAAAAATGCTAGCGAAGATAAGACCAATAACCAATCCATATATCAATGCTCTAAAATTAAAAGAATCTGACGATGAGTTATTGTACTCCAAATCACCCATATTACCAATGTCATAAGGCTCGCCAGTATCTGACTGTAATACGAAATCGCTCACAGTATCAGTAAATGTGACGAATGCGTCGTAATATTCGCCATCACTCAAATATGGCAAGAACTGGTCAGAAATATAGTCTAGTCCAGCATCTGTAAGAGCAACTATGCCATAGCCAGTAGTGGAGATATGCCAATCTCTATCCTCCATACTTACAAGGAGCAAACAGCCGTCCTTTTCTTCACCAAAGCCATATCCATTGTAATCGTAGTAATCATCGGCATACTCCTGTGGAGTTTTGCCATCAAGGGTGTCTACAGTCACAATAACGATATCAAATCCCAAGCTCATTGACTTATCAGCTATATATTGATTAAGGTCATACGCATCTGTCATATCTAGCAAACTAGCGCCATCAACAAAATGTGGTAAAACAGTAGCGTCATCAATTTCCTCATCAAAATCGCCAAAATCATACTCTGAAAAAACAGAATCAGCATCTACCATAGTTTCTGCATAAGCAACGAATGAGGTAGAAAGTGCAATAACAAGCGCAAATAAAACTGCAAAAATTCTTTTCATCATATTACCCCCTATCCCATAAACAAGTTAAGCAATAGAGTGGCAACAGTTGAAACAGCTGCAAACACGCCTGCAAATGTAAGTGCTGATTTTTTCTTATCTATTGGAAGATTGCCAACAAATTTTCCAGTCTGTCCGTTCATAGCAAAGGTGTATTTTTTACCCTTATATGTAGAAGTCAAAAGCCAAACTGGATAAAGTGCATACTTAACCTCACCATCAATCACCTTCATAGATGAAAATGGAGCGTTGCCCTCCCATTTTTCTGCATTAAGATTTAGTGGTGGGGTCGAAATAGTATCGTACTGATGTTCAAATGTATCCCTAAGAACACTAACTGCGCTATCGAGGATACGAGTGTTAGCACGAATCTCATTATCCTTAACGTCGACGTCATATTTATCAGCAAAATATCCAGCCAAATATGCTGACTGAAATGGAACAGCATCAGCAAAATCAAATGGCTCAATAGACTCCATCAAATCATCATCCATCTTCGATGAGCCATCACAAGGAATATGCTCAAACGACATATCTCCAGCACGATATACTAGATAATTGCTGACCTCACGATAGTCATATTTGCTATCACGCCATGTACGGACATTGCTAGCCTCAAATGTTGCAAAGGCTGATATATCCGAATCATATAGCCAAAATGGGACATATATTCCCTTTATCTCGTCAATATGATTTTCGCTCTTAAAGAGCTTTGGCAAGAGGTATTTGTCCTTTATGAACTCCTCATATTTTGCCTTAGCAGCCTTTTTATCAAGTTTAAACGGAATGACATAGTTAGGTTTCAAATCACCCTTAAATCTGCCAGAAATAACGACCTGATTGCCACAGAATGGGCACTCGCTAGCAGAGGTGTTCTCATCACCTACTATCTCACCACCACAAGAATTGCAGACAAAGACATTCATATGCTCTGTCTCGCCATCTTGCCACTGATTATCAGACATATCCCACACATTTTCGCTATTGTCAAGGATGTCATCAAATTTTGACAAATCCTCAACCTCTAGCACTGTGTCGCAATATGGGCATTTCATCTTCTGTAGAGAAGAATCGAACTCCATAGCGCCACCACACGCAGGACATTTATATTCTAACAACTGACTCATAATACTCCCCTTTAGGAATTACTGTCTAGGCTTGCCACAGTTCTGGCAGAAATTACCAGTATTCTTTGTGCCACACTCGGTACAGAACCATCCAGCATTCTCCACTGGCTTTGCTGTGCCACAATTAGGACAGAATTTGCCAGTATTCTGTGAACCACAAGCACAAGTCCAGCCATCAGCATTCTGTGGCTGTTGCTGACCCATAGCATAAAGGTTTTGCACATTAGCGCCACCGATATTGCCCGCCATACCCATACCTACAAAGCCACCCATAGCTCCGTTAGGGTTTGATGCAGCATTCTCCATAGCTGTTGCTGTAGCCTCACCCATTCTACCAGCCATCATTGCTGGATTAGCACCATATGCTACTGCATCCTCCATCTGCTGAATCTTCTTCATATCCTCATCAGTTAGTGTGATAGGATTCATAGCAATAGATACTACAGATATACCAATTCTGTCAGTCCATTTTGACTTAAGAACAGCATTAAGTGCGTCCTCTAGCTCTGTTTGGTGTGCCGGAATCTGTGCTGGACGAAGCTCTAGCTCTGACAGCTTTGCAAATGCTGGCTGTAGTGCAGAGATAAACTCTGTCTTTAGCTGAGAGTCGATACTCTCTCTAGCGTACTCGTCGTGAACATTGCCAGCAATCTCAGTATAGAAAAGCACTGGGTTAGTAATCTTGTATGAATAAACACCGTTGCATCTAACGCTAACAGTTCTGTCCATACCAGCCTTTTTGTTAACTACATTGAACATAAAAGGATTTGGTGTGCCAAACTTGTTGTCCAAAATTTCCTTGGTGTTGATATAATAAACTCTTTGATCCTTTGCTGTGTCACCACCAAAACCAAAACGCTTGCCAACAACCTTGAACGACTCCTTGATGCCATCACCAGCAAAGATACTTGGCTCTGTTGATGAATCCCAAGTGAACTCACCAGGCTCTGCACAAATCTCGACAATTTTGCCCTGCTCAACGATAATCATACACTGGCCATCAGCAACAGCGATGCCAGATCCATTAGAAATGATATTATCATTTGCCTTCGTGTTTGATGAGCGAGAGCTAATCTTCTTTGTGCCCTTTACCATAAGCACATCATTGTTCATTGACTCGCAATAGAAGAATTCCTTCCATTGATCTGCAAGAGCTCCACCAAGAGCGCCTGCACCTGCTCTAATTAATCCCATAGTTATGCTCCTTTCATTAGCATATTTATTTCATATTTATTATACATTATATTTCTGTCTTTGTCATTGTTTTTTTGTGAATTTTTAATTGACAAATCATTTTAGATTGTGTACAATTAAATTGTAATAAATTACATAAGGAGATTATTATGGCAGAAAACGATATGAAAGCATTGCTCTCTGCTCAACAAGGAGAACTAAATGCTGTCGTAATGTATCGCAAATTTGCGAGTATCACTAAAGATGAAAAGCTAAAGAAAATCTTTTTAGAGGCTGCAGCTGACGAGGGCAGACACGCTAGTATTCTTGCAAAGCGCACTAATACAAAGCTTGAGCCAAAGATGGCACAAGCAAATTTACTAGGTATTATGTACAGAGTTTTGCCAAAGAAAATCATATTCTTTGCTATGTACAAGGGTGAGTACGCTGGTGGCAACGGATACAAGCCACTAATCGACAAGTACCCTGAATTTGAGGATATGATGAACGACGAATATCGTCATGGCGATACATTTAAAAATCTAATGTAACAAAAAATGGAGTAGTCTTTTGACTACTCCGTTTTTATTTTAACATATCCTTCAGGCTTGCTGTAGAAAGGCAATCTGCTGTTACTAACAGCTTTTTGTATCTATCCATATTGTACTGGGAATGCTCTGTCTCCTTGCTCCATAGATGGATGGTCCAAGAGCTATTACCCATATAGCTATTAACCATAACGCCAACGACAGCCATCTTTGCTTTGCTGAGAATGTCGTTGTCATACACAGCCTGCATAAAATATTTGTAGATAAAATATGTAGCGATATTCTCATTAGATATAGTATCCAAAATAGGCTGAATGGTCATATTGCTAACACACTGTGACCATTCTGGATTTATGAGCTCTGGATTTTTGAACACATTTTGGAACGAAATAGTATCGCCACCCTCGTCATATTCATCAATCTCAATCTGCAAGGCATATGCAAAGTCTAGCAAATCAGCCAGACGCTCTGCTAAAGGCTTATCCTTTGACTGAAGGATAGAATACGCCTTTTTTCTAGCGAGAAAGAGCTTGTAATACAGCTCGGCATCGATATCATTTAGGCTAGGTGGATCAGCATTAATCTCCTCCTCAAAGGACATACTATCCTCTAGTCCAAACATAATGTCACTAGCTACTGGACAAGAAAAGCTAACGCCAATCTCCCTAGTGCCACCAAAATCATATATAAATCTTGGAAATGTTCGACAGGTATATGGTGTGTGCTCACCACCAATAGCAATATGCATATCGCACAGATTCTCATCATTAAGGAATGGACAACGCTTCTTTGGTGCAAGGGTGAAAATTACATTATCGAACTCATCCCTATCAAGCACTCGGTCTATCCTCTGCTTAATCTCTAGCGATGGGTCAAGTGTTTTGTAAAAATCTAGTGACTCAGTGTCAGCATCGACCTCCCACCCCTGACAGCAGCTGTCAGGACAGTCACCAGCTATGCACTTGAAATCCTTGTAGAATGTTGGTTTAACTATTTTCATTGTGTAAATCCTTATATAGTTGTTTTGCTAAATAATTATTCTTGTAATGGCTATCATCAGACACGTCCTTGATAACAGAAAGCTCTGGTGGTAGGATAGCCGATTGATTTTCATCCCTAATTTCAAGCTCGACGAACGCCTTATCGTCCCAAAAAGAAAACAAATCGAGCTCAAAATACTGTCCCTCATACAAGAAGCAATATCGTGATTTGATTATAGGCATTTTTTGTGGGTCAGCACTAGCGAGCAAGCTATTATACTCATCAAGAGATATAACACGCTCAATCTCGGTGCACATAGACTCTGTAATACGAATTTTCATCGTTTCAAAACACAATGTAACACCATCAGTGGTACGCTTGCGAATTCTGTGAGAGCCAACATTAGACAGCAGATATACTTGTTCAATATCGGACCTTACTGGGTTATATTTTGCGAGGTCATCAAGATTAGGATAGTCAATAAGATATTTCTTCTCTATCTCCAAATCGTTAACGATACAATCTATCTCACCAAAAATCTCGCCAATCTTGTCATCAAAATCACTAAATGATTTGACATATCTCAAATGAGGATGACCAAGCCAAGCAGACAACACTCTGTCAGCATACTCCCTAGCCATATTCTCATCCTCTGTTCTAACAGAGGTTGGCTGATAATCAGCAGCACTCTCCAATATAAGGACAGCGTCATATCTACCCCAAGACTCTACTCTGCTAATACCGATACTATCACGCAGTGCATTCTCATCATCGACATAGCCAAAGCAATCGGTAAGCCCTCTATCATAGATGACAATTACCTTTTCAGATATAACGTCGCTCAAGGTAGAATCAAGCTTCTTTTCCATCTCGAGCTGGTTGAGTGCCACAGCTGTCTCAAAAGCAAGCATATCGTCACGAGAGACGCCATCAGCAATAACCTGTGTCGCTGACTCCTGGCACACAAAGACTGGTATGCCCTTTTCTATATAATGCGACTTGATACTATCAATACAAGTGGTCTTGCCAGAGCAAGGTCCACCACTAAGCGCAATTTTTATAATCTCTGCCATATAATCACCAAAAAGTATTATACTATAAAACAGTATTAATGTAAATATTAAACCTTTGCCTCTACGAACCAGCGATTATCCTCCTCAAAAAGATAAGTCTCCTTGCCCTCAATAAATACAGTATAGCGCAGACCATATCCACCAACTCGTAGTGATGCAGCAAGACGAACGTCCTTAAGCCTATCTATCTCATAGACCTCGCCATCCTCCCAGCGTATGCTGAGCGGTCTTTTATGTCCATCGATATCCTGCTTAAGCACGACCTCGACATACACCTTTCTTCTATACATACCATCACCAATTAGAACATTTGTATTAATTATAGCATAATATGCACCAAAGTCAACTGTAAAGAAATAACAAATATATAACAAAAAGGGTTAGTCCAAAAACTAACCCTTTCGTATATTATTCGTTAATAATATCATTTACCAAATCAACAAGCTTTTGATTTTCTAGTTTAGCAGCAGCGCCATAGCTCTGTGAAGCGAAGCGTGCTGACAAAATCTTGGTTGATGAGGTCTTGTAGCCGTTAAGGATACTAACGTCGACAGCCATAGCATCGATATTACCATTAACAAGCGCATTATATAGCACCTCATAGCTCTCATACTCGCAGAAGATAGGAGTAACCTTGATAGTATTCATTGTATCAAGATAATTGATAAAATCTAGACGAGTTGTAGCATTACGAGGAACACCGATATACTTGCCATCCAAGTCAGAGATAGACTTAATCTCTGAGCCACCGATAGTCTCGCTATCAGTTTTGCCAGAGCGTACCATAATACCGATTTGGTCAGTGTAGTACGAATTAGAGATAGCGAACTTTTGCTTACGCTCATCAGTGATGGTATAAGTAGCAAGCATAAGATCTATTTCGTCATTCTGTAGCTTTTCCTCTCTATCAGCGACTGTAACGCCAATGATATTGAGATAGCCTTTCTCCTTAACCTCTTCAACAGAGGCGTCAAAAATCTCGGCTGCAATCTTGTATGCAAGGTCGACCTCTAATCCAGAAAAGCTATCGCTATCCTTATCATAGTAACCAAGCTCTGGTACGTCAGTCTTACAGCCAACGGTCAAATAACCCTTTTGTTTGATATCATCAATGATAGTCTCATTTTGCTCTACAGTAGGTGCGCTAGGATTAACACTAGGCTTTGGCGAAGCAGAACAGCCAACGAGCAACACCATCAATGCACAAAGGATAATAGTTAATATTTTCTTAGTCATTATTTGCCTTCTTTAACTCCATATTGTTAAATACGTCCTTGTTGAACTCCTTGTTCTGATATGCAACGATAGTAGTACATACAGCATCGCCAGTAATATTAACAGCTGTACGAAGCATATCAAGAATTCTATCAATACCCATAATAAGAGCGATAGCCTCAACTGGAAGACCTACTGATGCGAATACCATAGACAATGTTACAAGTCCAACAGAAGGGATACCAGCTGTACCGATTGAAGCAAGAGTAGCTGTAGCGATAACAGTGACATAGCCCTTGATACCAAGGTTAATACCATAAGCCTGTGCAGCAAATACAACAGCAACACCCTGCATAATAGAGGTACCGTCCATATTAATAGTAGCACCAAGTGGAATAGTGAATGATGATACCTTGCGTGATACACCAATCTTCTCCTCTAGTGTGTCGATATTCATAGGAATAGTAGCATTAGAGGTTGAGGTTGAGAACGCAAATCCCATAACTGGGAAGAATTTCTTGAGGAATTTAAATGGGTTGAGTCTTGTGAACAAGAATAGAAGTAGCATATAAATGATGAAGCACTGGATACCAAGACCGGTAACAACGCTACCCATATACTTAAGTAGTGGAACAAATCCGTCAAATCCAAGGCCAGCAAATGTCTTTGCAATCATACAGAATACACCAATAGGAGCAGCCTTCATAATAAGGTTTGTCATCTCCATCATAAGATCATTGCACTGGTTGAAGAAATTTGTAATAAGCTCTGCTCTTTCACCCATCTTTGCAAGAAGAATACCAACGATAAGAGCGAACATAATAACCTGTAGCATAGTACCATTAGCAAGTGAGCCAAATGGATTCTCTGGGATAATATTAAGGATAGTATCCGAGATAGAGGTGCTCTCTGCAGTAGTAACGTCGCCCTTAACAATAGATGACATATCAAGACCTTGACCAGGCTGGATAAGGTTTGCTACCAAGATAGCGATAGTAACAGCAAGTGCTGTTGTGCATAGGTAGAATATAATAGTCTTTCCACCAACCTTGCCGAGTGATTTTGTATCACCGATAGCAGATGAGCCACATACAAGTGAGCACAAAACAAGCGGAACAACAAGCATCTTCATCAAACGGATAAATCCATTACCGATAACGAAGAAAACACCGTTTACAAGAATGTCATCCTTAAAATGTGAGCTAGGCACTGCCAAATTAAGAATAACGCCTACGATAAGTCCGGCGATAAGGCCGATGAACATTTTCGTAGTGAGGGATAACTTTTTCTTCTCTTTTGTAGCCATAATTAGTCCTCCTTACTATCCTTGGCATATTCCTCGAGTGCATCAAGCCAATGAGGCATCTCGAATATACCAGTCATCTTCATCATAAGATTTTCCAAAATAGTTGACTCAACGATATTAGTACCGTTAGTGAACACACCCTGTGCCAAGCTTTCGGAATAACCATTAAGGGATAAAACTCTACGAGCGAACTCGTGTCTTGAGCAAGCGCCCTCGCAAGAAGCATGGAACACACCATACTCAGAATTATCGATAAGTGACACGATAAACTTTGCAAGCACCTTTGCGCTAGTAGGTGAGCTAAGCTTGTCAAGAGGAACGTCAAAATTCTCCCCTTGCTGTGCCTTATCAAGAACATATGAATAAAAATCTTCTCCACTATATCCATACACCCATGATGAACGAACGATAAGGTGCTTTGGATTAAGCTCACGAACATAGTTCTCACCAGCAAGCTTTGATTTACCATAAACAGAGGTTGGATTAGGACTGTCAAACTCTGTTAGCTTGCCTGCATGTGCACCAGAAAAAATATCATCAGATGATAGCTGAACAATACGAGCGTTAACCTTTCTAGCAGCGACAGCAAGATTACGAGCACCAAGAGCATTAACCTTAAATGCTTCGACCATATTGCTCTCACAATAATCTGCATCAGAGATAGCAGCACAGTTGATTATAACAGTAGGGCGATAAATCTCTACAGTGTTCTCAACTAAAGCGTTGTCAGTAACATCAACGTCTTTGTCTGTAGCAATAACCTTGTTGCTAGTGTCAGCCTTTAGCTCCTTAACAAGCTGTGAAGCAAGTCTACCAGCAGCACCAGTAACCCATATAGTATTCTTTGCCATATAAATTCTCCTTTAAGTTTGTTGAATTTATTATAATAAAAATATATTGATATGTCAAATTAAAAGCACCCGTCAAATGACAGGTGCAGTAATAATTAATAATAGACTTTGATTGTTTTTATCTCGAATGGCTTGAACTCAAGTGAAATATTATCCATCTGCTCTATATCCCCTATGTTCTCCTCTAGCATATTAGTGAAAACGAATGATTTTGCACCATTGAGGGAGATATTGCATCTTGTTCTAGTGCCAACACACTCATATACACGAGCTATGAACGCACGCTCCTCATCCTCACAAGGCTTGATAGTCTCGATTATAATATTGGATGCGTCGATAGTGATAGGAGCACTAGTTACATACTCACCCTTTGCACAAAGAGTTGGGTAATTGAGCATATATGCTGGACGAATAACAGCATCTGCACCAAAGCCAGAGTTATGTGGCAAAAACGAATATACAGTATGATGATAGCCATGGTCACCCTTAATATCTGGTCGTGTGCCACCCTTATGTAATGACAAATGAATGTTTGAGCCATTAACAGAAATGCCATATTTAGAATCATTAAGCATTGTAACACCATATCCAATCTCGGACAAATCGGTGTACTTGTGGTTGACAACCTCAAATTTTGCTTGCTCGATAGAATTATTGCGAGTTGTAGGTCGCTTGCAATAGCCAAACTGAATCTCGTTACGAGCAAAGTCCTCACAAACATTAGTGTCGAACGCTGTTTTCAAAAATCTGTGGTCATCCTGCCAATCCATATAGGTGTCAAATCTTACTTCTGGTGAATTGGAGAAGAAAATCATATCCTGAGTGATAGTAGACTTTGCACTGATAGAATACTTGCTTCTAACGATAAATGCAACAGCACCATCACTAACAACATCACGACTAATAAGTGTTGCACAAGGTCTAAATTTCATTTCAAGATCAGCGTCGATATCCCAGTTGTCCCAGCTCATTGACACATCCTCTGCCATTAGGAAGGTATTGAATGGCATACCATCAACAAGCTCCCTATCAGCTGTGGTATCAACAAAAGATGAGATAAAGCCATTATTATCGAATGTAACATTTGCAAAAGGAGTTTTCAGCATAGTGCCATCATATTCAAATGGTGACTGTGCTGACTGCTCCTTGCCATAAGGCAGGCATACTGCTGACAATGCTGGTACAGTAACACCAGCAACGATACGCTTATCAACACCATTGATATCAGTGTATGTCTGCTGTGGAATACCATCAATGCTCTGTCCGTTGTCATCAATGAAGATAGCATCATCTCTATCAAAAGACAATGTGTTCACGAATGATACAGCGTTATCATCACTATCAAGAATATCTCTAATACCGTCATTTGCAGATGAAATAAGTGCTCTCATCTCGCTCTTACACTGTTCGTGTGCAGCGTTGATACAGGTACCAGGTAGGATATCGTGGAACTGGTTAATGAGCAGAACAGAATATAGCTTGTTGGTCTCATCTGTTGAGCAAGAAGTGTTAGTCTTAACAGCCTCGTTAACAGTCAAAAACTCTAGGTCGTGCAATGCAATTTCTGCCTTACGGTTGTTATGCTTGATTTCGTGCTGATTTGTTAATGTACCTCTATGAAGCTCTAGGTATAGCTCACCCTTATATGTATTTGGATTAACAACAGTATTCTCCAAATCCTGCATAAAATCGGACACAGTAGTTGAATAAATCCTTGGAACTTCGTAGAGATCCTCACAGCGTCTGCCAGTTTCGAGCATCTCGAACTGTGGTCCTCCACCACCATCACCATATCCATAGGCAACAAGTCGCTTGTTAGTGACAGTAGGCTGATTCTTCACATTTATATCGTCAAGCAGATTTGCTCTAAGCTCCTTAACATTCTGCCAAGAATGAGTGGTATTAAAGTGTGAAAACACCTTTGTACCATCGATACCTTGCCAGTAAAATGTATTGTATGGAAACGCATTAGTATCATTCCAATTAATCTTAGTTGTCAAGAAATAGTCGACTCCACAGCCTTTCATAATCTGTGGGATAGATGCTGAATAGCCAAATGTATCTGGTAGCCAAAAGGCATCAGAACGATAATTGAAATACTTTTCGGTAAATCTTTGTCCCCATAGGAACTGTCTAATCATAGACTCTCCACCAGTGATATTGCAATCGCACTCTACCCAAACAGCACCATTTGGCTCATATCTGCCCTCTGCAACCTTTTCTTGAATACGCTTGAATAGTGATGGATAGTACTCTCTAATCATATTGCTATGACAAGATGAGCTCTGTACAAACTTATGCTCTGGATACTGCTCCATGAGGCTAATTTGGTTACTATATGTTCTAGCACATTTCTTAATTGTTTCGCCAACATGCCATAGCCACGCTGTATCCATATGAGAATGACCGATAACACCCATTGTAGGAGCACTGTCAGAATTCTTTTTGCTGAGGAGCTCTGTCAAGAATGGCTGTGCCATATCAATAGCAGATAAAAACTCCTCCCTTGTAGTATCGAATGGAGAATACAGTAGGACATTATGCACTTCGCATAGAGCGTTGATAGCATAAGCCTTCATAAAGCTATCATCAGGCAAATCATTCGCAAGCTGATTGGCAATAACTAGATCAAAATAGAACTTGTTAATTTTCTCATTTTTGGTGCAAATATATAATCCATCGTAATCAAACTGATATGTATTTGTTTGGTCAGAAAATGGGTCACAGCCGTGATAATCGTGACCAGCATAGTACTCAATGGCGATATCGATAACCTCGCCAGCCTTTGCATTCTTCTTAACAAGCCCACAATAATGGTTACCGTGTGAGGTATATACAATCTTTGTGTTAAATGTACCAAAAGGCTCTCCATTAACCCAAAGCATAGCCTCGTATCCACCCATCTTTGGCATAATGAATATATCCTTGCCATCAAGTTCAGCTGGTACAGTGAGGCTGGACTTTAGCCAGCAATATGCACCCTCTCCACCCCAGTGCCATCCAGATGAAACTGGCTGAAAATTGTCATCACTAGGGATAGAATGATATTGTTTATCAGCGACAAAGCCCATAGCATCTAAACATAAAGCTGTGTCAAAAAGATATGGATTAAGTGTTTGCTCAAACCTCTGTAATTTTGCGAGCATTTTTTCATAATGTGGTTTGCAAAGCATAGGTTGTTCTCCTTTTCACTTTCTAAAGACGATATTATCACACAAACGCAAAATTGTAAAGAAAATAAATAGCCAACACAAGAGTGCTGGCTAAATAATTATTCAGTAAATGGTACGACGTCCTTAACTGCGTCCTTTGGACAAATAGCGATATCATCATTGTCGATATCGATAAGAATATATCTATCGTTGCCCATACCAAGCTCTTTCATATATGACAGCTGACGATGACCATGGCGTGACTGGATACGTTCAATCAAATCAGCGTGGTCCTTTTCATCCAATGCATAGACCAAATCCATAGATGCTTGGTCAACAGAAAGAATATCAGTAGAAGCGACGATACCGATATTTGGTGTAACAACTGGCATAGCTGCACAGCCCTCACAATCACAAGATACAGACATATTGCGAAGAACATTGACATATGTGATATTCTTGCCGAAATAATCGATTACTGCCTTTGTTGACTCGGCAATACGCTCCATAAACTCTTCTTTTTTGATATCCCACATATCGCTCTGTCCTGGTGTAGTATGGATCATACCCTTGCCAATTCTGCCATCGGCACAGCCGATACCAAGGTTCTTGTTTGAACCACCGAATCCACCTTGAACATGGCCTTTAAAATGAGTTAGAGCAAGCATTGAATCATAGTTAACAATATGACCACCCATGGACATTGTATCAAACCATTTGCCACCCTTAACTGGCAGGTCAACTACACCCTCTTCATCCATAATGTCGACTGGACAGAAAGTCCAACCATTGACCTCTAATGTCTCTCTATGCTGCGCTGTAGTGTATCTATCGCCCTCATAATAGGTATTGGTCTCAACGATAGCAGCATTAGGAATTTTGCTATCGATTAGCTCTTTAACCCAAGGTCGTGGAATGATATTTGGTCCATTCTTCTCACCAGTATGAAGCTTTACAGCTACCTTACCAGTGATATTACCATTAACTCTTGAATAAATCTTCTTTAGTCCCTCGGCACTCAAATCTCTAGTAAAGTATACTATAGACTCGTTGCCAGTACGCTCGTCATAAGGAACATATCTATTGCCATCAGTACCTGGCACAGCTTTTCTAATACTCATATAAACAACTCCTATAAATTCGTTAAAAATATTATACTGCTATAACTAGTTTATTTCAATATTAAATATATCATCAATATATATTTGGAATCCATTGTCAAACTCAACCACCCTAGCCATAGGCTCAATTTTCTTCACTAAACCGATATGCTCAACATATGAGCCACCAGCCTTAAATCTATCAGGCAAATAATATGTTACAGTTATATTTATGCCACTAGTGATATTATCAGATATATACTGTAAAGTTGCATCAATCTGTTCGATTTGATTCTCGTCCAAGACAGCCTTTGAGTCGGTATGCCGTGCTGTCTCGATAACAGCCTCCTCATATCCCTTTAGTGCAGCAAATGGAGCGAACTGAGCAGCTCGGTCGTGTAGCGACATATGTGGTCGCTTAGTGGACTGGTAATGTGGCAGGTTAATAATATCATCATATCTACTCATGCCTTGTGTCCTCCTACCTGCTGATTTCGTTCCATTGTAGTAGCTCCCTCTTGGAGATTAGTACCCTTTAGAATAGCATTTTTACCAAAACGCTTTTGGATATTAAGCATAGCGCTTTGGATGCTCTTTTCCCTCTTTAATCTTTCGTCCTCTCGTTCCCTAGCCTCGTAATCAGTAAAGAAATCGAGCTGTTCTACAACTTGTTTATCACTAGCACCACGCTCATCGACAACATGATTGGCAACTACATACATTCTACGCACAAGCAAGCTACTATCCACAATACTGTCGAATAGTGCTAGACAAGTATCAGCCATCAGCTTTGATGATGAAGTAAAGCGACCGATATTAGCAGAGCCATGTGCTTGTTTTGGCACTTGTCTGCCATAATAATCAGTGGTTACCTCACCAGAATATCCATTCTTTACATTATCAATATCGTATCCGACAGTCAGCACAATTTGGTCAGCAACAATGCCTTTGTCGACCATATCGAGAGCCAATAGCTCCACCATTTCACGAACTACGATACGAGCCTTATCAAACTCATAAGGACAAGGCAAAACTTGACCAGAGCTGATACTTGTGTTTTCTGGGACATATCGTTTAACCTCTGCAATGGTACAAGGCTCCCAGCCCCATGCGTGGTCGATAAGAAGCTCTGCATTAACGCCAAACAATCTATACAGCAAATCTTCATTGTGATAATTATCTGCACTACCGACAGAACACCTAGCAATATCGCCCATAGTGTGCATACCATTATCAGCAAGTCGCTTTGCAATACCCTTTCCAACACGCCAAAAATCAGTAATAGGCTCGTGCTCCCACAGTCGTTGACGATACGATAACTCATCAAGCTCTGCTATACGCACGCCATTTTCATCAGGTGTGATATGCTTTGCCTCAATATCCATAGCAATTTTGCATAGATACATATTTGGACCGATACCTGCAGTCGCTGTGATACCAGTCGTGTAATAAACGTCGTCAATTATCATCTTTGCCATATCACGAGCAGACATACCATTAGTGTTAAGATAATTTGTAGCGTCCATAAACACCTCGTCTACGGAATAGACATGGATATCTTCCGGTGCGATATATTTAAGATATATTTGGTATATCATAGTGCTGAACTTCATATAAAGCGACATTCGTGGTGGAGCAGCTATATATGTCAGCTTTTTTGATGGGTCCTTTAGCTCCTCGCTATCGAATGACTCACCGTCAAAATCCTTGTAGCCATTCATAACAAGTCGTGTTTTGTTGACCTCTTTCACCTTTTGAACGACCTCAAAAAGTCTAGCACGACCAGGTATACCATATGATTTTAGCGAAGGAGATACAGCAAGGCAAATTGTCTTTTCTGTTCTGCTCTCATCAGCGACTACAAGATTAGTCCTAAGTGGGTCATATCCACGCTGAACGCACTCAACAGAGGCATAAAACGACTTTAAATCTATAGCGATATATGTCTTTTTTTCGTCCATAGCTGTCCTCCTTTCTGGATAGAAACAAATGTTTCAATAATAGTATAACACAAAAAGAGAAAATTGTGTAGAGGAATTAAATAAATGTTTTATGCGAAATATTGTGAGAGACGACTTACTTAAATCACTAAAATAACAGTCTAAATTTGCGAGAGATGGGACTTTCTTCTCAACTATCGAAAGGTCCACTGGACCTTTCTCCCAAATTTCCGTAAGCAACCAAGTTGCGCACAAAATTTGGAGTTTCGTTTCAAGTCTCGTCATAAAAGAAAAATGGTAGCTATCCGAATGGATAACTACCATTTTTGGTGCGAGAGACGGGACTTGAACCCGTACGAGTCGCCCCACACGCCCCTCAAACGTGCGCGTCTGCCGATTCCGCCACTCTCGCGTCAACGATATGAATTATATCAAAAGATATTTTGAATGTCAACAGTTTTTTATATAAAAATCAAAAAAGTTTGGAGATATATCGAGGCTCATCGATGATGATTTCAGGGTTCTCCTTGAACAATGTTTCGAACGAACGAAAGCCCCAAGAACAAGCCACGCACTCGACATTTGCGTTCTTCGCTGTACGAACGTCAACCTCACTATCACCGAAGTAAATAGCCTCACTAGCCTTGCAATCAAGTGCCTTTAGAGCCATCCTCGTTGTAGCAGGGTCCGGCTTAACTGGAACGCCATCGACACAGCCAACAATGTAGTCAAAATAGCCCTTGCCAAATATATGCTCAACCATTCCCTTTGCAGCAATATCCGGTTTATTAGTTACAACAGCAAGCTTAATACCCTTTTCTTTAAGTATCTCTAGCTGTTCTACAATACCATCATATGCATGGGCGTGCTCCATCTTTATCTCGTCATAAAGAGTTTTAAACTCAGCATATCTCTGCTCTAATGTGTCATCATCAAGCGATTCACCAAATGCTCTAGCAACAAGCTTTTTTGCACCATTGCCAACGAATTTCTTGTAATCATCAGTGGTCCAATGGGCATCGTAGCCATACTTATCAATAAGAATATTACAAGCACCAGCAAGGTCGTCGATAGTATTCACTAGAGTACCATCCAAATCAAAAATAGCACATTTAATCATACAAATCACTCAAATCCTGTTCCTTTTTTCTACGCTGTTTGCCGATAAAGGACACAGCAACAATAACAACGACAGCACCAGCGACAATGCCAGACTCTATATATATCTTCTGCTCATTTTTCTTGCTATCGATACTCATATTGCCACTCTTGACCTGTGACCACAGGTTGTTCTCTAGCTCTAGAATATTCTGTGGCAAATTCTCAAAATACTGGGTAACAAGCTCCTTTGTAGGATAAACAGCCTCGTTACCAAACAGAGATGAATCCTCATTTTCTTCCACAGCCTTGTTGGCAGAAGCATAGTAAATATACTCCTCATTCTCGTATGCAACCTCTGGCTCCATCATAAAATTGATGAATGCCTCTGCACCCTTCTTATTCTGTGAACAGGTTGGAATACAGAATGCATCGTAGAAGTCGTTAACGCCCTCTTTTGGGAAACAATAGCCTAGATCCTCATTATTCTCATTCATAAGGACATAATCACCAGCATAATAGGTAGCAAATGCATACTCACCAGACTCCATAAGGTTAAACACCTCATCCATAACATAGACTGGGTTAACCTTATCCTTTTGCTCTGCTAATAAATTTGCAGCATCTACCCAATCCTGCTCTACAGTAGAATTAAGGCTTTGACCTAGCATAAACTGTGCGATAGCGAATGCATCACGAGAATTGTTAAACATAAGAATCTTGCCCTTATACTGCTCATCCCATAAGACAGACCAAGAGGTAGGCTCCTCATTAACAAGTTTCTTGTTATAAATCAAGATAGTAGTACCAGTATTAAAGCATACAGAATACTTTTGGTCCTTGTCGAAATACAAGTTCTTGCAATCGTCACGAACATATTTATCAAAATTTGGAATATTAGAATAATCAAGCTCTAAAAGTAATTTTTCATCAATTAGGCGCTGTACCATATAATCACTAGGCACTACAACGTCATATGACACACCACCAGCAGAAAGCTTTGAATACATATTCTCATTAGACTCAAAATTAGTATAATTAACATTTGCACCAGTAAGGCGCTCGAACTCACTAACGACGTCCATAGAGCCATCAGAGCCATCAGAGATATACTCGCCCCAATTGTAGACATTGATAGTAGTGCCCTGCAATCCTAGTGATGCATAGTAATCCTTTTGCTCTTGTGAAAAGTAATCATCAGCATATGCTGTGATAGCACTGAACGCTGTGGCGATGATTGACAACGAAACAATAAGGGATAATAATTTTTTCATTACTTTGCCCCCTCTTTCTTGTCGGATCTACTCTGTGCCACATTCATAAGGACAAGTAGCACTAGGATAACAACAAACATAAGTGTTGACAGTGCGAACATATCAGGCTTTACCCTCTTCTTTGTCAAAGAGAAGATATAAATAGGTAGAGTCTGGAAAGATGGTCCATTAGTGAAATATGAAATGATGAAATCATCAAGTGACAATGTAAAGCTCATAACACAGCCAGTGATGATACCACTCATAATCTCTGGCAAAACAACCTTAATAAATGCTGTAAATGGCTTGCATCCCAAATCAACAGCAGCCTCGTACACATTCATATCGAACTGACGAAGCTTTGGCATTACATTCAAAATAACATAAGGAAGGCAGAATGTAATATGTGCGATAAGGAGTGTTGAAAATCCAAGCACCTCTGTCTTGTGGACCATTGTACCAGCAAAAACAAAGAGTAGCATCATTGATATACCAGTAACGATTTCTGGGTTCATCATAGGGATATTGGTAGCGTTCATCATCGTACGCTTATAAAGCTTGTTCTTGTTCATAAACAAGCCAACTGCAGCAAAAATACCAAGCACAGTAGACACAGCAGCTGTTGCAACAGCAAGAATAACAGTATTCTTAAGGGCATTCATAGCCAATGTATCACGAAACATTTCGTTCCACCAATAGGTAGAGAAACCACTCATCTGGTATGTGCTAGATGACGCATTAAATGAGAACACCATCATAACAGCTATAGGTGCATATAGGAATATGAAGATGAGAAGCATATAAAGCTTCGATACAAATGAGGTACGCTTTTTCATATTACAACACCTCCATCCTCTGTTCCATCATCAAAGTAGTTCATAATACCTAGGCATATGAAGATGAGTATCATAAGAATAAAGCTGAGGGCAGCACCAAGATTGTAGTTATTCGCAGACTGGAACTGTGTCTCGATAACGTCACCGATAAGAACAATCTGTCCTCCACCAAGCTTTTGAGTGATATAGAATGTTGATACACAAGGTACGAACACCATAGTAATACCACTGAGCATACCTGGTAGAGATAGTGGAAGAACAACTCGTCTGAAGCTATGAAGCTTGTTTGAGCCCAAATCCTGTGCAGCCTCTAAAAGTGAGTTATCCATTTTTGATAACACCGAATAGATAGGCAAAATCATATATGGCAAGAAATTATATACCATACCAAGAATTACAGCACCACTAGTATTTAGCAAATGCAATTTTTCTAAAGCCATACCCTCCTCTGTTTCAACAGATTTTAGGAGATTAAGTGCCTCAAAAAGATTGTTGATAACACCACTATCACCAAGGATAGTCATAAGGCTGTATGTTCTGATAAGAAAGTTCATCCACATAGGTAGCATAACGAGTAACACCATAGTCCTCTGGGTGCGAACAGTATGCTTGGACAAAAAATATGCGAACGGATAGCCAAGAACAAGGCATATTATTGTAGCAACAAGTCCATACAGAATAGACAGTAAAATTGTAGGAAAATATGCACCAATTTGACTAAAGTTATTAAGAGTAAATGCACCGGACCTATCTGTAACAGCATAATAAAGTACCATAACAAGTGGAGCGATAATAAACATAAGTGCCCACACCATATATGGCTTGTCCAGTAGCTTTTTTGAAAGACTATTCTTCATCATTATCCTCCCAGTTATATGATGCATCGGAAATATGATCCATCTCATCAGAGAATGACGAATAGTCACCGAACTCACCAGAATACTCACTACGCTTCATAATATGAATAGCATCAGGCTCGATATACATACCGATAGTATCATCGACCTTTAGATTATCTTGAGTAGTCTGAATCATCCAGATAAATCCACCAACGTCAACAAGAATTTCAAAATGAACGCCCTTGAATGTAACGCTGGTAATAGTACCAGTAAGTGATGCCTTTGCGCCAGGCTCAACAATCTTGATATCCTCTGGTCTAACGACAGCCTCAACGAACTCGTTAGGCTCAAATCCCTTGTCGAGACAGTCGAACTTAACGCCACCAAAGGTAACCTTGTAATCGTCAAGCATAATTGCATCAACGATATTACTCTCACCAATAAAATCAGCAACAAAAGCATTGACTGGCTCATTATAGATATCCTCTGGTGTGCCAATCTGCTGTATCTTACCTCTATCCATAACAACAACTGTGTCAGACATAGACAGAGCTTCCTCCTGGTCATGAGTAACATATACGAATGTGATACCAAGCTCCTGCTGGATATTCTTTAGCTCACGCTGCATATCCTTGCGAAGCTTTAAATCAAGAGCACCAAGTGGCTCATCAAGTAGCAAGACATGTGGCTTGTTAGCAAGGGCACGAGCGATAGCAACACGCTGTTGCTGACCACCTGATAGTGAGTCGATAGGTCGCTTCTCAAAGCCCTTAAGGTTAACTAGCTCTAGCATAGATGCTACTGTTTTACGGACCTCATCCTTTGGCATCTTTTGGAGCTGTGGTCCGAAAGCTATATTTTCATAAACATTTAAATGAGAAAAAAGAGCATAACGCTGAAAAATGGTGTTCACCTTTCTCTTGTGTGGTGGAACATCATTGATTCTCTTGCCCTCAAAGATTACGTCACCAGAATCAGGCTTAACGAAGCCAGCGATAGCACGCAATGTTGTGGTCTTGCCACAGCCAGAAGGTCCGAGCAGTGTTATAAACTCTTTTTCATTAATGTACAAATTCAAATTTTCTAATACGGTATTGTCACCGTAGCTAACTGTAATGTCCTTTAGATCAATAATCTTCTTCAATTATGCACTTCCTCTTTGTAACCCGATTTGTGTCGAATAATTCAACACATAATAAGGTAAATATATAATTTTTAGTAAACTATGTCAATAAAAAATACAAAATTTTTATAACATTTTTTAGGGTGCAAATATTTCGGTATTCACACCCTAAAAATACTAGATGATTTTTTTGCTAATTTCCATATTTTTCATTGCTAAATCTATCGTGTGAGGTATCATCGAAAAATCACAGACCATAGATTTTGGCTTGTTCTCACAGTCATCCATTCCATATGGAACGAAATAATAATTCTTGTAATTTTGCAGAGCACCAATATTCTTTGCAGAGCCACCAAGAGCATCATTGGTAGACACACCAATAACGACTGGTCGTGAGTTTCTAATATGCGATTTTACAGCCATAGTAACTGTAGTATCAGTTATACCACTAGCAAGCTTTGCAAGTGTGTTGCCAGTACAAGGTGCAACAACAAGAACGTCAAACATTTTCTTTGGTCCAATAGGCTCAGCTGACACGATATTATGGATAATACTGTTGCCAGTAATGGATATCAGTTCATTTTGAATTTCTTCTGCCGTGCCGAATCTAGTGTCAGTGCTATATGCATTTTCGCTCATGATAGGCACAACATTATGACCAGCCTTAACCAAATCTTTGACGATGCTCATCGCTCTTGAAAATGTACAAAATGAACCTGTAAAACAATATCCTATATTCATATTCTTCCCTCCTTGATAATCTTATCAACGGTAATTGCGATTATTTTTCCAGCTGATTTTGGAGAATATTTCCCAGGCAATCCCCTAGACTCGACAAGTTTTACTCCAATAACAGATGCTAAATGCTTATCTACTCCACCAGGAAAGGACGCCAAATCGATGAGTATTGCACTCTTTGGCAAAGCCTTTAGTTCTAAATCGTTAAAGATAGGATGAGGTACTGTATTGAACACAAAATCATAACTTGATTTCGTTCTTAAATCATCAAATGTAATCGCCTTTGCTCCACTGTACTCTGCTATGGCTCTGTCGCTAGACTTTCTAGCGCAAACGGTAATATCGCTAGAATAAACGCTCATAATCCTATGAAGTGCTCTTGCAATTCTGCCATAGCCAACAATCAAAACAGATGCTCCAACAAGACTCAAATCACTGTTATCCTTTGCGACACAAGCTGCTGCCTCTGCTGTTAGCACAGCGTTAGCAACAAGAAATGATTCCTCTGCCATATATGGTAAATCAGTGTCCTTTGGACTGGCTGTAACTGGTGGCAAAATATAATCAGCCTTTTCAATATCCTTTGAAATTTCATATCCGTAATCTTGCAAATAATCGCAAGCATATATCATTCTTTTGTCGGTCTTATCCGACACATAAATACTAATCACAATAATCACCTACCATATTTTATGAAACAAAGTGAAAAAGGGTGTTTATTTTTGAAAAGAAAAGTAGTATAATAGTATTTGTATATGAAATATCTTTGGAGGTTTATTCCTTGAAAAATATAGATGAACTACTAAAAGAGTCAAAAAGGATACATTTTATAGGTATCGGTGGTGCTGGAATGTGCCCTATCGCAGAGATAATGCTATCACTTGGATACACTGTATCTGGCTCTGACAACAATGATACAGAGACCTTTAGACGCATCGAAAAAGAGGGTGCAACAGTATATCTAGGTCAAGTCAAGGAGAATATCAGCGATGACACTGATCTCGTTATCTACACCAATGCTATACTAAAAGGTAATGAAGAGCTAGAATATGCAAAGGCTAATTTTCCTAGCTTTGAGAGAGCAGAGGTATTAGGTGCACTAAGCCGTGTTTTTTCTAACTGTATCGGTGTATGTGGTACACATGGAAAGACCACTGTATCATCAATGACTACACAGATACTAATGGAGGCTGGACTTGACCCATCTGCTGTTATTGGTGGCAAACTACCAGCAATCGACGCATATGGTCGATATGGTCATAGCGAGAACTTTGTATGCGAAAGCTGTGAGTTCAACAACACATTCTTGCATATGAATCCAGATATGGCTGTTATCCTTAATATTGACGAGGACCATCTAGATTTCTTCGGCAATCTAGATAATATCAAAAAGGCATTCAGACAATTTGCTGATTTAACAACAAAAACTATCATCTACAATGGAGATGATATTAACACCATTGATACATTAAAAGGTATCGAGGGCAAGAAGCTAATCTCTGTTGGTCGCAATGACGACAACGAATGGGTAGCAAAAAATGTTAATATCCCTGGTGGATTTCATAGCGAATATGACATATATCATAATGGAGATTTTGTATGTCATATTGAGCTAAGTGTTCCTGGTGAGCACAACATCGTTAACTCACTATGTGCATTTGTCGCAGCATATGAGAGTGGCGCTGATATTGAAAGCATACAGAGAGGGCTAAAAGCTTTCGGTGGTGCTGCAAGAAGATTTGAGCTGCTAGGCAAGTACTGTGGCGTTACATTTGCTGATGACTATGCCCACCACCCTGCTGAAATCAAGGTTACACTAGATGCTGCTATGAAGATGGGATATAAACATGTATGGGCTGTTCACCAGCCATTCACCTTTACTAGAACGTCAATCCTACTTGATGATTTTGCTGAGGTGCTCAGCATTGCTGACAAATGTGTTGTTAGCGAAATTATGGGTTCAAGAGAGGTCAACACAATTGGTATAAAAGCTACTGACCTATCTGACAAAATTAAAGGCTCTATACAACTTGACACTTTTGACGAAATATGCGATTATGTATGTGACAACACAGAGGATGGCGACCTAGTAATCACACTTGGCTGTGGCGACGTATACAAGGTTGCTAGAATGATGGTTGAGCGACTAAAGAAAAGAGAGCAGGACAATGCATTATAAGATATATGATATAGTCCCAGAGGAGTCAAAATATATTCGATATACAGTCTTTATCGATGAGCAAGGCTTTGAAACAGAGATTGATGAGCACGATGATGATAACAAGGCTAGACATATCGTACTATTCGATGGTGACAAAGCTATTGCCACAGCAAGATATTTTGAGGAGGCACCAGGCGTGTACCACGCTGGCAGAATTGCAGTGCTAAAGGAATATCGTGGCAAGGGCTATGGTAGACTCATTCTAGGCTATATGGAAGATGATTTAAAAAACAACATTAAGGCTGACAAGATAACTATTTCTGCACAGCTACATGCAAAAGGATTTTACCAATCACTTGGCTACACAGTTATGGGAGATATTTATCTAGAAGAAGGAAAGGAACATATTTGGTGCGAAAAAGCACTATAAATACAGGAGGGTAATATGAGATACGGATTAGTAACAGGAGCAACAAGTGGTCTTGGCAAGGAAATCGCAAAGCGTATGTCCGAAAGCGGATGGTATGTATTTGCTTGTGGCAGAAATGAAGAGTCACTAGAAGAAATCAAGAACACTACATATGCTCACCCACTAAAGATTGATGTAACAAACCAAGAGAGCATTGACGCTGCATTCGAAGAGGTATCAAGCGTTACAGATCACCTCGACGCACTAGTTAACTTCTCTGGTGTACAGCAGATGAGCTCACTCATCGAGGGTGAGGTAAAGGTTATCGAGCAGATGATCGAGGTTAACCTAATGGGAATGATCAAGATGAACAAGACATTCTTCCCTCTTATCAAGGCTAGCCACGGTAGAATTATCAACTGCTCATCAGAGTGTGGTTGGATGACACCACAGCCATTCAATGGTCCATACACTCTATCAAAGTACGCTGTTGAGGCATACAACGACAGCCTACGTCGTGAGCTTATGTTCATCGATATCCCAGTTATCAAAATCCAGCCAGGTAGCTTCAAGACTGCTATGCACGGCAAGACAACACAGTCATTTGACAGAATGATTAACGGTACAAATATGTACAGCGACGTACTTGAGAAAATGAAGGGTATGATGGATATCGAGCTAAAGATGGCAAACGATCCTAAGTATCTTGTTGAGGCTGTTATGAAGGCACTTAACGATGCTAACCCAAGACAGAAGTACAGAGTAAAGAACTCACCTATCCTTGGCGTTATCGAGGTTATGCCACCGCTAATCGTTGACACACTATACAAGAAATTCATGGCTAGCGAAAAGCTTGGCGAAATCATGAAAAAGCTTCAGTAATACAAACATTAAATGCTCTCATTGAAAAATGAGAGCATTTTTTTGCAACAAAATTGGGAGATAAATTGTTTTACTAGTGAAAGGAGGTTACAAAATGTATTCAGCGCTGAATGACGAGGACACAATACGAAAGTATTCCTCAACTGTATATAAAATAGCATACTCTATCACCTCTAATCGTGATGATGCAGATGACGTGTACCAAAATGTCTTTTTGTCATACATAAGAAAAAGGCCACGCTTTAATGATGAAAAACACGAAAAAGCTTGGTTCATTAGAGTGACAATAAACACTGCAAAGAATTTTGTAGCACAGGCTTGGATGCGAAACACTGACGCTCTTGACGACAAAATCGAGATGACAGAGAATGAAACAATTGACCTTGATTTTGCACTAAAGCAATTATCCCCAAAAAACAGAACAATAATATATCTGTACTACTACGAGGGTTACAAAACGGACGAAATCGCAAAAATGATACGAATGAAGCCTTCTGCTGTTAGGTCTGCACTATCGAGGTCCAGAGATAAGCTAAAGAACATTTTGGAAAAGGAGGGCTACAATGTTTAAAAATGACATAATAGAATATTTTGACAGCATAGAGCCATCCGATGAGCTAATTGAAAGGACGGTCAATATGTCAAAGAACAACAAAAAAATAGCAAAGCTACCAAAGAGGGCTGTTGCAATACTCGTTGCAGCGATAATAATGCTAGTGGGTGTTACTGGATACGCTGCTGTAACAAAAATCAAAAATAATGACAAAGGTATGGCAATAGAAACTGGTAGTTGTATCCTATTTGACTTTACAAAATCGGACAACACACCAGACAGATACAGTGTTAACGACAACGAAATCGTTAATGCTCTAGTAGGTCTAGGATATGACAACATAGTTCTACCAAGAGCGTTATGCGAGGACACAGAGATAGCAGGCGTTAACCCATTTATCACAGAAACCTCTAACTCCATCGATTTCAAATCAAAGAAATATGATAGTCCAACTCTTTATATTATCAACAATGTTGAGCGTAAGGATATGAACAATTTCTTCGGTACTGGTGATGAGGACACCATAGGTGAAATCATCAATATAAATGGTATCGACGTTTGCCTAACTATTCAAGGCAACGAAGAATTTGGCTACAAGCCATGCATCACATATGTAGTAGATGATACAATGTTCCATATTTACTACACTGCTGGTACAAACCAAGAAAAAGCATATAAAAGTGGTATTGAGTTTGTTAACACAATAGAGCAATAAACAACAAAAAGCCTGTGTGGATATCCACACAGGCTTTTTCAATCAAGCGAGCTATCATTTATAACAATTACATTTTATAAAGACCAATCATTTTCTTCGTATCAGCAGGGACTCTAAAGGAGTCCTTTATTTTTTGGATAGCTTTGTTCTGAACGTCCTTTGGCAAGGTCTTGTCTGATATTATCTTCATGACCTTATCCTCATATTTGACAAATGCTGTTGCAAGTGCCCAAGCCACAGCCATATTAACATAGTAATACTGACTATCTATCCTCTTTAATATATCAAGCACTTCGTCAATATAATCATCAGTAAGGTAATACCCCATCAGCATAACGACACAAAATCGAGTGTGGTACTCATCTCCATCATTATATGACAGAATAAAATCGTGATAGGCATTCAAATCCTTCTTAACGAATTTGAACGATGCAGAGCAGAGGTCACATACAGCCCAGTTATTAATAAGAGGAACAAAAGAACGCATATCGTCGATATGCTCGTCAGCACTCCCCTTTCTCATACCAATGGTGAGCCCCTTAACTATACGCTCCTCATAATATTCACACAGATTTTCCGCATTCTCATTATATACCTGTCGTGCGATTTTTCGTAGAACTGGAGTACGCACACCAATGATTTGCTCCACAGGAGTAGTAGGTAGCAAATGAGAATGAAAATCCCTATATTTTAAGTCTTGATTCTTATACAATTCTTCTCTCAAATTCATATAGAGAGTATAGCACATTAAAAGTATTTCTGCAACAAGTCATAATCATCGTCAAGCAAAGATATCTCGTTCTCATGGATATCACAATCAAGACGCAAGATATCTATCAAATTTGGATTTACAACATAGACCTTTCCATTATTGACTCGCTCAATATTACGCTCTCCACCAAGTGATAATATTATACGCCTAACTTCTTTTGGCAACACCTTATGATTATCAAAATCGAAACGAGAAAATATTAGCTGAAAGACAAAATACAAAAGCACAGACAGAACAGCACCTATTAAGAAGAAATACACCCATTTTTCACCATATTTAAATAGTTCAATGATATCTCCATTCCTAACAAATCCGATACGAATATCAACAAATCTAGCCATAAAATATGACAAAAGCACACATACTACATATCCAACATAAAGGAATGGGTTATAGCATAATAGGAGCGTTGAAACAAGGATTGTATCGCCAGTAATAATAGCTGTAAAGCATACTAAAATGAGTGCAACACGAAGTCTGTCGTCAAGCCTAGAAAACAATGCAACACCAACACCAATAGAAAGAAAAACACTAACAAAATACTTACCACCAAGATATTTTGCGACCAATGTAGTTGGTGTCATATTAGCCTCAAAAATATCGACTACACCGCTTATAATTTCGTCATTAACTAGCTGTGCTGATGAGTAATCAGTATGGTAAATCAATGATGACAAATTATCGGACACAAGAGCTGAATACACCTCATTAACAGCACCAAACATAGCACCCTTGCCACTAACGAATGAACACAGAGCACCAAGTCCATCATACAGTACTGGATACGCTACGCCAAGAGCAACAGACAACAATACTGATGACAAAACAATAATAATATATGAATAAGTGGTGCTATATTTTTCGACCACGAGTGAAAAAATCACTGATAAAAAGATGCAAACGACAATGCTATATCCCATCCCAGTAAAAGAATATAGCAACACGGATGAAAATGTTACAGCAAATGCTACAAAAAGTGATTTCTTCACCCTAGATAGCACAAAGAATGACGCCATACCACTAAACAAAACGCCTAGTGGGATAGTCATTAAATCACTGATTTCATACCTACTATCTATCGGCAAAAGCGACAGCAAAAACAGCATCAATCTGCTGATACTAGCAAGCACGAATGCCGATGGGAGATATGATATAAGCTTTTTCTTTCCTGCATAAAAATCCATAGGATTAATATCTCCAAAAGAGGAAAAATTATACAAAAAATCGAGTGCAAGAACATACCACGATTTATTGACAATGGGTATATTATAATATATAATAATCATAGATTACTATCATTTTAAGGAGATAAAATGAGCAAATCAAAGCCACTGGTTGTTGTCCTATCGAGGAATTATTCAACCGGACTAGGAGTTATCCGTTCGCTAGGTGCTGCTGGGTACACAGTTGACCTAATTGCAAGCGTCAAGAAAAAGGGCAGCTCCGTCATCATTTCTAGTAGCAAATATGTCAGAAACACAGTTGAGGTCTATGACAAACAGATACAAGGTAATAATGGCAACAGCATTCTATCAGTGATAAATCGATATAAAGGATTCGAGAAAGAGGTTGTTCTCTTCCCTACCGATGATTTTACAGCAAAGATTGTTGCAGATAATTACGACAGTCTAAAGGACAGCTTCGTTATGCCAAGAATGATGGACGACAAATCCGTCACTGACGCTATGGACAAAAGCTACCAGAGAGAATGTGCCGAGAAGGCTAACATAAATGTTGCTAAAGAATGGATAGTCAACCTACAAAATGAAATATCCATACCAAATGATATTACCTTTCCTTGTTTTGTTAAGCCAGCACAGAGCGTTGCTGGTAGCAAAAGCGAAATGATGATATGCGATGATATCGCCACACTGTCAAATCACCTTAACGAGATGAAAGCATTTTTCAGTGATAGGAATGTCATCATTCAAGAATATCTAACTATAGACAAGGAATACGATCTATCAGGTGTGTGCCTTGATGATGAGGTAATCATTCCTGCTATTATCGAAAAATCGAGGATAGCACAATTCGAACCTGGAGTTACAATGTCGGGCACTATCATCAACACTGACGCTCTTGGTGATGAGATAGAAAAAATCAAATCAATGCTAGAGAGCATCAGATATTTCGGTATGTTCGATATGGAGATATTCGAGTGCAATGGCAAATACTATTTTAACGAGATTAATCTTCGTAGTGGTGGACCTAACTACTCATACTACCTAAATGGTGTTAACCTACCAGATATACTGGTAAAGGAGCTATGTGGCATAGGTCACGACAAAAAAGAAGAGCAAATAAAGGAATACGGCAATACATTCGTGTACGAAAAGGTTGCTTGGGAGGATTATATTCACTCGTTCATCACAAAGAGTGAAATGAATAAATGCATCAAAAATGCCGACTACACCCTACTAGCTGACAAGCACGACACAAAGCCAAACAAGGTATTCTACAGAAGAATTAGATTAAGCGCTATCAAGCACAAAATTATGATAGCACTAGGAAGAGAAAAGTAATGTCAATCGATACTATCGACCAAAAGACAAGTGCTGTAGTTATAGGCAGAAATTACTGCAATATACTAACTACAGCAAGGGCTCTTGGTGAGGCAGGATATGAGGTCAAGGCTGTGAAGGTATTCAAATCAAAGCCTAGCCCACTCAAATTTCTGCGAACAATGAAGCCAGAGGCAAAAAGTAAATATATCAAATCCTACACAGAGATTATCGCTACAGATGACGAAATATCAGTTAGCGATTATCTATGCAAGACTGGTGATGAAAAGAACAAAAAGCTACTTATACCAGTCGATGACTATGTATGCAGTGCTATAGACAAAGCATATGACGACGTCAACAAGTACTACTTCGCTCCAAGTGTTAACGGTACACAAGGTAGACTAGTCGAGCTAATGGACAAGCAAAAGCAAAAGGATATAGCAAAGAATTTCGACATTCCAATGCTACAAAGCTGGCTGATAAAATCAGCGAATGGGACATTTGATATACCAGACAATATAAAATATCCTTGCTTTATCAAGCCAAATGTTAGTATGCTCAGCACAAAAAATACTATGGCAAAATGTGACAGCAAAGATGAGTTAAATGCTCTGTTGACAAAATATGCTAGCAAAGGTGATTTTGAAATGCTAGTCGAGGAATTTGCCAACATAAAGCAAGAGTATTCGATACTAGGTGTTAGTGCAAATGGTGAGGTGCTATCCCCTGGTGTCATCAAGGTTATTGAGGGTGGTCATCACGAACGAAAGGGCGTTGCCATCATTGGTGAGACCGTATGTGTTGACAAATTCAGCGACATAATCGCAAGCTGTGACAAATTCATCAAATCACTTTGCTACAATGGTATGTACGATATCGACCTTATCGAAACGGTCGATGGTGATATCTACTTTGTAGAGCTAAACTTTAGAGCTGGGGCATCGACATACGCACTCAACAAATGTGGTGTGAATATCTATGGGCTATATGCTGACAGCATAACAAAAAACAAGCAATTTACTGACACGCAATGCGTTTACGAATCAAAGAAATTTGTTAGTGAAAAGGTGCTAATGGAAGAATTTGCTAGAGGCGATATGACAGCCTCTACAGTGAAAAAATATATGAAGATGGCTGACATTCATTTTGTAAAGGATGATAACGACAAAAAGCCATACAAATATTTTAAGAAATTCTATTTTTGTTCTGCTATCCTAAGGATTTTGTACAAAATCAAGGGATAAGGACAATATATTTATGGAGATAAAAATGGCAGAGACAAATAACAATTTAGTTGTAGTTCTATCAAGAAACTATGCTACTGGACTTAGCGTAATCCGTTCACTGGGTGCAGCAGGATACACTGTTGACCTAGTTGCTAGTGCATTCAAGCCTGGCAAGTCAGAAATCGCTAGCTGTAGCAAGTATGTAAGAAATCATGTAGAGATAGTGTCAAAGAAGGTAAAGTCTGGTGAGGACTATGACCTAGTTGACGAGCTACTAAAATATGCTGGCACTAACCCAAAGCCTGTGTTATTCCCTACAGATGACTACACAGCGTCCATAATGGATATGAACAGAGACGTACTAAACGATATATTCATTATGCCTGGTATTGTTGGTGGTGGAGCTGGCTCAATGACCGAAATGATGAACAAGACTGTTCAAGGTGAGCTAGCAAGAAAGGCTAATATCCCTACTCCACTAGAATGGATTATTCCACTAAACAACGACGACGTCGATATACCAAACGATGTTGTATATCCTTGCTTTGTCAAGCCAATCGAGAGTATCACTGGCTACAAGAGAGAGATGGCTGTATGTAACGATGCAGATGAGCTATATAACCATCTTCGCAAGCTAAAGAGAAAGTTTGCTGACAGAAGCATTCTAGTTCAAGAATTCCTCGAAATCGACAACGAAATCGACTTTTCTGGTGTATGCTTTGATGACAAGATTATAATTCCAGCTATCATCAAAAAGACAAATGTCGCACAGCACGAAAAGGGTGTTACACTATCAGGCAAGCTTGTGCCATTTGATGAGCTTGGAGATTTGCAAGACAAAATTGTTGATATGATGAAATCATTCCACTACTTTGGTATGTTCGATTTTGAGCTTAGCATTTGTGGTGACAAGATTTATTTCAACGAGGTTAATCTTCGTAGTGGTGGACCTAATTACTCATATTTCAAGAGTGGTGTTAATCTTCCTGCACTATTCGTAAAAGAGGCACTTGGCATTCCTCACACAGAGGATGAAGAATGTGTTGATGCATATAACAAGAGCTTTATTTATGAAAAAATCGCTTGGGAAGACTATATGCACGGCTTTATGAGCAAGAAGGAGCTGGAGGCTTGTATTGAGGAATCTGATATAAGACTTCTTCTTGACGATGATGACCCAGTACCTAGCGAGCTGTTCACCAAGGAAACAAAGAAAGAGGTTCGTCAGTTCAGAGTCAAGAAGGTTAAGAACACAATTACAGCACCTATCAAGGCTGTGCTAAAGTTCTTAAGAAGAATTATCTTCCCTATCCTGCGAGTACTAAAGCATATCATACTACGCTATCCACAGACCAAGAGGAAGAACAGACGAAACCCTAACTCCGAGCTGCCAAGAGTAATGGTATCTGGACGAAATTACTGTTCAAACCTAACCATGGCAAGGTCACTCGGCAAGGCTGGATACGAGGTAGAGGTACTGCGCATATACCAAGTTAGACCAAAGCGCAGAAACATTATGAAACAGCTCAAGCCAGATGCATACAGCGATTATGTCAAGGGATACTACGAGTGTGTGTCAAGGAGAAGAAGCAGAAGAATAGTCAACAGACTAATCAAGCTTGCTGACCCAGACAGAAAGATGCTACTTATTCCAGCTGATGATTTGGTAGCATATATCGCTGACCATTACTACGACGTATTGAGTGAGTACTACCTCATCCCTAATATCAACGAAACACCTGACAGAATATGCAAGCTAATGAGCAAGGAGGCACAAAAGGACCTTGCCATAAAGGCTAATTTGCCAGTTATCAACAGCTGTGTTATCACAGCATACAAGGGTGTATTCGATATCCCAGAGAGTGTCACCTACCCTTGCTTCATCAAGCCTAATATCAGCAAGAACTCATCAAAGAGCAGAATGAGAAAATGCGATAGCGAAGAGGAGCTAGTTGAAGCACTAACTGAGTTCTCACAGAAAAAGCAGATTGAGATGCTAGTCGAGGACTTTGTAGATATCAAGAAAGAATATTCTATCCTTGGTGTCAGCACAAGAGATGGTGTTATCGGTCCTGGATTCTTCGTTGCTGAGGAAGGTGGTCAGCAAGAGCACCGTGGTGTTGCTGTTGTGGGCAAGACACTACCTACCAGCGAATACCAGGAGCTTATCGACAGCATACTAAAATTCATCGAGTCACTTGATTTTAACGGACTATACGACGTTGATTTGATTGAGACTACTGATGGCAAAATGTACTTTGTAGAGCTTAATATGAGATTTGGTGCATCTGGATATGCATTCACTGAATGTGGAGTTAATCTTCCAGGTATGTTTGCAGACTATATGATTAAGGGCAAGAAGCTCAATTTGGACTGCAAGGTTGAGGAAACTGGCAAGACATTCGTTAGCGAAAAGGTCCTCATCGAGGAATATATGAAGAACCGTCTATCAAAAGAAAAGCTAAACGAATATCTCGAATCAGTAGACATTCATTTCATTATGGATGACGAGGATACAAAGGCATACAAGCATTTCAAAAAGTTCTACCCAGTTGCAACAATCATGGGTAAGCTATACAAGAAAAAGGACGAAAAAGAGGCTCGTGCCAAGGCAAGAGCAGAGCAAAATGCATAATTAGATAGGAGAACGCTCTTGAAGAAAGCACTATATGCAATCGTTGAAAGGTCAACCTTTTTGCGAATATTCATGAGAAACACTCGAAATTTAATACACAAAATTCTGTACCAAATTAATGGAATATCAGTCAAGATTGATGACAAACTGATTGTATTCAGTGCATACAATGGCAAAGGATATTCGTGTAGCCCAAAGGCTGTGTACGAATACATGCTGTCTAGCGAAGAATACCGCGACTACAAGTTCGTATGGCTGTTCGACAAACCAGAGGAATACGAGCATCTAACGAAGAACAGAAACACCATTGTCATCAAAAATAAGAGCAAGGAATGCGAGAAATATCTGCATCTTGCAAGATACTGGATATTCAACTTTAGAGCACTTGACTACTGGACACCTACAAAGAAGCAGACATATGTTCAGTGCTGGCACGGTACTCCACTAAAGAAACTTGGATACGATATCACAAAATCGGACAATGCTATGAACTCTCTTGCAGAAATCCGCAGCAAGTACAAGATTGACACAAAGCGATTTGACTATATCATCTCCCCTTGCCAATTTGTTACAGAAAAATTCTCATCAGCATGGAACCTTGCAAAATTTGGCAAGAGCGACGCTGTACTAGAGGTTGGATACCCTAGAAATGATTATCTATCGAACTATGATAATAGCGATATTAATATGATAAAGCGCAAGCTTGGTATCGAAAATGACGAGCGAAAAATCATACTCTACGCTCCAACATGGAGAGATAATCAGCACAGTGCTAACGGCTACACATACGATAACCCAGTAGATTTTGACTATCTACAAAAGGAGCTTGGTGATGAATATATCATACTATTCAGAGCGCATTATCTAGTAGCTAGTGAATTCAATTTTGATGAGTACAAGGGCTTTGTATATGATGCATCAAAGCACGATGATATCAACGAGCTATATGTCATCGCTGATATGCTAATCACTGATTACTCTAGTGTATTCTTTGACTATGCGATACTAAACCGTCCAATGCTATTCTATATGTACGATATGGAGCAGTATAGGGACGAATTAAGAGGCTTTTACATAGACGTGAGCACTCTCCCTGGTGAGATAATAAAGGACAAAGAGAGGCTTGTAGAGGCTATACAATCCACAAACTTTGATGCGCAGTATAACAAAGACATACTTAAGGAGTTCAACATAGAATATAATCTTCTAAACGATGGCAATGCATCAGAAAGATTAATTAAAGCAATAATATAAAAGAAAAGACCGATATCTTTATCCAAAGATATCGGTCTTTGTGTTTCAAGCAATAGGAAGATTTTTTGTAATGCGACAACTTGATATTGCAAAAATAATGACTCTATGCTACAATGAAAGAGCCAAATATCTCACAAGTGAATAATTTAACTACAGGTGAAGTATGCTATTTTTATCCCTTGATAAAAATGCATGCTCTTAATTTGCATACTTTACTGTAGTAACCTATGTGAGATGTTTGGCGACAGTTGGAGCCATGTGTTTTTTATGCGTATAGCTTCGGCTGTACGCATTTTTTATTTAAGAAAGGTAGCGGAGAGTATTTATGAAAGAAAAGGAATCATTGATAAAGTTTTACAGTGAGTGTAAAGCAAAAGGGTATAATAATATGTCTGATTTTAACCAAAGAATAAAGGCAAAAGTTATTGCTTCTGATTTAGGATTAGATTACGAAAATATAAATTCATTATACGAGCAAGCCAAAAAAGAATATGAAATAGATAATCTAAGCGGTGAATGCCTTTTCGATATATATTCAAACAATACACTGTATAAGGTCTTTAAGTGTTCAAATGGTGAGATCTATTGTGAATCAAATAATACAAAATACGACAATGTTAATTTTATAGTAAAACCTAGAAATATTATCTCTTATAATTATCATCCGTCAAAAATCTTTTATACAGGAGCTTCAAGCGGTGGTGTTGCTATGGGAGGATTCCACACAACACAAGATTATAATACTGTGAAATTACACGAAACTGAAAACGGATATATTACTATGTCAGCAAATGGATTGAGTGATGTTGAGCTTACTAAGATTACTATTGATGCAAATATTTATCAATTTATTAAAGTGGAATTATATATTTTAGGCTTTAAACAAACTATTTTGTGCAAAAAGCAAATAAATGCCCAAGAACAAGGAATCCAAAGTCAAATACTTATGAATTCTTTTTCTAGTGGCGGTTCTGTATCTTTGAGCTCTACTGCTAGTGTTATAAATAACGAAAATAGTTTGTCTATAAAAGAATGCGAAACAATATCAAATCTTTTAATCGACATTATAAGTAATGGTGATATAAAGAAAACAGAAAACGATTATCTTTGTGAGGTTGAGAATTTAATAGAAAAGAATGATATTAATTCTTTGTCAAGGGCAAAAGCAATCGTTGAGTATTTCAACACACCTGAATTCAATAAGCATTTAGAAAAACTCACTCAAAAACTTGACAATGCAATTCAAAAAGTTAAAGAGCAAAAAATTATTGAAGAAGAACAAGCAGCAGAAGAAAAGGGAGCATTATTTTTTAAGAATTTGATTACTGGTTTTATCATTTCGTTCGTAATTGTTATAATAATTACTGTACTGTTGATATCAAACGGTGAAGTGTTTTTTGGTATTGTTGTTGGAATAATCGGCATCATTGCAAGTATTATAGGTAGTTTTAAATATGCACTTGATTCATAATCATGTTGCAAAAAAATGCGTGATATTTTGAAAACAAATTGATGAAATGTAGGGAACGCCGTCCTCGGCGTTCCGTTTTTCTTTATCTAACGACAACGTAAATTTAGCGGCGTGCCGAGGACGGCACACCCTACGGTTTCAAGGTTTCAAAATCAATAAGGGTTGTCACGATGTTTTAGTAATATATCTATATAAAAATAAGGAGCAACTTAAGTTGCTCCTTATTTTTATTTCTTTGTGGTTACTGATTTCTTTGGTGACCAAGAGGAATAGTATTTTGTACCGTTAATCGTTCTGTATGTACGGATTTGGACATAATACTTTTTCTTTGCTAAAAGACTAGAAACTGTCTTTGACAGAGTTGTATTCTTGGACACTGTTACAGTCTTGGATGAGGTCATATTAGACTTTGTTGAGTACTTAATCTGATAGCCAGTAGCAGATGACACCTTCTTCCAAGTGAGTTTAAAGCCTTTCTTAACCGGTGATATAGTGCTAATAGAAACTGTAGACAGCTTTGATATATCAGCGGTTTTCTTTGCTTTACACACTGTACAAGTATAGGTCATTATACCCTTTTTGGTAGAGGTAGGTGCTGTAGTCACCTTACCCTTGTCATACTTATGATTACCAGTGGCTTTGATAGTAGCACCCTTTGTGATAAGGGCATTACACTCGGAACAGATAGTATCTGCTTTTTTACCAGCCTTGCCACAAGTAGCAGCGACAGCGTTGTTGGCTGACACAGGTGTATGATTTGCCAATGGGAGAGTCTTTTGCTCCCTGGATATTTCCTTTGCACAGTCTAGGCACTTTGTAACCTCGGTATATGTACCCTGCTTGGTACAAGATGAATTCACTATATCCTCCATCTTTGGTACTGGAGTATGACCCTTTGCTTTAGTCACTGTTTCAACAATCTTGCTATCACAATGAGTGCAGGTATAAGTCCTCTTCATACCCTCATAACAGCTAGATGAAACTGTAGCAACGACCTTTAGATTTTCGTGACGAACTCCCCAAATTGATGCATTGTCATCGCCCTTTGCAGAGAAAACAACTGTTGGAGTAGCATTTGCTGACTCATCATTTTGGATAGTGAACACACCCTCGTACTTTGCATCGCCAAGTGTGAAGCTAGCGTTGACGCCATCCTCATTAAGTGACCAAGTGCCATCGACAGCTGTGCTACCAAGATTTGTATGAGTGATATCACAAGCGAATTTTCTAGCACCAGTAATAGTACCATCAGCATTAAGCGTAATAATCTGTGTTGGCAAAACGATATCCTCATATGTACCATCAATGCCAATACGGCTATGTGTGTCGGTAGTATCGACCATCTCGTACTGACCGATAATATCGCTATCGGTCAAAGTCGTATCGTCCTCACCCTGATACTCAAATGGCAAGATAACAGCCCATCCATCAGCAGTACGAGCCATCTTGTGAATACGAGTTTGGAAGCCCCAACCGTTATCCTTGGTAAATCTAGTATGATACGCCTGATACATAGAGCCATCCTTGTTAATAAGGCAGGATGAATGTCCTGGACTCAAATATGCACAGTCGTTACAGCCGAACTTGTAGTTTCCGATAAGTCTTAAGCCAGTGTTCTTTAGCTCACATGCGTCATTACCCTCGGCATCAAGATATGGGCCATCTGGACTCTTTGAACGATACTCACGGATATTATATCCTCCATCGCCACCAAGACCTCCATAGGTCAAGAAAAAGTAGTAATACTCTGACACTGGGTCATAGATAATGAATGGACCCTCACCAGTACCCTCTGTACCGATATTAGTTGCAGAAACTCTCTTGCCATAGTAGATATCATAGCCCTCTGACTTTTTGCTATTCATATAGGCATAGTCAGGTGTACCAGTGTGCTTATCTAACTTGATAACAAAGCAGCCACCACTGTATGAGCCATAAACAATCCACAATTCACCATCAGCATCAAAAAATGCTGTTGGGTCAATACAATTTGGATACTCGTTCCAACCACAAGCATACCAAGAGAATTTTGTATTCTTATCGTATCCAAACCAAGGCTGGTCATAGATATCATATTTTGACAGATAACCAGGCTTGATAATATCATCAGGGATATTAGTATCCTCATAATAAAGACCATTGTAGATATAGTTGCCATAGATATCCTTTGTATTAACATTGTTATATGTAATACCAGAATATATAAAGCTCTTTTCGTAATGATATGGTCCCTTGATATTATCCGAAGTAGCAAGCCATATTACTGATGAGGTAGCACCCCACACAGAACACGAGCCATACATACAGTACTTGCCCATAGTTTCGTTATAAATAACGTCATTAGCCCAGCAATTATACTCAAAATTATCGCTATCATATCTAGTAGGATCGATTTCGTGAGTTCTACGCTGATATGATGAGCACCACTCAAGTGGCTCTGCAAGCTCCTTTTTCCAATCATCAAAATAGTTTGATGCATTGATATCGAACTCATTATTATGCCAGTTAACCAAATCATCAGACTCGCCCATAACAAGATGAGAACCAACGATATAATATCTGCCATCCTCTGCCCTCATAATAGATGGGTCGTGGACGCCACAATGCTCCACTGGTGATGAAGAATAGTAGTCCCCTGCCAACACAGTGCTAGGCAATGCAAACACCGATATGACAAGACAAATAGACAAAACAAGTGATAATACTTTTTTCATACAAAACTCCAATTACTTTGTAGTAGAGCCGAAGCCACCATCACGAACGCCATCAGCGTCGTCATCAAATGTGATACCAAACTGGGTAAAGATGCCCTGACTAAATCCATCGCCAGCAGAAACAGTAACACAATGACCATCATCATGAGCATCACAGGATACTTTGACCATGATATGTCCCTCATTAGATGAATTGTAGTAATCAGCATCAATAATGCCAACGGTGTTGTCAAGCTGTACACGATGCTTAAAGCCAAGACCAGAACGTGGATAAATGCTGAGCACCCATCCATCCTCAATCTTTGAGCGAATACCAGTAGGGATAAGTGTGCTAGCACCCTTGGTGATAGTAATATCTGCTGGAGCATAAAAATCATATCCAGCAGAGCCGGTTGTGGCACGCTTTGGTAGTTTAATTGAGTCGTAGATAGCTTTTACATTTTCTGTGTCAGGATAAACCTTTAGCCAATCCTTTTCGAACTGTGCGAATGATACCTTTTCAAATTGAGCAATTCTTTGCATAGGAATATCTCCTTAAAATAAATTTATAGATATATTTTACCATAAATACAATACCAATGCAACAAAAAAGGAATAGCCAAAAGGCTACTCCTAAAGACCAAAGGACACCGAAAGTGCTTGGTTAATTTCGGTCATTTGTGGCTGGGTTAATGTGCCCATCTTTTCTCTCAATCGTCGCTTATCAATCGTTCGCACCTGTTCCAAAAGGACTACACTGTCCTTTGACAATCCACACGATGCTGCGTCAACCTCGATATGAGTTGGAAGATTGTTCTTGTCCTGCTGTGATGTGATAGCAGCAGCGATAACTGTTGGCGAAAATTTGTTGCCAACATCGTTCTGGACGATAAGTACAGGACGGACTCCACCCTGTTCAGAGCCTACAACTGGACTTAAATCAGCATAATATATATCTCCGCGTTTAATTAGCATTTTATCACCCTTAATATTTGTTTCAATAATATGATAACCAAAATGGTAAAATTTTAATCATACATTAACATTATATTCAGCAAAAGATGAAATGCTTATTTTGTCAAAAATGGTCGATGATGCATATTATGTGATAGGCTCAAAGCCTAAATATCATATAGGAGATGACGAAATGGAAGAATTATTTATGCCTAGCTTTTTGAAACCAAAAAGGTCACCTATCCCAAAGGACGCAACAGTAACTATGGCATACATTCCACTACAAGAGACCATCGAGGTATACGACAGCGAACAAGGACTAAAGGCTGGAACAATATTCCCACAGCTCAACAAGGAGTTCAAGGGTAAATTCGTAAAGGAGGTAAAATGATGAAAGAAAAGCTAATGCTACGACTAAGTGCAGCACAGTTCGGTATGCAGGAAATGAGAGAATTCCTCGACACACACCCAGACGATATGGATGCTACAGAGCTGTATAACAAATACAAGAAAAAGTATGAAACACTCAAGGTAGAATACGAAAAAGAATACGGACCACTAACACTAAATGGCAAGAACAGTGACGAATGGCTCAAGAATCCTTGGCCTTGGGACTAATATGCAATACTAAATAATAACCACCATAGCAGCACTACCAGCTATGGTGGTTTGTTACATAATTTTGGTATCGTGACAAGATTTAAATTGAAAATTGAAAATTAATGGTCTTGCAGACAGCAATTATAAGCGGGCGGATGATATCCG
>CALEHY010000014.1 GCA_937876375.1 uncultured Clostridia bacterium | reverse complement strand
AACACTTGGATAATGGCTGCAGTAATGGTGGGTGGTATGGTGCCACCGATTGCCATCGCTCTGTCTACTACTATTAACAAAAGAAAGTGGAATGACGAGGAGCTAAAGAATGGACCAGTGAACTACCTTATGGGGCTCTGCTTTATCACAGAGGGTGCTATACCTTATGCTGCATCTGACCCGTTGAGAGTTATTCCATCGTGTATTGTTGGCTCTGCTGTGGCTGGGGCACTGAGCTCTGTATTTAGGGTTGGTTGTCCAGCACCACACGGTGGTATCTTTACCTTTATCGTGTGCGACAATCCGTTTTTGTACCTGGTGGCACTTGCTGTTGGCTCGATTGCTGGAGCGTTGATGCTAGGTGTACTAAAGAAGAACAGAAGGGAGACAGTGTAATGGTGTCAAAGACCTTTACTATTAAGAATGAGATGGGACTTCATATGCGTCCTGCTAATCTTTTTGTCACAGCGATGACAAAGTTTTCATCTGACGTGTATATTATATTTAATGGCAAGAGGATTAATGCAAAGAGCATTATGAATATTATGGCAGCGTGTATCAAATGTGGCTCGACTATCACGGTGGAGTGCTCTGGTGATGATGAGCAAGAGATGATGAACAAGGCTAGCGAGCTTATAGAGAGTGGATTTGGTGAGTGATATGCTAAAGGGCGTTGGCGTTTCTCAAGGGTATGGCATAGGTAGAGCTGTCATTATTGACGATGACAGACTGGATTATTCTGCAGTGCAGTACACCACAGCTGATGACGAAAAATCTCGACTACACTCTGCTGTTGATGAATATGCACAGCGTACAAAATCGTTAGCAAAGTCGTTACGAGATGCTGGCACTACTACAGAGGCAGAGATATTAGAGGGGCATTTGGTGATGCTTGGCGATCCATTTATGCTGTCGCAGATGGAGGAGAATATATCTCACGGCATGGTGGCAGAATGTGCTGTTGATACTGTGTGCAATATGTTCGTCGATATGTTTTCGTCAGTTGATGACGAGCTGACTAGACAGAGAGCCAGCGATATCCGTGATATTAGGGATAGCGTGCTGAGGCTATTGCTCGGTGTGGAGAGCGTTGATATATCATCGGTGCCCAGTGGCTCTGTTTTGGTCGCAAGAGATTTGACACCATCGATGACCTCACAGATTAATAGGGAGAATGTGTCTGCTATCGTGACAGAGGTCGGTGGTGTCACTAGTCATAGCGCTATTCTTGCTAGGGCTATGGGTGTACCAGCTGTATTGTCACTTGCTGATGCTACTAGCCGAATATCCAGTGGTGAGATGCTGATAGTGGACGGATTTAGGGGCAGGGTGATACCTAATCCTAGCGATAATGATATGGATGATTATGCAAATAGGCAGAAAAATTATCTTGCAGAAAAAGAGAGCCTTAATGATTATTTTTCAAAGCCGACTATCACAAAATCTGGTGTAAAAAAGCTAGTCTTTGGCAATATCGCAAGGGCAGAGGACGTCCAAAATGTAATACAAAATGGTGGAGAGGGTATCGGTCTTTATCGTACAGAATTTCTCTTTATGGACCGAGATAGTGAGCCTAGCGAGGATGAGCAGTTCGAGGCATATTCTACTGTCGCAAGGTCGATGGATGGCAAGGAGGTCACTATTCGCACCCTTGATATCGGTGGTGACAAGGCGATAAAATATCTCTCCATCGTCAAGGAGGACAACCCATTCTTGGGGCACAGAGCAATTAGGTATTGTCTTGACAATCCAATTTTGTTCAAAAAACAGCTTCGTGCGATACTTCGTGCCAGTGTCTTTGGCGATATTAGGATATTGCTACCACTCGTGACCACAGTTGAGGAGGTCGTTCGTGCCAAGGCATTACTAAAGGAATGTGAGTGTGAGCTAAAAAAAGAGAATGTCTCGTTCAAATCTGTGCCAGTCGGTGTGATGATAGAAACGCCATCAGCAGCGTTGATATCCGACCTCTTGGCTCGTGAGGTGGATTTTTTCTCTATCGGAACGAATGATTTGACTGGCTATGTGATGGCTGTCGATAGGGGCAACAGTGCTGTGTCGCATTTGTACAATGCTAGTGAGCCATCAGTCCTAAAGGCAATAGAAATGACAATAAAAAATGCCAAGAAGGCTGGCATTATGGTCGGTATGTGTGGCGAGGCTGCAGCAGATGAGAGCCTTATACCACAGCTACTAGAATGGGGACTGGACGAATTTTCTGTCACCCCATCAGCAATATTACAAACTAGAAAAACAATATGCGAAAGCAAATAAAAAAGCCGTAGCGAAATCTTGATTTCGTTACGGCTTTCTCTTTTGATAATAATTTTATTATGCCTCTTGTGCTAGGGCAGCCTCTTTCTCTGCCTTGCGCTGAGCTCTCTTTTTCTTTGCTTTGTAGCCCATGAGCTTGTCTAGGTGCTCCTGTGGGGTAGCGTAGCTACCGATTGTAACAGTGTGGTCGCCATATGTGCCATGGAAATTTGAACCACCAGTCATGAGTAGCTTTTTCTTTTTGCACATAGACTGAAGCATTTCTGTTTGCTCTGCTGTGTTTGATGGAGACCAAACCTCGACACCATCAAGACCGAGCTCCATATATTCGTCTATCTCGTCGAAATTGTTGAACTTGCCAGGGTGTGCTAGGATAGCGATACCACCAGCATTGTGAATCTCGTCGATAACCTCTTTAACAGTAGGGTACTTTGTAGGAGCAAGAACATTTGTCTCGCTACTGGTGGAGAATAGTGCCTCGTGCAAGTCGCCAAAGATTTCGTCAGTGTATCCAGCGTCCATCAGAGCGTGCATAATATGCTGCTTGTATAGATTTGTGGAGCCACTAGCGTGAGCAATGATGAACTCACTTGTGATAGGAAATCTTGCTGCAACCTTTAGCATCATAATCTGTCCAGCTCTCTTACGAGCGACAGAGGTACGCTTGCATATGCCCTCTAGTCTGTCTGGGGCGTCAGCAAGGTAGCTGATGATATGCACCTGCTTGCCAGCGTCAGTATCGAATGCTGATAGCTCAACACCAGGTATAACATTAACACCATATCTTTTTCCTATTACTTGTCCTCTAACAGTACCTGCTAGACAATCGTGATCGGTTATGGCAATTGTGTCGATTCCACTCTTTTGTGCTATAACGATGATATCCTCTATTCCGACTGAGCCATCGCTCAGCTTTGTATGACAATGTAGATCTGCTGCCATAATCGTTCTCCTTTCGGGTAAAAAATGGAATATTGCTGCCGATTTTACCCAAATACATTGTAACATTTTGGAGGGTGCTTTTCAACAAACTTTACAAATTTCGTCGATTTAACTAATTTTAATACTCTTTGCTAAACAGTAGTCTATTAAGTTTACTAATTGGTAAACCTACTACATTAAAGTAATCACCGTGTATCTCCTCGACTAGCAGTGAGCCATATCCTTGTATGCCATATGCACCAGCCTTGTCCATTGGCTCGCCAGTGGCGATATATCGGTCGATATCTTCGTCGGTTAAATCAAAGAATTTTACACCAGTGCACACGCTGAATGTGTATACCTCGTCGCTCTTTATTACAGTAACGCCAGTGTATACCTCGTGCTCTCTGCCAGATAGGAGCTGTAGCATCTTTCGTGCGTCATCAGTGTCTTTTGGCTTGCCAAGTATCTTGCCATTGCAGGATACGACAGTGTCTGCACCGATAACAATATCGTCATTGTTGCCAAACGGTTCTGCCTTTATCCTAGATAGATATTCGACAGCCTTGTCAGGTGTGATGCCATCAGGTAGTGTTTCGTCAACCTCGGCAGATTTGATTACAAAATCAGTAGTTATGTATTGTAGTAGCTCTTTTCGTCTAGGGCTTTTTGATGCTAGGACAATCATTTTACATTACTCCTCTGTAGTACAGTCCTCTTGTGTACTTGGTATCATTTTTTGCTCTATTTTTGTACATATTGACTATATCGTCAACCTCGTTCTTGTTTTCGTCAGTGAAATATAGGTGTACAAAGTCGGTATGTATCTCATGCATTCTGTCAGCCATATATAGAGGTACTGGGTTGAGTATCTCTACACAAGGGTATGATGAGCACTTTACAGAGAATTTATACCCCTTTCGGTCAGTCAGTGCACCATTTTTGCCACATTTTGCACAGCCGATATTGTTCTTGATAGGACAGTTTCGTGTTAGCATTAGTGGTAGCTTGCCGTAGCCGATAATACCTGTGTCCTCTGCATTGATGGAGTTTGCCTCATCAATCGTTAGCTCGAATGATAGGATAGGGGACTTGATTTGGCTAGCACTGTTGCTGTTGAATATGTTTAGACCGAAATCGCCATACACCTCATATCCCATAGCTTTTGCTGTCTCGTATGCACCAAGATTTGAGCACAGTGCCTTTGTGACGCCGATTTGCTTTAGCTCATTTAATCTGTCCTTTAGCTTTTGCTCCATACCGAACAGACCTCGTGGTATCTCCACTCCAGCATTGTGGGTAATGAAATCGTCATTATCGCTCCAAATAGGAATGAACACTCGCTTGAATGGGTGGTCGCTTGGTATAGTGCTTGGGTCGAGAAATCTTGCTGTTAGATATGGGGTGCTGTCCTTTTTTGCGCTGGTAACAGCGTTGAATGGTAGGGTGGTGTATGATTTGTGCTCGACCTCGTTCAACTTTTCGACAGCATCTCTGCGTAGCTCGTTTATCTTGCTTGCTGGAACAATCAGTCCATCATCAAGTGTTATATCAACATTTTTTGCATAGTACTGTGTGCCACCAAGCTTTGATATTCTGGTCTTTAGTATGTCGATAGTCATTGGCTTGTTGATAGCAGTCTCTGGCACGACGGATTGTAGTGTAATGCTCTTGTCATCGGTGGACATAGTGAGCTCTAGTGGCTCATTTGCCTTGCATTTTAGTGCGATATTGACAGGAATGAGAGGATTTTCGTTATCATAAAGGTGTGACAAATCCTTTAGAACGTCCTTTGCTGATACAACGTCCTCCTTTTGCCTTGTGCCGAACATATCCTTTCTCTCACCAGTGAAATATCCGTTTGTAAATCCTGAACGAGAGAACACACTCTTTAGCACATTCTCATCATTAGGTGAATATTCGCCATCTATTGCTTTTTTGCAAGCTGTAACAGCAGCAGCGACATATTCTGGTCGCTTCATTCTGCCCTCAATCTTTAGACTGATAACGCCCAAGTCAGCGATATCCTTGATTTTGCTAATAAGGCTCAAATCCTTTAGCGACAAATCACAGCTACCACTGTTGTCAGCAGAGAACGACAGTCTGCAAGGCTGTGCACACAGACCTCTGTTGCCACTACGAGAGCCAAGCATTGCTGACATATAGCACTGTCCACTAACGCTCATACATAGAGCGCCGTGTACAAATATCTCTAGCTCAATATCGGTAGCATTTCGTATTTCTCTTATCTCGTCAGCTGTCATTTCTCTAGGAATAACAGCTCTGCAAAAGCCTAGCTCCTGCAATTTTTTGAATCCATCAGGTGTGTTGACACTGCACTGGGTTGAGGCATGTAGCCTAGCGTCTGGAAAACAGTCGTGTATCATCCTTGCAAGACCCAAATCCTGCACAATAAATCCGTCAATGCCAGCGTCCATTGCAGATTTGATAGTGTCATATGCAGTTTTCATCTCTGTGTCAGACACTAGGGTGTTCGCTGTCATATATACCTTGACATTTCGCTGATGACAGTATTCGACAGCCTTGACTAGCTCGTCATTATCGAAATTATCGGCATTTCGACGAGCGTTCATACTCTTTGTGCCCAGATACACGGCATTAGCACCACACCTAACAGCAGAAATCAATGATTCCATACCACCGGCAGGTGCTAGTATCTCGATTTTGTTCATATCATTACCTAATTAAAAAGAGCACCAAATGGTGCTCTAGTTTTATCTTTCTGCAAGCTTTGAGCGTAGAGTGCTGATTTCACGATTAAGGCGCTCAATCTCTCGTCTAGCGACGTCAACCTCCATCCTAGCTCTAGCACTGTCCTCAAGATAATCCTTGATTTGTGCACGTAGGTTGTCGGCAGATGCAGTCGCTTTTTTGCAAGCGTCAGCCTGGTCAAGTGCTACTAGGACAGCACACTGTGTCTGGCTCAATGATGGAGCCTCGCCACTAATAGCTCTCATCTCCTTGTCGATGAGCTCACCCAAATTCTCTACATAGTCTGGGTCATCCTCTGTAACGATGGTATAGCTACCACCACAAATTTTTAGTGTAACCTTGTTCTTTTCCATATTTTCACCCTATTTCATCACATATCTTGTATACAAAATTATTATAACAATATAAAATTAATATGTCAACACACCAAAACTTGCAAAATAAAAATTTGTATTGCATACACTTATGATAATATTGTATAATAAATTCAAATCGAACAGGGAGATTTATTATGAATAATGTGTTTGTAATCGAGACAAAAAATACCCATTATGTACTAGGTGCTAGTGAGGACAAGCTACTCCGTCATATCCATTATGGCAAAAAGGCTGATGGATATGAGGCTAATATGACATACGAGTGCAATTCTAACCATTCTGCACTTGACTATGCGAAGATGGAGTATACACCATTCGGTGGTACAATGTATCGCAACTGTGCGTTCAAATGTACATATCCAGATGGCTGTAGAGATAGTGTGTTCAAGTTTGATAGTGCCGAGCAGACAGATAATAGTCTCGTTGTTCATCTTGTTGACGAAGCATATGGTGTTTGTATGAATATCCATTATTCATACAGCAAGGATACCGATATTATCGCACAGCATGTTGAGATAGTTAATAATGGCGATGCTGATTTGGTCATCAACAAGGCTATGTCCTGTGAGCTAAATCTACCATCACACAAGCCATATTATTCTATGAACCCTAATGGCTCTTGGGGTGGCGAGTTCCAGATGGAGTCCACCCTTGTTAAGAACGGCACTCTTACATACGATTCACGCAAGGGCACAGCTGGTCATACCCACACTCCTGCTGTTATCCTTCACCAAAATGCTGATGAGGACAATGGTGACGTGTTCTTTGCTGCACTTGCATATGGTGGTAGCTTTAAGGTAGAGGTACAGAGAGATTTTGTCGGTGTTACTAGAGCGATGCTCGGTATCTCTGACTTCGATTTTTCGCATAACCTAAAGGCTGGTGACACATTTACCACTCCTTGTGTATATTTTGGATACACAAATGGTTTTGCTAATATGAGCAATATGATGAACAGATATGCTATCGACAATATCTTGCCAAAGCAGTTCAATGATAAGCCATTACCAGTTTTGTACAACTCTTGGGAGGCTACAGAGTTTGATATCAATGTTGAGCAACAGCTAAAACTTGCAAAGCTTGCTAGTGATATCGGCTGTGAGCTGTTCGTTATGGATGATGGATGGTTCGGTAAGCGTAATAACGACTGGGCTGGTCTTGGCGACTGGTTCGTTAATGATGAAAAATTCCCAAAGGGCATTGATGAGCTTATTGATGGTGTTAACGCTCTTGGTATGGATTTTGGTCTGTGGTTTGAGCCAGAGATGGTGCAGGTCGATAGCGATTTGTATCGTGCTCATCCAGACTGGATTTACTACTATCCAAAGAGAGAAAAGAGCGAGCTCCGTCATCAGCTAGTGCTAAATCTAACTATGCCAGAGGTCAAGCAATATGTGTTCGACTGTATGGACATAATGCTTGCAAAACACAACATTAGATATATCAAGTGGGATATGAACAGACCATTTTCCGAGATTGGCTGTGCTAATCTCGATAACCCACAGGAGCTATGGTATCGTCACACTATGGCTGTGTATGATATCGCTGACAGGCTAAAGGAGAAATATCCATATCTTCAGCTAGAGGCTTGCTCATCTGGTGGTGGTCGTGCAGAGCTTGGTGCATTGTCACACTTTGATATGGTATGGACCAGCGATAACACTGACCCAGTGGACAGACTTGATATCCAAAAGGGCTTTTCTATGCTATATCCTATCAAGTGTATGAGAGCGTGGGTTACTGATACTAACAAATACAGACGACCAGTGACACTTGACTACAGATTTAATGTGTCTATGCAGGGCAGTCTTTCTATCGGTGCAAATCTCTTGAAGTATGATGAGGATGAGCTAGCAAAGACAAAGGAATATATCGCTCTGTACAAGGAACTTCGTGATATCGTTCAGCTTGGCGATTTCTATCGTATTGCGAGCTATGATGACGATGGATTTTATGCCACCCAGTATGTCACAAGGGACAAGAGCGAGAGCGTTGTGTTCATCTGTGCTGATGCAAACAATTTCTTCAACGCACAGTTCAAATCATATCGCCTAAAGGGTCTTGATGAGGACAGAATGTATCTCATCGATGACAAGAAATATAGTGGTGCTCATTTGATGAATATCGACACCGAAATCAGACTTGGTGTGCCACTAGAAGGCAAGATTATTAGAATTAAATCAGCAGAATAATGATAATATAGGGGCATTTGTTAAAACTTTTGACAAATGCCCTTTGTTTTGTTATGATACATACTTACGAGGTGAAATATTATGGATAATATGATTAATACAGAATTTAAAAGAAAGCTACCAGTACCAAAGGAGATTAAGGAACAGTACCCACTATCTCCAGAGGCTACTGCTATCAAGGATGCTAGGGACAAGGAGCTTGCAGATATCTTTTCTGGCAAGAGCGACAAGTTCGCACTTATTATCGGCCCTTGCTCTGCTGACAGAGCAGATAGTGTACTTGACTATATCAATCGTCTTGCAGAGGTGCAAAAGGAGGTAGAGGACAAGCTGTTCATCGTGCCTCGTATCTACACTGGCAAGCCTAGAACTACTGGTGCAGGATACAAGGGTATGCTCCATCAGCCAGACCCAAACAAGAAACCTGATATGCTTGAGGGTATCATTGAGGTTCGTAATTTGCACAAGACTGCTATCGAGCAGACTGGTCTAACCTGTGCTGACGAAATGCTATATCCAGAGAATTTGCGCTACCTATCGGATTTGATTAGCTATATCGCTATCGGTGCTCGTTCGGTAGAAAATCAGGAGCACAGACTTGTGTCATCATCAGTTAATATCCCAGTTGGTATGAAGAATCCAACCAGTGGTGATTTCTCCATTATGCTAAACGCTATCAAGGCTGCACAGAGTGGTCACACCTTCCTATACAGAGGTTGGGAGGTAGAGACAAAGGGCAATCCACTTGCACACGCTATTCTTCGTGGTAGTGTGAATAAGCACGGCATCAACCACTCAAACTATCATTATGAGGACCTTATCACTCTACACGATATGTACTGCAATGATGGATTTGTTAACCCAGCTGTCGTAGTGGATACTAACCATTCTAACTCTGGTAAAAAGTATCTTGAGCAGATTCGTATTGCTAACGAGGTGCTCCATTCTATGCGTCATAGCGATGATATTGCCAAGATGGTCAAGGGCTTTATGATTGAGTCCTACATTGAGGATGGTGCCCAGTCAATCGATGATGGTGTATATGGCAAGTCTATTACTGACCCATGTCTTGGTTGGGATAAGACAAGAGATTTGATCTACAATATTGCTGACCAGTTATAAAACAAAATCCATCGATTTCGGATTAGTTCATTTTACAGTTATTTATTATGAATTTTGATAATTTGAAAAACAATTTGATAAACATTATCAAGGAGTCACAGATAAAGCTAGGATATGATAGTATGCCTATCGGTGTGAATTATGTTAGCTCATCACTGGCTAATTTGTTAGGTGTACAGCCTAGTGACGAGGTGCTAGATGAGTTTTGTGCTAGCTGTGATGACCTTGGTGAGATATCGTACAGCAGGATAGAGAATGGGTATCGTTTTACTGTGTCTGCAGATGGTGTTGACTATGTGCACAGTCTTATTAGTGACGATGATTTTCTTGTAAAATTCATTGCTACTGTTCGTCGATTTGACGCTACGATTGATGACATTATTGCTGTTTTTAAGGCTTATAGTGACAATGTTGTGGTCGAAAGGGTGGATAATGACGAGTTCGACTATCTCATCTACTTTGCCGATGGCACACCGGATGAATTCTGGTACTGTATCGACACAGAGGACCTTGGTATGACATATCATAGATTCACAAAACAGGATTATATAGATTTTAATTTCTAATTTAAAATTGAGAATTCATAATGTAGAATTATGGGTCTGCGACGCAATTATTATAGGTGTGGATGAAACCCACCATTAATTATCAATTTTATATTAAAAAGGGAGTTCATTAGAACTCCCTTTTTTGATCTATTTTAATATCGATGAGTACATTTCGCCATTCCAGGTGAACATATACAGGTCATCGTTTACATATGTGCATCGCTCTATGGTATCGTAGTCATCGTTTGCTATTGTATATCTAGTGATATCAGTGAATTTGCTACCACTAACGCTGAATTCTAGTGCACCAGTGATTGCCTTGTTGTTAACATAATCATCGCTACCGAATGGGATGATATATGTGTTTCGTTCGCTATGGTGCATTAGTGCCTTTGGTGTCCACTGAACAGATGATGAATATCCCTTTAGTACCTTTTCGTCAATAACCTTTGGGTTAGTTTTGTCGCTGATATCGAACAGCGCCAGTTTGATACCCTCTGTTATCTCCATATCGATATCGTCATCAGTATGGTCCTCAGTATAATATCCGATACCCATTAGCTTGTCATCACCGATTGGCACTAGCATTGTAGAAAATCCGTCTATCTTGCATTCGCCAAGGATAGCTGGCTTTTTTGGGTTGGATAGGTCGATAACGAATAGTGGGTCGGTCTGCTCGTATGTGATGACATATGCAGTGTCGCCAACATATTTTACAGCCTTGATGCTCTCTGTTGGTGCAAATCCGTCAACCTTGCCCAGTGGCTGTAGCTTGTCATCAAGGATGAACAGATTGTTCACGTCCTTGCCATTATCATCAGTAGAGGTCGTTGCAATTCGTAGGTTGCCGTTCCTTTCGTCCATAGCATACTGGCTGTATATATGTCCGTTGACCTTTGCTGTAGCGACGAACTGTATGCTCTCGCCAAGGCTGACCTTGATGATTTCGGTCTGCTGTGTTGGTGCTGGCATATAATATGCTATATCGTCATCCTCTATTGTGTCAATAGTGACACCGTTTTTGCCTGTTGATTTCTTAACATTAGGGGTGGTGTACACTGCCCCTGTGATGAACATATTGTCCATATTACAGTACACATTGCTTGACGCACCTAGTATAGCCTTTGTTTCGGTTTCAGCGCTCAAATCAGCTGTGTCAATCCTAGTGATTACTAGGTATTCTGCGTCGGTTGGATCCTCGACACAGGAGATTGATTTTGCATTCAGCTTTGCTTTTTTGCCCTTGCAGGTGACATATGGCACGTCGTCTTGGGTGTGTATTAACTGGTCAGTTACTACATAGATATTTGAGCCAATCATTCGTGATGAGGTGTAGTATCCACTCTGGGCAAATTCGTCCAGCTTCTTGACCTTTTTTGCGTTCGATTTGTCGTAGATGGTGGTGACTGTTTTGTCGTCGGAGTAGAAATATGTGTTGACTATTATGTTGTCACCATTTAGGTACATATCGAATATCTCGCCACTAATATCGATAGGGTCCATTTCCTCTGAATTTGCACCCTTGGCAGAATGAATGCGTATCTCGTTTGACGTTGCGACATAGATATATTCGCCATCAGTCTTGACTATATCGCCCTCATCGACACCGTCGACCTGAAGATAGGTCTGACCAAATGAGTCTGATGATTCGCTAATGCTTTCGTCACTTACAGCATCAGAATCATATTTTTGGCTATAGCTGAGCATATTTACTATCTCACCTTTCATTTGGTCAATATTATGCTCTGTCCTTGTGCCGACACCCATATCCTTTAGTGTGCTCTTGATACTGTCGTAATTATCAAATGTGATGAGCTCGCTTGCCTCGGCTATTACTGGCGCTGGTGTTATCACGCTAGGTGCTAGACTGTTGATAGCGATTGCTACTACAGCGACACACGCTACCATACTAGCTAGTCCACCGATTACCTTTTTTGTAGGGAATTTGACACGCTTTGTGCTCTTATCATTAATTTTGCTCATAACAAAATCAGTGCCAATATCATTTGGCGCAGTGATATTTTCAGCGTCAAATTTTTCTTTTATAAAATCGAAATTATCCTTCATTTCGTATCACTCCAAAATCTTTCTCATTTTTTCTAGGGCTCTTGATTGTTTCGAACGAATTGTCGCAGATTTGATACCCATCAGCTTTGATATCTCGTCACTAGTGTATCCAGCGACAATGGATAGTAGCACGATATCCTGCTCTTCTTGGGATAGGGTAGATAGTGCTCTCTTTAGGTCGACAGACTCGGTATTCATCTCGTATGACACATTTGTCATATTGATATCCTCATTTTGCTTTGATGAGGATTGCTGTTTTATCAGCTTGCAGCATGAACGATACATTATCTTGAATATCCACGATGAAAATGCATCGTTATTTTTTAGCTTATGGATATTTTCGTACGCCTCGACGATACAGTCGCTCACAGCATCTTTTGCGTCGTCGCTGTTGCCAAGCTTGTAGTATGCATATCGATACAGTTTGTCGTTGTACGCCATATACAGCTGACAAAATGCGTTCTTGTCGCCATTTTTAGCTCTTTTTACTATCTCGTTTTCGTTCAATTTTTTCACCCCTTATTGACGCCGTCATAATATAAGTGCAAAAATAATCAGATTTTGTTGCAAAAATTTTTTGGTAAATAAAAAGCACCTCTTGGTCATCCCTTGAGGTGCTCTTCGTTATCTGTTATTAGTCGTATTTGATTTTGCCCTCGTGATTCTTGGAGCATAGACCGATATAGCTGTTGCCCTTGTTTAGATTTAGTGTAGCACCATTTAGGTCTGTTAGCACTAGTGTGCCACTCTTTGTGGACCAGTGAATTTCGGCTGTGTAGTTGTTGCTTGAGTAATATCCAGTGCCCTCACTGTTGAGTATCTCGTAGTTTAGATATGTAGTTGAACTGCTCTTGTATGGGGTTGTGATATATTGTGAATTAGTGTTTAGAATGATTACATTCTTGAATGATACGTCTGTTTTCCAGTCGCTACATACATAATTCTTCTTTTCTGCATCGTAGTTGAACACTCTTGTGTCTGTTCTGTCAGAAAAACGGAAGCCGATTGAAGTACCACTCTTTTCGCCAATGCTAGCAGCTGTTTCGTTAAACTTGAACTTTGGATATTTCTCCTCATTTAGCTCTGTTCTAAAGCCCTTGTCCTTGATAATATCTGGTATCTTGTTGCCGTAGATGATACCTCTGTGCTCTGATGAGGTGTAACGAGTAGTATCTCTGCCGAATAGCTTGCCACCGTTCATACCATCGATATGGTCAACCTTGTCATTTCTGATAGTTTCGTATCCACCGGTGTAGCTGCTCTTGCTGTGGCTACCACCCCAGTGAATGTAGATAGCATCGAATAGCTCGCTAAACTGGATGAATGATGGTCTAGCAGAACGGATAGGACCAACCTTTTCTGGTACCTTTTTGTAGTCAGCGTATATCCATAGCATACGGCTGATACCACCCTCAACCTCGCCCTCAACGATGATATCAGGTGTCTCGATACCCCATTGTGGTCTTGCTGGCTCAAGATTTTCTACAACGATAGCAACTGGTCTAACACCTAGTGCATTTTTGTCAAAATCGTCGTCACCAGTTAGTGGGTTGAACATATCAGGTGCCTTGGTAGTGGTTGTTGTAGTTGTTGTGGTTGTTATTTCTGGTAGTGGCTCTGCCTTTTTACAGCCGAATAGTGATAACGCCATCACAGCTGTTAGGGTTAGTGCCAAAATTCTTGTTGCCTTTTTCATAATAGGACAGCTCCTTGATAATATGTAATATGGGTTAATAATATCATATATATATGTACATTTCAACCCTAAAGCACTATATATGGACAAAATTTGATTTTTTATCTTACATATAATGCTATTCGCTTATTTTTCTATTGAAATTTTTGACCAAAGTGCTATAATTATTTTTGTAATATTAAATTATAGGAGATGTTATTATGCAAAAGAAGGACATTGACTGGGGTAGCCTTGGCTTTGGCTATATGCCAACAGATAAGAGATTTGTATCAATGTACAAGGATGGCAAGTGGGACGATGGCGTTCTTACTGATGATCCAAATGTAACTATGAGCGAATGTGCTTGTGCACTACAGTATGCACAGACCTGTTTTGAGGGTCTAAAGGCTTATACTACTAAGGAAGGCAAGATTGTATGCTTCCGTCCTGACCTAAATGCACAGCGTATGGCTGACTCTTGCCGTAGACTAAAGATGCCAGTTTATGACGAGGACAAGTTCGTTGAGGCTGTTAAGGCTGTTGTTAAGGCTAATGAGGAGTGGGTACCACCTTATGGCTCTGGTGCTACACTATATATTAGACCATATATGTTCGGTTACAACTCTGTTATCGGCGTTAAGCCAGCAGAGGATTATATGTTCCGTATGTTCTGCACACCTGTTGGACCATATTTCAAGGGTGGCGCAAAGCCTATCACTATCCGTGTATCAGACCTTGACCGTGCAGCACCTGCTGGTACTGGTCATATCAAGGCTGGTCTAAACTATGCTATGAGCCTTTACAACATTGTTGACGCTCATGAGAATGGCTTTGATGAGAATATGTATCTCGATCCAAAGACTCGTACAAAGGTTGAGGAGACTGGTGGTGCAAACTTCCTATTCATCACAAAGGATGGCAAGGTTGTTACTCCAAAATCAGATTCTATCCTACCATCAATCACTCGTCGTTCACTTATGATCGTTGCTGAAAAGTATCTTGGTCTTACAGTTGAGCACAGAGAGGTTACTCTTGAGGAAGTTAAGGATATGGCAGAGTGTGGACTATGTGGTACAGCTGCTGTTATCTCACCAGTTGGCAAGATTGTTAATCATGGTGAGGAGATTTGTTTCCCATCAGGTATGGAGGAGATGGGCCCTATCACAAAGAAGCTATATGATACACTTACTGGTATCCAGATGGGCGAAATCGAAGCTCCAGAGGGCTGGATTGTAGAAATCGACTAATATAATCACAATAAAAAAGGACTCTCTTTTGAGAGTCCTTTTTTCGTTCAAAATGGCAATTTTTGATTTATTTATTGAATCTATAACCTTTTCCCCATACGGTGTTGATATATGGGAAGGTTGGCTCGACAGCAGCAATTTTTTCTCTAACACGGTTGATATGTACTGTAACAGTTGAGGTCTCACCGATGGATGGGTCATATTTCCATATCTTTTCGAACAGCTCATCCTTGGAGAAAATCTTGTTTGGCTCCTCTGCAAAGCAGGTGAGCAGGTCGAATTCCTTGTTTGTTAGTGCAATTTCAGTGTCGTTGATGAACACCTTGTGCGAGGTACGGTCAATTTTTAGTGGATCAATCTCGATAGTGAGGCTTGCTTTTGCTTGGTCAGTGGATACAAGTCGGTCATATCTGCTGATATGTGCCTTGACCCTTGCCACTAACTCGCTAGGGCTGAATGGCTTGACGATATAGTCGTCTGCACCATATTCTAGTCCAGTGATTTTGTCCATCTCGTCACGCTTTGCACTAACTAGCAGAATAGGGATATTCTGTGCCTTGCGTATCTCCTTGCATATCTGCATACCATCTATACCAGGTAGCATAATATCAAGGATAATTAGGTCATATTTGTTTGCGACAGCCATTTTTAGACCATCGACACCGTTTAGCGCACTGTCAATCTCAAAACCAGAGGCTAGCAGGTAGTCGTGCTCTAGCTGTAAAATGTTTTCGTCGTCCTCAACGATTAGTATTCGTTTAGCCATTGTTCTCCTCCAAAATTTTGTTCATCGAAATGTGGATTGAGGTGCCATTTCCATACTGGCTTGTTGCCCATATTCTTCCACCGTGCAGCTCGATTATCTGCTTGCATACTGCAAGACCAATGCCAGAGCCGTCACGAGTCTTTGTTCTAGCCTGGTCAGCTCTGAAGAAGCTGTCAAAAATCCTTGGCACATTCTCGTTTTCGATGCCAATTCCGTTGTCCTCTATAGAAAGTATAATTGATTTTTCATATTCCTGCAAGGATATAGATATCTTGCCCTTAACACTCTTGTTCTGATACTTAACAGAGTTTGAAATAATGTTAGAAACGACTCTAACAAATCGGTCAGCATCAAGGCTTATCATTATTTCGTGGTCGTCGAATGGGTTAGAGTACTCTAGGTCAAAATCTATGTTGTTAAGATAGATTTCTAGCTCCTCACAGTAGTGGGATAGGAATGCGTTAATGTTTGTTGGCTCGCATTCTAGCTGGATATTGCCTAGCTCCAGTCGTGATAGTGACAGTAGCTCGTCTAGTAGCTTTTCCATATCCTTTGTGGATGAATATATTGTTTGGAGATAGCGTTCTCTCATCTCATCGGTCGATGCTATTCCGTCCATCAGACCTTCGACATATCCTTTTACAGAGGTCAGTGGTGTGCGCAAATCGTGTGCAACACCAGCAATCATTTCCTTTCGTGACTGGTCTATTCTATCCCTATCCTCGATAGATTGCTTTAGCTGGCTTGTCATATCGTTGAACGCCTTAACAGTCGTGCCAATCTCGTTCGTGCTTTCGTAATTGATTTCAAAATCAAGGTTGCCGTTAGCTATTTCGTTAGCGCCATCAGCCAGCAGCTTGATAGGTTTGCTGATTGTTCTGGAGGTAATCAGCGATAGCAATAGGATTGACAGCACGAAAATTAACGCAATAATGCCAAGAATAAATCCAGTCTTGCCAAGTACAAGCGATGAGAAATCCTGTGCAGTGTATCGGCTAGAAATATCATTAACTATGTAATTATCATTGGCGATAATCACTAGATATCGCTCACTATCACGCTCTGCGTGAGTAACGATAACAATACCATTTTCTGCAAAGTAGTTCATATTGCTTTCGGTATCAATTTTTACTATCGAATTTGCCTTTTGCGTTACCTCGTTTGCGTTGGTGGTAGCGTAGAATGGCTCTCCATTTCGGTCGATATAGATGATTGAGCCCAGTTTTTCTAGTGGAGCGACAAAATTCGTGATTTGGTCCAGCTTTTTGCTATCATTATCGTCGGTGATAAGCTCGTTACTTATCTCACTCATGGTCTGTGACCACTGAATTTGGTTAAGCATAGAGTATGAGTCCGTTGTAACAGCTGAAAAGTTGAAATATGATGCCAGCGTGCTCAAAAATATCGATGAAAATGCTGTAACAATGACTAGTGGTAGCACGATAGCCACGATGGTGGACAGCGTTACCCTAGTAGGTATTTTTAGATTTCGTGATGAACGCTTTTTCTTCTGCTTTGGCATAAATATGCTCCTTGTTTTTTCATACTGTTACCATTTTATACTAAATATTTCTGTTTGACAAGTGGGACAAGGTTTACAAATGTTATGTTTTATCTATTCTTTTATAAATTTTATACAAAATGGTTTGACTTGAATAGGTTTTTATTGTATATTAATTATGCTAAGTTAAATATTAGTTAAATTATAGAGAGGAGTTGGTTGTACGGCAATAGCAACCTTTAAGAGATATGAGAAAAAATATCTCATATCAAAGGAAAAATTGGACAGCATTATGCCACAGCTCCTAGAATATATGGATCTCGATCCATTCTGCTTGAATGGTAACGAGTACCGAATATACAGTATCTACTACGATACAGTCAATCACGACGTTATTCGTGACAATTCGCAAGGATATCCATACAAGGAGAAGATGCGATTACGCTCCTATTACGACAAGAAGGACCCAGAGGACAAAATCTTTATGGAAATAAAGAAAAAGAGTGAGGGCGTCGGTAATAAGCGTAGAATTAAACTAAAGATTAAAGAGGTTGACCCTTTCGTCAACGATGGTATTTTGCCAGAGACTAGCGACTATCTGTCGTCGCAGGTTGCAAAGGAGCTACAATATTATCTAAAGACGAATAAGGTCGCTCCAGCATTATATGTTCAGTATGACCGACTTGCTCTGTTCGGCAAGGAGGACAAGAACTTTAGAATGACCTTTGACCGTAATGTACATACAAGGCGTAGCAATTTCGTCTTTGGCGAGAGCGATGAGGATGAGCTACTGCTACCAGATGATATCTACATTATGGAGATAAAGATTCTTGGTGCTATGCCACTGTGGTTGACAAGATTGCTCAGTGAGAATGAGCTGTTCAGTCACGGATTTAGCAAATATGGTGTTAAGTACAAGCGTGACGCCAAGGAACGAAAGCTAGAATATTATTTGACCGACGCTGATGGTAATCAGGTTGGATTTGATTATTTTGAAGATTAAGGAGAAAAATTATGCAAGATTTTCTATATGGACTAACTAGTGGAGCTATGGCTAGTGAGTTAACATTCAAGAGTGTATTAGAGGTAGTGTTATCAGCTGCTGTTATCGGATTTGTTATCAGTTTGGTATATCTACTAACTCATAAAAAAGAGGGATACAGTCAAGCATTCTGTGTATCACTTATTTTGCTTGCACCTATCGTTGGTATGGTTATCCTAGTTATTGGTAACAATGTTGCTACAGCATTCAGCCTTGCTGGTGCGTTTGCACTCGTTCGTTTCCGTTCTGCACCTGGCGATCCAAAGGATATTGCTTTCGTATTTATGAGCGTTACTATGGGTCTAACCTGTGGACTTGGCTACTGGATTTTTGCTGCATTTGCTGTTGCTATTCTTTGTGCAATCATTCTTATTCTTCATTTCACAAAGTATGCTAGCAAGAAGGGCAATACATACGAGCTAAAGATTACTGTACCAGAGACACTTAACTATGTTGGCGCTTTTGATGAAACACTTGGCAAGCACTGTAGTGATTTTAGTCTATCAAAGGTTAAGAGCGTTGACTTTGGTGCATTGTTCGAGCTATCCTTTGCTGTTACACTAAAGGATGACAAGGACATTAGAGTTATGCTTGATGATTTGAGAGCACTTAATGGCAATCTAAAGATTATGCTCACAACACAGCAGTCATCAGCAAAGAGCTTCCATTTTCAATAATAAGAAAAAAGACTTTAGGATATCCTAAGGTCTTTTGCTCTATTTATAAACAGGGGATATTACGCCCTTTGGACAGTCAAAATGCTGGCTGTCCCTATAATATATTATAAAAATTAGGTATTTTATTATGAACAATAGCAAAAGATATATAGCCGTTGTGCTGAGCTTGGTGCTTGTCGCCAGCTGTTTGGCTGGATGCACTGGCAAGAATAAGGACAAATTCACTGTCGTTGAAAAGAACGATACTAGCGAGGTAACTGCTCCGTCAGAGACTCTGCCAGCTGTCAAGCTAGAAAAGGAGATTGTCTCATTCACCGACAAGGACAAGAACGAGAACACCATTAAGTGCTCACCAGTTTATGATAGCGATGGTGAGACAGTAATCGCTGGATATATCCTTACTGTTACTGACAAGAACAAGAAGGAATTGACAGCCAAGGAGTTCCCACTGCTTAACAGTCTTGTTAAGGCAGAGAACAAGGGCAATTCGGCTAGAATAGTCTATGACGAAAAGAGTGAGCTAATCCCTATCGAGTCATACGCTGATGAAAAGGGCAATATCATAGCAATTAAGGACGCTCTTGACCTAGACGGTGACAAGAATGTTGAGGAATATTTGAGAGTTACCCAAAAGAAAGATGCAAATGGCGTCAAGAAGGTTATCGTCGAGTATGTCAATGTCGAGGTAAAGAAAGAAAAGGACAAGATTATCGTTATAGATGGCGACAAGAAGACAGTTGTTAAGATTGTTGATGCAAAGAATGAAGAGGTTGCCAAAAAAGAGAAGCAGGACGTTGAGAAGAACAAAATCGTCGTAGAGGATGACAAAAAATCAACGACCAAGAAAAACACAACTACAACTACTACAAAGAAGCACGATGATAATTCGCCTACTGACCCAGCGACTACCGAACCAGAGGATACTGATATTAGTATTGTGCTAAAGAAGAATAGTAAAGCTGATTGTTCATCGGATAAGGTCGATATCGAGACTGCAGAGGTTACTATTCACGATGAGGGTGATTATGTAATCACTAGCGAGACTGATTTATGGCATGGACGAATTGTTGTAAAGCTACCTAATACAGCAAAATGCTCGATTAAGTTTAAGGACGTAAATATCGATTATAACAAACCTAATGTTATTCGAATTATTGACACCAGCATTACTAACGATCGTACATTCCTAGAGACAGAGGCTGCATCATCAGATGATTTCATCGATGACGAGCTACTTAATGTGTCAGAGAATGACCACGCTCCGAATGTGTCTATCTCATTCCCAGAGGGCACAAGCAGTAAATTTGTCTCCACAGCGAACAGCTACACCGGTGTAATGTATAACGAGTCAAAGCTCGATATCAAGGGTAATGGCTCTGTCCTATTTGAGAGCAAGCAGAACAGCGACAACTGTATCTGCTCAACAAAGAGTATCACTATTAAAAACTGTAGTGTTAATCTGCTAACAGCACAGAACAATAACCCTAGCAAGCTTGCAGCTGGTAATGGTGCTGCAAAGGGTATCTTCTCCTACAACAAGGTTACTGTAGAGAGTGGCTCGCTCAATGTTAAGGTTAATGGTGATGGCGTTCGTTGCTCTAGATTTATCTGTGAGGGTGGTAGCGTTGATGTTACCTCATCAGCGTGTGATGCGTTTGACACAGATAACGAGATTACCATCAGTGGTGGCTCGGTTAAGGCTATGGCAACAGAAAAGAGTGTATTTAAGGTGCGTCGTGTTAATGCCGGAAAACAAAAGGAAGGCAAGAACCACACCTTTGATATAAATGGTGGAACGGTGATTGGTATTGGTAAAAAATCGACACCAGTTCAAACAAGCTCAAAACAGGCCAGCTTGAACGCATCAATCCGTTCTACTCACCCAGAAAAGACCTATGGAACTAGAGGTAATATCGAGATTAAGTCCGGTAGCACCACTGTTTGCAAGGCAGATACTGCTGTTACAACCTTGATATATTCATCAGGTTCTATCAGCTCATCAAAATCATACGCAATGACTGCAAATAGCCATAGTGCTGATTTCGCCTTTAATGGTAAGGTTGGTACAGCTTCATTTGCTGGCTAACTTGGGAGGAAAAGATATGAAGAAAAACCTAAAGAGATTGATAGCTTTGTTGTTATCGCTAACTCTATTGATGACCACAATAGTTATCGCACCATTTGCAGTTGATGCTGCTAGTGCTGTTCAGGATATCGAGGATGATATTCTTCAGGTATGGGCAGACTGCGACAACTCTATCACACAAGAAGAGTTTGATGCATATAACAGCCACGCAAGCAAGACAACTATGGCTGGTGCTGTTGTTGTTCATAGAAGAACTTCAAATACTACAACTAATCAGAACAGCTTTTATCTATTCTTCCCTAGCACAGTCGATAATGGCAACCTTCGTATGTGGTATACAGCATCATCATTGTCTATCAACAATGTTGAGATTGAGAATGGTGGCACAACAGATGTATTTGCAAATCTTCAGCCTGGCTCTATTCAGGATTTCACATTTAAGCTTGGCAGCACATCTCATACTGTAAAGGTTATGAAATCTGCTAATGTCGGCACTGTATATGTTGATACAGAGTCTGGCTCTATGGCAAAGATTAACAATTCATCAGACCATTCTGCTTATGAGGGTGGTACTGTTATGGTAGTTGCACCAGACGGTACTGTTGAGTACGATGGTGTGCTAGAAAAGATGCAGGGTAGAGGTAATGCTACCTGGTCATCTGGTGGCGAAAAGAATCCATACAACCTAAAGCTTGGTGTTTCTACCTCTCTACTAGGTATGAACAAGGCTAAGAAATGGGTACTACTTGCTAACAAGTTTGATCCAACACTTATCCGTGACCAGCTTGGCTATGATTATTCAAAATTCATTGGTGTAAAATATCAGCCTGTTTGTAAGCCTGTTGATCTATATTGCAACCAGATTTATATGGGTTCATATCAGCTATCTGAAAAGGTAGAGCTAAAGTCAAATCGTATTGATGTTAACGATGCATACGAGAATTTGGAAATTGCGAATGGTACTGTTGACCCAGCAACAGGACTTATCACTCCAGCTGATTTTGATACAAATCCTCCTACAACAAATATATATAAAAGTACTGGCGCTGTTGAAACAAGCTCAACAAAGGCTACAAAATGTGCTACTATCGGTAACAGAAAGTACTCTACCGGTATTAACAGTCCTGACGATATAACAGGTGGTTATCTCTACGAGCTAGAGATTTCGGAACGATGGATAAACGAGAACGCTGGCTTTTGTGGATACAACAGACAGGGCTGGGTTGTAAAATCTGCTGACTATGCTACCAAGGATATGGTGGATTATAGCTACGATTTGCTATATGCTCTTGGTTCTGCAGTTTATAACAAGGGTACTGTTCCATCAACAGAAACAAAGACAACCTCTGGTGCAACTAGCTCTTATGGTTCTGGTACAACAGTTACTAACCCTGCACCAGCAGCACAGTATCAGGGCAAGAAATGGTCCGACCTTCTTGATGCTGATAGTGCAGTGAAATATTTTTGGATTCAAGAGTATTTCAAGAATCTTGATTCATCAACATCATCAACATATTTCTACAAGGATAGCGACAACATTGACGGCAAGCTATATGCTGGTCCTGTATGGGATTTGGATCACTCTGTAGAAACTGTTATTGTAGATACAGGTCTTTCTGCTGCTGCTACACTACTTGGTGGTAGATGGGGCTATAAGTGGAACGAGGCTACTGGCTGGTATGCTCGTAATGTTCGTATCTATATGTGGAATGGTTCAAGTGGTAACGAGCGTGCTACAACTGATAAAATGTCACCACTTTCATTCTACGGTGCGCTATACAATAACAACGCTGATTTCCAGAAAATGTACAACAAATTCTGGTACACAACTATGACCAAGGCTAACAAGGTGCTTATGGGTGAGGAGGTTGATCCAACCGGTACACTAAAGTCTGTTGATGATTATTTTGAGGGTGTTAGATACACTGGTCTTATGAACAACACTCGTCTTGGTTATTCAACATCTGATAAGAGCTACTTTAACCTATCAACACTAAAGAGTGGTGTTAAGACTTGGTTCACTAATCGTAACAACTGGATTAATCAGCAAATTGCACAGGTTGATATTAGCACTGTATCAGTTAGCTCAATTCCTAATCAAACCTGCACAGGCTCTCCTGTTGAGCCAAAGGTTACACTAAAGGACAATGATGTTGAGCTTGTTGAGGGTGAGGATTACACACTAACTTATAACAATAATGTTAATGCATCAGCTCTTGCTACTGTAACAATTACAGGTCTTGGATACTACAAGGGTACAAAGACAATGGCATTTAATATCGTTGCTGGTCAGCTTGATAGTGCAGAGATTTATGAGTCTGCATATATCGGTGATACCCTAACAGTTAATGCAAAGACAACTACTGGTAATGAGGTTGATAGCTTTGTTACATATCAGTGGCAGGCTAATGGCGTTAATATCGCTGGCGAAACAAATAATACTTATGAGATTAAGCCAGAAGATGCTGGCAAGAATATCACTGTTGTAGTTACTGGTGATAACAAAAATATCACTGGCACAGCAACTTCAAATTCTTGTGCTGTTGCTACTACAGAAAGACCACAGGGCTTCTCAAAGCTTATTTCTGCTTGGGATTATGATTATGCAGTTGACCCAGAGGCACTAACAACCTCTGATGAGACTGGTGCAACATATTACTACAATGCAACAAGTGGTGACCATATTGATGGTTCAGAGCTTCGTGCATCTGTAAATGCCACAAGCACTACAAAGATGAAATGGTCTGGCACAGCTGACCTATATGCTAATGAGGAAGGCTTCATCACTCCTGACCAAGCACCTATTATGGGTACTAGTAAGACAGATGCTCTAGCTTGGGGCAAGTGGGGTTATTTTGAAACAACAGTTTCAACACTAGGCTTCCAGTCTATTACATATTCTGCTCGTCTTGGTGGTACAAAGAAGGCTCCTCGTGATTGGAAGCTTCAGTACAGTATCGATGGTGTAAACTTCAAGGATATTGATAACTCAACATATTCTATCACAGCAAACAAGACTATGGAGAAGGCATTTGACAATGTCGCTCTACCAGAGGAATGTAACAACAAGAGCAAGGTGTATATCCGTGCTGTGATTGCAAACGATATTGCTATTAGTGGCGTTCCTATTATTGGTATCACAAGTGGTGATGCTGCTATCAATAATATCAAGATTAAGGGTGAGAGCATCGCTGTTATCACCGATCTTGAGGCTCCAACAGTAGCAACAAATAGCGTTGCTGGTGATGGCACAGTGGCGTTCAGCTCTGATGAGGTTGAGATTAAGGATAACAATGGTGGCGCTACTGTTTACTACACCGTTAACGGTGGTGAGGCAAAGACTTATGAGGCTGGCTTCAAGGTATTCAACAAGTCCACAGCAAAGATTGGCGACACAGCAACTGTTACTGCTTGGGCAGAGGTTGGTGCAGTTCGTTCAGAGGATACAGTAGTTGATATCACATTCGGTGGTGTTAACATTAACTCATTCAGCTATATCGATTACAGCAAGAATGTATCTAATGGTGCTGTGTTCTCGACTGGTGGTGCTTATGGTGAGAGTGGTAAGATGACTGCTTACACCGATGGCAAGAGCCAGTATGTTCCTCTATGGAACGATGATAATGGTGCATTTTCTATCGCTCCTGATGATGGTGCATTGTGGACAGCAAACACTGGTTACTATTTTGACATTCCAACAGCAGGATATGAGGATATTCGTTTCACAGCAAAAATGTACACTACTGGTCAAGGTCCAAAGTCTGTATCACTACAGTACAGCACTGATAATGAGAACTGGACAGACCTTGAGAACACTGTTGTTCTTCCTGCAAATGCAGAGCTAGAGCAGGTATTCCTAACTGCCCAGCTTCCAGCAGAGTGCAACAATAGAGCAAAGACATATATCCGTGTTGTTACTGTTGAGAACAGCACAAATCTTGGCGACAAGCTACACAACAATCAGTCCAAGGGTAACCTATATATCAACGACGTGGTTATCTCTGGTGAGGATGATGGCACATACAAGATGCCATATACAAACAAGACAACAGCTTACTTTGGTACAACACCTATCAAGTACCATAGCCCTAGCAAGATGGATATGCAGTACGCTGTATTGAATCCAGAGGGTGAGCTAATCCTATCTGGTACTTATCCAAAGCAGATTGTTGATGAGAATGGTGTCGTAACTCGTGAAGAGGGTATTGATATCTTCAATGCACCAAGCTTTGTTGACAAGGAGACTGGCGCTTACACAGTATCTGTTTGGGCTGGTGATGATGACGACAGAAGTATCATCAACACAGCAAAGTATTACTACAAGGGTACTACAGTAGTTAAGTTCTCTTACACAGCAACAAAAAGACCTATCTACAACTATCTTGACGCTACTCACACTGTAGCGACAAATACAAGTGGTACTAACGCTGGTACACTTTCTATGTATCCAAATGGCACAACAGCTGCTCTACTTGATTACAGCGATACATATGGCGTTAAGATTGCTTGGGACGCTGCTAATCCATTCAAAGCAACAAAGAATCTTGACAAGCCTGCTGGCAACGGATACTGGCTTGCAAAGATTAGCACAAAGGGTTACAGATCACTTACTCTTAACGCTAGTCAGCTATCATCAAACAAGGGTCCTCGTGATTGGGGTATCGCATATAGCCTTGATGGTACAAAGTACACATATCTAGCTGATTCAAATGCTCGTGCTATTAGCAATGATTCATCAGCAGAGCCTATCGAGACATATAACAATATCGCTCTTCCATCAGCACTTGATGACAAGGACGAGGTATATATCAAGATATTCATCAATGGTGGCGAGTCCGTTGATGGTGCAGAGCTAGAAACTCTACTAAAGGGTAACACTGGTCTGAACGACCTTGAGATTAGTGGTATTGCTCTACCTGGTGAGATTGAGTACACTATTAGCACTGTTGCATATGAGGATGCATCACTAGGTGCTATTGGCAAGACTAATGTTCCTGCATTCGTTACTATCAACGAACAGCAGTACTTCGCAGAGAATGGTACCATCACTGTTACATTGATGGAGAATGAGAGGTACACAGCTGTTGCATCAGCAAATTCTGCTGGTACATTCGCTACTACTGTTAAACTAACAGCAAAGGCTGGTGGCTCAAAGGTAATTCCTATCGTGGCACTTGACACTGTCGCTGATGGCGTGATTAACGCAAAGGATTACGCTATGATTTCAAAGGACAGCAAGTACGCTGATACCAAGGATTATCTAAAGTCAATCTTTGATGAGTTCATCAACAGAGCAGAATAAAAAATAATAAAAGGAGAGTTCAAGCGGACTCTCCTTTTTTATTGCAATTTATATATATTATTGTTATAATACTTATAATATATATGGAGGATGATATTATGTCTAAATGGGACAAGGATTATCTTGATTTATGCAGAAGAATACTTGATGAGGGTGTCGAGGTAGAGAACCGTACTGGTACTAATACTATCAAGGTGCCATCGCATCATTTTCATTTTGATTTGAGTGAGGAATTTCCTATTCTTACTACAAAACAGCTCTTTATTCGTCAGGCTGTTTTGGAGATGCTTTGGATTTACCAGGCACAGTCTAACGATGTTCGTTGGTTACAGGAGCGTGACGTTAAGATTTGGAACGAATGGGAGATTGACGAGGACGGAATTTGGACAGCGACACAGATGCTCCCAGATGAAACTGGCAAGCTCGTTCGCCAAACTATCCACAAGGATTTTGGCAAGGAGTACGCTCATACCATCGGCACAGCGTATGGCTATATCGTCAATAAATTCCAGATGACACAGAACCTTATTGACAAGCTAAAGCATCACCCAGAGGATAGAAGAATGGTCATGACTCTATGGCAGAATGACTACCTTGATACAGCAGTTTTGCCATCTTGCGTATGGTCTAGCGAATGGGACGTTACTGATGGAAAGCTTAATTGTTGGGTGCATCAGCGTTCTTGCGACGTGCCACTCGGTTTGCCATTCAATGTTACACAGTATGCTGTCCTACTTTGTATGCTAGCTCAGACCTGTGGACTAAAGCCAGGCACTATCGACTGGAGCATAAAGGATGCACATATCTATGTTAACCAGGTTGAGGGCATTAAGGAGCAGATTAAGCGTATGGATGAGCAGGGTGATTTGCCAGCACCAAAGCTATGGCTAAATCCAGAGATTGATGATTTCTTTAAATTTGACTCATCTCGTGATTGCAAGGACGTAAAGCTTGTTGATTATCAGCATCTTGGCAAGATTTCGTTCCCTATCGCACAGTAAGGTTAGGAGTTTACTATGTCTATATCAATTATCGTAGCCGTTGGCAAAAATCTTGAGATTGGCAAGGGTAACGACCTCATTTGGCACTTTAAGGATGATATGAAATTCTTTAAGGAGACCACCACTGGTCATACTGTCATTATGGGTCGCAAGACCTTTGAGTCCTTGCCACATGCTCTACCAAATCGTAGGAATATCGTCATCACTACAAACGCTGACTATGTTGCAGATGGTGCAGAGGTGGTGACTAGCATTGACGATGCTGTTGCACTTGCTGGCGATAGCGAAATATTTGTTATCGGTGGTGGCGCAATCTACACAGCTATGCTGCCTATGGCTGACAAGCTCTATCTCACAGAGATTGATGCAGAGGATAGCGATGCCGAGGTGTATTTCCCACAGTTTAACAAGGACGATTATATTAGGGAGAAGCTAACTGATTTTACAACTCAATCAGGCATCCATTTTGAACATATCCTATATACAAAGAAATAAAAAACAAGGGGCTCTTAATTGGGGTGTCCTACATAAAGAAGCATAGGTTTTGACTTTGTTCTTTCACCTATCTATAACATTAAAAATGCCCATAATACGCTAGTATTGTGGGCATTTTGTAATATCATATCTAGGCAAAATTACTTTGTCAAAACTGCAAGGCACTCTAATAATAGTAAATTTTTGCATTAAGATTAGGCATAAAATAACCAGTAGGCTGACGCCTACTGGCTATTTTTAACGACATATTAATCAAAAAGGTACATTATTAGAGCTATACCTCTTTATGCAGGACACCCCTTAAAAGAGCTCCTTGTTTTCTTAATTTCTAGCAGATTTGTAAACTTCTAGTGCAGAGGAGATTATTTCTTCCTTTTTGACACCCAATGTGTCTGCATCAGATAATCTTTGTAGCAACAAATCATCGCTACTAATAATTGCTACCATATAATCACCATCACACTCATATAGAGAATAATCATCTGTATCCTCAATGAGCTCCCAATTTGATGATGCCATTGTGATAGAATAAAAGCTGATCAAAAATCCTTTTGACAGAGCATTATCAGCACAAATATACTCCATCCAATAATTTATGCTGTCATCCTCATCGGTCCAAGGATATTCGTTAGTCCAAACAAGCTTTGTGCCAAACAGCTCATATCCTATATAATTAAACTCTGTATTAGTATCGGTGACAGTGTTGGTGTTCGATTTCTTGGCATATTTTACCATTTTATCGTGGAACGGATAATATTTCATATCCTTTTCGTATGGGTTGTGCTGGTCAGTCTTTAGCATATCATCAGCAGAGAAATAATATCCATACGGCTCGTCATACTCATAATTACTCTCGACAAAAATAGTAAATCCTATTCCAAATATAACAAATACACTAACAGACAATATCAGTGACACAACCAAGATATTGTTCTTAACCTTTTTGTTTACAATAAGGCTAATTAGCAAGAACACAAATATAATCGAGCTAACCTTTGCACAATTAAATAGTATGTACGCAATATCGTAATGTGGAGTGTCGAACATAATGGCTGACTCGTGCACGACGCTGTTGGTGAAAAATGTTGCAACAATCATTCCTATACTGGCTAGTAGCGAAAAGATAATAGCAAATACACCGATTTTGTTAGTGGTGCGTTTTCTCTTTTGCTTTTTTTCGTCCTTGTATTCTTGAATTGCCTTGTCGACATCAATGCTTGTATCATTTTCTTGTGGTATTCTTGCTCCAGTCAAAAATTCCTCCACAGAGATATCAAACAACTGACATATCGGCTCAAAGAGAGATAAATCTGGCATATTTCTACCATTCTCCCAACGAGATACAGTTCGGTTGCTAACACCGAGCTTTGAGGCAAGGACCTCTTGGGTCATATTGCTCTCTAATCGAAGTTGGGTAAGAAATTCACCTATTCTTTTTTGGTCCATAATATCACTCCTTTGATGCTATTGTATCACAAAAGTACCAAAAACAACAGGACACAGAACGAGAATGTCATATTTTGCAATAAAAAAGGGCTCTTAATAGAGCCCCTTTTTGTTGTGTTTAGAAATTGTCGAGTAGTGATTTGTAGAATTCACAGTAGTCGCCACGACCCTCCTCTGTGAAAGCCATAGCCTCTCTTGGATGACGATTTAGCTGGCCAGTGAATAGGTACTGCAAATCGTAGCCCCATACAACGCCACTTTGCTTTAGTGGAATCATATAGTTTTCGATGAATGTTAGTAGACTGTATAGGCTGTACTTTGGATTCTTTAGGAAGCCAAGTAGTAGCTCCATAGCACAGTTACCAGCACCTCTGCCCATACCCATTGCTGTAGCATCTAGGTATGATACACCGTATGACATAGTTTCGATAGTGTTTGCAAAAGCAAGGTTTTGGTTGTTATGAGCGTGGAAGCCGACCTTCTTGCCAGCCTGCTCTGCAAATTCGATATATTTCTGTGCTAGCTTGCCAGCATTCTCTGGGTATAGTGAGCCGTATGAGTCAACAAGGTAGATAACGTCTACTCTTGACTCGCAAAGCATTGTTAGTGCCTCTTCTACTTGGTCGCCACTTGCCTGTGAGATAGCCATAATGTTGCATGTTACCTCGTAGCCAAGGTCCTTGAAATACTCTATCATCTCGATAGCAGCAGGAATCTGGTGGATATAGCAGGCAACACGGATTAGGTCAACGACACTCTCGCTCTTTGGCAAGAAATCTGTCTTAAAATCGCATCTGCCAACGTCTGCCATAACAGCAATCTTCATATCGCTAACATTGTCACCAACGATAGCACGAATATCCTCCTCGTCACAGAACTTCCACTTGCCGAACTTGTCTGGGTCGAACAAGTTTTTGCTAGCTCTGTAGCCAAACTCCATATAATCAACCCCACATTTGATATTTGATTTGTATAGCTCTGTTACGAACTCGTCAGAAAACTCAAAATTGTTGCATAGTCCACCATCACGGATTGTTGCGTCGAGCACCTTGATATCGCTACGAACGCTCATTAAATTACCTTTTCTTACCATAATTATTCTCTCTTTCAATAGATATTCTATAATACTTTAGCACTTTAAAGTTTTTAAGCGACAAAGCGATTATAACACTTTGGGATATCAATGTCAAGAACTTTTTTAAATTCCTAAAATATGGACTACTACTTGCACGGATATAATAAATAATGTATAATATTTCTATATCATTTTTAGGAGATTTGCTATGAATTTTAAACAGCTACCAAACGGAATGTGTGATGGATTTGTTATCCTTAAAAAATGTGAGGAGAAGAAAACAAAGAATGGTGCTGACTATCTTGACCTCGTTATCGCTGACAATAATGGTGAGATGACAGCTAAGCTTTGGGACTACACACCAAATGGCTTGTTTGAGCAGGATATGGTCGTTAAGATTAGGGGCACTGTGGAGCAGTATAATGGCAAGGACCAGTTTAGAGTGGCACAGATTAGACCTGCTAGCGACAGTGATGACTATAATATGGCTGATTTAGTACCAGCGTCAGAGATTAGTGGTGCACAGCTTTTTGATTTGATGAAGCGCAAGATATCTATGTTCAAGAATGACGACCTTCGTCGTATCGTTGACAAGATTACTGATGAGCACAAGAGCGAGATGGTGACTTGTCCAGCAGCACTACGCTTGCACCACGCTATGTTGGGTGGATTAATGTACCACACTATGAGCATTGTTCGTATGGCAGAGCAGGTGTGTGCCATTTATCCTAGCGTTAACAAGGATTTGCTGCTTGCTGGTGCTATGCTACACGACGTTGCAAAGACTTGGGAATTTGAGGCTGGCAAGACTGGTCTTGCAAAGGGATATTCTACCGATGGTGAGATGATTGGCCATCTTGTTAAGGGTGCAATGTATATCGAAAAGGCTGCTGACGAGCTTGGTATCCATAGTGAAGAGGTAGTTCTTCTTGAGCATATGGTGCTATCTCATCACGGTGAGCCAGATTTTGGTGCAGCTGTTAGACCAATGTTTTTAGAGGCAATTATACTTAATATGCTGGATAATCTCGATGCCACTATCTTTGAGGTTAATTCTGCTGTGTCAAAGGTTGACGAGCATGCATTCACTGACAGACAGTGGGCGCTAGACAATCGCAAGCTGTACAATCACGGTATGGGCGATAATGAGCACAAGGTTAATTTTGAGTAAGGGAATATGACTATGGGAATGACTAACGAGGTCGCAGAAAAGCTCTGGACAGAAATATGTGTTACTGTCGACGTAAAGGACGTTGATATCACTGGTGCTATCGTTAATATGGTAGTACCTTATGGAATATATATCGAGGATTACTCTGCTCTTGAAGAGGAGACAATGGAGATAGCACATATCGATTTGATTGAGGAGTCGCTACTCCAAAAGGATAGGACAAAGGCTATCGTGCATGTCTATGTTAATCCTAACGAAAACCCTTTGGAGTCCGTCGCATTCATCAAGGAACGACTTGACAATGAAGGTATCAAGCACGATATCACTATTCAGGATTGCAGAGTAGAGGATTGGCAGAACAACTGGAAACAGTATTTTCACCCAATGCCTGTTGGTGAAAAGCTACTTATTCGTCCAGTGTGGGAGAATGATTTTGAGGCAGGGGACAGAAAGGTGCTCAATATTGAGCCTGGTCTAGCATTTGGTACTGGCTCTCATCCTACTACAAAGCTTTGTCTTGAAACATTGGAGAAATATGTGAGCGATGACACAACCGTGCTTGATATCGGCTGTGGTAGTGGTATTCTTTCTATCGCTTGTTTGCTACTTGGAGCAAAGAGTGCATTCGGTGTTGATATCGACTCACTTGCTGTAAAGACAGCGTTTGCTAACGCAGAGGAGAATGGCTTTTATCCACCACAGTTTGATGCTGTTATCGGCAATTTGTCTGACAAGGTTAGTGGCAAATATTCTCTTGTGGTGGCTAATATCGTTGCTGATATTATTATGGAGTTTAACACACAGGTTGGTGAGTTCCTAGCTGACGATGGTGTGTATATCACTGGTGGCATCATCGAGAATAGAGAGGATGAGGTCATCGCATCATTCTATGCTAACGGCTTTGAGATTATGGAGAGATACGAGTGCAATGGCTGGCTCGTATTCGCCCTCAAAAAAGCATAAAAAGAATGTATTATAACGGATAATTTTGGCATTGACGCTGGCGGGCGATTAATAATCGCCCCTACGATATTCGGTTATATTAAGATTGGTATATTATATTGTATAAAAAAACGAGTTATGGTTTTATCCATAACTCGTTTACTTTGTTTTTATTTATTCCTCTAATGCTGTTGTGATAGAGCCCTCGTGATTTGCAGAGCCTAGAGCGATATATGTTTTGCCAGGATTTAGAGCGATATCCTCGTTGGTATCCTTGTTCTTCATCCACAGCTTGCCATCAGTAACGCCCCATTCGATATTGGCTGCCTTGCCCTTTGATAGCACAACGCCAGTGCCACCATTGTTTATATCGTACTCACAGTAGGTCTCGGTGTTGCCCTTGCCCTTGTAGTCGTGCTTGACAATATAGCTTGTGTCAGCAAATAGGAACACACAGTTTGTCCACTTGCAGTTTGATATCTCGCCAGAGCTACTAGAGTCAAAATGTGATGACTGATAAACGCCATCCTTTTCAACATATAGCACCTCGATGCCATCTCCACAGCCATTTGACCAGTCGAAATATGCGTATTCTCCATCTAGAGTGCCGATATCCTTTGCCTCTTTGTTAAAGTTGAGTGGAGCAAAGTCCTTGTCGTTGACGTCTGTACGAAGCTTTGCCTCCTCTAGCATTTTGCTAGCATTAGTGCCATTAAAATATCCAGTGTGTTCGATAACACTTGACCTACTCTTGTCCCTGCCGAAATATCCGGAGCTTTCGGAATATGCTAGCAGATTGATATGGTCGATGTTTTCGTTGACAAAAACGCTGTCGGCGCCGACATAATTACCCTTTGAACGAGATAGTCCAGCGTGGATAAATAAGCTGTCGAATAGCTGGCTGAAACGAATAAAGCTTGGTCTAGCAGACCTTGTTGGACCGATTTTTGCTGGTGCCTTGCTGTAATCAGCGAAGAATAGCAATAGTCTTGTTGATGCCTCGCTCTCTGCCTCGAACACGATATCAGCCTCGTCGATACCCCATTGTGGTCTAACGCCAGTTGAAGAGAATTCGTTGTCGACAGATACAGCGATTGGGCGCTTGCCAGTGGCTGTAAATCCAGTTTCGCCAGTCAGTGGATTAATATCTCCAGTTTCGACTGGTACAGCCTGGGTTGTTGATGGCTTTGTGGTAGTGGTTGGCTCCTCTACAGGTTTGTCCTTGCCAGCAATAGCAAAGCATATACCAACAACGATTGCGATAACTAGCACTACAGCGATGATAGGAATAATGATTTTTTTCTTATCCTTTTTCTTTGGCTCGTAGTTAGTAGGCTCCTCTGTGTATTCGTCCTCTGATAGTGCGAATAGGTCTGTGGCATCCTCTTTTTCCTCTTGTGTATCAGCAGGTAGCTCGGTCTCCTCGACCGGCTCTTCCTTTTTTGGTGCTGGTATATCGATAAATGTTAGAGGGTCTTCGTTGCTCTGTGGCTCTGGCTCATTAATATTTTTCTTTGCAGAGGAGAAGCTGTCCATAGCCTCCTTGACCTCGTCATCAGTAGCCTTCTTGCGATTAGAGCTGTTACCTCTAGTTCTTATTTCTTCCAAAATTTCGTCTAGTTCACTTTGACTCATTGTGGTTTTCACCTCTCATTTGAGATATATTATACCATATATTGTTGCCGTTTTGTCAAAGGTTACTAAATTGTAATACTATTGAAAATATTATGTTTATAATGTATAATAATAAAAGAGGTGATTATATGCCAAAAACTTTGCCTATCGTGATTACTAACAATCACATTCTAGTTAAGGATAAGGATAGCGACGAGTTCGTTACATTCAATATGCCTGGGGTGGAAGAGGACAGCACTATCCCATTTTATCATCAGTTCGCTAGTAGGATTAGCGAATGTCAGCATTATTTCAAGGAATTTGTAAAATCTATCTATGGCAAAAAGGTTAGCAAGTTTGTCCTTGCAATAATTTTGCCAGATGATACCAGCAGACTGGAGTCCATCTTTATCAAGGAGTTCTTTTTGCACAGTGGTGTCGGCAAGGCTGTTGCTAGTATAAACATGGGACAAGCTCTCAGCAAGGCTAATGCTCGATATGTTTCTGTGTCAAAGAGCAATCGCAATGTCATCCTACAGTATATTAATGGCAACGAGATCAAGGCAAAGAAGCATTATCCTATTTATGACTACGACGTTAAGACGGTTATGGATGATGCAAAGCGACTTCATATTGATATCGAGTATTCTGGCGTTCCAGTTTTCGTTAATAATCTTAATATGAATATGGACGATTTTTTGGAGTGTGGCGAAGTAATCACCACAAAATCATTTTTGGACAAAATTTCTGTTATCGACGTTGAAAAAATTTAACAATAATAAAAGAAGCACCCTTGCAAAATATAATTGCAGGGGTGATATTTTTGAAAAAGAATAGGAAGAAAAATACAGATTTAGAAAAAACACAAGAAATAATTGATTTGCGTCGTTTCATCTCGTCCAAGGACTCCACCTACGACCCACAGGGTATGTACACTGGTGTGCCAAACGAGGTGTTTTACGACAATGCTGTAGAACAACCTATCCAGGACGCAGATGATTTATAAAATATGTGTGACAACAATTTTATTTGCTGTCCGCAGGACCATTAATTCTCAATTTTCAATTTTCAATTTATTTCAACCTTGCCACAATACTAAAAATATTTGTTAAGGTGTGTGAATTGTAAAATCCGATACCCCTTTGTGAAAAAGAGTATCGGATTTTATTGTTTTCTATTTTGCAACTATGTGCTTTATCATAAATTCTCTGCCAGAGATGATTTTGAAATCAGTGCCCTTGCATTTTGGACAGTTGATGCCTAGATTTCGCACCTTGTCCTCATATCCACAGCTAGTGCATCTTGCTATCGCTGGGATGACCTCAACCTGCATATCAGCATTTGGATATTCGGTCGATGGGGCAACATTTTTCCAAGCTTCCTCAATAAACTTTGGCACGATTTCGCTCATCTCACCAATTTCTAGCACGATGGAGTCGATATCGGTGATATTCTGCTCGTGCTTGACCTCATCAACCGTTTTGACGATTTGCAGTACAATACCTAGCTCGTGCATTATGCGTTCCAGTCGTTGATTTGCTGTCTTAGCCAGTTAACCCACTGGTCAACACCCTCACCAGTCCTAGCGCTGATGAAGAAAATCTCTGCATTTGGATTTAGCTTCTTGATACGCTCAACAACAGCGTCGTCGTCAAAGTCGAACACTGACTTTGTGTCAATCTTGTTGATTAGCACACAGTCGCTGATGGTGAACATAAGTGGGTACTTTAGTGGCTTGTCGTCACCCTCTGGAACAGATAGTATCATAGCGTTTTTGCTAGCGCCAGTGTCAAATTCGGCAGGGCACACAAGGTTGCCAACATTCTCTAGTACAACGAAATCAAACTCGTCAGCATCGAAGCTGTCAAGTCCTTGCTTGGTCATACCAGCGTCAAGGTGGCACATACCGCCAGTGTGTAGCTGGATAGATTTAACGCCAGCCTCTGCGATTGTCTTTGCGTCAACGTCGCTATCGATATCAGCTTCCATAACACCCATCTTGAACTCGTCCTTGAGTGCTGCAATAGTAGCCTTAAGGGTTGTGGTCTTTCCAGAGCCAGGTGATGACATAAGGTTTAGCAAAAATGTCTTCTTCTCCTTTAGCTCCTCACGAACCTTGTCAGCCTCTTTGTCGTTGTTGTCAAAGACAGAACGCTTGATTTCGATAATTTTGTAATCGTTCATTGTTATCTCCTTATAATATACATATTATATATCTACCAAAAAGGACTGCCGAAGCAGTCCTTTGTCAATTAGTCTTTGTTTTCTTCAGTAGCCTTACCAGGAGCGCCGCAGCACTTCTTGTACTTCTTGCCACTACCACATGGACATGGATCGTTAGGACCGATCTTCTTCTCCTTACGGATAGTAACCTGCTTTGCAGCCTCGTCACCACTTGATGAAGTGCCAGTTACCTTTGCAACAGCCTTTCTCTGAACGTCAGCTCTGTGTCTAGGCATAAGTGTTAGCATCATCTTTGCTGTATCCTCACGAATAGCAGCGTTCATCTCCTCGAACATATCGAAGCTTTCGTTACGGAATGCAACAACTGGATCGTGCTGTGCATATGACTGTAGGTGAATACCTCTCTTTAGGTCATCCATAGCGTCAATGTGATCCATCCAGTATGTATCAACATTACGTAGAAGAACCATTCTCTCAAAGTCTTGGAACATATCGTCGCCAAGAACAGCCTTCTTCTCATCAAGACGAGCATGAGCTCTAGCCTGTAGTAGCTCGATTGTGTCGCTGATAGTGATATCCTCTGTATCAGTTAGGTCATCATCGTTAACGATGAGCCATGTCTTGAACTTCTCCTTTAGACCCTCAATGTTCCAATCCTTCTTGTCGCCAAGGAAGTATGACTTAACTGTCTCGTCAATGTTTGTGTCAACCATCTTGAGGATAGCCTCTGTTACGTCGATACCATCAAGAACCTCGTCTCTCTGCTTGTAGATGAGCTCTCTCTGACGGTTCATAACATCATCGTACTTGATGGTGTTCTTACGAATACCAAAGTTCTTGCCCTCTACCTTTTGCTGTGATGACTCGATAGTCTTGCTGATTAGCTTTGATGGGATAGGCATTTCCTCATCATCAGTGAGTCTGCCCATCATCTTCTGCATTCTGTCGCCACCGAATAGACGCATTAGGTCATCTTCACATGATAGGAAGAACTGGCTAGCACCAGGATCGCCCTGACGACCAGAACGTCCACGTAGCTGGTTGTCGATACGACGAGCATCGTGACGCTCTGTACCAAGAATGAATAGACCGCCAGCCTCACGAACCTTGTCAGCCTCTTCTTGAATTTCTTCCTTAAACTTAGCCTCTAGCTCTAGGAATGTCTTACGAGCCTCAAGGATTTCTTCATCATCTGTCTCTGCAAAGCCAGTAGCCTCTGCGATGAGCTCGTTTGTGAACTTCATCTTCTTCATCTGTGCCTTTGCAAGGAACTCGGCATTACCACCGAGCATAATATCAGTACCACGACCAGCCATGTTTGTAGCGATTGTAACAGCACCAAACTTACCAGCCTGTGCGATAATCTCTGCTTCCTTCTCGTGATTCTTTGCGTTGAGTACGTTGTGCTCGATATGTTCTTTCTTTAGGAGCTGTGATAGATGCTCTGACTTTTCGATGCTGATTGTACCAACAAGAACAGGCTGTCCCTTTTCGTGACATTCCTTAATCTGCTTGATAACGTTAGCATACTTACCCTTCTCTGTCTGGAAGATAACGTCAGGCTTGTCCTCACGGATAAGTGGCTTGTTAGTAGGGATTTCTACAACGTCTAGCTTGTAGATTTCGTCGAACTCGTTAGCCTCTGTAGCAGCTGTACCAGTCATACCAGATAGCTTCTTGTATAGACGGAAGTAGTTCTGGAAGGTGATAGTAGCAAGTGTCTTGCTCTCGTGCTCAACCTTAACATTTTCCTTTGCCTCAAGTGCCTGGTGAAGACCCTCGTTGTAACGACGACCCTCCATAATACGACCAGTGAACTCGTCAACGATCTTAACCTGACCCTGCTTAACAACATAGTCAATATCTCTAGTCATAACACCGTGAGCCTTGATAGCCTGGTCAATGTGATGACGTAGTGTTGTGTTCTCGATATCCTGTAGATTCTCTACACCGAAGTACTGCTCAGCCTTCTCAACACCACTCTTTAGTAGTGTGGCTGTCTTAGCCTTCTCATCTACGAGGTAATCGCCCTCATAGTTTTCCTCTGTGTCTTGCTTGTCATCAGTCTTTGCAACCTTAACCATCTTTAGAGTCTTAACAAACTCGTTAGCACGACGATATAGGTCTGTAGACTGGTCACCCTTACCACTGATGATAAGAGGAGTACGAGCCTCATCGATAAGGATTGAGTCAACCTCATCGACGATAGCGAATGAGTGACCTCTCTGTACCTTCTGCTCCTTGTACTGTACCATGTTATCACGAAGGTAATCGAATCCCATCTCGTTGTTGGTACCGTATGTGATATCACAGTTGTATGCCTCTTGGCGCTCTGCATTGCTCTTCTCATGAATGATAAGACCAACAGATAGACCAAGGAAACGATAAAGCTTGCCCATCCACTCAGAGTCACGCTTTGCTAGGTAGTCGTTTACTGTAACGATATGTACACCGTTACCAGCAAGAGCGTTTAGGTATGCTGGAAGGGTAGCAACGAGTGTCTTACCTTCACCAGTTCTCATCTCGGCAATTCTGCCCTGATGAAGAACGATACCACCGATAAGCTGAACGTCAAAGTGTCTCATGCCGAGTACACGAACAGCACCCTCACGACATACAGCAAATGCCTCTGGAAGAATGTCGTCCAAGGTCTCGCCGTTAGCAAGTCTCTCCTTGAAAATTTGAGTTTGCTTTGCAAGCTCCTTGTCTGTCATATCTTGATATGTTTTTTCAAGATCATTAATCTTTGCAACTGTTTTGCGAAGCTTCTTTACCTCTTTTTTTGAGTAGTCGCCAAAAACAGCTGTTACAAATTTGTTTGCCATTTATTTCACCTCGTAGGAAATTTTGTAGTCATATACTAGGTTAGTTTAACATAAAAGAATATGATTGTCAATTATAAAAGATATATATTTTAAATATATCATCCTATAATAGAATTGATTGCAGTTAATGCACCACCAGAAACAGCGTCCTCTGCATTTTCGTCAAAGGATAGGACTAGATTTTTCTTCTCCTGCTTGATGGTGAGAGTGACGGTTGCACTAGCGTTATCCACTACCTGAGATATATTGTTTTGTAGTGCTGATAGCGAGGTGTCTAAAAAGCTGTCATCCTTTAGCTTTGTTAGTAGCTGAAGGGCTGAAAAATCAGACAAAAGCTCGTTTGTAAAATCAGACGCTACATAGTTTAATTTCTTGTTTTGAACGTCGACTGTGACAGTCTTTTGGTCAAGATTTATATCGGTTATTTCTATCTCCAAATCCTTGAAAATAGCCTTGCCCAGCTCGGCAAATTGGTCGTGTCCGTCAGCAAATTTTAGTATAGTTGCAAGGGTCTTGCTGTCGACATATTTGTTCAGTGTTTTCTTGTCAAAATTCTTTAGTGCTGTCTCTACTATTTCGACCGTATTTGTGACATTTTCTTCGGTTAATTCGTTGTTTGATGAACAGCCGTTGAATGCAAAAATGAACACTCCACACAGCAGGACACAAACCACCTTTTTTAGTATATTTTTCATATAATCACCTCATCATAATATGTGATATGCTCTGTTTATTATATATGTTAGATGCATTTTTTTCAACAAAAAGAGCGTTAATTTTAAAAAAATAAAATTTTGTAAAATAAAATTGCTTTTTTATATCTTATATGCTATAATCACTTGGATATTAACCTAGAAAAATGGGTTATTATGTGTATTGGGGAAATAAGCGTAATGCTATGAGGAGAAATATGAAGAGTTTTTTGAAAAAATATTTTGGCCCAACAAAATGGAAAAGACTTTTTGACATAATCGTGTCTTTCTTTGCATTGATAATACTATCACCACTATTTTTGGTGATATGCGTGATTCTGTTCTTCACACCAGACTGCAAGGTTTTCTTCAGTCACGAGCGTAGGGGCAGAAGGGGCAAGCCTTTTAAGATTTACAAGTTCCAGACTATGAAATCATCTGCACCTAACTGTGCTACTGGTGAGCTAGAAAATCCAGAGCAATATATCACCAAGATCGGAAGATTTTTGCGCAAGACAAGTATAGATGAACTACCACAGCTATGGAATATTCTAAAGGGTGATATGAGCTTTGTTGGTCCTAGACCTCTTATCTCTAGCGAGATTAGAGCACACAGATTAAGGCTCGAATACGGAGTTTATCGCTATCGTCCTGGTCTTACCGGTTGGGCACAAATCAATGGACGAGATGATATATCACTAATGAAAAAAATGAAGCTTGACAAGGAATATTGTGACAACTGGAGCATCAAGCTCGATTTGATAATATTCCTCAGATCCATCGGAGTTGCTGCAAAGCAAGAGGGATTCCACGAAGGCAAGATTCATAGAAGATAAAAACCATTTTTGGAGATTTTTATGGAAAGAAATTTTATTGACGGTTACACCGAATGGCAATCAAACCCAGAAATTGTAGGAGTTAATATGCTCCCACAGCATGCAACCTTTATGCCTTTTGACAATTTTGACGAGGCAAAGGCTTGTGATCGCTATGCGTCATCAAAGTGCAAGCTACTTAATGGCAAATGGAAGTTTAAGCTATACAAGAACTATGCTTATCGTCCATCAGATTTTGCGCAGCCACTTTATGACTCACACAATTGGGATACTGTTATTGTTCCTTGCTCTTGGCAGATGCAGGGCTACGACCAAGCACAGTACTGCAATGTTCGTTATCCTTGGGAGGGTAGCGAGGATATTTGCCCACCAAATGCACCTACAAAGCATAATCCAGTAGGCTGTTATTTGAAGAAAATTCAGATTAGCGAGGCTGTGCTTTCAAAGAGAGTTGTGCTCTGCTTTGAGGGTGTTGAAAGTGCGTTTTACCTATATGTTAATGGTGAGCGTATCGGCTATAGCGAGAGCACATTTAACCGTGCCGAGTTCGATATCTCAAAGTATCTTGTAGAGGGCTCAAATGTTATCGGTGTTGAGGTATATCGTTGGTGTACTGGTAGCTGGCTAGAATGTCAGGATATGTGGCGTCTGGGTGGTATCTTCCGTGACGTATATATCTACACTACCGAGAAGGAATATATCCGTGATTTCGAGGTTCTTGCAGAGCCAGATTCACAAAATCACGATGGTTATCTTAATGTAAAGGTAAAGACTAATGGCTCATACGAGAGCCTTAGCATTGATATGAATGTTCTCGATGAGGACGGCACTATGGTCGCTCTCGATAGTCAGTATGCTAACGAGGACCATATCACTAATATGAAGGCAATCGTTACCAATATAACACCTTGGAGCGCTGAAAATCCAAAGCTCTATACTGTTATCTTGACACTAAAGAGCAACGGTGTGCCTATTGAGTATATCTCAAAGAAAATCGGATTTAGACGAGTTGAGATTAAGGACGGTATCATCCGTATCAATGGTGAGCGCATTGTGTTCAAGGGCACAAATCGTCACGAGTTCGACTGTCACACTGGTAGATATATCAGTGAGGAGGTTATGCGTCAGGACATTGAGATTATGAAGCGTAATAATATCAACGCTGTTCGTACCTCTCATTATCCAAACATTCCTCGTTGGTATGAGCTATGTGATGAGTATGGTCTATATGTTATCGATGAGAATAATATGGAGACACACGGTACTGGCTGGTCAACAATCATTGGCTGTCCACAGCTTCCAGCATCTCGTCCAGAGTGGGAGCACGCTTGTATGGAGCGTATCAAGGCACATTATCATAGAGATAAGAACAACACCTGTGTTGTTTGCTGGAGTCTTGGTAACGAGTCACTTGGTGGCGAAACACCAAAGAAAATGTACAACTGGATTAAGGCACAGGACAAGAGCAGATTTGTTCATTTTGAGTGCGACCGTTCTCCAGATGAAACACAGATTAGTGACACTATGTCAAAAATGTACGCTAGACCATCATTCTGTGAGGAATACGCTGTTTCTGGCAGAGATGCTAGACCATTCATCCTATGTGAGTACACACACGCTATGGGTAACTCTTGTGGCTCAACTGATGAGTACACTACACTATGGGATAAGTATCCTTGCCTACAAGGTGGCTTCGTTTGGGACTGGGTTGACCAGAGCATATTGACCACTGATGAGAATGGTGTTGAGTACCTTGCATATGGTGGAGATTTTGGTGAAAATCCACACGATGGTCATTTCTGTGGTAACGGACTATTGTTTGGTGACAGAGCAGAAACACCAAAGCTTGCTGAAATTAAGAAGCTTTATCAGAATGTTGATTTTAAGGCTATCGATGCAGAACGTGGTATTATCGAGATTAAGAACAAATTTATGTTCACAAATCTAAATAAATATGAGCTATACTGGTGTCAGTGTAGCGACAAGGGTATCTTCCGTGATGGTGTTGTCACTGTTGATTGCCCACCATTTGAAAAGACTACTATCGACCTAGAGCTTGGTAAGGTTAGCAACACAGAGTGCTACTTGAATCTAGAGCTTCGTGAGGTTGAGGACACAGCATATTGCACAGCTGGTCATATCGTTGCTGAGGAGCAGTTCATCATCAACGAGTTTGAGAATGTGTATGACGAGCTAGAGGAGGAGCAGGAGCTTATTGTTGCTGACACCTATGGCTCACTTCGAGTAATTAGCGATGACGTTAATATCCGTTTTGAGCGTAGAGAGCGCAATCAGCTATATTCCATCAAGGTTGGTGGAGAGGAGCTACTACAGGCTCCAATGCGTCTCAATTTCTGGAGAGCGTTGACAGATAATGACCGTGGTAACCGAGCTGGTAGCAGACTTGGTTGCTGGAGAGATGCTGGTGACACACCTGGTATCTTTAACAACACCTGCTGGAGAATTGAGGGCTACCAAATCCTCGACGATGGCAAGAAGGTTGTCGTTACCTCTGGTGCTACTGTTAGAACACAGCCAGAGTCAAAGGCACTTGTTATCTACACCATCACCTCAAAGGGTATGGAGATTGATTTCCAGTTTATGCCAGATATGTCCTTGCCAGAAATTCCAGAGGTCAGCCTCCTATTTGAGCTACCAAAGGATTTTGAGCATGTAACATACCTTGGTGCTGGTCCAGATGAGAACTACATTGACCGTTGCAATGGTACAAAGATTGGTCTATATAACACAACTGTTACTGATATGTGGACTGATTATCTAAAGCCACAGGAGTGTGGCAACCGTACTGGCGTTCGTTATGCTACAATCGTTGGTGACAAGAAGGCATTTAGCATTGTTGCAGAGCCAGTTATGGAGCTTAATGTATGTCATTGGCTACCAAAAGAGGTTGAGAACACCTGGCATGCAAAGGATTTGCCAGAAATCAACAAGACTGTTGTACGCTGTATTGCTCGTCAGCAGGGTGTTGGTGGATATGATAGCTGGGGTGCTCATTGTAACGATAAGTATAAGAACAGAACAGATATCACCTATAGACTTAAGTTACAAATTAGGTTTTAAATTCTATAATATATCTTGACAAAAAATTTTTATAGTATTATATTTGTTTTTGCATAGAGAGGTATTCTCTTAAGAGAGGTAAAAGAATATGTCAATTAAAGAAAGTGTTACAGCCTTTGCTGTAAAGGAAGCAGTTAAATATGCTCGCAAGGATTTTGACAAGAATGCTCCAAAAATTCTAAATCTTATCGAAAAGGCTGACGTTAAGAAGGTTAACCGTTCCACATACGCTGGTCTACACAAGGTTATGGATGACCCAGATAACAACTGGATGAGATTTGTTAAGGACATTATTTGCAACACTGATGAGCATGTAATTAATCAGCTTATCCCATCACTAATGAATATTGCTATTAATAGCTACACAAAGCGTATGGCAGCTATCGAAAAGTATGGCTGTAATGTGCCTTGGGCTATTCTTATGGACCCAACTGCTGCTTGTAACCTAAAGTGTACTGGCTGCTGGGCTGCAGAATATGGTCACAACAGCTCATTATCTTATGATGATTTGAACAGAATTATCACACAGGGTAAGGAGCTAGGTACATATATGTATCTATACACCGGTGGTGAGCCAACAATGCGTAGAGAGGATTTGATGCGTCTATGCCGTGAGCATAATGACTGTGCATTCCTCAGCTTCACTAATGGCACACTCATCGATGACAGCTTTGCTGACGAAATCAAGGAGGTTGGCAACTTCTTCCCAGCATTCTCTATCGAAGGCTATGAGGAGGAGAACGATTTCCGTCGTGGCGATGGCACATTCAAGAGATGCACAGCTGCTATGAAGCGCCTAAAGGACAGAGGTGTTCCATTCGGTGCATCACTTTGCTACACAAGCAAGAATACAGAGGTTCTAGCTTCTGACGAGTATATGGATTGGCTCATCGAGCAGGGTGTTAAATTCGCTTGGTTCTTTACATATATGCCAACTGGCAATGGTGCTGTTGTTGATCTTATGGCAACTCCAGACCAGAGAGCACTTATGTACAAGAAGATGCATGAATGGAGACATACAAAGCCTATTTTTGCTCTTGATTTCTGGAATGATGGTGAGTATGTTCAGGGCTGTATCGCTGGTGGTCGTCACTATTTCCATATCAATGCAAATGGTGACTGTGAGCCTTGTGCATTTGTTCACTATTCAAATGTTAATATTAAGGAATGTTCTGTTCTTGACGCTCTACAGAGCCCACTCTTTATGGCGTACAAGAAGAATCAGCCATTCAACAACAATATGCTTCGTCCTTGCCCAGTTCTTGATAACCCTGGTGCTATCAGCAAGATGGTTGCAGATACTGGTGCATATTCAACAGAAATGCAGCACCCAGAGAGTGCTAATGCATTGTTCGACAAGACTATTGCTGCTGCACAGGCTTGGAAGGTAAAGGCTGATGAGCTATTTGACCGTGACGAGTATATCGCAAAGCATGTTAAGGACGAAAATATGTACAATTACGAAAAGGACGACAGCGAAAGAGATTTCAACGAGTTCGAAAAGACAGAGTAATTTGTGTATTTTAGGGGGCGTATCCAACGGATACGCCCATTTTGAGCGTTAGTGACTTTTTATTTTAAAGGAGTAATAATGAATACTGGTTTATTAATAGTGATGGTTATATTAGTCCTGTTTTCGGCGTTTTTTTCATCTGCAGAAACAGCGTTTTCCTCTTTGAACAAGGTTAGGCTAAAGGCATCGTACGAGGAGGACAGCAAGCGTGTGCAGAGCACCTTGAAGCTTGCAGATAACTATGATATTGTTTTGTCCACTATTTTGATTGGTAATAATATAGTTAATGTTGCGTCGACTGCGATTGCTACATTATTTTTTACTGGATTGCTCGGTGACAACAGTGATTTGGGTGCTACGGTATCTACTATTGTTATGACTATAGTGGTGCTGTTCTTTGGCGAGGTCACACCAAAAACTATTGCCAAGGAGAAGGCGGAAAAATATGCTGTTCTCATTACACCTATTGTTAAGCTTTTTATCATTGTGTTTTATCCTCTTAATCTTGTTTTTAGGGGTTGGAAGCTGTTGCTTAACAAGGTGTTCGGTCTAGGTAAGGCAGAGACCGTCACTGAAGAAGAACTAAAAACATATGTTGACGAGGCTCATACTGGTGGCGAAATTGATGAGAATGAAAGTGAGCTAATTAGGTCATCTATAGAGTTTGATGATGTGTTCGTGTCTGAGGTGTTAACTCCTAGAATTGATGTCGAGGCTATCGATAAGCGTGAAAAGATTAGCGAGATTGAAAAGATTTTTAAATCTTGCAACTATTCTCGTTTGCCGGTGTATGAGGATGATATTGACAACATTATAGGTGTTATTCATCATCGTGATTTTGAGGAGATTAGGTCAAGAGGGTTAAAATCAATCAGAACTATTATCAAGCCTATTCCTACAGTTAGCCCATATATTAAGATATCAAAGCTACTTCGTATTTTACAGGATAACAAGACACATATCGCTGTCGTTATTGATGAGTTTGGTGGCACAGAGGGTATCGTAACACTAGAGGATATATTAGAAGAGCTTGTTGGCGAGATTTGGGATGAGCACGATGAGGTCGAGCTGGATGTAGAGAGAATTGAGGACAGTGTGTATATTGTTGATGGCTTGGCTTCTGTTGATATATTAGAGGAATACTTTGACTTGCAGATGGAAGAGGATAGTGATATTACTACAGTTAATGGTTGGGTAATGGCTCATCTTGGCAAAATTCCAGAGGTAGAAGACAGCTTTGATTTTGAAAATCTGCATATTGAGGTAGTTGAGATAGAGGGTAGACGAGCTGAAAGCATTAAGGTTACTATTGGACCTGTAAATGAGGATTAGGAGATAACTATGTTTGGTTTTAAGCGTGGAAAAATAGAATATATCATCGCTGGTCTTGGCAATCCTGGACCAAAGTATGCTAGAACAAGGCATAATGCTGGATTTTTGGCTATGGATATGCTCGCAAAGGAGCTTGGTATCGAGATTAAGAAGCTAAAGTTTCATTCGCTCATCGCTGATGAGATGGTTGGTGGCAAGCGTTGTCTGCTTATGAAGCCACAGACTATGATGAACAATAGTGGCGAGGCAATTATGGCTGCTGCCGAGTATTATAATATCCCTAACGAGAATATAGTTATTATATATGACGATATCAGCCTTGACGTTGGCAAGACCCGTGTTCGTCGCAAGGGTAGTGCTGGTGGTCATAACGGTATCAAGAGTATCATCAGCTGTCTTGGTGGGGAGGATTTTCCTAGAGTTAAGGTTGGCGTCGGCAAGAAGCCTACTGGTGATTACGATTTGGTAAAATGGGTGCTTGGCGAGTTTCCAAAGGAGCTAGAGAGTGAGCTCAATTCTGCGCTGGAGAATTCTATTCGTGCAGCCGAGCTTATCGTAAATGACAAGACCGATGAGGCTATGAATAAATATAATTAAGGTAAAATATGAGCTGTTTTTCAAAGGTGTGGGATAGGAGCACTGATTATCTTGAATTCTGCGACGCTACCGGTATTGGAGCACCGATTGGTGCTGTCGGCTTGCAGGATATTAACAAGGTGCATCTCATCCATTCTATGTGTGAAAAACTGAATAAAAAGGCGTTTATCATCACCCCTGATGAGGCTAGTGCTGTTCGTGTTTATGAGAATTTGTCACAGTTTCAAAAGGGTGTTTTGCTATACCCAAAAAGAGAATTTACCTTTGTTGAGGTAGAGGGTATCAGCCGTGAATTTGAACAGCTACGACTGGGTGTTTTGGCAAAAATTCTTGATGGTAACTACAGTGCTGTTGTTGCGTCCGTTGGTGCAGCAAATCAGCTCACTATGCCACCAAATGCCCTAATGGAGCGTACCTTTAGCATCAAAACTGGCGACGAAATTAGCCTTGATGACACTGTTGAAAGGTTGATTAAGGCTGGATATACACGATTTGACCAGGTTGATGGCACTAGCCAGTTTTCTGTTCGTGGTGGACTGATTGATATTTTTCCACCTAGTGCCGATGACCCAGTTAGAATTGAGCTTTGGGGTGACACTGTCGACAGTATAGCTAGCTTTGATATCGCTACTCAGCGTAGAACAGATATCGTCGATTGTGTCGATATTATTCCGTCAACAGAGGTGCTGTTCCCATCACCAGACGAGCAGGCAAAGAGGATTGACGCTCTTGCATCATCGCTTAAGGGCAAGGCTACAAAATCTCGTGAAAAGCTATATGACGATAGCGAAAGATTAAAGCAGGGCTTAAATCTTCGTTGTAATGATAAATATTTGCCACTAGCGTATCAGTCGAACGGACTATATGACTATTTTGATGGTCTTTTGTTCGTCTGTGAGAGTGCGAAGGTTAAGGAACGCTCGCTCAATCAAGTAAAATTGATGAATGAGGAGCTGAAATGGCTAGTCGAGGATGGCTCACTGTGTAAAGGATTGGACAAATTCAATCTAGATTTTGATGATTTGTGCAGAGTTTATGAGGACAAGGGTGCAATATATCTCGACTCCCTACCTCGTGGTAGCTTTGACACACCGGTTCGCCATTTGGCTAATTTCACTTGCCAGAGCTTTAATGTTTGGTCTGGCACATTGTCACAGCTAAAGGACGAATTGTTCCCATTGTTAAAGACTGGCTATGCTGTATGTATTATGGCTGGCACCTCTCGTGCTGGAAAATCTCTTGCGTATGATATCAGTGAGATGGGATACAACGCTGTATTTTGCGAAAAGCACCCAGCAGAATTTCAAAAGGGCACTGTTACTGTCCTCACTGGCACACTCAGTGCTGGTTTTCAGCTAGGATTCGCAAAATTTGCATTGATGACCCACGCTAAAGCTAGTCAGAGCAAGAAAAAGCATAAAAAATCCACCTCCAAGGACTCTATCCATTCGCTTGATGAGCTCGTTGTAGGTGATTATATCGTTCATAATGTGCACGGTATCGGTATTTTTGAGGGTATTCACGCTCTTGATATCAACGACGTGCACAAGGATTATATCAAGATTGGCTACGCAAAGGGTGACACACTATATGTGCCAGTAACACAGCTTGATTTGGTATCAAAATATATTGGTCCAAAGGAAGACAGTAGGATTAAGGTCAATCGCCTTGGCTCTGGTGATTGGAGCAAGACGAAGGCAAAGGTATATGCCTCTGTTCAGGATATGGCAAAGGAGCTAATTCAGCTTTATGCCAAACGACTTAGCACAAAGGGCTACCAGTTTTCCGAAGATACTGATATGCAGAGGGATTTTGAGCTTCGTTTTCCATATGAGGAGACAGAGGACCAGATGAGGTCTGCTGACGAGATAAAGGGTGATATGGAAAAGCCATCTCCTATGGATAGATTACTGTGTGGTGACGTTGGATTTGGCAAGACGGAGGTTGCTTTGCGTGCCTGTTTCAAGGCAATATGTGACAGCAAGCAGTGTGCTATCCTTGTGCCTACCACTGTTCTTGCTATGCAGCATTACCAAACAGCAAAGAAGCGTATGGAGCCATTCCCAGTAAGGGTGGAGATGCTGTCACGATTTGTATCTCCAACGAAGCAAAAGGAGATACTAAAGGACCTCGCTGATGGCAAGGTTGACCTGCTTATCGGTACTCATCGTATCATCAGCAAGGATATTCAGTTCAAGGATTTGGGTCTGCTTGTTGTTGATGAGGAGCAGAGATTTGGTGTCGCACAAAAGGAGAAAATCAAGGAAAAGTTCCCTAGAGTAGACGTTCTTACCCTATCTGCGACCCCTATTCCTAGAACGCTTAATATGGCTATGAGTGGCATTAGAGATATGTCACTGTTAGAGGAAGCACCTGGCGACAGACGACCAGTGCAGACATATGTCGTTGAGTATGATTTTGGTATGCTCATCGAGGCTATGGAAAAGGAGCTTGCAAGGGGTGGCCAGTGCTACTATCTCCACAATAATATTGACACCATCGACCATGTCGCTGTTACTATCAAAAAGGAGATACCTAATGCGACTGTAGGTGTTGCACACGGTAGGATGACCGAGGAACAGCTTAGTGACGTGTGGACAAAGCTGATTAATGGTGAGATTGACATTCTTGTTTGCACCACTATTATCGAGACTGGTGTCGACGTTGCAAATGTTAACACTTTGATTATCGAAAATGCTGACCGAATGGGTCTTGCACAGCTACACCAAATTCGTGGTAGAGTAGGTCGTTCATCTCGTAGGGGATATGCTTATTTTACCTTCACTCGTGGCAAGGAGCTGACCGATATCGCTACCAGACGATTAGAGGCGATTAGGGAATATACGGAGTTTGGCTCTGGATTTAAGATTGCTATGCGTGATTTGGAAATTCGTGGTGCTGGCTCTCTGCTTGGCAATCGTCAGCATGGTCATATCGAGGCTGTTGGATATGATATGTATCTAAAGTTACTAGAGGACGCTGTTGCAGAGGAAAAGGGTGAGCGTGCCCCAGAGGAGAAGGAAAAGGAATGCCTTATCGACCTACCAGTTGATGCTAGTATTCCTACCGGATATATTACCTCTACGCCACAGCGACTTGCTATGTACAAGGCTATTGCTAATATTCGTTCTAACGATGATGCAAATGATGTTTATGACGAGCTGACAGACAGATTTGGCAATCCGCCAGCAGAGGTTTATGGCTTGGTGGAGATCGCATTGCTTCGCAATACAGCGCTACAGCTTGGTATTTTTGAGATTAAGCAAAAGGGTGGCTGTGTCAATTTCTTCCTTGATGACGTCAAGGTTGAATATCTTGTTGCACTTAATGAAAAAATGCGTGGCAGAGCTCGTTTTACCTCTGGTAAGAAACAGTTTATTTCTGTTGATATCATCAATGGCAGTTCGGTTGATACTGTCCGTGAAACACTCGAAATATTAAATAATTCTGTTTCACAGCAGGTATAATATGTATAAAATATAACACCTCGGTGCATAATTGTATCGAGGTGTTTTTTTATGGCTACGTCAAATTCAAAGAATAGCAAAAAGGAAAGCAAGAATGTCAAGGCTTTGTTCTCTGTGATATGTCTGTGTATCATATCGCTTGGTATGATAGTGTATTTTTCTACTAACACAAAACAGAATGACAAGACAGTAAATGAGCATACGACTATTGTAGAAACAACAGAGGTACAGCACGCTGTTACTATCGAGGATACCACAGCGACCACGACAAAAAAGGCAACGACCACAAAAAAGTCAAAGCCTACCACAACCCAGCCAGCAACAATGGATATGTCGGATACTAATACTCCGTACAAGAGCTTTTATAAATATCCAATGACCGAGACTGTGCTAAAGGGATATAGTGAGGAGCTAAGCCTTGATGACACAATGGGCGACTATCGTGCACATTCGGCTGTCGATTTTGATGGTGAGGTTGATGACAAGGTTAGCGCTATCAATGATGGTCTTGTGCTGAATGTTGTCAAGGACAGTATGTATGGCACAGTTGTTGAGATTGACCACGGTGGCAAGCTTATCGCACGATACTGTGGGCTAAAGAGTGTGTCGGTAAAGGCTGGACAGTTCATCTCCATCGGTGAGCAGATAGGAACGCTTGGTAATATTCCTTGCGAGGCTGGTATGAAGCCTCATCTCCATTTTGAGACAAAATTCAAGGGCAAAACAGTCAACCCATTAGACGCAATGAGCAAAACTGAATAGGCAAACAAAAAGGGCGATTTTATCGCCCTTTTTGTTTGTCCTTTTTAAGTTGCTTTTATTCAGCTTTTATGCATAAAGTGGCAAAAAAATATTTATTTTTGCATTTTATGGTCCAATTATGCATTCAGAGTGAATAAAAAGGCGTTTTTCAGCCTAAGTATGGAGGGACTTTTCTCTCACACTATCGGCAGGAGGATGAGGATATGCCAAGAAAAAAGAAGACCATCGAGGACAAGGTCAAGCAGGGGTTGATGGACCTTGCCTTTGGTGATATAAGTGACGCTGTAAAGCTGCTTTATCTGTCGGATGAGGAGATTTTGGAGAGCTTGCCAAAGCTAAATCTCTTCAACATTTCGGAGATAAAGCGACCAAAGGGTGGTGGAATGGAGATAAAGTTTTTTGATAGGCTAAAGGCTATCGAGAGGCTGAGCATTTCTACTGAGCAGAAGCAGGATGGTGGCTTTAGCTTTTATGAGGCGTTGACTAAGGGCGCAGAAAATCTGCGTGATGGTGCTATCGATGATAGGATTTAAGCCATTTTCTCCAAAACAGATGGCAGCACTAACCTGGTGGGAAAATGCTAGCCCCTATGCTAGCAAAAACGGAATAATATGTGACGGTGCAGTGAGGTCCGGAAAAACTTTGTGTATGTCTCTTTCATTTATTATGTGGGCTATGTATCGCTTTGGTGATGGGTCCTTCGCCCTTTGTGGCAAAACTATTACCTCACTTCGTCGCAATGTTGTCACCCCACTTGTACCAGTGCTCAAATCACTAGGATTTGGTGTCGAGGAAAGAATTAGCCGAAATTATTTGGAGGTGTCTGCTAGAGGAATAACTAACAGATTTTATCTCTTTGGTGGTAGGGATGAGAGCTCTGCCTCACTTATTCAGGGTATGACCTTGAACGGAATTCTGCTCGACGAGGTAGCACTTATGCCACGCTCTTTTGTGGAGCAGGCACTTGCTAGGTGCTCGGTTGATGGGTCAAAATTTTGGTTCAACTGCAACCCAGAGCACCCATATCATTGGTTCTATAACGAGTGGATAAAAAGAGCTGATGAGAAGAACATTCTATATCTTCATTTTTCTATGGACGACAATCCATCCTTGTCTGACGAAATCAAATGCCGATACAAAAACCTATATACTGGTGCGTTTTACGAACGATTTATTGAGGGCAAATGGGTAGCAGCCGATGGGCTAGTCTATCCTATGTTCAACCCAGAGCGTCATATAAGAAATGCAGATGATTTTAGTGAATACTATCTGTCGTGTGACTATGGCACAGTCAATCCGTTTTCGCTTGGGCTGTGGGGCAAATCTGGTGACAGGTGGTATCGAATTGACGAATACTACCATTCATCAAGGGATGCTGGTATACAGCTGACAGATGAGGAGTATTACGAAAATCTTGTTGCTCTAGTAGGTGGTAGAAGTATCACAGCACTGATAATTGATCCATCAGCAGCGTCGTTCATCGAGGTTGTTCGTCGCCACGGTGAGTTCACCATTATCAAGGCTGATAACGACGTGCTAAAGGGTATCAACCGTGTTTGCCAAGCGCTAAAGAATGACGAAATATTCTTTTCGCCAAGTTGTCGTGACGCTATTCGTGAGTTCAGCATTTATCGTTGGGACAATGGCATCAAGCGTGACGCACCAAAAAAGGAAAATGATCACGCAATGGACGATATTCGCTACTTTGTTCAATGTGTTTTGAACGAGGACAAGGATGATTATTCGTTCTCCATTGCAGTAGAAAGGAAGTGATGACTTGGGCATATTTAATCGTGAAAAGAGCAAGGCAGAGTCCTTGGAGCAGAGCACTGTGTCTGTGCAGACTGGTGGTGCTGCCAATCATCCGTTTTGCCAGCTGAATGGCTACACTCCCTTGCACACAGTTAGTAATAGGGTATATGACTCCTTGCGTGAGGGTGTACCTATTATCGACAGTGCGATTTGCAAGATTGTTCGTCTTATGGGTGGCTTTGATATTGTCACTGGTGATGACAGAGCTGATATGCAGATGAGGGAGTTTTTTGACACCATTAATGTCGGTGGCAACCAGCGTGGCATACAGTCATTCGTTGACAATTATGTTGACCAGCTTTTGACCTATGGCACGGCTGTTGGTGAGATTATCTGTGATGAAAATGGCGTCTATGCACTGTATAACAGCGAACTTGATGCACTAGAGGTCAAGCGTGCTAGCAATGGTCTTGATATCGAGTTTTACAACAGCACTATGTCGACACCAAAGCCGATTGAGCACCCAGAGCGAGTGCTGTTTTCTGTGCTTAATCCAAAGGCTGGTGAGATACTTGGTACTAGTCTTTTGAGAGGGTTACCATTCGTCAGTGACGTACTACTAAAGATTTACCAGACCATTGGCAACAACTGGGAGCGTTGTGGCAATCTTCGTTACGCTGTTACATACAAGCCACAGTCGGACAGCACTGACAAGGCATTCGCCAAGGAAAGAGCAAATCAGATGGCAAATGCTTGGAAGGAAGCAATGGCTAGTAAGAATTCTATCAAGGATTTCGTCGCTGTAGGTGACGTAAAGGTTAGCGTTATCGGTGCTGACAATCAGGTGCTTGATAGTGAGGTGCCAGTTCGCCAAATGCTAGAGCAGATTATAGCAAAGACTGGTCTAATGCCATATATGTTTGGATTAAGCTGGTCAACAACCGAGCGTATGAGCCAGCAGCAATCCGACATTTTGACTACCGAGCTAGAGTCGTACAGGCGCATTGTCACCCCAGTGATTAAGCGTATTGCAGAGGCTTATCTCGACTCTATCGGTGTGTATATCACACCACAGATTGTGTGGGATGATATCACCCTTTTGGACGAAACCGAGCTTGCAAGAGCGAGACTATACAATGCTCAAGCAGACAAGCTAATCAAGGAGGTAGAGGAATGAAGGAATGCATAGTACAAAAGAGTGCTGTTGCAGAGAATGACCTCAAGGTAATCAATCAGTTTTCACGCAGAGAGCTGACAGAGGACGAGGTGTACATATTCAATGTCACCCTTTGCAACAATGATATCGACCGTGACAATGAACGATTTTCGGTCGAGGCACTAGGTCAGCTTGCAAAGCTTTTTGTCGGCAAGACTGGTATTTCGGACCATTCTATGCGTAGTGCAGACCAAAAGGCAAGAATTTTTGACACCTGGGTGGAGAAAAGAGAAGGAGCGACCACTGTTGATGGTCAGCCTCTTTATTGCCTAATGGCTAGAGCATATATGCTAAACAATGATACCAACAGAGCACTGATTGACGAAATCGATGCTGGTATCAAAAAGGAGGTATCAGTGTCTTGCTCGATGGCAAGGGGCATTTGCTCAATTTGTGGCAAGGACAAGCGACACGAACGCTGTGAGCATATTGCTGGCAAGGAGTATGGTGGCAAAATGTGCTACGTTACTCTTGAGGATGCTAGTGATGCGTACGAATTCAGCTTTGTTGCTGTGCCAGCACAGAGAGAGGCTGGTGTCACAAAATCATTCGATACCAAGGAGGTAAATATGGACAATGTAATCAAATCAATCTGTGATTGTGATGAGGATATGATTTTGTCAAAATCACAGGTCAAGGAGCTATCAACATATATCCAGTCGCTAAAGGAGGAGGCAACTCTTGCAGAGGACTACAAGAAACAGCTTAGCAAGGAGGTTGTAGCTCTTTTTGCAAAAAGCTTTCCTAATATGGACAAGTCGCTTTTTGCATCAATTACTTCAGTCATGACCACAAAGGAGCTTTTAGGCTTTAGAGATGGTATGAAAAAAACAGACAAATCATCCCAGCCAGCACCACAGCTAGCACCAAAGGATGACAAAATGTCAAAGGATTATTCTCAATTTAGAATTTAGGAGGAATATTATGATTAATTATAATGGATTTAACTCAAAGGTTGTTACTATCGTTAAGGCAGGAGAGGATTCTCTACTTGGTAAGCTAGTAACACTCGACACAAACGGCAAGCTTGTTAAGGCTGGTGCAAACACAGAGTTTATCGGTGTTTGTGTTAGCGACAATGGTATCTACGCTAGCGTTCAGGTAGAGGGCTATGTAGAGTGCAAGGCAGATACAACTATCACTAGCCACGGCTGGAACCATCTTGTGTCTACAGCTGATGGCACACTTCACTATACTAGTGGTGCTGGTCCAATGCGTAGAGTAATGATGATTGACAAGCCAAACGAAACAGTAGGCTTTATTCTATAATTTAGGAGGTATACGAATATGTCATTTGATAATTTGAAGCTAGAAAAGGGTCTATACACAACTGGCAAGAGCTTTACTAACGCTCTTGAGGAGCTTGACCCATCAGAAAACTATATCGGCACAGAGCTAGAGGGTCTTGATGCATATCAGCGTCAGCTAAAGAGATTTGATATCAAGGTATCAGGCATCGGCTCTGACCCAGTAAGCAAGTTCTTCTCTACCTCTGACTCTGCAGCACTATTCCCAGAGTATGTGTCTCGTGCTGTAAAGCAGGGTCTAACAGATGCAAATATTGTTGATGACCTTGTTGCTACAACAACAGTTATCGACTCACTCGATTACAGAGCTATCGAGAGCGTTAACACAAATTCTGCTGATGATGAGGGCTATATTGGAGAGGGCTCATTCATTCCAGAGACTGTCATCAAGACAAAGGAAACACTCACTCCACTACATAAGCGTGGCAAGATGCTTGTTGCATCATACGAGGCTATCAAGTCACAGAAGCTTGATGTTTTCACTGTTGCTCTAAAGCAGATTGGTGAGTACATCGCTGGCTGTCAGCTAATGGATTTGCTAAAACTATTTGTTAGCGACAGCTCAAGATATGTCGACAGAATTAAAGAGGGTGAAACCTCATACGATGACCTTGTTAACCTATGGAGCAAGTTCTATCCATACAATATGGACAGAATTATTATGGATACCGAGACACTAACACAGCTACTTAAGCTACCAGAGTTTAAGGACTCAATGGCAGGTCTTACATTCCATGGCACTGGCGATATGATTACACCATTTGGTGCAAAGATTGTGCGTGCTCCATCAACAAATTCACAGACTATTATCGGTATCGACAAGAATTATGCTGTCGAGAAGGTACAGTTTGGTGATATCGTGACTGATTTTGACAAGCTTATTGATCGTCAGCTCGAACGTGCAACAGTAACCTCAACAGTCGGATTTTCTACTATCTTCGACGACGCTTGCAGAGTTCTTAATTAATTTGCACCTTGGGGGTAGTGAATATGACTATCGAAAAGGTGTTGGATTTGCTTGCTGTGATAGGTGAGTATACCGATGACGAGGTCACAAAATATACACCTATCGCTACAAAAAATATTGACCTGTTGCAGCCAAATTCACAGAATTTGACCGAGGCAGATGAAACAAGACTTGCGTATTTTGTCGCAGCAAAAACTAATCTCGAAATCGCTCTCATCAACTCTCAAAACGAAAATTTAAAGTCATTTAGTGCCGGTGACGTCAAGATAACGCATGGTGACAATGTCCGTGTCGCAAGGGAGATTTATTCCTCTGCACTTGACGACGTCCATGGCATAATTGATGACAATGATTTTTGCTTTAGGAGTGTTTGATATGAGAAAAATTGATATGAGCACACCGATAAAAAAGCAAATCACCTTGCTTGGCAAGAGCTGTGCTGTCGTTATGAAAAATGGCGACACAACCAGCGTTACAGCGATAATTGACCCAGTCTGGCCTCGTAGCAAGAGCAGATTTGAGGGTATATATACCGAGCTTGGTGAGCTGACCACTGACTACAGCATATATATTGGCCCTTGTGATTTTGATATTACAAGGCTGGGCAGGAACGACACTGTTATCTATGATAATAGGGAGTACTATTTCGTTCGTGCTGACAAGTGTATTGTTGGTGATATTGTTCAGTTTTGCACTGGTGTGCTAAAACGAGTTTACAAGGGAGATGAATATGGTGAACGATGAGATTTTTTCAAGAGTGTCATCCCTTTGTGATGATTTTAGAGTGATTAAGGCGTATCCGTTTGCATACAAGCCAACTCATATGCAGATGACCACCGTTGCTGTGTCCCCAATGGGTGAAAAATCGAGGCTGGTCGGTCTTGGTGGCTATGCACAGCAATCAGATTGTGACATTCTTCTGTCCATCTTTGTGCCGTATGAAAAGGGCATTGACGAGATGAGTAGAGTGGTTGATATTTTACGAGATGGCCTGCTTGACGATAGCGTTTTATCACTAGAGATTGGCAAGGCTGACAGTAGCAAGTCGATGGATACAATCAGTGTCAATATGGTAGTAAGGTACAGCGAATTTACGGAGAAAAACAATGGAAAATGATACAAGGCTCAGCCTTGAGGAGCTTGAAAATATCAGCGATTACATAATGCTGGACTCAAGGCGATACGATAACAAATAATGGGGGAATAATATGCAACTTATTAGGATTAGCTACAAGGATTTTACCTTTATGGTCAATCCAGAGACACTACAATTAAAGCACTCCAAGGCTGTATCCAGTCGACTTATCCCATTTGGATTTGGTAAGAGTAGAGAGATAAGCTCTAACCCAGTCATTATTACTGGTGAGGGGTGTTTTGCTGGCGAAAATGCCAGAAATAATATTCGTGCTCTATCCAGTGTCTTTGACAAAAAGGGCAGTGGCTATCTCTTTCTACCTGACTCCACACCAGTCAAGGCAATATTCACCAAGTTGGATATAAAATATGCTGGTGCTGGTGATAGAATCGACTACAGCTTTGAATTTGTACAGGAGGATTGTGGCAAGGCACCAATATATGACTTTGGCTTTACCTATGCCAAGAGTGGTGAAAATCTCTACGATATTGCTAACAGAACAAATGTTGACGTTGGCAAAATATTCAGCCTAAACGGATTCAGCGATTTGTTTAGCGTTCAAGAGGGTGACAAGGTATGGCTAGATTAAGCTTTTTTGTAACAGATACTGCTGGTGAACAGCATAGTGTTGAGCAAATTCTGTCATATCAAATCAGTATGGATTGGGACGCTGCTTGCCACGGTGTTAGGCTAAATTATCTGACTGACTATGCCCAAAATGAGCTCTGTACGCTAGAGGTGTATATGGATGGCAAACGAATATTCAATGGTCTTATTGACACCCAGCGTGAGAGCTCGACCGATGATGGCACTAGCTGTTTTGTTTACGCTAGGTCGACAGCATGTCTTCTGACGGATAACGAGGCTACACCATATACATATTCCAATCCTAGTGCACTAGCACTCTTTAACGCTAATGCAAAGGCTCTTGGATTTAGCTGTAACCTTCCAGATATTTATAGCGTTTTGGAGTATCAGGTGCAACGAGGTGTGTCCTGCTTTGGCGCTATTAATGATTTTGTGCTTGGTATTAGTGGTAGTCGCATAACTGTTGACGCTAATAATTGCATATCTCTGTTACAAGGGAGTAGGAGCGTTGCCATAGATGGTGGTGTTATCAGTGAAAAACGAGTGATTAATCGTGGTGACGTCATTACTAGAATTGACTACAAGGCAAGCTCTGACAAGGGCTTTGACCATCATATAAAGAGCAGGCTTTTTGAGCAAAAGGGCATTGAGACCTCTAAGAAGGCTAGCCTTTCTGCTCTGCCTGCTTGGCAGAGAGATTATTCACTCCTCGGTACTATTAGAGAGTCAGCACAGGGCTACTACAAGCTGGAGCTTGTGGTCGATACATTGGTCGATATCTCGCTTGGTGATGAGGTCAAATATTCTAGCAATTATTTTGGCGATATCGACGATATGATAGCCGAGTCAGTGTGCTATATCCTTGATGAAAAGGGTGAACGAACAGTGTTGACACTGGCAAAGAATATTGATTTGGAGGAGATAATCTATGTGGATTAGTAGGAGGCTTCGTGACGCTATGTCACAGCCAAAGGCAGAGCGTGGTAATGTTATATTGTCTGGCGAAAATGGTGTAGAGGCAGGTGGAACGATTACCACTCGTGGCGTGGCGTCATATCTACCCTATGGATACCAGTGTACACCACCGGTTGGTGAGGACGTTATGCTCCTACCAGCGATGGATGGCCAGGTTATTATTGGTGCTAGGGCACAGAACGCTGGCGAGTCTGGTGAGATAACGATATGCTCACTTGGTGGTGCAAAAATAGAGCTAAAGAATGATGGCTCGATAGTCCTCAACTCCCTTGTTATTGACAAGAATGGAGTGATTATGGATTGACAGATAAGATTGAAAATGGCGACTATGTGGTATGCTCTGACGCTGCTGATTTGGTGAGCGTTGAGTATATTGATGAGGTCTTGCAGATGGCAAAGATGCTACTTGTCACACAGCGTGGCAAGTTCTATCCAAACAAGGATTTTGGCTCTTATTTGAAGGGGGATTTGCCATTCCCAAGTGATGAGTATGCACTAGCCTATGCCAGATTGGCACTAGAGAGGCTAGATGGTGTCGAGGTCAGCAGAGCAAGAGTGGAGAATAATATTCTTTATGTCGATTTGACTATTAATTCAAAGGAAAAGCAGGTGATACAAAATCTTGAAGATTACATATGATGATATTTTGAACAATATGAAGATAGCATTCTATAACGAATGTGGTAAAAATCCAGAAAATTTGGGCGATATTAGCACAAGATTGAGTGTTGTGGCTAGTGAAATATATTCCTTGTACTGTAATATGGACTACTCTAATCGACAGAGCTTTGTTCAAACAGCACAGGGTCAGTACCTCGACTATCATGCACAGCTTCGAGATATGAGCAGAAAATCTGCTTCAAAGGCTATTGGTGAGCTAAAATTCATCGTCAGCACAGCTATCGATGAGGATATCCTCATCCCAAAGGGAACGATTTGTTCCGTCAAGGACAAGCCATTCATTCAGTTTGAAACTGACAAGGACGCTGTGTTGAGAGCTAGGTCATATTTTGTCAAGGTGCCAGCAACAGCACTCGACGTTGGTGATGGGTACAATATTGGCGTTAATATGGTCACTGTGCTAGTAAATTGTCCAGCAAGGATAGAGAGTGTCACAAATGATGAGCCATTTGTCGGTGGTAACAATGTTGAGAGTGATGAAACATTAAGAAAGCGTCTGCTCAATTCGTTCAAGGTGCTACCTAACGGATTAAACAAGCAATCCATTGAGGACATAGTTTGCAGTCTTGACGAGGTGCTTGACTGTAATATCTATGGCGTCGATACAGTTAACCGAAGGGTCAATGTTTGTGCAAAAACTATATATGGCTCTATTGGATATCCACTTATACAGAAGATAATTGACAAGCTTTTGGCATTACAAATGCTTGGTATTGAGGCGACTGTCGTGAACTGCTCTGAAAAAACAGTCAGCCTAAATGTTATTGCTAACGCTAACGCACAAGAGGTGGAGCGATATTGCAAAATGTATTTTGAACAGCTCAGGATTGGTGAGAGAATTGACATAATTTCTTTTCGTGTGTGGCTGTCAAAATATATTGATGGTATTGTTGATATCAAGAGTGATGACGCTGTAGGTCAGTATATCACCTGTAATGAAAATCAGATTCTTACATTAGGTGATATTGAGGTGACACCTTATGAGTAGGATTGATAGATTTTGTGAGCTTTATTCTACAGTAGGTCTGTGCACCGATGACCATTCGCTGGGTCGTGCAGAGATTATGGCATATTGCGCAGGCATGGATATGCTTGAAGATATGCTAGGTGTCGTCATTGATGAGGAGCATACTAGCAAAGGCTGTGTGGCAGATTACGATGAGCTTAAAAAATTTATTGGTGATGATCCACTTGATTTTGGTATTGATAAAAAATACATTTGTCTCTATCTTTACAATCCGGACACAATCGGTATAGTCACAAAGAACTGGTTGTCACCATTTTGCAAGGTCATTTTGAACGGAGATGGCTTGCCTTGGAGCAAAATCAATTTATCTTGGAGTGAGTTCAATCGCAGAAGCTACAGATGGAGTATGCTCGACACTATTTACGCTAGGGAGGATTAGAATGTCTAGTTCATATAAAACAGAAAATTACAATTTGAACAAATGGGTAGTAAACGATATTCCAGAGATGGCAGATTTTAATGTCGACAACGAGATTATCGATGCCACTATTGGCAATCATGTTGCTGATAATGTTTCTCATGTGTCCCAGCAGGACAGAAACCGATGGGACAAGCTAATACATTTTCAACCATTTTATGGTACTGGTACGGCTACCCAAGCTGTTACATTAACCTGTGATTTTTCGCCAAGAATGTGTATCGTCTTTGCATTTAACAATATGCCTGGACTAACAGACTTTAGCAACAAATCACATTACAATTATTTTGGTATCGCAACGACTAGTGGTAGCTCGCTTGGTCTAACGCTTAGTGGCAAAACGCTTACGGCAACACAGAGCAGTGTTCCGGTAGCGTCTACCGAGTTTAGACAGTATAACGAAAAAGGAGTATCATATTTAGCTGTTGCGTTTAGATAGATTAAAGCCACGAGGTAGCACTCGTGGCTGTTTTTTGTTTAAGATAGTGAAAAAATTAACAAACATTTCTGCTTTAAAAATGCTCGTTTTGAGTAAAATGATGAAATTTGTGGAAATTGTTAAAAAAATAACAATTTCGCTTGATTTAGCTTTCCCTTATATATATAATATATTCTGTATTAATCTATTATTACATTTTGGAGGTATGATTATGGAATATCGTATTGAACACGATTCTATGGGCGAGGTAAAGGTGCCTGCTGACAAGTACTGGGCAGCACAGACAGAGCGCTCACACGAAAATTTTAAAATCGGTGTTGGTATCGAGACAATGCCTAGAGAGATTACACACGCTTTTGGTGTTCTCAAGAAGGCTGCTGCCATCGCTAACAATAAGCTTAAGCCAGAAAAGATGACTGACGAAAAGCTTGCTGCTATCAGCAAGGCTTGTGACGAGGTTATGGCTGGTACACTTAACGAGCATTTTCCACTTGTTGTTTGGCAGACTGGTTCTGGTACACAGAGCAATATGAATGCTAACGAGGTTATCTCTAACAGAGGTAACGAGATTGCTGGCACAAAGCTTCTTCACCCAAATGATGATATCAATATGTCACAGTCATCAAATGACACATTCCCAACAGCTATGAGTATTGCTGCTGTTCTTGGTATCGAGGAGAAGGTTATTCCAGCTATCGACACTCTAGTTGCTACACTTAAGAGATTAGAGAAGGAGAATGAGGGCGTCGTTAAGAGTGGTAGAACTCATCTTCAGGACGCTACACCTATCACATTCTCACAGGAGATTAGTGGTTGGAGAACTTCACTAGAAAAGGACAAGAAGCTACTTGAAATCGCTCTACCAGAGCTAAAGGAGCTTGCACTTGGTGGTACAGCAGTTGGTACTGGTCTTAACGCTCCAGAGGGATTTGACGTTGAGGTTGCAAAGGCTGTAACAGAGATTACTGGCAAGGAGTTCATCACAGCTCCTAACAAATTCCACGCTCTCACCTCAAAGGACGAAATCGTTTTCGCTCACGGTGCATTGAAGTCACTTGCTGCTGACCTTATGAAGATGGCAAACGACGTTAGATGGCTTGCATCAGGTCCAAGACTTGGTATTGGCGAAATCTTCATTCCAGAGAACGAGCCTGGCTCATCAATTATGCCTGGTAAGGTTAACCCAACACAGTGTGAGGCTGTTACTATGGTCGCTGTTCAGGTTATGGGTAACGATGCTGCTATCGGCTTCGCTGCTTCACAGGGCAACTTTGAGCTTAATGTGTTTATGCCAGTTATTATCTACAATTTCACTCAGTCAGTTAGACTACTATCAGAGTGTATGATTAGCTTTAACGATAACTGTGCTGTTGGTATCAAGGCTAACAAGGAGAGAATGTACAACAACCTACATAATTCTCTAATGCTTGTTACAGCACTTAACCCATACATTGGCTATGAGAATGCTGCAAAGACAGCAAAGAGAGCATTCAAGTATGGTATCTCACTAAAGCAGGCTTGTGTTCAGCTTGGTTTCTTAACAGAGGAGAGATTTGACGAGGTATTCCACCCAGAAGAGATGGTCTGATTGCGACCGCTGCCAGTGGCAGAAAAAGGGAGCAATAAAGACTTGGTAGCGGTCAAAATTTGCCTGCGCTCCAAGCACTACCCCCGTGAATGAAATCTCTTAAAACATACGAATGTTAATTTTAACAAAATACAAAGGAGAATAACCTATGACATATAGTTACTATCCTGGTTGTACTCTAAAGACAAAAGCAAAGGATTTGGACAAATATGCTAGAGCGTCAGCCCAGGCACTTGGTGTTACACTAGAGGAGCTAGAGGACTGGCAGTGCTGTGGTGGTGTCTATCCTATCGCTAGAGATGAGATTGCTACAAAGTTATCATCTATTAGAGCACTTAACCAAGCAAAAGAGAAGAATCAAGATCTCGTTACTATGTGCTCTGCTTGTCACAATGTTATCAAGCAGGTCAACAATATGATGAGAACTGATGATACCTCTGCCCAAAAGGCAAACAATTATTTGAAATTAGCACAGCCATACACTGGAGAGACAAATGTTATTCATTTCTTGGAGCTCCTTCGTGATGAAATTGGCTTTGACGAAATAAAGAAGAGAGTTGTTAATCCACTCAAGGATATGAAGATTGCAGCATATTATGGCTGTCTACTTCTTCGTCCTAGCAAGGTTATGCAGATGGATGACCCAGAAAATCCTACTATTATGGAGGATTTGATTAGGGCTCTTGGTGCTACACCAGTTCAGTACGCTATGCGTAACGAGTGCTGTGGTGGATACACAACAATAGAGGACAAGAATATTGCAAAGGCAAAGGGCAACGCCGTACTAAAGAACGCTGTTGACAATGGCGCAGATATGGTCATCACAGCTTGTCCACTATGCCTATACAATCTTGACAAGAACGCAACTGACCACGATGTACCAGTAAAGTATTTCACAGAGCTACTTGCTGAGGCGCTTGGTGTTAAGTAAGGGGGACGCTATGGCAAATAATAATGAGCTTAAAGAGCGTATCCTCGAGATTTCGGGTACAAACGCTCGCAAATGTATGAGGTGTGGCAAGTGCACAGCTACCTGCCCATCTTTCGACAATATGGAGTATCACCCACACCAGTTCGTGTATATGGTGGAGAGTGGCAATATCGAGCCACTATTAAACAGTGATAGCTTATTTACCTGCTTGACCTGTTTTGCTTGTGTTGAGAGATGCCCTCGTGGTGTTGAGCCAGCAAATCTTGTTGAGGCTGTTAGAGATGTGGCTGTTCGTGTTCAAGGTAACAATCACCTTAAGCCACAGGATATTCCAGCACTTATCGATGAGGACTTGCCACAGCAAGCTATCGTTAGTGCATTTAGAAAGTATATGAAGTAAGGAGGAAACGCATTATGCAAAGAATTGGCGTATTTGTATGCTGGTGTGGTAGTAATATTGCTGGTACAGTAGACGTTCAAAAGGTATCTGATACCCTTGCTAACGAGCCTGGTGTTGTTTTCTCTACCAATTACCAATATATGTGCTCTGAGGCTGGACAGAATATGGTAAAGGACGCTATTAAGGAATATGCCCTTACTGGTGTCGTTGTTTGCTCTTGTTCTCCTCGTATGCACGAAAACACATTCCGTAAGGCTGCTGCCTCTGCTGGTCTTAATCCATATATGGTTGAGATTGCTAATATCCGTGAGCAGTGCTCTTGGATACACAAGGAAATGCAGACAGCCACAGAAAAGGCTGTTGTCCTAGGTAGAGCAGCTATTGCAAAAGTACAGCTAAACACACCTCTCACAGCTGGCGAAAGCCCAGTAACAAAGAGAGCGCTTGTTATCGGTGGTGGTATCGCTGGTATCCAGACTGCTCTTGATATCGCTGATGCTGGATTTGAGGTTGATATCGTTGAGAAGAGTCCAACTATCGGTGGCAAGATGGCACAGATTGACAAGACCTTCCCAACACTTGACTGTGCTGCTTGTATCTTGACTCCAAAGATGGTAGAGGCTGCACAGCAGGAGAAAATTAAGATTTATTCCTACAGTGAGGTTGACGCTGTATCAGGATTTGTCGGCAATTTCAATGTTAAGATTAAGAAAAAGGCTAGGTTTGTTAACGAGGATATTTGTACTGGCTGTGGTTTATGCACAGAGAAATGTCCTATGAAGAAGGTACCTAACGAGTTCAATCTCGGTATGGACAATCGTTCTGCTATCTATATCCCATTTGCCCAAGCAGTACCAAAGGTTGCTACTATCGACCCTACCTACTGTATCAAGATGAAGACTGGCAAATGTGGTCTTTGCTCCACAGTTTGTGCTGCTGGTGCTATCAATTATGACGCAAAGGACGAGTTTGTTGAGGAGAAATATGGTGCTATCGTTGTTGCTACTGGATTTGAGCCTATCAAGGTTGACAAGTTCGATGAGTTCGCATATAACCAGTCACCAGATGTTGTTACCTCACTTGAGTATGAGCGTCTTATGAACGCTGCTGGTCCTACAAGTGGCACATTGCTTCGTCCATCCGACCATGAGCATCCACATACTATCGTATTCGTTCAGTGCGTTGGCTCACGTTGTGACGGTGTTGACAGCAAGGGCAAGCCTTATTGCTCAAAGGTTTGCTGTATGTACACAGCAAAGCATGCTATGTTGACAAGAGAAAAGTATCCAGATACCGACGTTTATGTATTCTATATCGACGTTCGTACACCTGGTAAGAATTTTGACGAGTTCTATCGCAGAGCTGTCGAGGAATATGGTGTTCATTATATTAAGGGTATGGTCGGCAAGGTAGTACCAGATGGCAAGAAGCTAAAGGTACAAGCATCTGACCTTATCAGCAACGAACAGCTACATATTGACGCTGATATGGTTGTTCTTGCAGCTGCTATCGAGCCAGACAAGAGTGCTAGACCTCTTGCAACAATGCTCACAGCATCTATGGATACAAATGATTTCTTCACTGAGGCTCATCCAAAGCTTCGTCCAGTAGAGAGCCCAACAGCTGGTGTGTTCTTATCTGGTATGTGTCAAGGTCCAAAGGATATCCCAGAAACTGTATCCCAAGCCTCTGCTGCAGCAGCAAAGGTTATTGGCTTACTTGTTAAGGATAAGCTAACCTGCAACCCTTGTATCGCAAACAGTGACCAGCTATTATGTAACGGCTGTTCATCTTGTGAAAAGGTTTGTCCTTATGGTGCGATTACATATGAGGATAAGGAATTCCCAGGACCAAACAGAACAACAGCTATTAGACGAGTTGCTACTGTTAACCCAGCTGTATGCCAAGGCTGTGGTGCTTGTACAGTTGCTTGTCCAAGTGGCGCTATGGACCTAAAGGGCTTTAGCAACAAACAAATTATGGCGGAGGTAGATGCGATATGCAAATAGAGAACAAAGAATTTAAGCCTACTATCGTAGCCTTTTGCTGTAACTGGTGTTCATATGCAGGTGCTGACCTTGCTGGAACAAACAGACTTAACTACCCAGCAGATGTAAAGATTATTCGTGTGCCATGCTCTTGCAGAGTAAATCCTATGTTTATTCTTCGTGCATTTCAGCGTGGTGCTGATGGTGTTATTATGTGTGGCTGTCACCCTGGTGACTGTCACTACACTACTGGTAACTACTATGCTCGTCGTCGTATGACAATGCTGTTTTCTATGCTTGACTATCTCGGTATCGAAAAGGGCAGAACTAGAGTAGAGTGGGTATCTGCTGCCGAGGGTCAAAAATTTGCAGAGACTATGAACAGCTTTGTAAAGACAATTATCGACCTTGGTGAGAACAAGAGATTGGAGGATTTGAGATGCAAGACAGAATGATTGCTAGAGCAAAGGAGCTCCTCCAGAACGGAACAGTAAATCGTGTCATCGGTTGGAAGATTGGTGAGTTCGATTACGATATTACACCAGCAGTTTTCACCACTGCTGATGAGCTTGACAAGGATTTTGTATACAACACATTCGCTGCTGCTAATGTGTCAAAATATCTTGTTAAGGAGACAAAAAAGGATGGCAAGGTGCTTGTGTTCGTTAAGCCTTGCGATTCATATAGCCTACAACAGCTTATTAAAGAGCACAGAGTGAACCGTGACAATGTGTATATCATTGGTGTGGAAAACTATGGCAAATCTGATATCGAAAAGGTAAAGGCTCTTGGTCTTACTGGTATCAGCAAGATTACAGAGAATGATGCAACTCTTACTGTTGAGACTATCTATGGTGATAATAAAGAGATTAAAAAGGCAGATGTTATGCTTGACCGTTGCCTAAGCTGTAAGAGCAAGAAGATTGTTATCTTCGATGAGCTTATTGGCGAAAATGGTGAGGTCGTTGAGGATTGCGACCGTTTTGATATGGTAGCAAAGCTAGAGGCAATGACTCCTGATGAGAGATTTGCATTCTGGCAGAATGAGCTCAGCCGTTGTATTCGTTGCAACGCTTGTAGAAATGTTTGTCCTGCCTGCACTTGTGAAAAGTGTGTGTTCGATAACGACAACAGTGGTGTTGCCCAAAAGGCTGCAGCAAACAGCTTTGAGGAGAATATGTTCCATATTATTCGTGCATTCCATGTTGCTGGTCGTTGTACTGACTGTGGCGAATGCAGTCGTGTTTGCCCACAGCATATTCCTCTACATTTGCTTAACCGCAAGTTCATTAAGGATATGAACGAGCTTTATGGTGAGTACCAGGCTGGTGCTGATATGGACACTCGTCCACCACTAGTGAACTTTACACAGGATGACTGTGAGCCAAGCGTGGTATACGAAAGAGGAGGTAATTGCTAATGAAAAAGATTTCTTTATCAAAGCTTAACGCACTCCTCGATGCTATCAGCAACGCACAGTCACTATATATCCCAGTCGATACTGACGAGAATGTTGCAGAGTTCAAGCAATATGAGTCTGGTATGACTATGACTGAAAAGCTAAATACAACACGCTCTGCAAAGGATTTCTTCTTCCCACAGATGGAAAATCTCTATGAGGTAAAGATGAATGGCAAAAAGCTAGAGCTTGTTGACACAAGAGAGGAATGTGAGGATTTCGTAGTGTTCGGTGCTAGAGCATGCGATGTTCGTTCATTCGGCATTCTTGATAAGGTTTATCTTGTAGACCCTATCGATACATATTACAAGAACCGTCGTGAGCACGGTACAGTGGTATCAATCGCTTGTAACAGACCAGAGGAGACCTGCTTCTGTACAGCATTCGGTATCGACCCAGCTAACCCTTGTGGCGATATCGACGCTTGGATTATGGGCGACGATATGATGCTAAAGGCTAATACCGACAAGGGTACAGCTCTTATCGACAGCGTTAGCGATATTCTAGAGGATTGTGATGACAGCTCTGCTGATGCTGTTAAGGAAGCAATCACTGTTATGATGCCAAAGCTACCACTTGCAAAGGTTGACTTTAACGCACTTAAGGATGACGAGCTACTTGACTTGTTCAAGAGTGAAAAATGGGCTGGTCTGTCAGAGTCTTGTATCGGCTGTGGCACCTGCACATTCGTTTGTCCAACTTGCCAGTGCTATGATATTAGAGAGTTTGACACTGGTAATGGAATTAAGAAATTTAGGTGTTGGGACAGCTGTATGTACTCTGATTTTACAAAGATGGCACACGGCAATCCTCGTACCTCACAGCTTGAGCGTTTTCGTCAAAGATTTATGCACAAGCTAGTGTATTTTCCAGATAACAACAATGGCGAATTCGGTTGTGTTGGTTGTGGCAGATGCCTTGCAAAATGCCCTATCAATATGAATATCGTCAAGGTTGCGAAGGCATTGGAGGTGAAGGAGTAATGAATAACGATACTTTGATACCACTCGTTGGTGTGGTAACAGATATTCGTCAGGACACTCCTGACGTAAAGACCTTTAGAGTTAACGCTCTTGAGGGTGGCAAGGTGTTTGAGCATATTCCTGGACAGTGCGCTATGCTTCAGATTCCTGGTGCTGGTGAGGCTATGTTCTCCATTACCTCTTCTCCAACTAATACCGAGTTTATGGAGTTCAGTATCAAAAAATGTGGTTGCCTTACTAATTGGCTACACGAGATGGAGGTCGGTCAGGAGATACTTATTCGTGGCCCATATGGCAACGGATTTCCAGTAGATACCGACTTTGCTGGCAAGGATTTATTATTCATTGCTGGTGGTATCGGTCTTGCTCCTCTTCGCAGTGTAATCAATTACTGTCGTGACAATCGTGACAAGTATGGCAAGATTGATATCGTGTATGGCTCACGCTCTGCTGATGACCTTGTTGATTATCAAGAGATTATTGATGAGTGGTGCAAGGATACTGGTATCGACGTGTATCTCACTATCGACAGAGAGCAGGAGGGCTGGGACGGTCATGTTGGCTTTGTTCCTACTTATGTTAAGGAGCTTGGATTTGACACTAACAAGACAGCAGTTATCTGTGGACCTCCTATTATGATTAAATTTACTCTTGCTGGTCTAATCGAGCTTGGATTTGATAAAACTCAAGTTTATACCACTATGGAGCTAAAGATGAAATGTGGCGTCGGCAAATGTGGTCGTTGCAATATCGGTAACAAGTATGTCTGCAAGGACGGTCCTGTGTTCCGTTGTGACCAGATTGACGAAATGCCAGACGAATATTAATAGGAGGATACCGAGTATGGAAAATAATATGGTTAATATCTATTTGTATGGCAAGAAATATGAGGTGCCATCAAATTTGACAATTATGGGCGCTATGGAATATGCTGGCTACCAGCTAAAGCGTGGCTGTGGCTGTCGTAACGGCTTCTGTGGTGCTTGTGCTACTATTTACAGAATCAAGGGCGACAGAGAGCTAAAGGCTTGTCTTGCTTGTCAAACAAAGGTAGAGGACAATATGTATATCGCTACTCTACCATTCTTCCCACTTGTTAAGGAAGTATATGATATCGAAAATGTTAAGCCTACAGAGCAGATTATGATGCAGCTTTATCCAGAGATTTATGCTTGTGTTGGTTGTAACGCTTGTACAAATGCTTGTACACAGGAGCTCAATGTTATGCAGTATATCGCATACGCACAGCGTGGCGAGTACGAAAAGTGTGCAGAGGAGAGCTTTGACTGTGTAATGTGTGGTGTTTGTTCATCTCGTTGCCCAGCTGGCATTAGTCATCCACAGGTTGCTATGCTTGCTAGAAGACTTAATGGTAAGTACCTCGCTCCAAAGACTGCTCACCTAGAGGACAGAGTACAGGAGATTAAGGACGGTACATTTGAGGAGCTACTACAGAACCTTATGGGCAAGCCTATTGAGGAAATGAAAGAGCTCTATAACAACAGAGAAATTGAGAAGTAAGGAGGGGTCACAATGTACAATCAAGAAATGCTAGATTCTATGAAGAAGGTTGCCGAAAATAGAGAGGCAAATGCTACTCTTGAGCCACGCAGAATGACTGCTGACGAAAAGGACACCCTTCTTGCAACATATCACCCAGACTACAAGGAGAACGAGTTCGCTGTCCTTCAAATTGGTCCTAACAAGGGTGAAAAGGTGCCAACAGAGCTTGCAGAGCTACTACAGGCACATAGCCGTGTTAACACAGCTGATATCGATTTGAGCAAGGTTGACTACGACGTTGACGTTCTCATCATCGGTGGTGGTGGAGCTGGTGCTTCTGCTGCTATCGAGGCTGACAAGGCTGGCTCATCTGTTATGATTGTTACAAAGCTTCGTATGGGCGATGCTAACACAATGATGGCAGAGGGTGGTATCCAAGCTGCTGACAAGCCAAATGATAGCCCAGCTATCCACTATGTTGATGCATTTGGTGGTGGACATTTTGCTGCAAAGCCAGAGCTACTTTACAAGCTAGTTAATGATGCTCCAGAGGCTATCCAGTGGCTAAATGACCTTGGTGTTGAGTTTGACAAAATGCCTGATGGCACAATGGTTACTACTCACGGTGGTGGTACCTCTCGTAAGAGAATGCACGCTGCAAAGGATTATTCTGGTGCAGAGATTATGCGTACTCTTCGTGACGAGGTGCTTAACAGACAAATTCCAGTAGTTGATTTTACAGCTGCTATTGAGCTTATCAAGGACGCTGATGGCAAGGCTGCTGGTGCTGTTCTCGTTAATATGGAGACTAACGAGATTATGATAGCAAAGGCAAAGACAGTAGTTATCGCAACTGGTGGTGCTGGTCGTCTACATTATCAGGGATTCCCAACCTCAAATCACTATGGCGCTACTGCTGATGGCCTTGTGCTTGGCTATCGTGCTGGTGCAAAGCTACTTTATGCTGACACTCTACAGTACCACCCAACTGGTGCTGCATATCCAGAGCAGATTTTTGGTGCACTTGTTACAGAGAAGGTTCGTTCTCTTGGTGCAAAGCTAATCAATGTCAATGGTGAGGCATTTATGCACCCACTAGAGACTCGTGATGTATCTGCTGCATCTATCATTCGTGAGTGCTCAACAAATGGCAATGGCGTACATACTGATGATGGTATCGGTGTATGGCTTGATACTCCTATGATTGAGCTAAAGAATGGTGAGGGCACTATCGAAAAGCGTATTCCAGCTATGATGCGTATGTTCGGTAAATATGGTATCGATATCCGTAAGGAGCCTATCCTTGTTTACCCAACTCTTCACTATCAGAATGGTGGTCTTGATATCAATGCTGATGGTATGACAAATGTTGAGAACCTATATGTAGCTGGTGAGGCTGTTGGTGGTATCCACGGTAGAAACAGACTTATGGGTAACTCACTACTAGATATTATTGTATTTGGTCGTAACGCTGGTCAAAAGGCATCTGCAAAGGCAAAGGATACTACTGTGTCAGACCTTACACTAAGCCATGTTGACAGCTTTGAAACAGAAATTAAGAACGCAGGCATCGAAAGCGATATGGTATCTCCAAAACTCCTCCCTGACTACGCTCGTAAGGTAAACGACTAGTAAGGAGAGGTAACAGATGAATTTTGGAGCGTTAACCGTTACTGGTGTTGCTTTTTTGACATTTTGTGTGCTTGCTATTGCAGCTGTTGGTTATGTCCTTGGTAGGATTACTATCAAGGGTGTTAACCTTGGCACAGCAGGTGTGTTTATTGTCGCACTCTTGTTTGGAGCATTTTTGTTTCCAACTCTTGATGCACAGCTTTCTGTAAATGATACAGTATTCACCAAGGAAGCGTTAAAAATTGTAGAAAATCTTGGACTTATATTCTTCGTTACTTCGGTTGGCTTTATCGCTGGACCAAAGTTCTTTAGAAATATGAAGGTGAACTTTAAGTCCTATGTTCTTTTGGGTATAGTTATTATCCTTTCAGCAGCGCTTATCTGCGTGCTATGTGTTGTCATCGGTGGCAAATTCAGCTCTGTCGACCACGACACATTCAAGTCTACTATGGTTGGACTTCTCGCTGGTGCACTTACCTCAACACCTGCTTTCTCTGCATCTAAGGAGGCAGCTGGTGCTAATTTTGAGGACGCTGTTTCTGCTGGATATGCTATTGCATATTTGTTCGGTGTTATCGGTGTTGTGCTCTTCGTTCAGCTTATGCCAAAAATTCTTAAGGCAAATATGGACTACGAGCTAAAGCGTATCGCCATCGCTGACAAACCAAAGGAGTCAAAGAAAACTGTCGGCAAAAAACATACTATCCATGTCGATGATTTTGGCTTTATGCCATTCTCACTTGCTGCTATTCTTGGTGTTATCGTTGGCTCTGTAAAGATTCAGGGCTTTTCGCTAACAACAACTGGTGGCTGTATTCTTGTAGCCTTGGTTTTCGGCCACTTTGGCAAGATTGGTAGGATTAACATTATGCCACAGGCTGGCACACTTCGTACTCTTCGTGAGCTTGGACTAATGATGTTCCTCATCGGTGCAGGTATCTCTGGTGGTGCAAAATTCGTTCAGTATTTTGAGCCTATCTATTTCCTATACGGAGCATTGATGACTTTAATACCTATGGTGTGTGGCTTCCTATTTGCAAAATATGTACTCAAGATGCCACTACTCAACAACCTTGGTTCTATCACAGGTGGTATGACCTCAACCCCAGCACTCGGCACACTTATCTCTGTTGCTGGCACAGAGGACGTCGCATCTGCCTACGCAGCAACATATCCTATTGCGTTGATTGCTGTTGTTTTAGCGTCAAAGCTGATCATTATGTTTTGTTAAAAAATTGTGTCTTTTTCCGTTATGCTTCGTTATAGGCAAAGATCGATTTCGGTCACATACACAAAGTATGCTCCCTTATCTCTTTTGCCAAAGCCTTGCCTAACGAAAAAATCCACTAATTTTTAAAATATGATATTTAATTAAGAAAGAGCAACTCATTTGAGTTGCTCTTTTTTGTACCATAAATTCGTAGGGGGGAGACCTTTGTCTACACCTATTATATTGACGGGAAGATGATATCTTCCCCTACGATTGTTCTAATAATAAAGATTTATGTAGGGGCGGATATCATCCGCCCGCTTATAATTGCTGTCTGCAAGACCATTAATTTTCAATT
>CALEHY010000013.1 GCA_937876375.1 uncultured Clostridia bacterium | reverse complement strand
CCTTGTTCATTTATATTATATGCAATTATTTTATATTTGTCAACATCTATTATTCCCTATCTTGCGATAGGGAATTTTTGTTATATATCTAAAATATTACGACAACCTAGTATTAATTATTGAAACCTTATAAACCAAAAACGATAATACATATCAAAACGATCAAAACAAATAATATACCGATAGTAAGGTCTTCTTCAATAATAAAATCTATTATTTTAAATATTATGTTATCATTATCATATGATTTTTCTTTTGCTTCTTTTGCAAGAAGTACAATAAGGAAAATAAATATGGACAACAGTATCAAAACAAGAAAAATCTTAATCATATTACAACTCCAGTTAGTTTATGTGTATTCTTTATTTAAATAGTAACATTTTTACAAAATGTTTTCAATATCAAGTTGGCGCGATACCAAGAATATCTGTCAAGGCGAGTTAAAGATAAAATCCGATACCATCCTTATTGAGAGTATCGGATACGAGTGCTCTTTTTTGTTATAACAAAACGCCTCCATTTACACAAGAAAGCCCTTGCAAATTACTAAAATGTCGCAACACCTATATTATCTGTCAAAATGCACTTGATATAAAAATACGACACCCTCAAAAAGAGAGTGTCGTATAATCAATTATATCATTATTTAAGCACCTTGAAATCTACCTTACCAATCTTTGTTCTTGGTAGCTCGTCGATATACTCGACTACTGCTGGGATGCTCCACTTTGATAGATTCTGCTTGCCGAACTGAATAATCTTCTCGGTTAGCTGCTCCTCATTATCGTCCTTATATTTCTTATTCTTAACAACGAATAGCTTAATCTGGGTCTTGCCCTCTTCACCGATACCGATAGCACAGCAATCATAAATCTCTGCCATAGCACGATAGCTCTCCTCAATGAATGAAGGATATACTAGGTAGCCAGCAATCTTGTACACTCTCTTGAGTCTCTGACGATAGTAGATATCGCCAGTCTCTGGAGTGATACGACACATATCGCCAGTGTGTAGCCATACTCTGCCATCATCATGCTTAACGAGCACCTTTGCTGTCTCCTCTGGGTCGTTCCAGTAACCCTGCATAAGTGTTGGACCGTAAACGCAAAGCTCACCATCCTCACCCTCAACCTTTTCAGTTGTGCCAGGCTTAACAGTCATAGTCTCAATATTATAGCAAGGTAGACCGATACAACCCTGTGGAGCCTCTCTAGTCATATCGCAGAATGTACAGCATGTTACACACTCTGTTAGACCATAGCCAGTAGTGAAGTGTGTCTTTGCACCATTCTCCTTTAGCAATCTATCCATCTTCTCTGTTAGAGAATAAGGAACAACGTCACCACCAGAGCCAATAAGCTTCATGGTAGACATATTAACATTCTTCAAATAGCCAGCCTTGTAAACCTTCTCGAAGAAATCTGGCACACCGAAAACATAGTTAATCTTATACTTCTTAATAGCGTCAGAGCACATTTTTGCATCAAACTGTGGGAAGATAGCCTGTGCCATACCAGTAATCATTGATACATGCATACATAGTGCAAAGCCGAAGCCATGGAATACTGGCAACGCTGTAAGCATACAATCATTGTCTGGGTCAACAGCCATATGAAGTGTTGTATCAACAACGTCAACTAGCTCATATGACAAGGAGTTAACATTATAATTAGATAGCATAACAGCCTTTGGATTACCAGTTGTGCCACCAGTCATCATAGTAACTGCTGTAGCATCTGGGTCAGACTCTGTAACGATATCACCCTTGTAGTTCTTACCATCCTTAAGTAGCTCTGACCAGGTCATAAGCTTCTTAACGCCCTGGGCTGGTGCTGTCTTGCCCTTAATCTTCTTTTTATAAGTCATATTAGCAAGCATACCATAAACACTCTTTGGAAAATACTGTGCTGTAGGACACTTGATAACAGTAACATCATCCATACCAGCAAATGCCTTTTCACTAACGTCGAAGCAGAATGCAAACTTTGCGCCAACAAGATTCTTTGCATACTGTGCCTCTGATGCAACAGATAGTGGATGAAGCATTGAAGCGATAGCGCCAATTCTGTTAATAGCATAAACAGCAGCAATACACTGTGGTGTGTTAGGAGCACAAACGATAACTCTGTCACCCTTCTTACAGCCATTTGCAAGCAGACCAGCAGCTGCAAGGTCAACCATCTCCTTAACCTGTGCAAAGCTGATAGTATTGTTGTAATAATATAGGCAAGGCTTGTTGCCTCTGTCCTCTGCGATAGCAGCAAACTTTTGGTACATTGTAGCCTCTACCTCATACTTTGTAACAAATCTTTCCATATTAAACCCTCATATATCTTTTGGACAGTCGTCCATTAATTGCTAGAATAATTATATCAAATGAATAATTAAAATACAAACGATTTTGAAATAGTTTATTTTTATTTTATATTTGACTAGATTATTATAATTATGGTATATTATTAAAAATATATTTATGAGGAACGAAAAATGGCTTATAAAGTTAAAAAGTACCCTATTGACACTATGCCAAAGGGTCATCTTATATTTTGGATAATACTACGAATAGTGCTCATCGTGTGTATCGTGTACTCAATCATTGAGGGCGACTATATCATGATGGGAGAGAGCATTGCTTGTCTATGCTTTACTCACCTATGGGATTTGTTCCAAGTTTTTGGTAACGGTAGCTTTATTGAAGAGGTACCACCACTCAGCCAAACTATGCTAAACATTATTATATGTGCTGGTATCCCATTTGGCTCATACCTAGAGCTGTTCGACAAGATCTGGTTCTATGATATCATTATGCACTGTTTGTCCGGTATGGTTAGTGCTGTATTTGCATTCGACTTTGCATTCATCCTACAGAGAAAAAAGGGGCAGTGCTCAATCATTCTTGCAGCAATGTTTGGCTTAATGTTTGCTATGTCAATCGCTGTTGGATGGGAGATATACGAGTTCCTTATGGACTCGCTCCACGGTACAAATCTACAGCTCTCTATCGCTGGTGTCGAAACAGCTGGATTTGACCTTGCAAAATATCACAACGAATATGGCTATCTAGGTCTAGTCGACACAATGACCGATATGATGATGAACACCATTGGTGGGATAGCAGGTATGATATTTATGATTTTGCTCCGTAAAAAGAGCTATAACGAGAACAAATGATGAACTGGAACGATATTTTAGCTGACGAAAAAATAAAGGAGTACAACGATATCGCCATAAACGATGTTGTACAAAAAATCAGCGACGGACAGACGATTTTTCCACCAACTGTGGTGGAAAATGGCAAGATAACGCAGACCAATATCTATCGTGCGCTAGACTTGACCCCATTTGACAATGTCAAGGTGGTAATACTGGGTCAAGACCCATATCACGAAATCGGCCAAGCGAACGGACTGGCATTCTCGGTATATGAAGGTGTCAAGATGCCACCATCCCTACGCAATATGTACAAGGAGCTAGAGGATGATTTGGGCATCACTAGGGTGACAACGGATTTGTCCGACTGGGCAGAGCAAGGCGTACTACTGCTCAACACAGCCCTCAGCGTAATCGAAGGTCAAGCTAACTCGATGGCACAGATATGGGAGCCATTTACCGACCGACTAATCGAGCTGATTGACGAGAACAAATCGCCAGTAATATTCGTGCTATGGGGTGGCAACGCAAAAAAGAAAAAGCGACTTATCAAAAACAACAAGTCGCTCATCATCGAGTCGGCACACCCAAGCCCACTATCAGCATACAGAGGATTTTTTGGCAGCAAGCCATACAGCAAAATCAACTCCAAGCTGACCGAACTAAATATCCCACCAATAAAATGGTAAGGCAAAAGGACAATCTCGTTAGACAAGATACCACAACGAAGATTAATGAATAACGGAGCAGTAAAACTGCTCCGTTATTTTAATGCAAAATTATGTTTTGTTTTATCTTGTTATTATAACAAATTACTGCTACAACTTTATCGGAACAGACATTCGTAGAAACGATTATCAATCGCCCGCATGTGTCATTCTTTGAACAATATAAAACGGGAAGATGATATCTTCCCCTACGATTGTTCTAATAATCAAGATTTATGTAGGGGCGGATATTATCCGCCCGCTTAAAATTACCGTCTGCAAGACCATTAATTTTCAATTCTCCATTTTTCAATTTTCAATTCGTTTTGTCTTGTCACGATACCAAAAATATCTAACAATATTAAATACAAAAATAACTGCCATAACGAAAAAAATAATTCGTTATGGCAGTATCTCGTTAAGATTGTCCTTTAATATTTATAATTCAATAGCGATATTGAAAGCTGCCTTGGTTGCATCTGCGATACGACCAACCTTGACAGAATCGCCAATGTTGAATATCTTGCTGAATTTATCCTTGCAATCAGCATAAAGTGATGAATTACTACGAGAACCAACAGCGAACACAACAGCGTCACAAGGTAGCTCCTGACGGTTGCCATCCTTAACTGACTCGACGATAATACCCTTTTCACCAATCTCTACAAGCTTGGTAGAGGTGTGGAACTTTGTATCGTGCTCACCAAGGCGTCTAGTAGCATCGTCAACATGCTGATGCCATGTGCCAGGTGCAACAGTATCTGCCATTTCTACAAGGAATGGAGTATTAGTCTGCACTAGCTTTTCTGCTGTTTCAAGTCCAGTCATACCAGAACCGATAACAGCAACAGTCTTTCCATCAAGCTGAACAGCATCAGACAAAATATCAGTAGAGGTGTACACATTGTCACCATCAGCACCCTTGATACTCATAGGCTTTACAGCGTCAGCACCAGTAGCGATGATAACAGCATATGGGTCATATGATTTGATAATATCCTCGTTAGCCTCGGTGCTGTAAACAAACTCTACACCCTTCTTAGTACAAGAGGTAACAAGATCCTCGATACACCAGCCAATCTTCTCTTTGTTAGGTGGTGCAGCAGCAAGGATAAGCTGACCACCAGCCTTCTCCTCTTTCTCAATAACAGTAACAGCAAAGCCACGCTCTGCAAGAGTTTCGGCAGCAGTTAGACCAGCTGGTCCAGCACCTACTACAACAACCTTCTTGCCAGCACCATTCTTGTTTAGCTCAATATTATCTCTGCCAACACGAGGGTTAACGGAACATTCACCGTGACCACCAGTATAGGCATTATTCTGCATGCTCTCAATACAATACAAACAGCAGATACAACGCTTGATATCCTCTGGATGACCAGCCTGTGCCTTTTCTACCCAATGAGGATCAGCAATATGTGGACGACCAAGTGAAATGAAATCCTGAATGCCATCCTCAAGCTGTTTTTCAGCCTGCTCTGGAGAACGAATAAGGTTAGCAGCGATGACTGGGATAGACACAGCCTCCTTAACAGCCTTTGCCATATATGCTCTCCATCCGCACTCAAAAGAGGTAGGCTCAAGCCAGTAATTGAATGTGTCGTACGCTGCAGATGATACGTCAATAGCGTCGATACCAGCCTTTTCAAGTCGCTTTGCCATCTCAACACCCTCTGTGAGATTGTAGCCCTTGTTAGGCTGTCCGATATATGAATAACACTCGTCAACAGTTAGACGAACGATAAGTGGAAAATCGCCACATTTTTCCCTAATGCCCTTGATGATATTAAGAAGAAATCTCATTCTGTTCTCTAATGATCCACCATACTCATCAGTACGATGATTGGTGTTAGGGCTGAGGAATTGCTGAATTAGGTATCCATGTGATGCGTGTAGCTCCACACCATCAGCACCAGCGTTCTTAACTCTAACAGCAGCATCAACAAACTGGGTGATAAGCTTTTCTATCTCTTTTTTTGACAGAGCCTTCATATTAGAGTCAGCAAAATAGCTACGCTCTGCAACAGATGGAGCAACTACCCTAGGCACTAAATGCTTTTCCATAAGCACCTTACCAGCAGGAACGATAGAATATAGCATCTTTGAATAAAATGGCAAAGCCTTATCCATAGCGATACTCATAGGCACTGTGCCGATAAGTAGACCAAGATTCTGACGACCTGGGTGGTGTAGCTGAACAAAAAGCTTGCTACCGTGCTTGTGTATTCTGTCAGCCATCTCCTTTAGTGCCTCACCATTCTTGTCGTGAGACATAGAAAGCTGTGCAAATGCTGATGCACCGTGAACATCGTTAACACGAGTAATCTCGGTAATAATCAGACCAGTGCCACCCTTGGCACGCTCCTCATAGTAGTCCATCATCATATCAGTAGGACAACCATCGAATTTGCCAAGGCCCATAAGCATTGGAGCCATAACAACTCTATTTTTTATCTCTGTTGTACCAATCTTCATTGGTGAGAATAGCTTTTCATATTTCATAACATATCCCTCCATATGATACTATTATAACTGTAATTAAATATTAATTCAAGAGTATTATATTTGACAAGGAATATAAGATACAATATAATTTAGATAAGAAACTTGGAGGTAGTAATATGATAAAGAATAAAAAAATCGTTCTAACAGGTGCAAACAGCGGTATCGGACTAGAGACACTAAAGCTACTATGTGCAGAAAAGAGCAATACTGTGTTCGCTGTTGATATCAACACTGACAAACTAGAGGGCTTTGCTGACAACTGTATACCTATGCAATGTGACGTATCATCAAAGGAAAATGTTGATCTAATATTCGAAAAGGCACACGAGGCTATGGGAGATATTAATATCTTCTACGCTAATGCTGGATACCCATACTACGAGGCACTGGACTACACAGACTGGGATAGATGCAAGAGAATGTTCGAGACAAATGTATTCTCCCCTATCTATACATATGAGAAATATAGGGACTACCTAAATGGTAGAGAGGGTCACTACGCTATCACTGTGTCAGCCATTGGCAAGATGGCAATGCCAGGATTCACACTATACTCTGCATCAAAATTTGCAATGCATGGATTCCAAGAGGGTCTACGCTACGAATTGCCAAAGAATATCAAGCTGACCTGCCTATACCCTATCGCAACCGATACAAATTTCTTCAAAGCAGCAAACAAAAAAGAATTTGAAAAGCCATTCCCAGTTCAACAGCCAAGCCATGTAGCAAAGCAAATGGTAAAAGGTATCGAAAAGGGCAAAAAAGCTGTCAACCCTAGCAAGCTGTTCACCCTATCTGGTGTGCTATTCACCATCTGCCCACCAATCAAGAGCATCTACCTAAAACTAGAGAAAAACAAATTCAACAGATTCTTAAGCAAATAAATATAAGAAAAAATCAAAAGACGAACTGCCATAACGAAGTTTTAATTTCGCTATGGCAGTTATTTTTGGTATTGCGACAAGACAAAATGAATTGAAAATTAATGGTCTTGCAGACAGCAATTATAAGCGGGCGGATGATATCCG
>CALEHY010000012.1 GCA_937876375.1 uncultured Clostridia bacterium | reverse complement strand
CAGTTGAGCTATGTGTTTTTTATGCGTATAGCTTCGGCTGTACGCATTTTTTATTTTAAAAAAGAGATAGGAGATTATTTATGAATAAAAAGGAATTATTGATAAAGTTTTACAATGAATGTCAGGCGAAGGATTGTAATAATATGTCTGATTCTAACCAAAGAATAAAAGCAAAAGTTATTGCTTCTGATTTAGGATTGAATTACAAAAATGTATATTCATTATATGAACAAGCAAAAAATGAATATGAATTAAACAATTTAGATGGTGAATGTCTTTTTGATGTATATTCAAATAATACATTGTATAAAGTTTTCAAGTGTTCAAATGGTGAATTTTATTGTGAATCAGATAATGCAAAATATAGAAATGTAAATTTTTCAGTAAAATCGAAAGAAATTATTACTTATACCTATCATCCATCAAAAGTAATCTATACAGGAGCTTCAGTTGGTGGCGTATCAATGGGAGGCTTTCATACAACACAGGATTATACTACTACGAAATCACATGAAACTAAAAATGGCTATGTTTCAATGTCCGCAGATGGATTAAAAAATATCGATGTTACTAAAGTAACTATTGATGAAAACATTTACAATCTCATAAAAGTTGAACTATATATTTTAGGGTTTAATAAAACTATTTTGTGTAGAAAAGAAGTTGATGAAAATGAAAAAGTAGCTCAATTGCAAGTGCTCAAGAATTCTTATTCGCAAGGTTCTGCATCTGCAGCATCTACTGCAAGTATAATAAACAACAAAAATAGCTTATCTATAAGAGAATGTGAAACTATATCTAATCTTTTAATTGATATTTTAAGCAATAGAATAACAAAGAGAACTGAAAAAGAATATCTAAACGAGATTGAGCATTTGATTGTGAGAAATAATATCAAATCGTTAACTAGAGCAAAATTAATTATTGAGTATTTCAATAAACCTGAATTCGATAATTATTTAGAAAAACTTACTCCAAAATATGACGAAGCTATTCAAAAAATGAAAGAGCAAAAAATTCTGGAAGAGGAACAAGCTCAAGCAAAAGAAGATAAAATAGAAACTATAAAAATGATATTAACAATAGTTATCCCAATAATTCTAGGATTAGCGTTAGGCATATTTGTTGGAATACATTCTGGAGTAGGGCTTGGAATATTCTTGTTTTTTGGCGTTACAATAGTTACGTTTTTTTCAATACTAAGTGTTATAAGCAATTAGATGTTTTTTTGATGAATGTTACATTTTGAGTTAAAAAGGGTTGTCGCAATATTTTAGATATGTACATTTTCGGAGGAGGATATTATCTCTTTTTTAGAATTAGGGATAAAAAATAACGGTGCATTGCACCGTTATTTTTTTAATGTTTGTCGTTATTGTTGTAGTATGTGATTTTGCCATCGTCGTCGATACTAGCGATGACACCGTTCTCTCCACCAGTGGTGAGAATAGGGGATTTTGCAATTCTTGTGATACGACGTAGTGTGTTTTTGTCAGTCTTTTCGTATAGATTTGTGACGACACAAATGTCTGGGTCGAGATTCTTTAGCCAGCCTGATGAGGTTGATTTGCTGTAGCTATGGTGTCCGACCTTTAACAAATCAACTTTGCCTAGCTCTTTACCGATTCTGTCCTCATCACCATTGATGTTGTCGATATCTGCTGCTAGGAACACCCTTGCACCGTTCTTCTCTATCAGTGTTCCGATAGAGTTGTCGTTTTCTCCAACGATGAGGCCACTGTTGTCATACTCTGTGTTGAACAGTGTTATGTCAAAATTGCCTAGCTTGAACTGCTTTTCTGTGATATCGGATATGATAGGGATATTCTTCTTGTTTAGAGCGTTTACCATCTGCTCGTATACCTCTTTGTTATCCCAAGCCTCAACCTCGTGACTGTTTATTTTGCTCTCATCATACACCTTTAGATATGCTCTGTCTATGATGACACTCTCGTCCTCAATTATTGTATCAAATCCACCGATATGGTCAGAGTGGCTGTGTGTTCCTAGTACGAAATCAAGGTGCACCTTGCCATCAGCACCAGTGGCATTCTTCTTAAGATAATCTAGTATCTCGTTTTCGTATCCCTTGTATACTAGCTCTTCAAAGCCTCTTGGATTGTCGCTGTCCTCTCCACAATCGACTAGTGCATAATGTCCGTCACTCTCGATTAATATAGCGTCAGAGCTGTCAGTATTTAAAAAATGGATACAGTCTTTTTTCTCTAGTTTTTCTGCGCTTTGTACTTCTAGCTGATTGCGATAACGCTTGATATTAGCATTCGGTGCTATGTAGAAAATTGTTGTGAAAATTAGTGCAATAATTATTGCAACGATTAGGATAATTAATAAGCATTTGATTATGTTTTTCATTTATTTTACCTCACTGTTTGTGATTGATTACAAAGCCTAGCATCTTTGCATTTGCGCCGTCGAATGATGATAGATTCCTTGTAACATAGCTTGTGTTGACATAGTTATGTGACACGACATAAACAAATGCATCTGCTGCGTCGCTGAGTGATAAACCATCGCCCAAAAATCCGACTGGTGGTGTGTCAATGATGACATAGTCGTATTGAGCTTTAAGGCCATCTATTATATCAGCAAGTCTTTTGTCTGCGACATTTTCGGAAGCATTAGCGTCAGTGTCAGCGTTGCCTAGCATATCGAGATTTGGCGTGTTAGTGCTTGTGATAGCGTTCTTTATATCGGCATTGCCCTCAATAACTGATGAAAGGCTAGTGTTAATTTTTGTATCAAGATGCGTTGCAACGCTTGGAGAACGAAGGTCGCAATCTACGATAATAACCGTCTTGCCTAGTATAGCAAGATTTGTGGCAAGATTGACTGATACAGAGGTTTTGCCCTCACCAGAGATTGTACTAGTTAACAGTATTGTTTTGTATCCCTTGTTCTCTGTCTTTTGTAGCACATTCATCGTCAGTGTGTTGATGCTCTGCTTCAGCTCCAAATCAGCACTTTCGTCCGATATCAGTGGCATATTGTTTTTGTTATTATTTTTGTTATCGCTACGCTTCTTTGTGCGTATTTCCTTGATTTCTGCAAGACATTTGGCGTTAAGTAGTTCTTCTGCCTCTGCAGAGTCGAGTATCGTCTTGGTGGTCATTGTTTTGATGACCAGTATCGCTATAAATAGTGCTATTGACAGTCCAGCACCGATTACTGCACCAGCTACATAGCTTGGGGCATTCGATGGTAGGGGACTTGTGATAGGCTCTGTAAAAAACTTTATTTTACTTTCACCAACTACCTTTTCGGTAAGGTCAGCATAATGCTCCTCGAATATGTCAAGTATGCTGATACAATCCTCGTTGCTGTCGCCCTCAACTGTGATATTGAAGATATTGGAATTGCTCAGTGACGACACCATGAATCGACCGTTAGCGCCTTTTTCCTTTACGAACTTGACCATATATTCCATAAAGGTCTCAGAGCTCATTAAGCTAGGTAGTGTCTTACTCAACTGGTTGTCGGATATACTGGCTTGGTTAGCGTTTGGATACTCCTTTAGCTCAATAGTGAATGATTGTGTAACAGTGTATACAGGCTTGTATATTGCTCTAGCAGTTACGCCACCTAGTACACCACATATCACTGATGATATCAGCATGATTATCCATATTTGTTTTAGTTTTGTTATGAAATAATTTAGCTTTAGATTGATTGATGATATATCTTTTTTCATTTTTATAAAGATTTGACCTCAGTGTTTTTTTATAATTATGACATAATATTATCTTTTATGCAATAAAAACATTATAATTGTACAAATTTGACCTTTAGTGCAAATTATGATATAATATCAAAAGTTTTTTGAAGAAAGGGGATAGTCTGTGAAAAGGTTTTTGTCATTGGCGTTAGCCGTTGTGATGATGATTTGTGCATTCAGCTGTAACACAGCTTTTGGTGCGACAAAAATGTATGCAGAGGACAAGCTTGTCTCTATACAAAAGACCACTGGCTTTATCCCTGGTAAGGATGCTGCAGTTGTTGGCAACTGCTTTGGTTTTGTATCAATGGTGTGTGAAAAACTATATGGCGTTAGCTATAATTACGAACGACTACATGACAATTATCTAGTTGACCATACTGATAATTACTACACTGTAAAGAAGCTTATCGTTAAGAATTCCACTCCTACCGAGGCTGATGCAAAGAATATTCGTGATTTCTTTATCAACAATGCACAGCCTGGTGACGTGGTGCATTATGGTGGCTACGGTGGTGGCTCAACTCATACATTTATGATACAGCATATTGATAGCAAAAAGATGCAGATTTATCATTCCAATTATGGCGTTGGTAAATATTCTAGTGCCTCCTGCCATATTGATGATATTATTTGGTCAAAATTTGTTAAATCACCTACAAAGAGTGAATATGACTCTGACGGTAATCCTATATCCCTTAATTCTGTATTTTATAACAAGATGAAAACACAGGGATTAGGTATCACTATTAATAGATATTCAAAATACACCAATAAGTATTATTTGGTGGAGCAGACCACTACTGCACCATCAACCTCGACCACTACAACAACAACTACTACCACAACTACTACGACCACTACGACAGCACCAGTGAAACCAGCAAAGGTTGCTGGACTAGCTGTGACCGCTATTGCTAAGGAGTCAATAGGTATCAAGTGGAATAAGGCTACTAATGCTCAAAAGTATTATGTTTCTATCCACAACAACACAAAGAATACTGATTTTGACAAGACAGTTACTACTACCGAGACTTCATTGAATGGCTTAACAGAGTCTAATTCCTACACAATAAAGGTAAGGGCGATATCATCTACTGGTACTAATGGAGATTATTCTTCTACTATTACCGTTAAGACTAGAACAATGAAAAATCAGGTTACTGGTCTACAGCGTACTGCCAGAACTACTGACAGTATTTCTATAAAATGGAACAAGGTACCTAACGCCACAAAATACTATATTTATATCAAGAATGTGACAAAGGGTGGTGACCCTTTTAGTAAGGTTGTTACTGCCACCTCTACCAACCTTAACAATTTCACAGCAGGTAATATTTATTCTATTAAGGTTAAGGCATATGTTAAGGACAAGGGCTATGGCGATTATTCCTTCGTGCTCAAGACAGCGACTAATCCTAACAAGGTGACATTGTCTACCTTGACCACACCTAGCAAGAATAATATCAAGGCAACATGGAAGACTGTTGCTGACTCTGCTAGTGGATACCAGATTTATTTGTCTACTGACAGTAGCTTTGGTCAAGGGGTTAGAAAGGTAACAGTTTCTGGTATTTCTACTAAGGAGAAGACTGTGTCCAATCTGGAAAGTGGTAAGACTTATTTCGTCAAGGTTAGAGCATACAAGCTTGTTGACGGAGCATATGTTTATGGCAGTTTTAGTACGGTAAAGAGTATTAAGTGCAAGTAGCATTCGACTATTATCAAAAAAATGCTACATAATTTTACAAAATACTTGACATTGGTCTAATTATTGTTTATAATCAACGCGATAAAAAAATTATCAAATAACCCCCGATGGTCGGAGGGAGGGAATACAGTGAGTCAGGTAAAAGTTAAGGAGAATGAATCTCTTGATAGCGCACTTCGTAGATTTAAGCGCCAGACTTCTCGTGATGGTATCATCCAAGAGGTAAGAAAGAGAGAGCATTACGAGAAGCCATCTGTTGCTCGTAAGAAGAAGAGCGAAGCTGCTCGTAAGAGAAAGTATAAGTAATTTATAAGCAGGTCTATGACCTGCTTTTTACTTTATCTTGCACTACGGGTGCTAATATGGTATTATTATTTTGGTGATTATATGAAGATTTTAGTATTAAATGGTCCAAATTTGAATATGACCGGCATTAGGAAGAAGAATGTGTATGGCGCAGAGACCTTGGCTGATATTAATGCCGAGCTAAAGGCTTATGGTGAGGGCAAGGGTGCTGATATGTCATTCTACCAGTCTAATCATGAGGGTGATATCATCGATATTATCCACAAGAGCATGAATGATTATGATGGCGTTGTTATTAATGCTGGTGCTTATACTCATTATTCATATGCGATTCGTGATGCTATTGAGGCTGTTAGTGATTACACTCCATTTGTCGAGGTGCATATGAGCGATATCCACAAGAGAGAGGATTTTCGCAAGATATCCGTTATCACACCAGTGTGTGTAAAACAAATTTCTGGATTTGGTAAGGATAGTTACAAAATGGGTATTGATTTATTGTTAGAAATACTGTAAAATATATTAGTAAATTAAATATGAAGGGGATATCCCTATTCATAAATTATCGGAGGTATAAATATGATTTCAGCAGGTGATTTCAGAAATGGTGTAACATTTGAAGAGGACGGCAACGTTCTTCAGGTTATCGAGTTCCAGCATGTAAAGCCTGGTAAGGGTGCTGCATTCGTTAGAACAAAGACAAAGAATGTTATCACTGGCTCTGTAGTTGAAAAGAGCTATAACCCATCAGCAAAGTATCCTACAGCATATATCGAGAGAAAGAATATGCAGTACTCATACAATGATGATGGTATGTATTATTTCATGGATAACGAGACATTCGAGATGATCCCAGTAGCAGAGAGCGATCTTCCAGATAGCTTCAAGTTCGTTAAGGAGAACGAGGAGTGCAAGATCCTTTCTTACAAGGGCAATGTATTTGGTGTTGAGCCACCTACATTCGTTACTCTTGAGATCACTCACACAGAGCCTGGTCTAAAGGGCAACACAGCTACTAATACTCTTAAGCCAGCTACTGTTGAGACTGGTGCAGAGATTCGTGTTCCTCTATTCATCAACGAGGGCGATATGATTCGTATCGACACTCGTACATGTGAGTATATGGAAAGAGCATAATATTTGCGAGGTATGGATATGGAAACAACTGAAGCTTTAGGCTACCTAAAGGGTCTACTTGATGGACTTGATCTTGACGATAACAAGAAAGAGACAAAAATGTTCAAGGCTATTATCGACGTGCTTGAGTCAATGAACGAGGATGTTGATGATATCTGCGAGGAGCTTGATATCGTAGAGGAGCAGCTAGACGAGATTGATGACGATTTGGCATCACTTGAAGAGGCTGTATATGACGATGATTTCTGTGCAGGCTGTGAGGGCTGCTGTGGTGATGACGAGATGGACGAATTCGAAACATTCGAGATTGAGTGTCCAGCTTGTGGCGCTGCATTCGACGTAGATGAGGAAACCGTTATGGACGGTGAGGTTGAGTGCCCAGTATGTGGCGAAATCCTTAACTTCGAAATCGAGTACGACGAAGAGCAAACAGAGGAATAATCATTAAAGAAAAACGAAAGGGACACGAAATATCGTGTCCCTTATCTTATTTGGAATGTAAAATTAATGGCTTTGTAGACAGCATAATAATTATCGAAAGGCAATCTTTACATTTTCAATTTTTAATTCTAAATTTTCAATTTAAAAAGGACACCCCTTGGGGTGTCCTTTTTTATAATGCTACTGTAGCGATTACATATGCAAGATATCCAACGAGTGTAGCAGCACCCTGCCAACGATGGAATTTCTTTGTGATGATTGTTGGGATAACAGCAATAGCGATTGCTGCAAGACAAACAACCATATCAATCTGTACAGAGCTTGCTGCAACAGCAAGTGCTCCATTGCCCTTGCCCATAGATACGAATGAGCAGATTGGTAGTATAAGTGTCAAATCGATGATATTAGCACCAAGGATATTACCTACTGATAGGGCACCCTCCTTCTTGCGAAGGGCTGTAATTGTTGTAACTAGCTCTGGTAGTGAAGTACCAATAGCGATTGCGATAACAGAGATTAGTCTCTGTGGGATACCAGCCTTTTCTGCAAGGACTGTACCACTGTTAACTAGTAGCTGTGCGCCAACTACGATGCCAGCTGCACCAAGGATGAATAGTACAATGTTCTTCATCCAATCCTTTGAGGTAGCTGTCTCCTTTGTAGGAATGATGTTGTCCTCTGTCTGCATACCAATTCCATCTGGTGCTGGCTCAATCTGTGTGTCACTATTCTTCATAGAAACAAAGTTCTCTATAAAGAAGATAATGAAGATTGCGATAAGAACGATTGTGCCAATCTTTGATAGAGAGTAGTACCAGTTGTTCTCACCAGCGATGAACTCGTGCTGGAACTTTGTTGTGAAGATACAGCCAAGGATAAGTGTTGCTGCAGCACCGAACATCATCAATGCCTTTGGAGCGAACTCCTTGCGCTTAACAGTGAATGGCATACATACTATGAAAAGTCCCATAATCATAGCAGTGTTCGCAGTAACGGAGCCGATAGCGTTACCAGCAGCCATTTCTACATTACCCTTTGCTGTAGCAGCGATACTAACTATCATCTCTGGTAATGTGGTAGCCACGGATACGATTGTCGCACCGATAACGAACTTTGGAACGCCTAGCACCTCTGCAATCCAGCTAGCACTATCAACGAACCAGTCGCCACCTTTTATTATGAGTACAAGACCCACAATAAAGAAAATTAATGTCACCACGATAGGTGCACTATTGAAAAAAGCTTCCATTATTTTCTTCTCCTATATTTAATTTTTGCAAGTATTAATATACATTATTATGCCTCGGTTTGTCAATATAATATGTTGGGTGTAAAAATAAATTCATTGATTTAACACCTCATTGTTGTTATAATGATATTAGCAAATCTTGGAGGTGGCGTTATGCCAAGAGAGAAAAAACAATTTGACAAGCGAAAGCTTATATCTATAGCTGTACCAGTAGCAATTGCTGTAATCGTAATGATTACGCTTGCTGTGTCCGGTCATATTACAAAGAATAAGGATATCGAAAATCCTACTACAGTTAACGATAGCCCGGTCGTAACAGAGGCTGAAAATAATGATGATGCAAAGGTAACTCTTGTTGCTGTTGGTGATAATCTTATCCACAACACACTCATTGCAGCTGGTGAAAAAGAGGATGGAACAAGGGATTATTCATCATTTTATACTAATATCAAGCCTTATATTTCTAGTGCCGATATTGCTATTATTAACCAAGAAACTGTTCTTGGTGGTCCAGTGGCTGACTACACTGGCTATCCAGTGTTTAATTCACCACAGGAGATTGGTGAGGCTGCTATTGGTGCTGGATTTGACGTGTTCACCTGTGCTACTAATCATGCTATGGATGTTGGTGCTGTCGGTATCGAGAAGGAATGTGAGTTCTTCTCGAAATATGATGATATTACCCAAATCGGTAGATATTCTAGCGATGAGGATTACAACAAAATCGCTTATACAGAGAAAAATGGTATAAGATTTGCTTGGCTTAATTATACTTACGGCACTAACGGCATATCTATTCCTGATGATAAGCCTTATCTTGTTTCTATGCTTGATGAGGATAGAGTAAAGGCTGATATCAAAGAAGCAAGAAAGAATGCTGACGTTGTAGTTGTGTTCCCTCATTGGGGTACAGAGAATAGCCACGAAATCAATGATGCACAGAAGAAATATGTAAAAATGTTTTCTGATTTAGGCGTTGATATCGTTATTGGCACACACCCACATGTTGTTCAACCAGTAGAATGGGTAACAAATGAAGAAACTGGTAAGAAGATGATAGTTTACTACTCACTTGGTAACTTTATTTCACACCAGATTAATCTTCCTCAAATGCTTGGTGGTATGGCAGAGATAACTGTTGAGCGCAAAAATGGCGAGATTGAGATTACCTCTGCAAAAATGGCACCAGTCATCGACTATTACACTCGTTCTGGCACTGGATTTAGCTTCAGTGTGTACAAATTCTGCGACTATAATGAGGAGCTTGGTGTTTCTCAAGCACAGAGTGGCACAACACCAGAGTATTTTAAGGATTTGTTCGCTGATATCGTTAGTGAGGAGTTCTGCGATTTCAAGTGATATTGCACAAATAGAATATACAAGGATAAGCTGATTTGACTTACTTGTTACAAAATTAACAATTTTGATTGACTTGTACGACAAGCTATATTATAATGGCATTGGTAAGAACAAAGGCGTTCCGTTTTTTCGGAGCGCCATTTTTTCACAATGATAATATTGAGAGGGGTATTATTTATTATGAGTAAGTACACAAAAGAGAGCATCTTGAAGGAAGCAAAGGAGAATGGTGTTGAGTTCATTCGTCTTCAGTTCACTGATTTGTTCGGTATTATGAAGAATGTGTCCATCACACTTTCACAGCTAGAGAAGGCTCTTGATAACAACTGCATGTTTGATGGTTCATCTATCGACGGATTTGTTCGCATTGATGAGTCAGATATGTATCTTCACCCGGATTTTGATACATGGGCAATCTTCCCTTGGAGAAAGCACCTTAATGCTCAGACTGGTCGTCTTATCTGCTCTGTATACAAGGCTGACAACGAGACTCCATTTGAGGGTGACCCAAGAAATGTACTACAAAAGGTTATCGATGAGGCAGCAGAAATGGGCTATGGCTTCAATGTAGGTCCAGAGTGTGAGTTCTTCCTATTCAAGCTTGATGAGGATGGTGCTCCAACACTACAGACTGGTGATGAGGCTGGTTATTTTGACCTTAACCCTATCGACCATGGTGAGAACTGTCGTCGTGATATCTGTCTTGCTCTTGAGGATATGGGATATACTATTGAGGCATCACACCACGAAGTTGCTAGAGGACAGCACGAGATCGATTTCCAGTTTGGCGACGTTATGACCTCTGCCGATCGTGTAATGACCTTTAAGCATGTTGTTAAGACATATGCAACCAAGCACGGTCTACATGCAACATTTATGCCAAAGCCTATCGAGGGCATCTGTGGATCTGGTATGCATACTAATATGTCACTTTATGACCTAAAGACTGGCAAGAATGTGTTCGATGATCCAAATGGTGAGCTTGGTCTTAGCGAGACAGCATTTAACTTTATTGCTGGCGTTATGGCACATGTAAAGAGTATTGCTGTGTTCTCAAATCCTACTGTAAATTCATACAAGAGACTTGTTCCAGGTTATGAGGCTCCTACATACCTTGTATGGTCAACCTCTAACCGTTCAGTGCTTGTTCGTATCCCAGCATCAAGAGGTAAGGGCACTCGTGTTGAGCTTCGTAACCCAGATCCAGCGTGTAACCCATATCTTGAGATGGCATTATGCCTTGCTGCTGGCCTTGATGGTATCAAGAAGGGTATGCAGCCAGCACCAGCATATGACGAGAATGTATATGCTCTTTCTCCACAGGAGATTGAGGATCTAGGTATTGATTGCCTACCTGGTACACTAGAGGAGGCTATCAAGTGCGCAGAGGCTGATCCATTCATTAAGGAAACACTTGGTGAGCACGTATTTGATAACTATATCAATGGTAAGAAGGCTGAGTGGGATTCATATCGCAAGGCTGTATCACAGTGGGAAATCGACCATTATATGATTAACTACTAATAGAATATTAATTGTCTAAAGGCTACACATTTGTGTAGCCTTTTTTGTTTAATTTGCTATAAAATTGGGCAATTATTTGGTCCTTTCATACATTGATTATAATATATAATTATGGTATAATTTTTACAAATATTGTTGTGTTATATGGCGTAGTGCGTCATTATGCACATTTAAGGAGGAATTAATTTGAAAGAAGCAAAGGCAATGGCATTTGTAAATGCATATGGCGTTCTTGCTACTTTGGAAAATCTTTGTGTTATGGATGATAACGCAAAGGCTGTTTGTCAGGGCTTGAAGAAACCAGTAGCGCTCTGCTTTGACGTAACAGATGGTCCATGTGTGACATATCATTTTTCAGCAGATGGTTGCAAGATGACAGAGAGTGACTTCGGTTGCACTTGTAAGATGAAGTTCGCTTCACCAGAGAAGTTTAATGCTCTTATCGATGACAGCAAACCTGGTATGCCAGTAAAGAACATCGCACAGGTGCTATCATTCTTGCTTGGTCCATTCACAAAGCTAACTGATATCTTGACAAAATATCTTATGCCAAATGAAGAGGATTTGAAGGACAGAGATTTCTTTGAGAAATCAACTATTCTCACAATGTACACCATCGGTGGTGCTATTTGTGCATTAGGTAACACAGATACTATCAGCAAGCTATCTGCATCATATATCGTTGATGGTGATATCCAGATGGGTATTACAGATGCTGTGTATGTTACAGTTAGAGCTAGAGATCACAAGCTTGAGCTAATTAAGGAGAAGCCAGATACTCCAAGAGCTGTTATGGAGTTCAAGACTATCGACCTTGCTAATGCATTGTTCAATGGTACAGCTTCTACTATGGCAGAGCTTTGTGCTGGCAATATCTATATGTGTGGTATGATCAATATGATCGATAATGTCAACAGAATTCTTGACAGAGTTGCCGTATATCTTGGTTAAGGAGGGAATAATTAATGAGTAAATATCCAGAGTATACACACGAAAAATCACAGGAGTGGTTTGGCAGAGCTCTTAATGCTATTCCATCCGGTGTTTATGGACACCTTGGTCCATCAGAAGGTCTATTCCTTCCTATCACAAAGTGGCCACTTATGCTTGATCACGCAAAGGGTACATATTTTTGGGACGTAGATGGCAACAAGTATCTCGACTTTATGTGTGCTTATGGTCCAAACGTTCTTGGTTATTGTGATGACGACGTTGACGCTGCTGCTATGGCACAGCTTAAGATTGGTAACTGTACTACCTCTCCATCATACAAGATGGTTGAGTGTGCAGAGATGCTAAAGGATACAGTTGCTATGGCTGACTGGGCGTTCTTTATGAAGAATGGCTCTGATGCTACTACATTTTCAGTAATGTGTGCTCGTGCACATACTGGCAAGAAGAAAATTTTGTTCTTTAAGGGCTACTACCACGGTGATTTCCAGTGGGCACAGAAGGCAGACTATCCTGGTATCACACCAGAGGATGTTGCTAACAATATCGTTGTTCCATGGTTTGACCTTGATGCTATGCAGGAGGCATATGACGCTAACAATGGCGATATCGCTGCTCTTATTGCACAGCCATATGACCACGGTAACTTCTTTGATAACAAGTGTGCTAGCAAAGAGGAGTGGGCAAAGGTACGCAAATGGTGTGATGACCACAATGTGCTTATCATTATCGATGACGTTCGTACCGGTTTCCGTCTTGATATTGCTGGTTCTGACCACTACTTTGGCTTTAAGGCAGACCTTATCTGCTTCTGTAAGGCTCTTGCAAACGGCTACAATATGTCTGCTGTTTGTGGTCAGGAGCATATGAAGAACACTGCTTCATCAGTTGTTTATACAGGTTCCTATTGGATGAGTGCAGAGCCATTTGCTGCTTGTCTTGCTTGTGTACCAAAGATGAAGAGACTTGATACACCAACTATGTTTAGAGAGAAGGGCATTATGCTCACAGACGGTCTAAAAGCTGCTGGTAAGGAGCATGGCTTCAATCTTGTTGTATCTGGTGAGCCTGCACTATTCTATCTTCGTATAGCTAATGATGATAGCCTTATGCTTCATCAGGAGTGGATTGCAGAGTGTGTAAGCAGAGGCTTGTTCCTTGCTTCTCACCACAACCACTTTATGAATGCTTCTGTTACTGATGACGATATCAAGCTTGCTATCGATATCGCAGAGGATGCATTCGGTGTTGTTGCTGCTAGACACCCAGAGTTGGGACTAAAATAATATAGGACTTTGCACCGAGGGTGTGACTCTCGGTGTACATTATAAATTGAAAGGGGTATTTATATGCCAGTAGATTACAAGCCATTTGATAAAGCTGAGTGGCTCCGTCTTGAGAAAAAGGCAGATCAGCTTAGAAGATATTGTCTTCAGACAGCTATCTGGGGTGGTTCAGGACACGTTGGTGGCTCTTTGTCAGCAATGGACGCTATGACAATCCTTTATCACAGATTTATGAAGGTTGACCCACAGAATCCAGATTTGAAGGATAGAGATAGATTTATTCTATCAAAGGGTCATTGTGCAGTAGGTTATGCACCACTATTAGTTGACCTTGGCTTTATGCCAGAGGAGGAGCTAAAAATCTTTAACCTAACTGGTGCAAAGATTGGTATGCACCTTGATTGCAACAAGGTTAAGGGTGTTGACTGCTCAACAGGTTCTCTTGGTCATGGTATTTCTCTTGCTGTTGGTTTTGCGCTTGCAGGTAGAGTTAATGATATCGACTATATGAACTTTGTTCTTACCGGTGATGGCGAGCTTAACGAGGGCTCAAACTGGGAGGCTGCTATGAGTGCTGCTCAGTTCAAGCTATCTAATGTTGTTGTTCTTGCTGATAACAACAAGTGTATGATTGATGGTCGTGTTGATGACGAGATGAAGGTTGAGCCTCTTGATAAGAAGTTTGACGCATTCGGATTTAACGTTATCCGTGTTGATGGCCACAATATGAAGGAGCTTAATGATGCTATCGAGGCTGCTATCGACAACCATAAGAACGGTGGCGACAAGCCAACTGCTATCATTTTGGATACATTCAAGGGTGCTGGTGTTGACTTTATGCAGGACAACTACCTATGGCACTATGGCTCACTTGATGAGGAGCACAAGGAGCAGGCATTTGCTTCACTTGACAAATATTTAGCAGAGCGTCTTGCTCGTGTAGAAAAGGAGGCATAAGACTATGGCTGGAATGAATTATACTATGACTGATACAACCAAGCTATCAACAGCAGAGTGCTATGGTATCGCACTATGTGAGCTTGGTGAAGAGCATAAGGACGTTGTAGCTCTTACTGCTGACCTTGCTAAGTCAACAAAGATTGGTATGTTTGGTGAACAATTCCCAGACAGATTCTTTAACGTAGGTATCGCAGAGCAGAATATGTTTGGCGTAGCTGCTGGTCTTGCAAAGAATGGTCTTGTACCATTTGCATCCACATTCGCTATCTTTACAGCTGCTCGTTCACTAGACCAGATTCATACTGATATCTGTTATCAGAATGTTCCTGTAAAGATGATTGCTACCCATGCTGGTACTTCATTCGGTCAGGCTGGCTCAACTCACCATTCACTTATTGATATGGCTTGTATGAGAACATTGCCTAATATGACAGTTATCTGTCCTTGTGATGGTTCAGAGACTTATCACGCTGTAAAGGCTGCTTATGATATCGATGGTCCAGTTTATATCCGTATTAACCGTGGTTTTGACCAAGTTATCTACAAGGATGTTAACGATTGCAAGTTCGAGTGGAACAAGGCTTCTGTTATGAATGAGGGTACTGACCTTACAATTATTGCTTGTGGTTCTTGTGTATTCGAGGCTATGCAGGCTGCTCGTATGCTAGAGGCTGATGCTGGTCTAAAGATCAGAGTTCTTAATATGCACACAATCAAGCCTATCGATGAAGAGGCTATTATGTCTGCTATTATGGATACTCGTCGTATCATCACAGCAGAGGACCACGAGGTTATGGGTGGTCTTGGCTCAGCTGTAGCAGAGGTTGTTGCTAAGTCTGGTAAGGCTTGTGCATTCAAGATGCTAGGTCATCAGAACGCTTTCTCAACAATCGGTCTACAAGAGGATCTACTTGCTCTTGCAAAGATTGATGCTAACGGTATCGCAGAGGCTGTTCAAGAGATTATGCATGCTGACTTTGAAGCAGACGATGCTTGGGACGACGAATTCTAAAATCCTAATCATCTAACTACTTGAAAGGAGTGTATTATTATGCCAAGCGATGAGGTTCGCTACACTAATAAGGTCTTCATGGCAGCTGCTTTGCCACTGATGAAGACTATTGCTACTGACATTCCAGAGCTTAACAAAAAGTTCGAGGGTGTCAATGCTATATATCAGGTTTCTGCCAAGGTAAATGCTGAGGACAAGGAGGCTGTTCATTTCATCATTGAGGATGGTGCGTGGTCAGTTAAACTCGGTGAGTATCTAGGTCAGGAAAAAATTGATGGTGAGCTTGCTTTCTCCTCTATGGAGAAGATGAATGCCTTTATGAAGGGCGATATGACCAAGCTACCAAAGATGAAAATTAAGTCACTCGGCAAGTTCCTAAAGTTTATGCAGGTGCTATTAAAAATGTCTGCTCTACTTGGTATCGAAAAGCCAGAGGACGTAAAAACAGAGGAAGAAAAAATTCTTCTCTGCAAGCTTTATTTCTACCTACTATCATCAGGTATCTCCCAGCTCAACAAGCTAGGTCAGCCTGATATCCACGAATGGACACTTAAGTCACCAGATAGATGCTATCAGTGGGAGGTTGTTGGCCACCCAGAGTGTACAGCATATATCCGTATCAAGGCTGGCAAGTCCAGAGCTGGTAGAGGTGAGTACAAGAGAGCGAAACCATTCTTCAATATGAAATTTGATTGTCCAGACTCTGCTCTTGCAATTCTTATGGGCACTGGTGATATGTTCCAGATGACTGCTAACCAAAATCTTATGATGGAGGGCGGACCAGAGTTCGGTGTACAGATTGGTGACTATATGATGCTAGTTGGCGATCTTGCAAAATAATTAAATATAAGAAAAAGGGAGTCCATCGGACTCCCTTTCGTTTTGTGTACGAATTAGCATCCACAACCACAGTCGTTGTTGTAATTACCAAAACCGCCACAGCATAGAAGGATTATGATGATGAGAATAACCCAAGAAGAACCACAACCGTTTCCACAATTATTGCAACCCATATTCGTACCTCCCTTCGTGTTTCTAGTTCATACTATGATTGGGTACGAAATGTGTGAAAATAATTTTGATTTACTTTGTAGGGTAAATATTGTATAATATCATTGGTGATAAAAATGGAATTGAAATTCAAAGATGGAAAATTTAGAATACTTATGATTGCTGACACCCAGGAGGGTAACAAGGTCAATAGTGATACTATTAATCTTATTAACGCAGCACTCGATAGGACTACTCCTGATTTGGTCGTGTACAGTGGTGATCAAATTTGGGGCAAACATAATTTTAAGGGTAATAGGGCAGAGGTTAAACGTGTGCTTGGTGAGCTAACACAGCCAGTGTCCGATAGGGGCATACCTTTTGCTATCTGCTTTGGTAATCATGATAGACAGGTTGGGATTTCTAATGCTGACCAGTTTGAGATATACAAGGAACTTGAAGGCTTTATCGGTGAGAGCGATGAGGGCATTGATGGAGTTGGTAACCATTGCTTTGAGATTAAGGATGGCGATGAGGTAAAGTATCTCCTTTATACTATTGATTCACATTCTAATCTAAAGATTGGATATGACAATGTCCACGAGAATCAGATAGACTGGTATCGTGCCACTCGTGATAGATATGAGCAGAAGATGGGCAAGGTCGTTCCATCAGTTGTTATCCAGCATATCCCAGTGTGCGAGGTGTTTGACCTTTTGACACAGGTTAAGCGCACAAAACGAGGCTCTGTTCGTGGTTTTAGAACTCATGATGGTGAGTATTTCGTTCTCAACCGTGATAGAGTTAATAAGGACGGATTTATGAAGGAGTCACCAGCTGACCCACAGGTCAATAGTGGTGAGTTCTCTGCTATGTGTGAAAAGGGTGACGTTAAGGGTATCTATTTTGGTCACGACCATAATAATTCGTTCAACGGTGATATTAATGGCGTTGACGTTGGATATACCCAAGGTGCTGGATTCAATGTATACGGACCTGGCAAGGACAGAGGTGTCCGTGTTATTGACTTGAGTACTGATGGCACACTTGAAACATATGATTTAAGATATAAGAACTTGGTTGGCAAGAAACTAGAGCATCCAATCAAATATGCATTTCTACAGCTGTGCCCAACTAATACATTTGACGCTGTTGTCCGTGTTGCAAAGGCATTTGCCTTCATTGCATTCGTACTAGTCCTAATCATCATATTAAAATTATTCTTATAAATAAAAGGCACTGATTGGCTATGCCAATCAGTGCCTTTTTTGATTATAGCAACTTAATAAGTTCTGATATTGCTTCTTTTTCATCAGCTCCATCTGCAAATAATGTGATTTTGCTTCCTGGTTTTAGATTAATAGAAAGCATACCGAGTAATGATTTTGCGTTGACGGTTTTGTCTTCAAAAACAAACCATATATTTGATTGAAATGAAACAGCTTTTTGAATAAACATTGTAGTATTTTTTGTGTCTGTTCCAACTAAACTATTTACCGTAAATTCTTGTTCAAGCATATAATTATTCTCCTAAAAATAATCCTGCAAAATAATATATTATTTATCCTATTTTGTCAAGGAATATCTTTGTATTGAACATAAAATTATTTTATGCTACAATATAACTATACTATTTCTATAAATCAGGAGGTTAATTATGAAAAAGATTTTATCTATTATGCTCTCATTAATTATGGTTGTTACTATGCTACCAACTTTTGCTATTTTTGCTTTTGCAGATGATGAGCCAAGTTTTGTAGGCCCAAATGATAGCGACCACGCTTATTTGGACATTCATTCAAATGGCGAAGATTATAGCTTTTACTTTATGGGTAGTATGGGCGATGCAAAGATTGATGGCGCTTGCTATGATTTAGCAACAAACACATTAACTCTTGATGACTACAATGAGCCAAGCACAATTATTGATGCAAGCGAGATGGGTAGTGATTTCAAAATCTCTGTAAATGGCGAAAATCATATTAAGGCAATTAATGTTTTTGCAGATAGATATATGGGCTCACTTACAATTACTGGTGAAGGCTCTGTTTCTATTAATGAAAACAAGGATCATGATAACATTCCTCTTTTCTTAGATGCTAATGAAACTGAATCTGTTCTTACTGTTGAAGATACAGTTAAGCTATCAGTTTGTGCAAATGATGATGATATTTCTGTTAAGGTGGTAAATTCTCTTAGCGAAGAGCCAATTGTTTGTGCTATGACAGAATATTGTATTAGCGACTGGGAAGAATCCAGCTCACAGAACAGGTGGATTAATGCACACGACACGCAAATGAACACATTTTGGGCTGTAAAGGATAGCCCTTGTTATGCAACTCTTTGCTGGGACGAATTTGCTCAGGATAGCGTGTATTATGAGTTCGTTCTTGTTAATAAAACTATTGACGGTGAGGAAATCGTATTTGCAGATCCAACAATGGATGATATGGGTAACCCAAATATTATTCCAAGCGAAAATGTTGACTCCAGCAATTCAATTACTGCTTGCCAAATAATGAACAATTACGAAAGACAAGCTGTTGAAAAAGCTGATGACGAAACAGAATATGCATTAACTGAATACACACTTGAAGAGGATGGGGTTACTGAAGGTCCATTTTGGGATGTTTACAAGGTTATTCACGATGAGGATTTAGGTCCTTTCTTCTATCTTGTTTCAGAAAAACTTGCTGAAAAGCCAGAGGAGTACACATCTGTTGTTGAAACAATAAATAATAATTACAAGTACATTGAAGGCGACTTTGCTAATTTTGAAGATGAAGATCCAAGTGAAAATAATTTCTGTTTCTCTGCAAATGTAAGAGGTAGCGAAATTACATATCACAATGGCGACAATCTTTATATCGAAGAAGGTAAAACAGAGTTAATTAGCTTTGAGGTGTTTGACGATAACGAGATTCCTTATGTTCCTACTTGGTATTCAATAGATATGGCAGAGCAGGGCTTTGAAATTGCATCAGAGCCAGTTGTGATTGACGATATTTACTACGCTTCAATAACAAATAATGCAAAGATTGATAATTCGGGCACATTAATCATTAATGCATTTAGTGCTGAGAAATTTGCTGATAAGGAAAATTTTGATTTTGCTACAACAGAGCCTGACGCAACCTTTAATCTTAACATTGTTTCAGTAGGTGAGTATGCAGGCGTTGTTTCTATCGAAGGCGAGCAATATACAGAGGGCTCAACTATTTCAATTAATCCTGGCGAAACAATTAAGATGCATTACGCTGTTCCAAATTATCCTGGATTTGCTATTCATACAATTAATCCGGACCCATTAATGGAAGCAGGCTTTGGCTTTGAGCAAGCATTTGACGAAGAGGAAATGCCTTACGCAATTATTACTGCTGGTGAAAATCTTGCTCCTGGAACAAAAGTGGACATTCCTTTGTCAATTAAAAGATTTGAGGATTGTATGAACAATGATTTCAATTTTGAAATCACACCAAGTGTTTATGACTATGCTGTAACTCTTGAGGTTGCAGGCAATAACAATACGCCTTGTGAGCATTTCTATGTCGAGAGTGGTGTAGTAATCGATCCAACCTGCGAAAAAGAGGGTGTTATGGCGTATACTTGTAACCTATGTGGCAATTTAACTACCGACGGAATCCCTGCAACAGGCCATAAGTACAAAACAACAACCACAACAAAGGCTACTACAACAGCTGATGGCAAGAAGGTAACAAAGTGTTCTGTATGTGGCAATGTTAAGTCAACAGCAACTATCAAAAAGGCATCAAATATTAAGCTTTCAGCAACAAGCTATGCTTATGATGGCAAGGTTAAATCTCCAACATTAACTGTTAAGGATAGCTCTGGCAAAGCACTTGTTAAGGGTACAGATTACACAGTAACTACTCCAAGTGGTAGAAAGGATGTTGGCAAGTACACATACAAGATTACATTTAAGGGTAATTATTCTGGCACAAA
>CALEHY010000011.1 GCA_937876375.1 uncultured Clostridia bacterium | reverse complement strand
TATTAGGACAATCGTAGGGGAAGATATCATCTTCCCGTCAATATAATAGGTGTGGACAAAGTCCACCCGAAATTCTCAATTTTAAATTCTCAATTCTCAATTAAAATGTTGTCGCGATATTTTAGATATGTACATCAAAAAGAGCCAACAGCAGATATAAGTTTTCTGCTGTTGGCTTTTTCAGTTTTTATTTATATATTCCTTATTAATGGTGCATCATGTTTTAATTGCTTTAGGAATTGTAGGAGCATTGGTGCTGATACAAATGCTGATAGCACATAGCCAATAGGCTGTGCTATCTCGATACCAGTGACACCAACAAACCTTGACAATATCAGTAGTAATGGAATAAAGAACAATCCATTTTGACAGCATGATATGAAGAACGCCTTACCAGCCTTTCCTATGCTCTGGAAGGTCATATTTGCTGTCATTACGGTTGGAGCAAAGAATTGTGCCACACATTGCACACGAAGTGCCATAGAGCCAATAGACACGACCTCAGCCTCATCACGAAACATAGCAACAAGCTGTGGAGCAAATATAAACACTACTATCGCCATCAACGACACAATTAAAGTGCCAAATCTCCATAGAAATTTTACACCCTGGCGTACTCTTTCGTACAGCTTTGAGCCATAGTTAAATCCAGCAACCGGCTGAAAGCCTTGGCCGATACCAACACAGACGCTGAATATCATCATCGATATTTTCGCAACAACGCTCATAGCAGCGATACAAGCGTCGCCATAAGGCTTTGCAACAATATTTAGCACCATTACTGACACACTGTTAAGTCCTTGTCTAGCAAGCGCAGGTGTGCCAGTGGAGATAATCTCCCACACGAATTTTGGCTTAAAGCAGACATATTTTAGTGATATTCTAGTCTGACATTTCTTTAGTAAAAATACGCTAAGCAATAGTATCGTGCTGATATACTGCGACACTGCTGTTGCAATACCAGCACCAGCGATATCAAGCTTGAACACAAAAATCAACAGTGGGTCTAGCACAATATTCAACACTCCACCAGTGGCAAGACCTATCATAGCCATCCTTGCCATGCCCTCATATCGCAGAATATTATTCATAACACACGAGGTTATCATAGCCGGAGCACTGATGAGGATATATGTGCCATAAATCCTAGCATAAGGTAGGATAGTATCGGTCGAGCCAAGCAATCTCATCAGTGGTGACAAGAACACAAGACCAAGACCCATAATCAACAATCCAGTACCAAGCGCAAAGAAAAATGCTGTGGAGCAATATCGTCTTGCCTCATCGATATCCTTTGCACCAAGTCGCCTAGACACTAGGCTACCAGCACCCTGACCATACATAAAGCCAAATGCTTGAATAACACCCATCAGCGAAAAGATGATACCAGTAGCACCAGAGGCTGACACACTGATTTTTGATACAAAATATGTGTCAGTAACATTGTACACAGTGGTTATCAACATACTGATAACTGTTGGTATCGCCAATGACACAATCAGCCTGTTTACTGGTGTTTCGGTCATCTTTTTGTACTGTAGCGATGCTCTTTTTTGTTCCTTTTCGTTCATTGTTTCATCTTCTTACAATCTAACGGATACACCCTTTGCATCCAAATATTTCTTTAGTTCTGGAACAGGCAGCTCATTAAAATGGAACAAGCTAGCTGCTAGTACAGCATCAGCCTTGCCATCAACAAACGCATCATAAAAATGTTCTGCCTTGCCAGCACCACCAGATGCGATGACTGGAATACCAACTCTGTCGCTAATCGCTCTAGTCAGCTCGATATCATATCCAGTCTTTTGACCGTCCTGGTCCATAGAGGTGAGCAGTATTTCGCCAGCGCCTCTCTGCTCTGCCTCAACAGCCCACTCTACAGCGTCGATACCAGTAGGAATACGACCACCGTTGAGGTAGACCTCCCATCCACCAGTTTCCCTACGCTTTGCATCAATAGCAACGACCACACATTGTGAGCCGAATTTGTATGCAGCGTCGTTAATAAGCTGTGGATTGCGAACAGCAGCAGAATTGACTGAAATCTTGTCTGCACCAGCTCGTAGTAGTTCCTTAAAATCATCAACGCTCTTGATTCCACCACCAACAGTGAATGGTATAAATACAGTATTTGCAACTCTTGTGACAATATCAATCATTGTTGATCTGCCCTCATGAGTGGCTGTAATATCCAGTAGCACTAGCTCATCAGCACCCTGCTTGTCATACGCAGCAGCACATTCTACTGGGTCACCAGCATCCCTTAAATCAACGAAGGAAACGCCCTTTACAACTCGACCATTTTTGACGTCGAGACATGGTATAATTCTCTTTGCGTACATAGTCGTTCCTCCTTATCACATATTAACAAAATTCTTTAGCAGTGCTAGACCAGCCTCGCCACTCTTCTCTGGGTGGAACTGGGTGGCACATACCTTGCCACACTGGATAGCACACTGGATATCAACACCATAGCTGGTCGTACCAGCAAGAATATCCTCATCAGCGCCATTTAGATAGTAGCTGTGCACGAAATAAAAGTAGCTGTCATCCTTGATACCATCAAACAGAGTAGCATCATTATGCTGGGTGACGCTGTTCCATCCGATATGTGGCACCTTTAGCCCGTTATCACGAGGAATGGTGACAATCTTGCCCTTGAATACACCAAGGCCATCGACATTTGGGCTCTCTTCACTGCTCTCAAACAGTAGCTGTAAGCCAAGGCAAATGCCAAGAAATGGTTTGTCCCCATTTGCTGCCTCCTTGATGATATTCTCAAGATTTCTATCCTTGATAGACGCCATAGCATCAGCAAATGAGCCAACACCAGGCAGAATAACATGGCTAGCAGACCTTATCTTATCCCTATCGAGTGTAATCTCACTATCATAGCCTAGAAAATCAAGAGCCTTCTTAACGCTCTGCAAATTTCCAGCACCATAATCAATAATCGCAATCATATTAGCTCTCCTAAAATTTGTTATTCCTATAATATCACAACTAATTGACAAATACAAACTAAAATGCTAGAATTATCACCGTAAAATAAAAAATATGCAGTGGTACCGAAGTGGTCATAACGGCATGGACTCGAAATCCATCGTGCATCTCGTGTGCCCGTGGGTTCAAATCCCACCCACTGCGCCAAAAAACAAAAACTATCTTTTGATAGTTTTTTTGTTTTTTAAGTATTATCAAGAGAGTGGGATTTGAAAAGCCGTTAAAAAAACAGTCCAGTGGACTGTTTTTAGGCGTGGGCGTGTCGGCGAACGCAGAAGTGAGCCGAGCATATCCCACCCACTGCGCCAAAAAGAGAATCACCCCAAGGGTGATTCTCTTTTAATTTATAATTAAGAATTGAAAATTGATAATAATTGGTGTGGCTACGCCACCCTTAATTTTACATTCTACATTTTACATTTTCAATTTTTATAATCCCCCAGTCGCATATAAAATGCGACAGCTCCTTTTATAATAAGTTTAATGATATTAGTCTAGCACCTGATAATACGACGAGAACATATTCATCTTCTCCTCAAATTTGTCCTTTGGCTGTTCTTCAGGTACTGGAATAGGATAATTACCAGTGAAGCATCCATCACAGAATCCAACGCTTGATTTTTCTGCTAGCTTATGTGTTGCATCAACCGACAGATATGCAAGACTGTCTACGCCTATCACCTTTGCAATCTCGTCAACAGTGTTGTATTTGCAAGCAATCAAATTGTCAGAGCTATCGACGTCTGTGCCAAAATAGCAAGGATATTTGAATGGTGGAGACGACACACGCATATGCACCTCAACAGCACCAGCATCACGCAGGAGCTGAACAATACGAGCACAGGTAGTGCCACGCACGATAGAGTCATCAATCATAATAACACGCTTGCCGGCGATATTCTCTTTAATAACATTCAGCTTTATTTTAACAGCATCCTCACGCTGATTTTGGCTAGGCTGAATAAAGCTTCTGCCAATATATCTGTTCTTAATAAATCCAATACCATAAGGTATGCCACTCTCATTAGCATAGCCAAGTGCAGCGTCCAGTCCACTGTCCGGCACACCGATAACAATATCGGCATCAACTGGGCTCTCATTTGCAAGAAATGCACCAGCCCTCATACGAGAATGCTCAACCGATGCGCCATCAATAACGCTATCTGGTCTAGCAAAATATATATGCTCAAAAACGCACAAGCTACCCTTTTGCTTGCAATTATTCTTGTTAGAATGCACACCATCCAAATCGATAGTCACTATCTCACCAGGCATAATATCCCTAATCAGCTCTGCACCAACTGTATCGAGAGCACAGCTTTCGCTACTAACACAGTATGCACCATCACGAGTTTTGCCGATACAAAGTGGTCTAAATCCATAAGGGTCACGAAATGCAATCATCTTTGTAGCTGTCATCACGATACAAGAATATGCACCCTGCAGATGAGCCATAGTCTTCTCTATCGCTTCTTCTGTACTACTAGAATACAATCTGTTAGACACGATAGCATAAGCGATGGACTCTGTATCGCTAGTGCCATGAAATATACCACCATTTAGCTCAAAGGTCTTGCGAATATCGGGAGCATTGACCAAATTGCCATTGTGTGCAAGTGCCAAATTACCCTTGATATGTCTAATAACAAGTGGCTGAATATTGTTGATATTCTTGCCACCAGTGGTGGAATATCGCACATGACCGATAGCCATATTGCCCATACCTAGACCATCTAGCTTGTCCCTGGTGAACACATCTGGCACTAGTCCATCACCCTTGTGATGAGTGAACACACCATCATCATTTACAGCGATACCACACGACTCCTGTCCTCTGTGCTGCAATGCAAACAGTGCCAGATATACCGAGCCAGCGACATTGGTTGTCCTAGGCTCGAATATACCAAAAACTCCACATTCCTCATGCAAGGAATTAAACGTCATCTTCTCCTTGTAGTGCATCATATCCCCTCTCACCAGTACGAACCTTTACTACGTCATCAACGTCATAAATGAATATCTTGCCATCGCCGATATTTCCAGTATAAAGCACCTTTCTTGCAGCGTTTACAACGCTCTCAACTGGCACAGCAGAGATTACCATCTCTAGCTTCATCTTTGGATTTAGGTTCATTTCCTCAATCTCAACACCACGATACTTTCTAATATGACCCTTTTGTGTACCACAGCCCATAACATTTGTGACTGTCATACCAGTAACACCAATAGAGTTCATAGCCTCCTTGATATCCTCAAATCGTGCTGGATTAAATATCATAACGACCTTAGTTAATCTAGCCTTGTCGTTAGTTGTATATGTCTCTACTGGCACAGCTCTCTCAACTGGCTGTTGTAGTGGGCTAGGCTCTGTAGCAGGCATTAGAGATGCCTTCATTGATGAAGAGGTAGCGTATGCCACAGCTGGCATAAAGTCTGCATAAGCAGATGGTAGGTTGTGCTCTGTTGCATCAAGTCCCTTGATTTCCTCTTCCTCAGTAACACGAAGACCATTTGTCTTTTTGATAATAGTGAATGTGATAACCATTGTAACTACTGTCCATAGTGCAACAGCACCGATACCAGCTAGCTGGATACCAACCTGCTTGAATCCACCACCATAGAACAGGCCCTCATTAATACCAGCAAGGCTAAAACCAGGAGCTGTATCAGTAGCGAACAAACCTACAGCCAATGTACCCCAAATACCATTAGCCATATGTACACCAACAGCACCAACTGGATCATCGATATGTAGCTTCTTGTCAAGTAGCTCAACAACAAGCACAACAAGGATACCAGATACTGCACCGATAATCATTGAGCCACCAGCATCAACAACGTCGCAAGGTGCTGTGATAGCAACTAGACCAGCAAGTGAAGCGTTCAATGACATAGAAACGTCTGGCTTGCCATCCTTTACCCAAGTAAAAATCATAGTAACAACTGTTGCAATCGCTGGAGCAAGAGTTGTTGTTAGGAAAACTGATGCAAGAGTGTCAACGTCAGTCGCAGCAGCACCGTTAAATCCGTACCAGCCGAACCATAGAATGAACACACCGAGTGCACCAAGAGTCAATGAGTGACCAGGAATAGCCTTTACCTTTACCTTGCCAGTTTTCTTGTCCTTAACATACTTGCCGATACGAGGACCAAGAATGCTAGCACCGATGAGTGCAGCGATACCACCAACCATATGGATAGCTGTTGAACCAGCATAATCATGGAAGCCTAGCTTCTGTAGCCAGCCATTGCCATCGATATTCCATATCCATCCAGCCTCAACTGGATATACGAAAGCTGAAATAACAGCAGAATAAATACAGTATGAGCTAAACTTTGTACGCTCTGCCATAGCACCTGATACGATAGTAGCAGCTGTAGCACAGAACACCAAATTGAACACAAAGGTTGACCAACCGTATGTAGAAAAATTGGTGAACACGTCAAAGCTTGGCAGACCGAACAGACCAGCGATATAATTCTCGCCCATCATCAGGCCATAGCCCAAAAAGATGAACATTACAGCACCGATACAAAAATCCATCAGATTTTTCATGATGATATTGCCGGCATTCTTCGCTCTAGTGAATCCACTCTCTACCATAGCGAAGCCACATTGCATAAAGAACACCAACGCAGCACCTATCAAAAACCATACACCGAACACATTTTCTGTTATAGTCGAAACTATTGAACTCGACATAATACCATCCTCCTTAAAACAGAAAAAATAAAAAAGGAGCGCACTAACGCAAAGCCGCAAAGCGTTAGGTGCACCCCATTGTGCGAAATGCCAGTCCTCCTAGCAAATCAAAAAAGAGGGCATTCCACCAAAGTGGAACGCCCTTGTTCTTTATGCGTTTATTTTACTCTACTAAAGCACAAAAGTCAATCATAAAAATCATCTTTGTGAATATTCACCAACGCAAAGGATAAGCACGATTGTAGTATTTGTACATTTAATCGATAAAGTTAACAGTGAACAGATAAGAGAGCCTCGCTCGTGAAGAGCAATGCTTTGCATTGCGTCACAGACCATAAACGATAATTGAAGATTATCTCTTCACAGCCAATAGGCTTCTTCACTGTTAACTGTTCACTTACATTTGTTATTTCGTAGTAATACTCTTACTACCACTCCAAGCAGAATAATACTTTGTACTATTTACAGTCTTGTATGTTCTGATACGGACATAGTATTTTTTCTTTGCTGTAAGGCTAGTAATCTTCTTTGATACAGTACTGTTCTTCGATACAGTATAGTTCTTTACACCCTTGGTAAATCCACTATTTGTAGCAATCTGGATTTGGTATCCAGTAGTCTGAGTTGCCTGTTTCTTCCATTTTACAGCGAAGCCCTTACTTACAGCTGACAAGCTAGAAATTGTAGTACTCTTTGGTACAATAGTGAATGTCTTGCTGACTGTACCAGAGTAGTTGCCCTTGAATGTAATCTTAACAGTAGCCTTGCCAACAACAGTGTTGTTAGAATATGTTACAGTGTAATTTGTACTAGCAATCTTATTGCCATTACTGTCCTTTACTGTTACAGTAGGTTTCTTTGCATTACCATCATATGTGTACTTTGTTGCAGAAAGTGTAATAGTCTTTGGATATGCGATCGTAGTAGTAGATTTAACCTTGCCACATTCACTACACTTTGTTTGGATAGAGCCGTTCTTCGTTGTAGTAGCCTTTGTAGTAACAGTCTTGTAGACATGATAACAGGTGCAAACAACATTAAGCTTGTTTATTCCAGTACCATTAAAATCAAAGTTGCCAGTATAATTGCTATCACTTGTAGCAGTAATTCTAATTTTATCAGTCTGCTTTGTGATAGTGTAATCAACACCACGCTTTAGCATCATTCCATTGTACGATATATCGATATAGATATTGCCATTGCCAACTGAATAATCAATCATATCGGTGGTGATAGGCTTCTTTTTGATACGGAAGCTCATCTTCGCTGTGCCCTTACAGCCACCCTTACCGTCAATGATAACGGTAGCGTCACCAGGATTGACATTGTTCTCATATCCAGCAATTGTATACTCATCAGATGCCAAAGCCTTCTTTAGATTATCAAAGTCATCAGCATCATTTGGCTTAATAGGCGAGCCAGTGTATGTATATGTCTTTTTTGAATTTGCCGGCATACCGTTGAATCCATTTTTGCTGTTACCTATATCGAACTGTTTGTCGATATAGTATGGATATTTCTTTCTTGTGCCATTTGCAAAACAGGTGCTGTTTTTTGTACCAGTGAGCACAATATTGCCACTAGTACCATATTTCATACTATCGCTAGAGCTAGACTCATAATTAACAGTGTAGTCTTCCCCAACCTTAACATTGTATTTGCCTATAGTCATACCAGTAGCACCACTGGCGTAATACTCACCAATATTGGTGATACCAGCCTGCTGACGCAATGATTTTGGCAGATACTCGTAGTGGAATGTCTTGTTCTCAAGCAGTGACATATCAGCCTTGCCAACAGTGAAAACAAGGTTGTAGCTACCCTTGTAATTACCCTTGTACTCGATACCGATAAAGTACTCGCCTATATCCTCAATCTTGTCAAGCTTGTATATATGCTCTGGGTCATCATAGATAACGATATCGTAGTCCTTGCCAGGAACCAGTCTGTATCCATAGCCATCAGTGATTGTAGCCTCTGGTACAATCTCACTACCCATAAAACCTGACTCATTATCAACCTGAATACTCTCGTAGTTGTCCTGGTGGTTCTCATCATTGCTCATATTTAGTGCAGTGATAGGCACATTAATAACGAAATCAGAGTCACCAATCCTAACTGGATATGTTCCAGCATTGACAAGCATCTTTGTTTCACTACTATTGACAGTAACGTCGACCCTTTCAGTGTTAACAATATATGGAATGATAAAATGATATCTGTATTCCATATTCTCTATGCTACGATATGGGAATCCCATATCCTCCTCTAACACATTATCCTTGTAGACAATATGACCTGCCTCATTAATCTCTACACGAACAGAGCTAAAGTCACCATTTTCGTTCTTTCCGATAAGGACATAGCCCTCACGCTCTTCACCCTTATATGTGTATTTGCGGATGATTAGCACATTGTTCTTTACATCAGCGCTTGCATCAGAAATGGACAAGAAATTAAAGCTAGGATAATCATAGTCGCTCACTGACGCCCTATATTCATTAGATTCCCAGTCATATAGCTGGTGCTCAATAGTATTTTCGTGGCCATCAAAATGATAGATATATGGCACACCATTCTCATCGACCTCATACTGATAAGGAATCTGGTGATTATCCTTAGAGAAAGAGTCATTGTCAGTACCTACTAGGAAAAAGTCATAGCTATTGTACTCAACCTCTTTAATAGACCTCTGGGACGCATAGGTGGTGTCGATTTGGTACCACTTTGGATGCTCATCATCCTCATCCTGAAGATAGACATAGTTCCATTCGTGAGGATCAACACGCTGTGTCCCATTCTTGTCGAGAACACCAGTAGCGTAGTCACCATCGACGATATGACACTTTAATCCGTTAGAGATACATAGAGCGTAAAACAGCTTTGAATATCCCTCACAAACAGCCAAACCCCAGTCGTTCTGGTCCTCTACCTTTTGACCCTCAACGGTCATTGCTGGAGAAAAATATTCGTCAAACATACCATCAAAATCTAGTGTGCCACTAGCAAGCTGTTCATCAAAATGAGGCTTGCTATCATCAACAAAAATATTGCCACAGATAGCACCATACGCTGTATGAGCTGATCTAAATCTTATAGAATTCTTGTCGATATTGCCACGATAAACGCCCTCATCATATGTTGTATTACGAACGACAAAATCGTAAATAATCTTGACCTTTTCGTAGTCAGTATCATCAGCACTAATATATTGCTCATTGAACTTGCTAACAAATTTGTGGAAGAAATCATCCTGCTCTACTGTGCTGAAATAGTTAACGTCGTGCAGACCAATCTCAAAAGCATAGTACTCCACCCCATCAATAACATCTCTGTCACTATGATAGGTGGTATATGCTGGAGAAAATCCACCAGCAGACATATTAAGGCTGTGATACAAAAAATCGCCAGCATATGGGTTTTCGGTATCGTATGCAAACGCACCAACAAGTGCATGATTGATTATCTTGTTGCCGATACTAGCAATATCCCCACTGTCAACATACACTGGGTCACATGTGGCGAACTTGATAGAAAAATCTGACTCTCGATTAAGCATAGAGGTCTTAAAAAGCTCCACAACCTCGTCAAAATCAGTGGTAAAATCAATATACACACCGTCTGACAGACGAGAATAGGTCTTGCCATCAGCAGACAACTTGGCATAAACAACCTCAGCGCCATATGACAAAAAAGGAACAGAGCTCATCACCAGCGTGATAGCCATCAGTATCGATATGGACCTTATGAGCAGTTTTTTCATATTAGTCTCCCCCTATTATATACCTATAATATCATAAATAATAAATATTTGCAAATAAAAAAAGGAGGCAACCGTCCCAATTGTTTTCATAAGTAGAATATGCACATTGCAGATGATTTTGGTATTGTGACAAGATTTGTGTTTTACAAAAACGCAGATGAAACTGTAGGGGAGACCTTTGGTCTCCCGTTCTTTCTATACAGAATGCTTGTTAAATAACAACGGGAGAGCACAGCTCTCCCCTACAAAATTCTGCTGCAACAACCTTGTCGCAACATTTTAGAATAACGCAATAATAAAAACACCTAAAGGTTTTATCCTTTAGGTGTTTTTCAACAATATATTATTCTGTTACCTTGTTCAGCCAAGATAGGATATCGGCATATACCTCGTCCTTGTTGATTTCGTTAAGTATCTCGTGTCTTGCACCATCGTACAGCTTAACCTCTGCATTAAAGTGACCAGTCGTAGCAAGCTTGCCCTTGATATCCTCGATACCCTTGCCATACTCACCTACTGGGTCCTCTGCACCACTGGTAACTAGGATATTAAGCTCCTTTGGTACAGCATTGTACCAATCATCAGTGTTGGCAGCGATATTTAGCTTAACAAGATCATTCATACCCTGTGCTGAGAACAAGAATCCACAGTAATCATCAGCGATATACTCATCGACAATAGCCTCATCACGAGTTAGCCAATCAAAGCCAGTACGCTTTTCTGTCTTGTTACCATATGCGCCAAAGGCCATTGAGTCAAGAAACTTTACCTTCTTAGTATAGCCAGTAGCCTTTGCAATAATTGATGAAAGCTTGTCACCGATAGCAGCGATAGGATTAGCACCACCAGTGCCCATATAGATAGCACCGTCAAAGCCAGCATCATTATGCCATGCTGTAAAGCATCTAACGATGAATGAGCCCATAGAATGACCCATACATACTATCTTCTTGTCTGGATATGCTAGCTTCGCTCTCTTGAAACTAGTGAAATAGTCCTCTACTAGAGCCTTGTAGCCATTCTCCTTGCCGAAATATCCAGTCATAGCAAAATCCTGATTGCTCTTGCCATGATTAGCCATATCATGCATAAAAACAGCGTAGCCATTAGATACAAGATATTCAATAAATCCTCTGTATCTCTGCTGATGCTCTGCCATACCGTGATGGATGGCAACAACAGCTCTTACCTCACCATCAGGTGTGTACGAATTGCCATAAATAGTGCATACGCCAGTTGCTGATGGAAAGCTAAACTCCTCGATTTTCATAATAAAAACCCCTTTATGTTATGAAAACTAATATTATGTGATTACTCTTCTGGCTGGTCAGAAGTACAGTGAGGGCACTTTGTAGCGTCGATAGCAATCTCACTCTTGCAGAAAGGACAAACCTTTGTTGTTGGCTCTGCTGGAGCTTCTTCCTCTGGCTTCTTACCGATAGTCATAGCCTTGTTAACAGCCTTAACGATAAGGAAGATGATGAATGCCATAATGATAAAGTTAATTACAGCAGAGATGAATGCACCGTAGTCAATGTAGTTGTCACCGATAAGGTGAATCTTGCCCTGAACCTCTGCACCACCGATACAGTTAATAAGTGGCTGAATGATATTCTCTGTAAGTGCTGTAACGATAGAGCCAAAAGCACCACCGATGATAACACCTACTGCTAGGTCAAGAACATTGCCCTTGCTGATGAATTCCTTAAATTCGTTTAAAAACTTTTTCATAATATTATTCTCCTTTTTTAATATCATATTAATAATATCACAATATTCCAGTAAAATCAAATGCTGGAATATATTTTTTGTCTGCTGATGACAATTCTTGTACAAAGAGCTTGTCAAGTCCCTTATCTATAGCATAATCAACAACCTTGTTGTACTCCCTTTTTGTAATAGGACGATTGATTTCGTCATATTCTGCCAAGTCACCACAAGGTGTGTACTGTGCCATTATTGACAGATATGTGTCGCAAAAATGGTCACACATATAGTCAATGACCTCTTTTGACGAATTGGTGTTCGATGGCAAGATGAGATGACGAATAATCATACCCCTTTGCATAATACCATTGTCATCAAACTCGTCCACTGGCACTTGGCGACGCATCTCATCAAGAGCCTTGATAACAACAGATGGATAGTCCCCTGCCTTGCTATATCGCTGTGCCTTATCAGACCTAATGTATTTAAAATCTGGCAGATATATATCGACCAGACCATCGAGCATTTTTAGTGCATCAACACTGTCGTATCCAGAAGTGTTGTACACTATTGGCACTGGTGAATGCCATCTTGTCAGCACCCTTGCCAGTCTATCGGCATAATGGGTAGGATTGACGAGATTGATATTGTTAGCACCCTGCTCAACTAAGCTGTCAAATATCTCAATCAGCCTATCGTCAGTGATTTCAACGCCCTTGTTCTCGTGGCTAATCTCTTGATTTTGGCAAAAGACACAACCTAGATTGCACCCACTGAAGAACACCGTTCCAGAGCCAGCCTCACCACTGATACAAGGCTCCTCCCAGTAATGCAGAGCAGCTCTGCTAACTCTAAAGACTGACGGTGACTGGCAATATCCAGTTTTTTCGTTTCTATCAACCGAGCACTGTCTCGGACAAAGCATGCATATCATAGCAGTGCCCTGTAAATATCGCCCTTTTTGAATGGTGTTGAGCCTGCAATCTCCTTTGCAGCAGAGTTAACACTCATTCCACCATCGACAAGAGCTCTTGCCATCTCTATCGCTTTTTCTAAAGTGATTTCTTCCTCAACCTGCTTTTTGCCAGCGACAATTAGGACAAATTCTCCTCTTGGCTTGTTCTCATCGCTGTACATAGTGACAGCCTCTGCCAAGCTGGTCTTTATCACCTGCTCATGCATCTTCGTTATCTCACGAACTAGTGATATCTCTCTATCGCCAAGATATTTGTACAAATCGTTCAAGGTCGCTACTAGCTTGTGTGGTGCCTCGTAAAACACCATAGTACGCTTCTCATCTACCAAATCCTCAAGATGCTCACGACGAGATTTTTTGCTAACGGACAAAAATCCCTCAAATGTGAAACGTCCAACCTCCATGCCAGAAAGTGCTAGTGCTGTCGCAAATGCTGTTGGACCAGGCACGGACTCAACCTTGATGCCTAGCTCATGGCACATTCTCACCAAATCCTCACCAGGATCGGATATAGCTGGCATACCAGCATCAGTGCAGATAGCACAGCTCTCACCAGCCAAAATCCTAGAGGTGATGACCTCACCACGCTCACGCTTGTTATGTTCAAAGTAGCTAACCATTTCCTTTTTAATACCGAAATGATTAAGCAATTTTAATGTTACTCTAGTATCCTCTGCTGCGATAAAATCAACAGCACCAAGCACCTCTACAGCTCTTGGAGAAAAGTCGCCAAGATTACCGATAGGGGTACCAACTACATACAATATTCCACTCATCTAATCTTATCCTCATATCCATCAGCGTATGAGCCATACACTGATAGCATCTCGCTAGTAAATCTGCCATCGTCCTGCTTGATGATCAAATCTGGCTCAACACGAAGGAACGGCTTCGCACCCTTTTTGCCCTCTACCAAGAACAAAAATGGCTCCTCACCAGCCTTGTCAAATACAAAGCGTAGTCGCTTTGGCTCAATCCTGTACTGTCGCATAATAGCCAGTGCATCTACCAGTCGTTCTGGTCTGTGGCACATACAAAATCTGCCACTGTATGTGAGGAGATATGATGCAGCCTTAACAGCGTCCTCAATATTACAGCACACCTCGTGTCGTGCTATTCTAGCGCTCTCACCAAGCGACTCGATACCAGTGTTGACAGGCTTATATGGTGGATTCATAGTAACTAGGGTGAAGCATTCTGCACCAAATTCGCTACTAATCTCCCTCAAATCACACAGATGAGGTGTCAGCCTTTCGGACAAACCATTTATTTCTATGGAGTGCTTGACCTGCTCCACAGCATTACTCTGTATATCCAGACAATGCACATTCGTCATTCTGCTATCTCGTAGCCACAGCATAGGAATAATGCCACAGCCCGTACCCATATCAAGACACTTGTCCTTGTACTTTGGTCTAGCAAAGTAGGACAAAATCACAGCATCAGTGCCGAATGTATGGTCGCTAGACACAGCTAGCTTAATATCATCGGATAATCTCTCATACTTAAAATTCATATCGATATTATAATATATTATTATTTTACTTGCAATAGATTGAAGAAAATATAGATATATGATATACTAAAACAAACTAACACATTGGAGCAAACGATGAGAAAGCTAGAAAAAACATTTAAGCTAAAGAATTTTGGCAAGGACACCATACTACTCGACTGTAAGGATATGGGTATCGTGGTAGAAAAGCAGAGGTTGATGATATGTGCCTATGTCACCAACTCGGACCACAGCGAAGTGTATGCTGCTATGCCACTAAGCACTCCATGCAAGATGAGAGGGCTTGAGTTCAAGGTAGTGTTCCACACCGACACATTTGCCACAATTCAGGTAGCTGATTTGAGAATCATCATCGATTACGAAAGAAAAAAATGCTCCAACAGCAAGGATCTAAACATTTACGGCTCTGAATTTTGGGGCGAGATAGTCGACCTGCGCTGGAACAAGGACTTTGACAAGTATTTTAAATAAGGTACATATATTTTGGTCTGTTATTTTATATAACAACTGGCAAATACTCTCTTGACTTGAATATATTTCCTATTTATTATAAATTTTTATTTTTAAGGGGAAAATATGGGAAAGTATAACAAAGCAATCGAAGAGATTAATGCAATCGAAAGCAAAAAGAACGAGCAAATTAAGGCTATCAACGAGTCCATCAAAAGCTTGAAAAACAAAATTTCACTCCAAGAGGAGCAGAAGAAATGGCGTGATTTTAGAGCAAAGCTATTATTGGACGAGGGTCAGCTTGGCACTATACACACGGCATTGATAATAGCAGATATACTGGGATTTATTATCTGTCTTGTTGCTCTAATAGCGTTTGACAAGGTACAAATCGACTCTGTAATGTCGTATGTATTCATCAAAAGATTTTACAAGGCAAAGGCATTTAGAAAAGCTTTTTGGTCTGTCCTATCGCTCACATTTCTTATCGATTTCATCAACAATGTCATCAATATTATTTTTGATATTTCAGGACTTTTGCTATCTGCATACCGCCATATTCAGAGAGTAATTTTTGCTATCGCAAATCTTATTGTAGTGAATATTGCTATGGGCAAATTCCGTGAATCAATGTGGAGCATGCAGTATCACAACCTACAAGCAAGATTCAATATGGCATTCCACACTCACAAGGACACTAGGGTTGTTATGGCTCTGCTACTAATTATTGGAGCTATTAATGTTGCAATTCTGATATATCATCTTGGTAGCTTTATTTACGCTATCATCCACGATGCAATAGCACTTAATAACGCAAAGAAGAGTGACAAAAACCAATCTGCTACTAAACAGAAAATTCAGGACAAGCAAGCAGAAATTGCCGAAATTAAGAAAAAATATAACGAGGATATTGATATTGCAAACCAGCTCGCAGAGGCTATAAGGACACAAGGCGAGGCTTATTTTGTCGAGGCTATGCAGAGTGATCCTTACGACAACGAGCTACTACAAAAAGCTATTGACTACGATAACCCACAGGCATGCTACCTATATGTTAGAGATTATCTAAATAAAGAGGAAAATAACAGCCATCTTACTGATAAAAAGCGTCAAAAACTATTAGAAAAGATGCTACCATATATCGAGATTGCTAGCAACGCTGGTATACCATCAGCAAAATTTCTAGAGATTAGAACTATCGTTGGCAGACCAGAGTCAACATTCCAAATGAACGAATTTAACAACTTCATCGCTACCCTTGAGGAAGCAATGGCTACTGAAGACTTTGAATACGCTCAAACATGTGCTGATTTAATTAAAGATATCAAAACAGCCAGAGCCGAGCTACAATCAAAAAATGAGCGTATGAAAGAAATCCAAAGACACAAAGAACAGCAAGAAAAACAGAGATTAACAGAATTAGAGAATGCTGAATCCAACCAGGTAACAATCGAGCTTGACGCTAGAGGAATGAAAAACTCCATTTCATATGAGGTTCGTATGGACGGCAAAATGATTGCTACAATAAATGGTGGTGATTTCAAGAAGGTCAAGGTTGCACCAGGACACCACAAATTCACCTGTTCAGCATACAACTATGGCAATTTCCAAGAAAATCTGCCACCTATCGAGGGCTTCTATGGTGCTGGCACAGCCCACGAATTCACCTTTAACCAAACTACAAATTTCTATTAAACAAAATTTATTTCAAAGGAAATATCAAAAGGACGACCATAAGTCGTCCTTTACAAAAAAATCGCATCCGTAATGGATGCGATTTTGTCATATACGATATTAATTATAGAGCCTTCTTTGCAGTCTCTGTAAGAGCTGTGAATGCTGCTGGATCAGCGATAGCAATCTCTGATAGCATCTTTCTGTTAAGATCGATACCAGCCTTCTTAAGACCGTTCATGAATGTTGAATAGTTCATACCATTCTGCTTGCAAGCAGCTGAAATACGAGTGATCCAAATTCTTCTGAAATCTCTCTTCTTCTGCTTTCTACCGATATATGCATACTGGCCGCTCTTCATTACAGCCTGCTTAGCTGTCTTGAATAGAGCGTGCTTTGAGCCGTAGTAACCCTTAGCTGCCTTTAGTACCTTCTTTCTTCTCTTACGAGTAGCCATAGCGCCTTTAATTCTTGCCATTGTTAATTACCTCCGTTATTATTCCGTCTTACCTATTACTTATAAGGAACAAGTCTCTTGCACTGCTTCTGATTTGTAACGTCAGCAACTGCTGTCTTGCGAAGATTTCTCTTGCGCTTTGTTGACTTCTTTGTAAGGATATGAGATGTGTAAGCGTGTGCTCTCTTTACCTTGCCACTCTTTGTGGTCTTGAAACGCTTCTTTGCGCCACTGTGTGTCTTAATTTTTGGCATAATTTATTCCTCCATAAAATTATTAACTAATTATTTTGATGCCTTTGGAGACATGAACATAAGCACCTGTCTACCCTCTAGCTTTGGCTTTTTATCAACTGTGGCAACCTCTTGGAGTGCCTCTGCAAAGCGAGTCATATTGTTCTCTGCAATTTCTGGACGAGCCATCTCTCTACCACGAAGACGGATAGAAACCTTTAGCTTGTCGCCCTTTGCAAGAAACTTTTCAGCCTGCTTTACCTTTGTATTAAAATCGCCGATATCGATATTTGGTGACAAACGGATTTCCTTTGTCTCAACAATCTTCTGCTTCTTGCGATTTTCTTTCTCTCTTTTGGCCTGCTCGTAACGATACTTTGAATAATCCATAATCTTTGCAACAGGTGGCTTAGCCTGTGGAGCGATTTTTACAAGGTCAACGCCCCTTGCATCTGCAAGAGCCTGTGCCTCTTTTGCGCTCATGATACCTAATTGCTCGCCTGTGTCAGAAATTACTCTTAATTCCTTATCTCTAATTTCGCCGTTAAGCTGTGGAGCATCCTTGCTGATAAAAAACACCTCTTTAAAATAATAAAAGTACGAAACGCAGAAAACGCTCGTACCCAATAACTCAAAACAAGATATTGCCCTTTTCACTAAAGCTTAAGGGGAGAACGAGAGTTCTTCTTTGTTGTGAGAGTATATTAACACATAGTAATATATTTGTCAAGAAAAATTTAATAAAATAAGGGGCAGATACTATCTGCCCCATCAAATCTTATAGTCCAGCCTTTTCAGCAATATACTTTCTAGCCTTTACAGCGTACTCGAATGGGTTAGCCTTTGCAGGGTCCTGCTCTGCCTCAACTACTACCCAACCCTCATAATCTGCATCAGCAAGAATATCAAAGATTGGCTTGAAATCAACGTCGCCATCACCAGGAACTGTGAACACACCTGCTCTAACAGCGTCAAGGAATGACATATGATTAGGTACAACCTCGTTGTTGTAAACGTCAAGACGAACGTCCTTTAGGTGAACGTGCTTGATTCTATTTACATACTTCTTTAGCACTGGCTCTGGGTCGATACCAGCGAATGTAAGATGACCAGAGTCGAATAGAAGATATACAAGATCAGGATCAGTAAGCTCCATTAGCTTGTCAATCTCCTCAACAGTCTGAACACCGGTGCCCATATGATGATGAACAGTGAAGAACATACCCTTGCTCTTTGCATAAGCGCCCATCTCGTTAAAGCCCTTTGCTACGATAGCCCACTCCTCATCAGTGTAATATGGTTTCTCATCGAGGATAGACTTTGTTAAATCACCCTGAATAGAATTACCCTGCTCTGATGCGCCAATAACCTTTGCGCCAAGCTTATGTAGCTTGTCGCAATGAGCCTTGAAAGCCTCGATAGTCTCCTCATAAGGCTTTGAGGTCAAGAATGATGAGAACCAAGCGTTACAAATCTGTAGTCCTCTAATATCAAGATATGGCTTTAGAACATCTGGGTCAGCTGGGTACTTGTTACCAATCTCTGAACCCTTAAAGCCTGCAAGTGCCATCTCACTAATGCACTGCTCAAATGTATTCTCTGCACCAAGGTCAGGCATATCATCATTTGTCCAACCGATTGGAGCAATAGCTAGCTTTACTTTATTTGGATTAAGCATAATAAATTCCTCTTGTTTTTATTTTTCGGACGATCAATGGTCGCCCCTACAATATATTAATAATCAAATGTTTTTGCAATATTCTCTTGCATATCCTTATAAGCTGCTGCAACAGTTTCGCTCTTTGAAACCTCGGCAACACCAACTCTCCACCAAGACTCAAATCCAGGTGTCATAGTCTTTGGTAGCACCTTGATATCGAAGAGAACAGCCTTGTCCTGCTTCTTTGCATCAATAAGTGCTGCACGAAGCTCATCAGAGGTACGACAAGTATATGCCTTTGCTCCATAGCCCTCTGCAATCTTTGCAAAATCAACTGTCATATCAGCACCATCAAGCATACCGGTAACAGGATTTCTAGCCTTGAATACTGTGCCAAATGTGTCAGTACCCTGATTGTTCTGTAGATTTTCGATACAGCCCCAACCAAGATTGTCGAACACACAAACATTAATCTTTAGTCCCTCTTGTAGTGCTGTGTATAGCTCGCTATGTCCCATTAAGAATGAGCCGTCACCAGTGAAGGTGTACACCTCTGCTTCTGGCTTTGCAAGCTTTGCACCAAGAGCACCATTAACCTCATAGCCCATATTAGAATAGCCATATTCCATATGGTATGTGCCACGATTCTTTGGTCTAAATAATCTCTGCATATCACCAGGTAATGAACCAGATGAACCAAGAGCCACGTCCTCATCATCCATAAACTCGTTAATAATACCAAGAGCGAGTGTCTGATTTAGTCCACCCTCAAGCTCCTTGGTGTAATAATCATCAACGATAGAATCCCAATCAGCCTTTGCCTCGGCAATCTCTGTTGTGTACTCTGTCTTGTAGCCATCAAGTGCATCAACAAGAGCAGATAGTGCCTCCTTTGCATCAGCAACGATAGCCTCTGCATCCATCTTGTATGCATCGAATGGGCAAATGTTGATACCAAGCACCTTTCTATCCTCATTAAAGAGCCACTTTGATGCTGTTGTAAAATCAGAAAATCTAGTACCAACACCGATAACAAGGTCAGCATCTGGAGCGATAACATTGGCAGCCTTGCCACCAGTAACGCCAATACCACCAAGATTTAGTGGGTGGTCCCAAGCAACCATTGAGCGACCAGCCTGTGTCTCTGTGATAGGGATATTGCACTTTTCAGCAAGTGCAAGTAGCTCCTTCTCTGCACCAGAGTAGCGAACACCACCACCACATACTAGGATAGGCTTCTTTGCTGACTTGATAAGGTCAACAGCTCTCTCTAGCTGTGATGCAGCGATAGGTCTACGGTCGATATGCCATACTCTCTTCTGTAGGAAATGCTCTGGATAATCGTAAGCCTCACCCTCAACGTCCTGTGGCATAGCTAGACATACAGCACCAGTATCAGCTGGGTCAGTAAGAACACGCATAGCATTAATGCAAGCAGTCATAAGCTGCTCTGGACGAAGAATACGGTCAAAATAGTGACATACGCCCTTGAACGCATCGTTAACAGTTCTGCCATAGCCATCAAAGAACTCTGCCTGCTGTAGAACTGGATCTGGCTGACGACAAGCGAATGTGTCACCAGGAAGAACAAGTAGTGGAATTCTGTTTGCTGTAGCACAGCCACAAGCAGTAACCATATTTGTAGCACCAGGGCCAATAGACGATACACAAGGAATGATAGCCTTTCTGTCCATCTGCTTTGCATAAGCGACAGCAGCAAGAGCCATATTCTGCTCATTCTTGCCTTGGTAGAACTTTAGGTTATGTCCACCCTGCTCAAGAGCTTGACCGACACCGACAACGCATCCGTGACCAAAGATACCAAAGATACCAGACACGAACTTTGTCTCTACGCCATCAACCTCGATATACTGATTGTCAAGGAACTTTACAAGTGCCTGTGACATAGTTAGTCTTTCACGTTTCATATTAAAACCTCGTAATTTATGCTTCTATCTCTGAAAGCTTAACTGGTCTATGCTCTGCAACAGAAAGCTTTGCTGCAAGACCAAGACGAAGTGCCTCAAGACCATCGTTAACTGTTGTCTTTGTAGGAATGTCATTCTGTACAGCGTTGATGAACTCTGTCATCTCGTCAGTAAATGACTGCATATATCTCTCAAGGAAGAAATATAGTGGCTTGTCTGTAACATTACCATTCTCATTAATATAAGCAACATTAGTAGGTGTATCGTTAGCGGCAGAAGCCTGACCAGCAGAGCCGAATACCTCTAGTCTCTGGTCGTAGCCATAGCAAGCCTTACGACAGTTGTCGATAACACCGATAGCACCACTCTTAAACTTAAGAGCAACAAGAGCTGTATCAACGTCACCAGCCTCACCGATAGCTGGGTCAACCATAACAGTAGCGTTAGCGTAAACCTCTTCTACCTCACCACCGATAAAACGAGCCATATCAAAATCATGTACTGTCATATCAAGGAAGATACCACCAGATACCTTAACATAATCGATTGATGGTGGCTCTGGGTCACGAGAAGTAATCTTGATAGTCTGTAGGTTACCAAGCTTGCCATCGTTTGCCATATTCTTGATAGCAGCGAAGTTGTGGTCATATCTTCTGTTAAAACCAATCTGTAGCTTAACGCCAGCCTTCTCAACAGCAGCGATAACCTTCTTAATCTTTGCGATTGTCAAATCAACTGGCTTCTCACAGAAAATGTGCTTGCCAGCCTCTGCAGCCTCACAAGCGATATCAGCATGTGTATCTGTTGATGAACAGATAAGAACAGCATCAATCTCTGGATTGTTGAGAATCTCGTGATAATCCTGATAATAATTTGGAATACCCAAATCCTCTGCAACCTTCTTTGCACCATCAACGAAAATATCGCTGATAGCAACAATCTCTGCCTGAGGGATATGGTATGTAATTGACTTTGCATGAACCTGTCCGATTCTACCTGCACCAATAATTCCTACCTTTAGCTTGTTCATAAATTTTACCTCACAAATTTATTTGTGCACAAATGTGCATATTGTCAATCTTTATTCTATCATAGCGTATTAACTAAATCAATAATATATTAATAAAATTATTAATAAAAATAAGAAAAATAGGAGCGTTTTTCGACGCTCCTATTCACATTATTCCACTATTCCAAATGTTGGTGCGTAACGGAAAACGACCTTGCCAATTGCTAGGTCCTTTTTGACATAATTCGTGGTCGCCCAGTAACGAGAATCCATCGAATTATTACGGTTGTCACCAAGAACAAAGTAGCTGTCCTCTGGAACATTGTATGGTCCAAAAGAGCCAGTTGGCTCACACGCTGTGACATAGTCATCCTCTAGCTGAATGGTGGTGCCATCAGTTTTTGTTACATATACGACACCATCAGTGATATTAACTGTCTCCCCAGGTAGACCGATAACACGCTTAACATAATATTCCTTGTTGTTGCCCTGTGCTACAGCATCAGGAAATTTAAATATCATAATGTCGTAGCGCTCTGGATCACCAAACTCGTATGCAAGCCTTGATGCAATAACTCTGTCACCCTGATGAATGGTGTTGAGCATTGAGCCAGTAGGAATTTGGGCATTAGCAAAAACGAACAACTTTAGCAAAAGTGCAATGACAAGAGCGATGATAATAGGAAAAATGAATTCCAAAAACTCCTGCATAGGTGTCTTCTTTTTATAAACGACTACACCCTTTTCATCGATAACATCACCACGCTCGTTAAAGTGCCAATCGAGCTTTTCGCCACATTTTTTGCAATAGAATTCGCCCTTCTTCTCGACAATTCTCTTGCTACCACATTTTGAACATTTCATAAAATAATCCTCTATTTAATAAATTTTAAAATCACAATTTCAAACGGATTAAGTGTCAAATCCATCTTATCATTGTAGGAATAAAGCTTGTCATCAGCACCAAGAGTCTTGCTGTAGACAATCTCACATTTGGCATCTGCCAAATCCTCTGGTGCACCCATAAGCTTGTTAAATGTAAGAGTCAAATCGGTCTTTTCATCACTAGGGTTGCGTAGTGCAACATATCCCTCATCATCAGTCCAACCGATATAACCATAGATATTATTCTCAAGTGGGTCGCCACCAATAAAATGAGCCTTACTAAGTATATGATAGTTATCCTTTTGGAAATTCATAGCATTAGAAAGTGAGCGCCACTTTGCATCACTCATCATATCAGCAGAGATATAAAGCTCATTTAGAGCTTGGCCTCTAGCAGTGTGCCAGAAAATGAATTTTTCAAACTCATCGTCGGTATAATTAGTCTTTGCACAATGACCGTAAACAGGCTCGTGATTATATATCGCTTTTAGTGGGAACTGTAATGCTCTAGTGCACACACAGTCAAAATATCTGCCATCACGATATGTAATCTCTGCATCAACCTGTGCCTGCTCATCAAGATTGTCAGCAAACTGAACGTCAGCAGAATTCTGAATCCACAAGGAGTTAACCCACTGTAGCCACCATGGTGACACATTGGTATAACAGGTCATATTAATCCAAATTGACGGGTTGGCCTTGCGAAGCTTTGAATAAAGCTCAATCCATCTCTGCCACAGCTCTGTGACATAGTACATATCATTTTCGCCACCAGTGATATGGTCATGCTTTTCGTTAGTACAAGGTTTGAGGGCAAAGCCATCAAATTTCCAATAATTCATATCGTTCTTGACAGTCTGCTCAACAATGAACTCTGTCAGCTTGTCGACATAGGTCTTTGATGCAACGCAGACCTCGTATGCGTCCTTGTTCACATAGCCATTGCCACCACGATGGAATCTGTTGCCAATCTTATGAGGCTTGTCGTATCCACCACGAGGACCTAGCCACATACCAAAGTTTGAGTCCATATTTTTGCAAAGCTGAACAACCTTTTCCATATCGTTAGGGAACTTTTTAGGATGATAGGTCCAGAACTTCGCCTTTGTATCCTGCCAGCCATCATCAACTACATAGGAATGTAGCTTTGGAGCACCAAATTTCTCTAACTGATTGTGGACAGTAGCGAATGATGAAAGGATATTCTCCTCATTAATATCACGCATATAGTCAAACCAGCTGTTGTACTGAAAATGCAAATCAGTACCAACGCTGATAGAGTCGATATACTCAAAAAATGCCTTTTGCACGTCCTGTAGTGTATTATCCTTGCCAGCACCGATAACAGTAACTGGGCACTGATAATTAGCACCAACGGACTTGCCGATAAAATACTTTACTCTACCAGAGCCATGACGAATACGGTTGTCCGTAGCTGGGAACTCACAGCCAAAGAAAAGGCTGTCGATATAGAAAGGCTGACCAAGAATGGTCTGGAATGCAGGTATCTCGCTACCCTCTACAATATCTACTGAAAAATGAGTTTTTGAATTAATAATACCGATATTTTCTAGTATAACGAACTCAATAGGCTCGTCATTACTCTGGTTCAAAACAAGCTGTTTGCAGAGTGTTTTGCCATCGGTATGCACCCAATATTTAAGCTTTACAGCGACGCCAAGTTTCTCTGCAAATTCAACACAAAGAACGTCGTCATCCCAGTAGCTGTCAACGACCTTTAGGCGCTTTGATGAAAACTCGTCACCATTAACAAATCGCACAACAAACTCTGTGCCATTGCCATCCGGAACAAGGCTCATACCAGAATATTTGTTCAAAATCTGACTAGCAAAAAAGCCACCATCAGTAGTTTTGAACTCTCGCTTAATTCTTTCGCTCTCTAATTTAAAAATCATAATCTCACCCTTATATCATACAATTTTGGGTTTATTAATCTGGCGCATATCTCGCCATCATATAAAAATATTATACATTCATTTCTTAAATAATTCAACACTAAATAATGAATAATAAAAAAACAAAGCCACCCTGCATAAGCAGAGTGGCAAAAACAAATTTTATTCTGAACGAAGAGCATCGATAGGGCTAAGCTGTGCAGCCTTCTTCGCTGGATAGATACCAAAGAACAATCCAACACCACTGGAGAACAATAGTGCAAGTCCAACAAGACCAACAGTTATCTTCGGCTGGATATCAATTATCGCACAAGCACCAAACGCTCCTGCAATACCCAACGTGACACCAATCAGACCACCAATCAAGCAGAGAATAACCGACTCTGTCAAGAACTGCATGGTGATAGCCTTCGTCTTGGCACCAAGCGATTTTCTGATACCGATTTCTCGTGTACGCTCTGTAACAGATACGAGCATAATATTCATAACACCGATACCACCAACGATTAGCGAAATAGCACCAACGCCAGCGATAAAGATGGTCAATACGTTCATAATGATATCGACAATCTCGATATATGTCGCCATATTCTGTGCTTGGTACATACCCTGTGCATAGTTACCGTGTGCAGCCTTAAGGTAGTTAACTGTTGCGTTACCAACAGCGTCGTAATCCTTGCCCTCCTCTGCGATAACGAAGATATTATCAAGAGTTGGATCAGCACCTGTAATCTGTGTCAATGTTGTACAAGGCATAAACAAAGCGATTGTTTCCTTGCCAGATGATGATGAGAACATTTGGCTATAGTTGCTAGAGCCACCAAGTGAGCTAGTCATAGACTCAATGTTTGCAACACCACACACCTTTATCTTCATGCTCTTGCCTGATGAGGAAACATTGATATATTCATTGGTAGCGTCCTCATAGCCAAAAACATTCTTTGCTGACTCAATACCCATAACAGCAACCGGAGCATTGGAGCGATATTCCTCATTAGTGAAGAAACGACCATGTGCACAGCTGTTTGTCAATGCAAACTGAACGTCACTGTTAACACCGACCATCATAACGGTAACCTCGGTCTTGGTAGAATCAACTGTACCTTGACCAAAGCCCATCATCATAGGTGAACAACGCTCAACACCAGATACCTTGCTCTTAATATTGTCAACGTCATCAAGTGTGATGAGGTCATTCTCTGTGGCTTGGGTAGTATCAACTGATACAAGTACAGCGTTAGAGCCCATATCTTGAATAAGACCAACGATATAGTCACGCACACCAGTACCAGCACCAACGATCATAATTACTGACGTAATACCGATGATGATACCGAGCATAGTAAGCAAGGAACGCATCCAGTTTGCTTTTATACACTTTACAGCGATTTTTAAGCTTTCTGTAATGTTCAATGTAATTACCTCTTACTTATTATTTTACTCTAACCTCAAAGGTCTCGTCAACGAAGTCAGATGATGGGATAGCAACAATCTTGTCGCCAAGGCTAATGCCACTCTTAACCTCGTATGCTGTATCAGAAATAGCACCAGTCTCAATCTTTGTCTTTGTTACAGTGCCTTCTGCCTCGTCATATAGATATACGAATGTACCCTCTTTTTCAAGGATGATTGACTCGATAGGAACTACCGGAACAGCATCATGCTGGCTAGTCTGAATGTCAACAGAAGCCTCAAATCCGATGATAATATTCTCATCAGGGTCATCAACAGTAATCTCACACTTTACACCAGCACCAGATGCTGTTAGTGATGAAAGACCACTGATACCAGCCATAGAACCTACTGAATCCATAATTGATGAGTTAGAGCCACCAGTAGCTGTAGGAGCGATAGTAGCAACCTCACCAGTATATGTGCCGTATGCTGTCTTGATATTGGCAGGCATACCAACCTTTACCTTGTGGATATCATACTCACCAAGTGAGATAGTAACAACAAGCTTGTTCATATTCTCAAGCTTGATACCAGTTGAAACAAGATTTGTCTGCTCACCAGCAACGATATCACACTCTGTGATAGTACCGTCGAATGCAGCTGTCCAGCCACCTGATAGCTCACTCTGTGATGACTTAAGCACGTCAAGTGCAGACTTTGTTGAGTCCATAGCAGCCTTCTGTGCGTTAACTACGCTACTATTTGATGCAGCTGTGTAAATTTGCTTTTGTGCATATAGAGCAGAAATCTGTAGCTCAAGTGATGCGATCTGAACATTCTGGTCCTGTCCCATGCCCTTGCCGATTGCTTCCCAATCAACGCTCTCAACAGCAGCAGCAATCGCATCAACAGCAACACCACTGTCAACGAACTCAATCATACCCTGCTCGATAGCGTCCATCATAGCCTCGCTAACAGCATCAGCGATAGCGTCAGCAGAATAATTGCCAGTAGCAAGCTCCTCTGCAATAGCCATCATAACGATTCGTGTAATCTCGTTAGTAGCCTCAACGCTGTCAGAAATATTAGTAACCTCTTCTGCTACCTGATTAATAGCCTCAATAAGACCAGCAAATGCATCGGTCATATCGTCATAATGAACAGTTGTAGTAGGAAGAGTTGTTGTTGTAGTTGTACTGTACTCAATAGAAGTAGAAGGACGAGAGGTGGTCTCTCTTCTAGTTGTTGTTCTAGCAGTTGTCTGTCTCTTTGTAGTAGTAGGAACAGTGTTCTGTGCCTTGTTGAGCTTCTTCTCTGCTTGCTTAATCTCTTTGTCTACAGTAGCAAGATTAGCCTTTGCCTCTTTTTGATTCTTGACTGCAGTATCATATGAAGCCTTTGCTGAATTGTAGCTAGCCTGAAGCTTTGCAACCTCTGCATCTAGTCCACTTGTATCAAATGTTGCAAGTAGGGCGCCCTCTTTGACCTCATCACCAGTCTTGACAAATACCTCTTTTACAGTTGCTACAGAGCCAACCTTGTACTCTCTAACAGCACCAGAAGTAACATCACCAGTAGCAGATACATTCTCTACGATTGCATCAGTAGCGATAGTTGCTAGCTGAACCTCTGGTACCTTGCCCTTGTTCTTTGCGACTACGATACCAGATACTGCGACAGCGAATACAAGCAATATCGCTATTGGAATAATAATCTTCTTTTTGTTGCTTTTCTTTACAGTTGCCATAAGTATAACCTCTTATTCTGCAATAAAATATAATACATATATACTCAAAGGGGCATAGCATCCCCTTTGCTTGTATGTCAGTTTTAGTATAATTCCAATTTGTATAATTGTCAATAACTTTTTGTAAAGTTAAAATTTTCTTAATAAATTATTTGTTTGCCTCAAGTGCTCTCTTACCAATATCGTGACGGAAATGAGCACCCTCAAACTTAATCTTATCAACAGCGTCGTATGATTTTGCTAAAGCAGACTCAAGTGTATCACCAAGTGCTGTAACACCAAGCACACGACCACCAGCTGTAACAAGCTTATCGCCATCAAGCTTTGTACCAGCGTGATATACTGTTACGCCATCAAGCTGGCCATCTGTAAGACCAGTAATCTCAATACCCTTTGGATATGATTTTGGATATCCACCAGATGCCATAATAACACAGGTACAAGCTCTATCGTCCCACTCGATATCCAAATCAGACAATGTTTCATTATTAATAGCCTCAAAGATATCGATAATATCAGTCTTTAGTCTAGGGAGAACAACCTGTGTCTCTGGGTCACCAAAACGGCAATTATACTCGATAACCTTTGGTCCCTTTGGTGTAATCATAAGACCGAAATACAAACAGCCCTTAAATGTTCTACCCTCAGCATTCATAGCGTTGATGGTAGGTAGGAATATCTTATCCATACATTCCTTTGCAATATCATCAGTGTAATATGGGTTAGGTGAAACAGTGCCCATACCACCGGTATTTAGTCCCTTGTCACCATCGAGTGCTCTCTTGTGGTCCATAGAGGTAACCATTGGCTTAACGCATTTGCCATCGGTAAATGCAAGAACTGACACCTCTGGACCAGTGAGAAATTCCTCAACAACAACATTGTTGCCGGACTCACCAAAAATCTTGTCCTCCATAATCTCCTTAACACCGGCAATAGCGTCATCCAAATTCTCTGGAATGATAACACCCTTGCCAAGTGCAAGACCATCAGCCTTGATAACTGTTGGAAACTCGTTCTTCTCTGTAATGTAGTCGATAACGTCCTTTGCGTCGTCGAACACCTTATATTCTGCTGTAGGGATATTGTACTTGAGCATTAGGTCCTTTGAGAACACCTTTGAGCCCTCGATAATAGCAGCATTTGCTCTTGGACCAAATGTAGCGAAGCCCTCTGCGTTAAGAGCATCTACCATACCCATAACAAGTGGGTCATCAGGTGCTACAACGACAAAGTCAGCCTTAATCTCCTTTGCAAGTGCCACAACACCATCAATATCGGTCGCACCAACATTGAAGCATTCTGCATCATAGGAGATACCACCATTACCAGGACAGCAAGCGATATAATCAACCCTTGCAGACTCCTTTATTTTTCTAATCAATGCATGCTCTCTACCACCAGAGCCTACTACTAATACTCTCATTTTTTGTCCTCCACGAATTAGTTGCTAGTCGATAGTTTCTAGTTGCTAGCAACTGTAAGCAAATGAAAATTCATTTATGAATTCTTGTTAACAATCCTTGTTTCCTCTTCGCCAGTTTCTAGGTCGATGAAGCGTGTGAATAGTGATACCTTGTTGTCTTCATTTAAGTTATCCCATACCATATCAGTGAACTCGTCGATAGTAGAATTGTCCATAGCTACTGGTGTAGGCTCACCCTCAAAGCTTGGGATAGGATCGCCATCACATTTATATGTGTGAAGAAAATGTCCAATACCAGCATGAGCAGGATACTCAAAGAAATATCTAACGCACTCTGGCATACCCATATTTGACTTTAGGATGGACATATTGTAGTCACCATTTGGCTTAACAACAGCAGAAATTCTAGGAGTATAGTTTGGTGCATCTGGCTCAAACTCTCTAGTGAGTAGAGCATGACGATAGCAATGACCCTCCTGCATAAAGTCGTAAATAGTATCTGTCTGGTCGCCATTTGTGACGATTGTCTTGCCATTTAGCTTTAGCACTGGGTTGTAGATGATAAGGCTTGGATCCTCCATCTTGCTCTCATCGAATGCCTTAGTTCTGATACCACCACGGTCATTCTCCTCAAAAATTCTGTTTCTAGAGTTAACGCTTCTGCCCATAATAAAATAAGCAATCATAACTCTCTTGTTATCCTCTGAACGACCAACAACGATGCCACGTCCAGGATAAGCGTTTGTATTTAATTCTGTTGCAAGTGACTCAATCTGCATATCTACACCTCTCAAATAATCTCGGTTTTATTACCATTAATTTTAATTCTACCCTCACAGAACAGGCTAACAGCCTTTGGCAAAATTTCCCATTCTGCTTGGCGCATTACTCGGTACTGTAGGATATCCTCGTTATCGCCCTGCTCCACTGGAACAGCCTTTTGGAGAATAATAGCACCACCATCTGTAATCTCGTTTACAAAATGTGCTGTAGCACCAGTAACCTTTACACCACTGTTAAGAACAGCTGTGTGCACCCTCTTGCCATAAAATCCATCACCACAAAAGAGTGGGATAAGGCTAGGATGAATGTTTATAATCTTATTTCTATATTTTGACACAAGCTCCTCACCAAGAATTGAGAGGAATCCAGCCAAAACAATCAAATCTATATTCTTGTCATCAAGTGCATCTAGCAGAGCCTTGTCGTATGACTCCTTACTATCGTATTCCTTACGACTAACGACGATACTAGGAATACCAGCGTTCTTTGCTCTCTCTAGTGCATAGGCATTAGGGTTAGAGGCGATAACAACTGTGATTTTTCCGTTCTTAATCTCTCCTCTATCCTGTGCATCAATCAGTGCCTGGAGATTTGTTCCACCACCTGATACTAAAACAGCAATATTCATCATACTAAATCTACACCCTTTTCGCCATTCTTAACTTCACCGATGATAGTAGCCTGCTCACCAGTAGCATTAAGAATACGCACAGCCTCATCAGCCTTGTCAGCGTCAACAGCAATTACTAGACCAGTACCCATATTAAATGTGTTGTACATATCATGCTCGTTGATACCACCAACCTTTTGAATTAGGTCGAAGATAGGAAGCTTGAAGCACTTATCCTTTTCTATAACAGCAAGTGTGTTGTCATTAAGCATACGAGGTACATTCTCATAAAAACCACCACCAGTGATATGGCTGATAGCATTTACTCTAACGCTATCCATAAGTGTTAGGAGTGGCTTAACATAAATTCTTGTTGGAGTAAGAAGAACTTCACCAAGAGTAGCATCAAGCTCATCATATTTCTTGCCAATAGTGCTCTCGCTAATATCGAACACCTTGCGAACAAGTGAAAATCCGTTAGAATGAACACCTGATGATGCAACACCGATAAGTGCATCGCCAGCCTTCAAATGCTCACCAGAAACAAGCTTGTCCTTTTCGCCAATACCTACTGTAAATCCAGCAAGATCATATTCGTTAGGGTCCATTAGACCAGGATGCTCTGCAGTCTCACCACCAACAAGAGCACAGCCAGACTGAACACAGCCCTCTGCAACGCCCTTAACGATTTGCTCAATCTTTTCTGGGTAGTTCTTGCCACAAGCAATATAATCTAAAAAGAAAAGTGGCTTTGCACCAGAGCAAGCAACATCATTAACACACATAGCAACACAGTCAATACCGATTGTGTCATGCTTGTCCATAAGAAATGCAAGCTTTACCTTTGTGCCAACACCATCAGTACCTGACACAAGCACTGGATTCTTATACTCATTAGCAGCAAGCTCAAACATACCACCAAAACCACCGATACCACCGATAACACCAGGGATATTAGTTCTCTTAACATGTGACTTGATAAGCTCTACTGACTCGTAGCCAGCTGTTACGTCAACACCAGCTGCTGCATAGCTATCGCTAAAACTTTTTTCCATAATATATACCTCTCAAATGATTTACAATAACTTATATTTCCTTGATTTTCTCTTGAAGAGCAGCGTCCTTGTCACGCACCTGCTGTGCCATATCCTCTCTCATAGCGATAAGCTTTGCACCAAGCTCATCATCACCAACAGCAAGAATCTCTGCTGCAAGGAGTGCTGCATTCTTTGCAGCGTTGACACCAACAGTCGCTACTGGAATTCCAGGAGGCATCATAACTGTTGCAAGCATAGCGTCCATACCGTCAAGCACCTTTGCAGAACAAGGAATACCGATTACAGGCAATGTTGTTGATGCAGCAAGCACGCCACCCAAGTGAGCAGCCATACCAGCAGCAGCGATAATAACACCAAAGCCATTATCCTTAGCACTCTCTGAAAAAGCCTGTGCCTCCTTTGGTGTTCTGTGAGCAGACATAACTCTAACCTCTGTCTCAATACTAAGGTCCTTTAGCTGTTTGATAGCAGGTGTTACGATAGGCAAATCGCTATCAGAGCCCATAATAATTGCAACCTTTTTCATACTAGTCCTCCTAAAGAAAATCATTATAATTTCAGTGATATAATATTATAACTTATATAGTATATTATTTCAATGTAATATCTAACAAAAAAGCTGTGCCAAACGCCTAATTTAGTCATATTTTACACAAAAAACGATATGTACTAATGTGTCGTAATATATTTCTCTGCAAACTGCCAATATCCATCTGGTAGGATAGCTTTTTTCTCATTATGATAAATAGCAAAATCTCTAGCATTCACATATCCATCAGCGTTGAAATCGTATCCATCTAGTGCAACAATTCCATACTCTTGACTGACACTGTCACTATCAACAGAATAATGTATAGTTTGGTTCATTCCATAAGGATTATCAAACACGATATAGCAAGAGTTAAATGTGCGTATCTCCCAAGTGCCATCGTCATTAATAGCATATTCTCTACCATCAACTCTTATTGTTGGAGCACTATATGGAATATCAAGACTGTGATAGCCATACCTGTTTTCATCAAGAACGCATTTGCCAGTCAAAGTGTAAACTGTTTTATCTGTCTTGAAATAATCTGTTTTGTAGCCATCGTCACAGTTAGTGCACTTATGAAGAGTGTAGCCATCGTTATCTGGTGTTGGCTCGACGGTTTTCTCTGTGTAGCTATGCTCGACTATTACATTCTTATATCCAACGCTATCACCAATTCTGACAGCGACATTATTAGCGCCACAATTCAGAGCAATATCGCTATCAATGTTGATATCATATCCGTTATATGTGCTATTCTTGTACACAAATCTATGAATAAAACCATTAGCATACTCAACGACGAACAAATTATTCATCAGCACAGTATTATCAAGCGAAAATACTAGCTCATTATTCTTAGTTACTCCGTCAGTTGCAGAAATAACATAATCACCATCAACTGTGATACTACTAATCTCCTTTGGTAGCACCATAAGGGTATATTCACCCTGATATTTTACTGATGAGATATACAAATCATAGGTCTCACCCTTTTGGCAGGTGTGGTCTATACAAATGTTTCTGTTATTATCCGATATATCCTCACACTCTGCAACGATCTCACCATTATGCTTCAATGTTGCTCTAACGTCGATACTACCAGTGGTGTAAAAGCGTACTGGAATATCGCTATCAGCTGTAAAGGTATAGTGATGCACCTCATCAATGCTATCAGCAGAATACTTGTTATAATATGGCACTCCATATTCGGTATCAACAGTATCCAAAAGTGTGTAATTTATACCATTTGTAAGAGCATAGTTGTATGCATTGCTATCCTGATAGACATTCATAACAGTATCAGCATACTTTATCTTATTAGTCTGATAGCCAAAGAAATATTTGTCACAAGACGCATTCTTTGGAACAGAAATACTCTTTAAATTACCACTTGCCATAAACGCATATGACATAATACTAACATTAGAGCTCATAGACTGAAAAACAACATTTTCAAGCTTGTTACACATATTAAACGCATACATACCTATAGAGGTCACGCTGTAAGGAATAACTACTTCTTTAAGCGAGCTACAGCCTTTAAATGCTCTTGCACTGATAACCTTTAACCCCTCTGGCAAAGTCAAATCAACTAGCCTCTGACAGCCACTGAATGCGTACTGATTGATATATTCAACACCATATGGGATATCAATTTTTGTAATCAAAAACATGTTGCCGAAAGCACTATCGCCAATTCTCTTTACTGTTGATGGGATGGAGATACTTGTAGCACTTGAGTTATAAAATGAATACGCACCGACATTGGTAACACCCTCATCAATAACGATTTTGTTGATATTCTCGAGGCTATCATACCATGGAATATCCCTATCACTGGTAATAAAATTCGGCATATCGCCAGTGCCACTGATAGTGATAGTTTTTGTAGTGCTATTATAGGAGTAATATGTATCCGAATCGCCCAGTCTTATCTCCTGTGCATTAGCACAAAATGGCAAACAAAAAATGACAGACACAAAAAGAGCTACTGTCAAGCAGAATGATAATAGCTTTTTCATATCCATCACCTCGCAAAAAAATTATATAATATTATATCACATACACTCCATTTTAACAAGTAAAAAAGCAGTGAACAAAAAGTTCACTGCTTTATAATTTAGCAATTAATTAAACAAGCTCGATGATGCACATCTCGGCTGCGTCGCCGCGACGAGGGCCTGTTTTAATAATACGAGTGTAACCACCGTTTCTGTCCTCATACTTTGGAGCGATTTCGTCAAATAACTTTTTAACTACGTCCTCCTTAGTGATATAAGAAAGAGCCTGTCTTCTTGAATGAAGAGTGTCGTTCTTACCAAGAGTAATCATTCTCTCAGCCATAGCACGAACTTCCTTTGCTCTTGTAACGGTTGTTTCAATCTTGCCGTTTTCTAAAAGATAAGTAACTAATCCTCTGAGCATAGCCTGTCTGTGATCAGTTGGGCGGCCCAGCTTTCTGCTACCTGGCATTGAAATTCCCTCCTTTTAGTCCTCTTCCTTGCTAAGTCCGAAACCAAGTGACGCAAGCTTTGCAACGACTTCGTCGAGTGACTTACGGCCAAGGTTTCTAACCTTCATCATATCTTCTTCGGATTTGCCAATCAAATCCTCTACTGTGTTAATTCCTGCTCTCTTCAAGCAATTGAAAGAACGAACAGAAAGATCAAGCTCCTCGATAGTCATCTCAAGAACCTTCTCCTTGCCGTCATCATCCTTTTCTACCATGATTTCGGCATTGCCCATCTCTTCTGATAGGTCAACGAATAGGTTTAGATGCTCGTTGAGAATCTTTGCAGCAAGTGATGCTGCCTCATCAGCTGGGATAGTACCATCTGTCTCAACGTCAAGAATAAGCTTGTCAAGGTCTGTTTGCTGTCCTACACGAGTATTTTCAACTGTGTAATTAACCTTGAGTACAGGAGTGTAGATAGAGTCAATAGCAATAGTACCAATAGGAAGTTCCATAATCTGCTTGTTTCTATCGCAAGGAACATAGCCTCTGCCATTGTCTGCTGTAAGCTCCATAACAACATTAGCACCCTCATCGAGATATGCAATGTGTAATTCTGGGTTAAGAATCTCTACGTCAGCGTCGTGCTCAATGTCGCCAGCAGTAATCTCGCCCTCGCCATTAGCCTTGATATAAAGAGTCTTAGCTTCCTCACTGTGAATCTTTAGGATAACGTTCTTTAGGTTAAGAACAATCTCTGTAACGTCTTCCTTAACGTGAGGAATGGTTGAAAATTCGTGTAATACACCGTCTATCTTAACGGAAGTGATAGCGTAGCCTGGTAATGATGAAAGAAGAACTCTTCTCATTGAGTTACCAAGAGTTGTGCCAAAGCCTCTCTCAAGTGGCTCAACAACAAACTTGCCAACGCTTCTGCTTCCCTGAGTAGATAAATCTACTATTTCGATATTAGGCTTATCAATTTCGATCATTTAAAAAGCCTCCTAAATTATGTTTTGTTTTCGCAAGATAATGCTTATCGCATTATGCAAAGCTATTATCTTGAGTAGAACTCAACGATCAAATGCTCTTCAACTGGAGTTGTAATCTCTTCTCTCTCTGGAAGAGCAACAACCTTAGCTGACATTGCATCCTTGTTAGCATCAACCCACTTTGGAACTGGGCGTGCAGCGTTAGCCTCAACAAGAGTCTTGAATTCGTCAGTAGTCTTGCTTGTGTCCTTAACAGCAACAACATCACCTGGCTTTACAAGGTATGATGGGATATCAACCTTGCTACCATTTACTGTGAAGTGTGCATGGTTTACGAGCTGACGAGCCTGAGCACGTGAGCTAGCGAAGCCTGCTGTATAAACAATATTGTCCAAACGGCTCTCGCAGATCTGTAGAAGGTTTGTACCTGTTACACCTTCCTTACGCTCAGCCATAAGGAAATACTTATGGAACTGACCCTCTGCTACGCCGTAGTAACGACGAGCACTCTGCTTAGCACGGAGCTGAAGTCCGTATTCTGAAGTCTTTTTACGATTTTGACCATGCTGGCCTGGTGCATATGAGCGACGCTCTAGTGCACACTTGCTTGAATAACATCTGTCGCCCTTGAGGAAAAGCTTCTTGCCCTCACGACGGCAGAGCTTACAAGCAGGTCCTGTATATCTTGCCATATCAGTTTACCTCCTTAAACTATACTCTACGTCTCTTAGGTGGACGACATCCGTTATGTGGGATAGGAGTAACATCTTTAATAAGACTTACATCGAGGCCTGCTGACTGAAGAGCTCTAATAGCTGCTTCACGACCTGCACCTGGACCCTTAACATAAACTTCAACAGTTTTCATACCATGCTCTGTTGCAATCTTAGCTGCAGTCTCTGCTGCAGTCTGAGCTGCGAATGGAGTAGATTTCTTTGAACCACGGAAGCCCATTTCACCAGCAGATGCCCATGAAACTGCGTTTCCCTGTGTATCAGTGATTGTTACGATAGTATTGTTGAAGGTTGACTGAATATGAGCAACACCACGCTCAATATTCTTCTTCTCGCGCTTTTTACCACGAGGAGCTGCCTTTTTAGTAGCCATACTGAATATTTCCTCCTACTTTACTTCTTCTTGTTTGCTATTGTCTTCTTAGGACCCTTACGAGTTCTTGCGTTGTTCTTTGAAGTCTGTCCTCTAACTGGAAGACCCTTAATGTGACGCATACCACGATAGCAACCAATTTCCTTTAGTCTCTTGATGTCAAAAGCAATTTCTCTACGAAGGTCACCCTCAACAGTTAGGTTGTGAGTGATGTAGTCAGAAAGCTTCTTAACATCGTCTTCTGTCAAATCTCTGCAACGAGTATCTGGATTAACACCTGTTGCAGCGATAATCTCATCAGCAGTTGTACGACCAATACCATAGATATAGGTAAGACCGATTTCAACTCTCTTGTCATTAGGTAAGTCAACACCTGAAATACGTGCCATTTTACAGTTTACCTCCGATTATTAGTAAGGGCTTAGCCCTGACGCTGTTTATGCTTTGGATTTTCACAGATAACCATTACTTTTCCATTGCGCTTAATTACTTTGCACTTTTCGCAAATTTTCTTTACAGAAGGTCTAACTTTCATTTGAATATCCTCCTTAAATTTTTACTTAGAACGCCAAATGATACGACCTTTTGTTAGATCGTATGGTGACATTTCCATTGTTACCTTATCACCAGGAAGAATACGAATATTGTTCATTCTAAGCTTCCCGCTGATATGGGCTGTTATAATGTGGTTGTTCTGTAGTGATACCTTGAATGTTGTGTTTGGTAAAACCTCAACCACAGTACCTTCAACTTCTATCATATCTGACTTAGACATCTTTTACCTCGCTAAATTAATAATACGATATTGATGTATTTACTTAACTGGAATCACATTACGGCGTGTTCGCCTGCAATTCAACTTACGCTTTTGTTAGGATTACTGGACCATTTGAGGTGATAGCAACTGTGTGCTCAAAGTGAGCAGAAGCCTTGCCATCAGCTGTCTTAACTGTCCATCCGTCCGAAAGCTGCTTAACCTTATAGGTTCCCAGATTAATCATCGGTTCAATTGCCAATGTCATTCCGGGTAATAGTCGGATACCGCGTCCTGCGTGTCCGAAGTTCGGTACACTGGGTTCTTCATGAAGCTTTGTACCCACGCCATGACCAACATAGTCTCTTACGACTGAGAAGCCACGCTCCTCACAGTAGGTCTGCACTGCATTGCCTATATCGCCAATTCTGTTGCCAGGAACTGCTTGCTCGATACCCATATAGAGTGCCTCACGAGTAGTATCCACCAGCCGCTTTACCTCGGGAGAGCAAGTCCCACAGATAAATGTTGCAGCATTATCACCGTTATAGCCATTTTTTGCAGCTCCCAAATCGATAGAAATGATATCACCCTCTTGGATGACTCTTTTCTTGCTTGGGATACCGTGGATTACTTCATCATTTATAGATATACATGCAGTGGCAGGAAATCCACCATAATTTAGGAAATTTGGAGTTGCACCACATTTCTTGATGAAATCGTATGCAATCTTGTCAATTTCGTAGGTAGTAATACCAGGCTTTACAGCCTCACCTGCCACCTGTAATGCTTGAGCAGAGATGATACAAGCCTCTTTCATCAGCTCAAGCTCTCTGCTACTTTTAAGCACTACCATGTTAATCCTCCAATGCAGCGAAAACGAGCTTTGTTGTATCCTCGACCTCTTCCTGACCCTCAACGATTCTTAGCTTGCCAAGATTATCGTAGAAGCCCTTAAGTGGCTCTGTCATTTCGTGATATTCCACGAGACGAGCCTGAACGGTCTCAGGAGCATCGTCCTTACGCTGAATTAATTCGCCGCCACAAGCATCGCAAACACCCTCAACCTTTGGCTGCTTGTAAAGCATGTGATATGAGTTAGCACACTTTGCGCAAACTCTACGGCCAGACATTCTTGCTGTGATCTTCTCGTCTGGAACCTCGATATCAATAACCTTATCGATATCAACGCCCATATCCACCAAAGCCTGAGCCTGTGGAATTGTACGAGGGAAACCATCAAGAATAAATCCATTTGCACAATCGTCTTCCTTTAGACGATCCTTGATAATTCCGATAACAACCTCATCTGGTACTAGCTGGCCAGCTTCCATATAAGCCTTTGCCTTCAAGCCCATCTCTGTGCCATTCTTAAGAGCAGCACGGATGATATTACCAGTTGAAATTGCAGGGATATTTAGCTTATCACAAATCTTTTCTGCCTGGGTGCCTTTACCAGCACCTGGAGCACCGAGAAGTATAAGTTTCATATTATTATCCTTTCATTAATCAAGGAATCCCTTATAATGACGCATCATCATTTGAGATTCAAGCTGACGAACAGTTTCTAGAGCTACACCAACAAGGATGATTACAGAGGTACCACCAAGACTGATGGACATACCACCGACATCTGAACCCTCAAGTGGTTTGATAGCCATATCACAAATGAGTGAGTAAACGATTGGGAATAGAGCAACAACGCTGATCATAAGAGCACCAATAAGTGTTAGTCTTGAAAGAATCTTCAAGATATAATCAGAAGTTGGTCTACCTGGTCGAATACCTGGGATTGCGCCACCGTTTTTACGAAGATTGTTTGCCATCTCTATTGGATTGTACTGAATTGTACTATAGAAATATGCAAAGAAGATGATAAGTAGGAAGTACATTCCTGCGTACCACCATGAGTCACCCTGGAACGCATTGAAGAACTTGCCCCAGAATGTATCCTCACCAGGAGTGTTCTTTAAGAACATTTGAACTGTACCTGGTAGAGATAGAATAGAAGAAGCAAAGATGATTGGAAGTACGCCACTCATGTTAACCTTGATAGGCATAACGTCTGAACGACCTGCATACATCTTTCTACCAACAACACGCTTTGCGTACTGGATAGGTAGTCTTCTTTCTGAATTGTCGACGAGTACGATATAAGCAATCATAAGAATGAATGCTACACATACACATGGAACAAGTACATAGTATACTGTTCTCTGTGTGTCCATATAGCTGAATAGCTGTCTGATAAGAGCTGGGAAACGAGATACGATACCAGCAAAAAGTATAATTGAAATACCATTTCCGATACCATCGATAGAAATCTGCTCACCAAGCCACATGATAACAGCTGTACCAGCAGTTAGAACAGCAATAATTACTATTGCCTGGAATACTGCGTCGAAGCCTGTGTAGGCTGCTCCACTTGCATCAGTTGCAAGATAACCATTTGCACGGAGATAGAAGAAATAAGCAAGTGACTGTAGAAGACCAAGTGCAACAGTTACAAATCTTGTAATAGTTGTGATCTTCTTTCTGCCCTCTTCGCCTTCCTTCTGAAGGTTCTCAAGTGCTGGAATAGCAACTGTTAGGAGCTGAATGATAATTGAAGCGTTAATGTATGGTGTGATTGACATAGCGAAAATAGTTCCGTATGTGAAAGCACTACCAGTCATCAAGCTCAAATAAGTTAGAATATTGTTACCGTTATCAATCTGAATCTCATCAATAATGTTTAGGAATGGAACAGGAATAACTGAACCGATTCTAAAGATAAGAATGATGAATGCAGTGAAAAGTAACTTTTTTCTGATTTCAGGGATTTTAAATGCGTTAATGATAGTTTTAATCACTTAAAGCACCTCCACCTTACCACCAGCTGCTTCGATCTTTGCTTTAGCTGACTCGCTAATTGCGTCAACCTTTACGGTTAATGCCTTTGTGATCTCGCCCTTTCCAAGAACCTTGATACCGTCAAGTGTCTTCTTGATAAGACCGCTTGCTACCAAGCTCTCAGCGTCTACTGTAGCACCAGCTTCGAATCTAGCTTCGAGGTCTGATACGTTAACAATAGCGTACTCTGTGGCAAAGATGTTGTTAAATCCTCTCTTTGGAACTCTTCTTTGAAGTGGCATCTGACCACCTTCAAATCCAGGTCTTCTGCTGTAACCTGAACGAGCCTTTTGACCCTTGTGACCCTTACCAGCAGTCTTACCTTGACCTGAACCAGCGCCACGGCCAATTCTCTTAACTGCCTTCTTTGAGCCCTCTGCAGGAGAAAGTTCATGTAATTTCATCTGAGCACCTCCCCTTATTCTTCTACGATAGTTACAAGGTGAACGATCTTCTTGATCTTACCCTGTGTCTGTGCATTATCTGGCTGCACTGTAACATTACCGATTTTGCGAAGGCCAAGTGAGTGAGCTGTTGCAATCTGGTCCTTCTTGCAACCGATCAAGCTCTTTGTAAGCTGAATCTTAATTTCTGCCATGATTGCGCCCTCCTTAACCTACGATTTCCTTAACGCTCTTGCCACGTACAGCAGCAACCTCTTCACCAGTACGAAGCTGGCTTAGACCGTTGATTGTTGCACGAACAACGTTACAAGGATTGTTTGAACGAATAGCCTTTGTACGGATATCCTTGATACCTACTGTCTCAACAACAGCACGAACAGGTCCGCCGGCAATAACTCCAGTACCCTTTGGAGCTGGCATAAGGAGAACCTCGCCTGCACCAAACTTACCTTTGATTTCGTGAGGAATTGTTGTACCTCTTAGTGAAACCTTAATTACATTCTTCTTTGCATCCTCGATACCCTTACGGATTGCATCAGGAACTTCGCCTGACTTACCGATACCGAAGCCTACAAGTCCGTTACCATCACCAACAACTACAAGAGCTGAGAACTTAAAAATTCTACCACCCTTTACAGTCTTTGATACACGGTTGATAGTAACAACTCTTTCTTCAAGTTCCATTGAAGATACGTCAATTTTATTATTCATAATAATTTACTCCCTTCTTAGAACTCAAGTCCGCCCTCACGAGCGCCATCTGCTAATGCAGCTACACGACCGTGATATACGTAACCGCCACGATCAAATACGCACTCTTTGATGCCCTTTGCTGTGGCTCTCTCTGCTAATGTTTTTCCAACAGCCTTAGCTGCTTCAACGTTTCCGCCGTACTGTGCAAATTCCTTCTCAGTTGTTGAAGCCTGAGCAAGTGTTACACCTGCAACGTCATCAATAAGCTGAGCGTAGATATTGCTGAGGGAGCGATATACGTTGAGTCTTGGACATTCAGCTGTACCGCTAATCTTGCCACGAACTCTAGTGTGGCGCTTCTGTCTAGCCTTGTTAGAATCTTGTCTTGAAACCATTGTAATTCACTCCTTCCTTTATTTCTTACCTGCTTTGCCTTCCTTACGGCGAATATGCTCTTCAGCATACTTAATGCCCTTGCCCTTATATGGCTCTGGTGGTCTCTTCTCGCGAACCTGAGCTGCGAACTGACCAACTGCCTGCTTGCTAGCACCGCTAACAACGATTGCGTTAGCGCTTGGGCACTCTACCTTAACACCCTCTGGAGGTGTCATCTTAACCTGGTGTGAGAAACCAAGGTTCATTACAAGCTCATTGCCCTGCATTGTAACCCTGTAACCTACACCGTTTACCTCAAGATTCTTTTTGAATCCCTCAGTAACACCTGTAACCATGTTTGCGATAAGAGCTCTATACAAGCCATGCATAGCTCTGTGATCCTTATCGTCTGATGGTCTTGATAATGTAATCTCGCTGCCGTCAACTGTAACTGTGATGTCCTTGTTAACATCCTGAGTAAGAGTACCGTTTGGTCCCTTAACGGTTACAGTGTTAGCGTCGTCGATTGAAATCTCAACGCCTGCAGGAATTACGATTGGCTTTAAACCGATACGTGACATCCTAACTGCACCTCCTTACCAAACAAATGCTAATACTTCGCCGCCAACGTTTTGCTTGCGAGCTTCTCTGTCTGTCATGATACCTTTTGAAGTAGAAACGATAGCGATACCGAGACCCTTCATTACCTTTGGCATATCCTCTACATTTGAGTAGATTCTAAGACCTGGCTTTGATACTCTGCGAAGTCCAGTGATGACCTGTGACTTACCCTCGCCATACTTAAGTGTTACACGGATAACACCCTGCTTCTCGTCTTCAATAACTTTATATGATGCGATATAACCTTCATCAAGAAGAATCTGAGCGATTGCCTTCTTCATATTTGATGCAGGAATATCTACTGTTTCGTGTTTTGCTGAATTGGCATTACGAATTCTTGTAAGCATATCAGCAATTGGATCTGTAATATGCATTGATATTTCCTCCTTATAAATTTAGCAATTCTCAAATATTACCAAGATGATTTCTTTACTCCAGGAATCTCGCCCTTGTGAGCAAGCTCTCTGAAGCAGATACGACATACGCCATACTTACGAAGATAAGCATGAGGTCTACCGCAGATTTTGCATCTGTTATATGCTCTTGTTGAGTACTTAGCAGGCTTCTGCTGCTTTACTTTCATAGATGTCTTAGCCACGATAATCCCTCCTTACTCTGCAAATGGAGCGCCCATAAGCTTGAGCAACTCTCTTGCTTCTTCGTCTGTGTTTGCAGTAGTTACCATAATGATATCCATACCACGAACCTTGTCAATCTTATCGTAATCGATCTCAGGGAAAATCAACTGCTCCTTGATACCCATAGCGTAGTTACCACGACCATCAAATGAGTTTGGATTAATACCTCTGAAGTCACGAACTCTTGGAAGTGCGAGATTGAAGAATCTATCAAGGAATTCATACATTCTGTCACCACGAAGAGTAACTTTAACACCGATTGGCATACCCTCACGGAGCTTAAAGTTAGCTACTGATTTCTTTGCCTTACAAACGATTGGCTTTTGACCAGAAATCTGTGTAAGGTCTGAAACGATAGCGTCGATTACCTTTGAATTTTCACGAGCTTCACCAGCACCAACATTGATAACAATCTTGTCAAGCTTTGGGATTTGCATAACAGATTTGTATTCGAATTTCTTCATCAATGCAGGAGCAACTTCGCTCTTATAGGTTTCCTTTAACCTTGCTGCCATTTGTTATGTCCTCCCTTTCTTAAAACTCGTTTCCGCATTTCTTACAAACACGGATGCCGCCCTTCTTGTGTCCAACACGAGTTGCCTCGCCACACTTAGGGCATACTAGCTGTACCTTTGAAGCGTAAAGAGCTGATTCAACCTCTACAAGTCCGCCCTGCTCACCCATCTTAGTAGGCTTTACATGCTTTGTAACAACGTTTACCTTCTTAACGATAACCTTGTCTTCCTTAGGACTTACAGCGATAACCTCGCCCTGAACACCCTTTGACTTACCTGACAATACCTGAACAGTATCACCAGTTCTTACAAACATTTTCTTCATTGTGTGCACCTCCATTAAAGTACTTCAGGAGCGAGAGATAGGATCTTCATATAATCCTTTTCACGAAGCTCTCTTGCTACTGGGCCAAAAATACGGGTGCCTTTAGGAGTTTTATCCTCCTTAATAATTACGGCAGCATTTTCGTCGAAACGAATATACTGACCATCATCACGACGTACACCTTTAGTTGTACGAACGATGACTGCTTTAACAACTTCGCCCTTCTTAACGATACCACCTGGAGCTGCCTTCTTAACTGAAGCAACGATAACATCGCCAATGTTGGCATATCTTCTGCCTGAACCGCCTAGAACACGAATGCAAAGAAGCTCTTTAGCACCTGTGTTGTCTGCGACCTTCAAACGACTTTCTTGTTGTATCACAGCGTTTTCCTCCTTCGTACTGCAAAATAACACTTTGCTAAGTTGCAGTTATTATTTTTTTGACTAAATTAATAGACTTACTTTTTGAGCATTACTGCTCTATTCTTAAAAGCTGTAAATCGTAATGAATTACTTAGCCTTTTCGATGATTTCAACAACACGCCAATTCTTATCCTTGCTGAGTGGACGGCATTCCATGATAAGAACCTTATCACCAACGCCACACTCATTGTTCTCGTCGTGTGCCTTGTATCTTACAGAACGGTCAACAATCTTATTATATAGAGGATGCTTAACTCTGTCCTGAATCTTAACTACTACGGTCTTGTCCATCTTGTCAGATGCAACGATACCTACTCTAGTCTTTCTGAGGTTTCTTTCCATAATCAGTTACCTCCTTAGGAATTAGCATTTTCAAGTTCGATAGCTCTATCAACTGTCATGATACGAGCGATATCTTTCTTGACTGCCTTAATTCTCATAGGGTTGTCGAGCTGATTGATAGCCTGCTGAAAATGAAGATTGAAAAGCTCTTCCTTGAGCTCTGCAAGCTTCTTTGCTCTCTGCTCAGCAGAAAGTTCTCTAATTTCTGATGCCTTCATTACTGCTCGCCTCCCTCTTCTTCTTTCTTTACGAACTTACATTTTACTGGAAGCTTGTTAGCAGCAAGTCTCATAGCCTCACGAGCTACCTCTTCGCTAACACCACCAAGCTCGAACATAACTCTGCCTGGCTTAACCTTTGCTACCCAGTAATCAACATTACCTTTACCTTTACCCATACGAGTATCAGCAGGTCTTGCTGTGATTGGCTTGTCAGGGAAAATCTTAATCCAAACATGACCGCCACGCTTTGTGTATCTTGTCATAGCGATACGGGCTGCCTCAATCTGAGCTGCTGTAATCCAAGCTGGCTCTGTTGTAGCTAGACCGAACTCACCGTATGCAACCTTGTTGCCTCTTGTAGCCACACCAGTCATACGACCTCTGTGCTGCTTTCTGTGCTTAACGCGCTTAGGTAAGAGCATTACTTATTTCCCCCTTCCTTGCGATTTGATCTTCTCTTCTTGTTGCGAGACTCACGAAGAACCTCACCCTGATAGATCCAAACTTTGATACCGAGTCTACCATAAGTTGTAGCAGCCTCTGCTGTTCCGTAATCGATATCAGCACGGATTGTCTGTAGAGGAATTGTACCCTCCTTGTATGTCTCTGAACGAGCGATTTCTGCACCGCCGATACGTCCAGATACCATGATCTTGATACCACGAGCACCAAGTCTCATTGTGTTTCTGATTGCGCCCTTAACTGCACGTCTGAAAGCTACACGACGCTCAAGCTGCTGAGCGATTGACTGTGCAACTAGAGTAGCGTCAAGGTCAGGGTTCTTAATCTCAACAATGTTGATGAACACCTCGCTTGGATCCTTGCCAAGCTTCTTTGCGCAAATTGCCTTGAGCTTTTCGATCTCTGCACCCTGCTTACCGATAACCATACCAGGCTTTGCACAGTGAATGTTGATGCGAACTCTCTTAGCATCTCTTTCAATTTCTACCTTTGGAACACCTGCGCTGTAAAGTGACTTTAGGAGATACTCACGAAGATTGTGGTCTTCTACAAGTAGATCTGCGAAATCACCCTTCTTTGCATACCAGCGAGAGTCCCAGTTCTTGATAACACCGATTCTAAGACCGGTTGGATTACATTTCTGTCCCATTTAACTTTTCCTCCTCGCTTAGTCTTCCATTTCCTTGAGTACAAGGGTAATGTGTGATGTTCTTTTGTTAATTCTGTATGCTCTACCCTGAGCTCTTGGCTGAATTCTCTTAAGAATTGGGCCTGGAGCTACATGAGCTTCTGCTACATACAATCTGTTAACGTCCATATTGAAGTTATTCTCAGCGTTTGCCATTGCTGACTTGAGAACCTTAGCTACAGGCTCGCAAGCTGCTTTTGGTGTGAACTTAAGAATAGCCATAGCCTTATCTGCAGGTTGCTTTCTGATTAAATCGAGAACGATCTGAACCTTTCTAGGAGAGATACGGACGTAAGTTGCTTTTGCTTTTGATTCCATAATAATTCTCCTTTCGATTACTTACCAGTCTTTGAGCCTGCGTGGCCTCTGAATGTTCTTGTTGGTGCAAACTCACCAAGCTTGTGTCCAACCATATCCTCTGTAACATATACAGGAACATGCTTTCTTCCATCGTGTACAGCAAATGTGTGTCCTACGAACTCAGGGAAGATTGTTGAACTTCTTGACCAAGTTTTGATAACTTGCTTGTCGCCCTTTTCATTGAGAGCTTCTACTTTTTTCATAAGGCTTTCTTCTACGAAATAACCTTTTTTAGCACTTCTACTCATCTAATCTTCTCCTTTCCGTTTACTTACCGTTACGACGGCGAACAATCATCTTGTTAGACTTCTTTTTCTTGCTACGAGTCTTGTAACCAAGAGCTGGCTTACCCCAAGGTGTGCATGGACCAGGACGTCCAACTGGTGACTTACCTTCACCACCACCGTGAGGGTGATCGTTAGGGTTCATAACAGAACCACGAACTGTTGGTCTCCAACCCATGTTGCGCTTACGACCAGCCTTACCAATCTTAACATTAGCATGCTCTGCGTTGCCTACAACACCTACTGTAGCGATACACTCCTTTGGTACATTTCTTAGCTCACCTGATGGTAGTCTAAGAAGTGCATAAGGACCTTCGAGAGCCATTAGCTGAGCGCTGTTACCTGCTGATCTAGCAAGCTGAGCACCGTTGCCAGGATAAAGCTCTACGTTGTGAACGATTGTACCTACTGGCATATTCTCTAGTGGTAGAGCGTTACCAGTTACGATATCTACGTCTGTACCTGCAACAACTGTTGCACCAACCTTTAGACCCTCTGGAGCTGTGATATAGCTCTTTACGCCATCCTCATACTGAATAAGAGCAATATGAGCTGAACGGTTTGGATCGTACTCGATTGTAAGAACTGTTGCTGGAACATCGAACTTGTTTCTCTTGAAGTCGATTACACGGTACTTTCTTCTGTTTCCGCCACCTCTGTGACGAACTGTGATTCTTCCGTAAGAGTTACGGCCTGATTTCTTATTGAGTGGTTCAAGAAGAGATTTCTCAGGAGCAACCTTTGATAAAGAAGAATAATCAATTACCGACATATTTCTTCTTGAAGGTGTAGTCGGTTTGTAAAACTTAACTGCCATTATTAATCTCCTTATTACGAATAACTTTGCGAAGAGATGGCACTCTTCATACCTCATCATTCGTGAATTTGTTTGTTGCGTCTATATAATATGTTATAAATATTTATATTATATAGTGATTACATCATATCGTTGAAGAATTCGATTTCCTTTGAATCCTCTGTTAGAGTTACGATAGCCTTCTTCCATGATGGAGTGTAGCCTACGTTGTAACCCTGACGACGCTTGTGGCCTCTAACGTTGATTGTGTTTACCTTAGCAACCTTAACGCCAGGGAAAACTGTCTCAACAGCCTTAGCGATTTCAATTTTGTTTGCGTCCTTTGCAACCTTGAAGGTATATTTCTTCATCATAATACCCATCATTGATTCCTCAGTGATGATTGGCTTGAGAATGATATCCTGAGCTGTTTTCATTATGCATATACCTCCTCAATCTTCTTTGCAGCATCCTTGAGAACGATGAATGAATCGCAGTTGAGAATGTCGTAAACACAAAGTGTATTTACTGTAACAACCTTAACGCCCTCAATGTTACGTGCACTCTTGTAGATTGTCTCATCAACGTCAGCTGTAACGATAAGTGACTTCTTTGCAGCCTTTAGCTTTGTAAGCATCTCTGCAGCTGCCTTTGTCTTGATACCGTCAAACTCGATCTTGTTGATGATCATCATCTCGTCATCAGCTACCTTTGTTGAAAGAGCTGACTTCATAGCGAGTCTCTTAACCTTCTTGTTGAGGTTAACCTTATATGTTCTTGGCTTTGGACCAAGAGCGATACCGCCGTGTGTCCACTGTGGGCTTCTTGTTGAGCCCTGACGAGCACGACCAGTACCCTTCTGTCTCCAAGGCTTAGCACCGCCACCACTTACTTCTGAACGAGTGAGAGTTGACTGTGTGCCCTGACGCTGATTAGCTAGATAGCTAACTACTGCTAGGTGCATTGCCTCTGCGCTTGGCTCAATAGCGAAAACTGCATCAGCAAGTTCCATCTTGGAAGTCTTTCTTCCTTCTTGGTTATAAACCTGAACCTGTGCCATATTTATCTCTCCTTTCGTTAAGCTTTAACTGCGTCTGCGATAACAACAATTCCGCCCTTAGGACCTGGGATTGCACCCTTGATTGCGATGAGATTGTTCTCAGCGTCAACCTTTACTACCTTTAGGTTCTGAACTGTAACTGTTTCGTGACCATAGTGACCTGCCATCTTCTTGCCCTTGAATACTCTTGATGGGCTTGAACATGCACCAAGTGAACCAGCGTGTCTGTGGTTAGGACCAGTACCGTGTGTCATACGAAGTCTGGAGAAATTCCAGCGCTTGATAGCACCTGCTGTGCCGTGACCCTTGCTTGTTCCCTGTACGTCTACGATTTCACCAGCTGCGAATGTGTCAGCTTTAATGATATCGCCAACATTGATTGATGCAATGTCTTCGAGACGGAACTCTTTAAGTGTTTTCTTTGGAGCTACGTCAGCCTTGTCGAAGTGACCCTTCATTGGCTTGTTAACTCTGCTAACCTTAACGTCGCCAAAACCAACCTGGATTGCTTCGTAGCCATCGTTCTCCATTGTCTTCTTCTGGGTAACTACGCATGGACCAGCCTCAACAACTGTAACAGGAACTGCGTTGCCTGTCTCGTCGAAGATCTGAGTCATGCCGATTTTCTTACCGATAAGACCTTTCTTCATGTTTATTTCCTCCTTTGGTTATTGGTTGGGATTTTCACCCAACATGACCTCAACTAGCTATCGATATCGATTATAGCTTGATTTCGATATCTACACCAGCTGGGAGCTCAAGACTTGTTAGAGCTTCAACAGTTTTGTTTGAAGGTCTAAGAATGTCAATGAGTCTTTTGTGTGTTCTCTGCTCAAACTGCTCACGAGAATCCTTGTACTTGTGTACAGCACGAAGGATTGTAACCTTCTCGATCTCTGTTGGAAGAGGAATTGGACCACTTACCTGTGCGCCAGTTCTCTTTGCAGTTTCAACAATCTTCTCTGCAGCCTGATCAACTAGGCTGTGATCATAACCCTTAAGACGGATTCTGATCTTTACTTTACTTGCTGCCATTTTAATTTCCTCCATGAAAATTTTGTGGTGCGAGTTCTAATACCGTTCCACAGTGCCGTGTGTTTCCACCCTGCTCATTAATTAAACCGAATGACCATATTCATTCGGGCAGAGTTTAGGCATACCACGAGTATTCGCAAGTTACTCGTTGTGGTTTAGTACCAGATTTGTTTCGCCCGTGTTTTAAACCGGACATACTCCGTATGAATTACCGTCTTGGGTTATGACGCAACCTCATACATCAACGCATATCTTGTTATGTGGTCTATCACTGTTATATAATATAGCATATTATAATACGCAGTTCACCACATGCTCGGCTATTATATAATATATATAGCCCCTTGTCAAGCCTTTTTACGAAAAAATTTTCCAAAAAAATTTCGTTTGAAATAACAAATAATTTTTTGAAAGTTTGTTAAAATTGCACAACAGAAAAATTAGGCAAATATAGAATGAGTAATCACTCACACCACAATATATAGTTGCAGAATATAACTATATACAAAAGTACTCATTTCAGTCAATAAAATGCAAATATAAAAAACTTGATAATAAACTATCATTATGTTATAGTAAGAACTATGAAATATACAGATTGTCCACAATGCAAAAACAAGATCATAGACAGATCGCCATTAAAATGCTTGTACTGTGGATACGATAGTAGCAAGGTAGAGGTACAGAAGCTAGAGCTCATCGATATACCAAAGCCACCAAAAAGAGAAAACTATGTGGTGTTCCAATTCTTAGCTATTATTGTATCATTAATCGGTGCTATTGTATTTTTAATAACTTTAATATCATCACATACAACTGTTGTTGACGAGGTGCTAGTAGAAACTGGTAACTTCAGCACAATTAGACTAATAGCTGGTATCATCACAGTTGTTTCATTCTTCACATTCTTGACTACAAATCGTTCGTATGAGCAGGATGAGATGATGTACAACAACGAAGTGCGCAGAATATCCGATATAAACCAAAAGATTGAATCTGGTGCTACACTAGAGGATTTTGAGGAGAGTGACTGGGCTATTATCGTCAAGGCACAAGAGGATAAAAACAAGAGCAAAAAGCCAGTTAATCAAAAATATCCAAATAGTATTTATTACAAATAAAAAAGACGACACACTGTGTCGTCTTTTATTTTATATAGTTTTATTAATCTTTTTTGCCATTTGTACGCTCTTCGTAGATAGCAGCAACCTCGTTAACCTCGCCGAATGCAATAACCTCGCCATGATCAAGAAGAATTGCAGTATCACAAATACTCTTAACCTGCTGAATATTATGGGATACGAACACAACAGTAACGCCCTGGTCGAACATTGACTGAACCTTTGCAAGACTCTTCTTTCTAAACTTAGCGTCACCTACTGACAAAACCTCATCCAAGATAAGAATGTCTGGATTAACAGCTGTAGCGATGGAGAATCCAAGACGAGCCTTCATACCAGAAGAATAATTTTTTAGTGGAACATCGATGAAATGACCAAGCTCTGAAAAATCAATAATTTCCTGAAGCTTGCTATCAAGGTATTCCCTGCTATAGCCAAGAATAGCGCCATAAAGATAAATGTTCTCTCTACCATTATAGTTAGGGTCAAAGCCAGCACCAAGCTCAAGCAATGGAGCAATAACACCATTAGTCTCAATCTCTCCACTAGTAGGCTTGTAAACACCAACGATAGTTTTAAGCAATGTACTCTTACCAGCACCATTAAATCCAAGGATAGCAAGACGCTGTCCTTTTTTTAATTCAAATGAAATATCCTTTAGTGCATGGAATTTCTTGTACTCAAGCTTATGAGTAAGCAAGCGAATCATATATTCCTTAAGATTATCAACCTTTTCTTTATCAAGGGTGAAATCCATGCATACATTCTTTACAGATATAGCAATATCATTCTTGTTTTCAATATTTTCCATAATTATTTCCTCTTTTGACAGGATTAATCCTTGCCACGTTTAAGTCGCCAAATAGCTGTAATCAATATCAATGACGCAATCACTAGCACTAGTCCAGATAGTGACACAACGAGCATCGACATACCCACATAGCTCATAATAGCAGAGCACAAATATGTAGGATAGATTACCAAATCCTTAATCAATCTAACAAATGCAACAGCAAGCACCATAGCAAAGTTAAATAATGCACTTGCTTGCACAGAAAAGAGTATCAATCGTAGCGAACGATATCTCTTTGAATGTTTGAAAAAGAGCACTACAGCCAATATAACTGTCATAATAGCTGATATAACAGCAACAACCGTAACCAATGCATTAGACAAATTTAGTGTTGTCTGTAGCTGGTCGATATATACAAACTCTGTCTTCTCCTTTGCATACGCTGTGATGCTCTGTGATAGCTTAGTACTGCCATCCTTCACAGCTGGAGATACACCCTGTGCCTTAATCTCGGTATCAATAGCCTTCTTCAGCTTGTCCTGAAAAGCATTCAAATTACTTTGATAAGCATCGGATGAATATGCATTAGAGGTGCCAAGTGATGAATGGATAAATGATGCCTCGATATCATAAACAGTATCGTAATTAATAACACTATCGACGAAATCATCACTGATATAGCATTTCTTGCTTTCATCAGTAGCAAATTCCTTAATATCATCGCACAGAGCAACAATATACTGTCTGTCAGTCAAAACATTAGAAAAAGTGTTAGGGTTGATAATATATGCCTTAAAGCAAATAGACAAACTCAACACAGACAACGCTATAAACAGTAGGAAAGAGAGCAAATAGTGCCCAAAGGTGTTCTGTCCCTTATATCTCTTTTTACTCATTGGTACACCTCCTCTGCTACGACGAACACTCTAGTGCTGTCGTAAATGGAGAATGGTGAATTCCCACTTGTAGTACATAGGATTAGACCCTTGTCTACACTGTCGCTAACATCCTTGTCATAAATATTAGCAACCTTATATTTCGTATCACCAGCAGGGGTCGAAAGAGTGATAGTATCACCAACCTCTAGCTTGTTAAGTGGTTTAAACACAGTGGTAGAATAGCCAAAAAGCTTGTTCAAATCGCCATTAGTAATAATGCCACAGCCATCTCGAAGTGACACACGGTTGATACCATAATACACATCTGCATACAGTCCAACACGCTCACATTCTACCGTGCCAGCGTACTCACATGTGCCAATTTTGCCATCAGTATCATCGGACACGGATATGTCGTTATAATCAATAGAAAGAGTATTCTGTGCCTCGTGGACAGTGTTAACAGCAAAGTGCATACCACCAGCCAATACTGGCACGACAATCACCATAGATATCAGCACATAAATGATAGGTACTAAAAAATATGATGAGGTCTTGTTCCCTCTTTTTCTATGCTTTTTTGTTTTTTCTTTATTTGCCATAGCAGATATTAGTCATCCTCAAATACAGCACCACGTGAACCAGAGGTAACGTGCTGTGCATATCTCTTTAGGTAACCAGTAAGCTCCTGCTTTGGAGCAGTCCACTTTGCTTTTCTCTCTGCAAGAACCTCGTCAGATACATTAACCTGAAGAACACGAGCTGGGATATCAATCTCAATCTCATCTCCATCCTCAACAAGAGCGATTGTGCCACCAACAGCAGCCTCAGGGCTAACATGACCAATTGAAGCACCTCTTGTAGCACCAGAGAAACGACCATCAGTAAGTAGTGCAACTGATGAACCAAGACCCATACCGATAATAGCAGAAGTAGGAGAAAGCATCTCTCTCATACCAGGGCCACCCTTTGGACCCTCATAGCGAATAACAACTACGTCACCAGCAACGACCTTGCCACCATTGATAGCAGCAATAGCCTCTTCCTCTGAATTGTAGCACTTTGCAGGGCCCTTGTGCTGCATCATCTCTGGAGCAACAGCACCCTTCTTAACAACAGCACCCTCAAGAGCAAGATTACCCTTAAGTACAGCGATACCACCATCCTTTGAGAATGGATTGTCAAGCTTGCGAATAACATTGTTGTCAGCGTCTGGAGCCTTTGCAATACGATCAGCAACTGTTCCGTTAACTGTTAGACAATCTGTGTGGATAAGACCGCCAGAAGCAAGCTCCTTGATAACAGCCTGCATACCACCAACGTCGTTAAGGTCAGTGATGAATACAGAAGAAGCAGGATTTAGCTTGCAAATCTGTGGTGTGTTATTGCCCATCTCGTTCAAATCAGAAAGGTCGATATCGTGACCAGCTGCATGGGCAATAGCTGTAAGGTGAAGAATTGTATTAGTAGAACAACCGATAGCCATATCAGTACGCATAGCGTTCTCAATAGCCTTTTCGGTGATAATGTCAGATGGCTTAATATCCTCTTTTAGAAGGTCCATAACTCTTTCACCAGCCATCTTTGCAAGACGAAGTCTAGCAGAATATACAGCTGGGATTGTGCCAGAGCCAGGTAGTGACATACCGATAGACTCTGTTAGGCAGTTCATAGAGTTAGCTGTGTACATACCAGAGCAAGAGCCACAAGTTGGGCAAGCAGTAAATGCTGTCTGCTCAAGATTTTCTGCACTCATCTTGCCAACAGCGTTCGCACCAACATACTCAAACTGCTCTGATAGGCCGATAGGATTGCTAGTCTCTGTGCTCTTACCAGGAAGCATTGGACCACCATTGATGAAGATACAAGGTAGGTTCAAGCGACAAGCAGCAAGAATCATTCCAGGAACAATCTTATCACAGTTTGGAATAAATACGATAGCGTCAAGAGGATGAGCTGTGAGCATAACCTCGATGCTATCAGCAATAAGCTCACGAGAGCAAAGAGAATATTTCATACCCCTGTGATTCATAGCGATACCATCGCAAACACCGATAGTGTTAAACTCAAATGGAACACCACCAGCGTTACGGATACCAGCCTTAACCTGCTCTGCAATCTTGTCAAGATGCATATGACCAGGAATGTAGTCACTCTTTGAATTAACAACAGCGACAAATGGTCTTTTCATTTCTAGCTCGTCAATGCCAAGTGCTCTTAGCAATGAACGATGAGGAGCTCTACTTGGTCCCTCTTTAATCAAATCTGATCTCATATATTTTCTCCTATAAAGATAATTTATTATATTATATATTTAAATAATTATACTCTTTTTAATTTGCATTGTCAACACAATATAGTTGCTAGTTACTAGTTGCTAGTTGCTAGAAAACAAAAACGGAAAGTCATATGACCTTCCGTTTTTCAAATCAAAAATATAAACTTTAAAAAATTGATGGATTTTGGTTCACAACAAGGCTTGGCAAAAAATTTGGTCGACGGGAACATATGTGGATATGTGACCGAGCCGAATTTTTGGCGTAACGCAGTTGTGGAACAAAAGACACAATTTAGTCTAGAGGTTTCATTGTTGGGAATAACAAGACATCTCTAATAGAATAGCTATCTGTTAGTAGCATAACTAGTCTATCGATACCGATGCCTAGACCACCAGTTGGTGGCATACCATACTCGAGAGCCATAACGAAATCGTTATCAATCATATTAGCCTCGTCATCGCCAGCCTCACGAAGCTTCATCTGTGCCTCAAAACGCTTCATCTGGTCGATTGGGTCATTAAGCTCTGAATAAGCATTGCCATACTCACCACCAAGGATGAATAACTCAAAACGCTCTGTAAGAACTGGGCAATCTGGCTTACGCTTTGTAAGAGGGCTAACCTCTACAGGATAATCCATAATGAAGGTTGGCTGGGTCAAATTCTCCTCAACGAACTCCTCGAAGAATGAGTTAAGGATATCACCCCAAGTAGCCTTGCCAGGAGCAATTTCGATATCCTTCTCCTTTGCAATCTCGATAGCCTTTGCGTCATCGCTCATAAATGAAGCAAAATCAACACCACTATACTCCTTAACAGCGTCAACCATAGTCATACGCTTAAATGGGGACTCAAGGTCAATCTCTGTGCCATTGAACACGATATGAAGACTATCGCATACCTCTGTGGCAGCGTTACGGATAAGAGCCTCAGCAATATCCATCATACCATGGTAATCAGTAAATGCCTGATAAAGCTCAATACAAGTGAACTCTGGGTTGTGACGAACGTCCATACCCTCATTTCTAAAGTTACGACCAATCTCGTAAACACGCTCCATACCACCAACGATAAGACGCTTTAGATAAAGCTCGGTAGCGATACGAAGATACATATCCATATCAAGTGTATTGTGGTGAGTGATGAATGGTCTAGCAGCAGCACCACCAGCGATTGTGTTAAGGATAGGGGTCTCAACCTCGATAAATCCAAGGTTGTCAAGATATGAACGAATAGAAGAAATAATCTTTGAACGCTTGATAAATGTATCCTTAACGTCTGGATTCATAATCATATCAAGGTATCTTCTACGATATCTTGTATCAGTATCAGTAAGACCGTGGAATTTCTCTGGTAGTGGTAGGAGTGACTTTGATAGTAGTCTAATCTCCTTTGCATGAACAGATACCTCACCAGTTCTGGTCTTGAATACAAAGCCCTTAATCTCAACGATATCACCAAGGTCCCAAGTCTTAAATTCCTTGAACTCGTCCTCACCAATATCATTCATACGAACATATGCTTGGATACGACCATTTCTATCTTGAATATCGACAAAGTTAGCCTTACCCATATCACGCCAGGTCATAATTCTACCAGCAATGATAACATCCTTTTCCTCAAGCTCATCGAAATTAGCCTTAATCTCGTCACTATGATGAGTCTGGTCTGCAAGAGTAATCTCGAATGGATCTCTGCCATCAGCCTGCATAGCAAGAAGCTTATCTATTCTAATCTGCTTCTGCTCATTTTCGGACAAAACAACCTCTGCCATAGCCATAGGTGCAGCATTGGCATTGTTGCCAATCTTCTCAATAATCTCAAGAGCCTCTGCCTCAGTATCAGCACAGCCCTCTAGTGCAACAGCACCAGTCTGTAGAAACAAGGTGAACTTAACCTTATCGCCATCAGCCTCTACCAAGTACTTTGGATTAGTCTTTTCCTCGTCGTTCTGTAGAGTGTTCTGTACCTTCATACGACTGTTCTTCTTTACAGCCTTGACACCACGCTTGCAAGCGTCCTCCTTGTCAAATACAGGAGACTTACCAACGCTCTTGTCATCAATAATCAATTCAAATGTGAAAGTGCTATCACCAGTCTTTGTGATTTCAAACTTTCCTGCCATAATATTTTCCTCCCGATTTTACGGAATATATTAGTCGATAGACTTAATCTCAAACTCAAGGTTGCCGATTGGAGCCTCAACAACGACGATATCACCAATCTTTGCACCAACAAGTGCAGCACCAACTGGGCTCTCATCAGAAATCTTGCCAGCTGCTGGATCAGTCTGTGAAAAGCCAACGATCTCGTACTGTAGCTCCTTGTTGTCAGTCTTTCTAACAACTGTAACCTTTGAGCCCATAGATACGCTACTATTGTCACCAGCATCGATGATAACAGCGTGATCAAGCTGATACTCAAGCTCATTAATACGAGCCTCAATCTTTGCCTGCTCTGACTTAGCCTCATCATACTCACTGTTCTCACTAAGGTCACCGTATGAACGTGCAACCTTTAGCTTTTCAGCTATATCAATACGACCTTCTGTTTTTAGGGTTTCAAGCTCAGCCTCTAACTCTGCCTTGCCTGCTACTGTCATTTTAAATGTCTTTGCTGCCATATCAAAAACTCCTTTGAAATAAAATTGCAAATTTTAACTCTATAATTATATATTATTAATATGTCAATGTCAATAATTAGTTTGTCTTTAATTACAAATCAAAAAACGGAAAGTCAAGTGACCTTCCGTTTTAATTAAAATGTGAAATTTTAATAATTGATGGACTTTGTCTCACAACAAGGCTTGGCAAAAATTTGGCCAACGAGAGCATATGCAGATATGTGACCGAGCCAATTTTTGGTGTAACGCAGTTATGAGGCAAAAGACACAATTATTTTAATCATTTGGGATAAATGCGTTATGAACAGCTGATACAGCTCTATCAGCGTCATCAGCGTTGATGATAACAGAAATCTTAATCTCTGAGGTAGAAATCATCTTGATATTGATATCACGCTCATAAAGTGCCTCAAACATTTTTGTTGCTGTGCCAGGGTGTGACTCCATACCAGCACCAACGATAGATACCTTTGCAACAGAGGTATCGCATACAATATCAGCGTCCTGAAGGTGTGATGAGTTCTTAAGAAGCTCAACTGCTACTGGACCATTGTCCTTGCTAACTGTGAATACGATATCCTTTGTGCCATTACGACCAAATGACTGAAGAATGATATCGACATTGATATTCTTCTGGCTAAGCTTTGAGAAGATATTGAAAGCAACACCAGGGTTATCCTTTACACCGAGAACTGATACAAGTGCAACGTCCTTATCTTTTGTTACACCTCTAATTAACATTTTTTCCATTTTTGCTACCTCCTTAACAATAGTACCTGGAATAGGGTTAAGTGATGAGAGCACCTCTAGCTCTACTGAATATTTTTTTGCCATTTCTACAGAACGATTATTTAATACCTGAGCACCAAGTGTTGCTAGCTCAAGCATCTCGTCGTAGGTAATTTCCTTAAGTTTCTTTGCATTTTCAACCTTGCGAGGGTCAGCAGTGTATACACCCTCAACGTCAGTGAAAATCTGGCATTTGTCAGCGTGTAGAGTAGCTGCAATAGCAACAGCAGAGGTATCAGAGCCACCTCTACCAAGTGTGGTGAGATCGTCGTATCTGTTTAGACCCTGGAAACCAGCAACAACAACGATATTGTGCTTTGCAATCTCTGCCTGAAGTCTGTTAGGTTTAATATTCTTAATACGAGCAGAGCCATAAACAGCGTTAGTATTAAAGCCTGCCTGCCAGCCTAAAAGGCTGATTACTGGAAAGCCAAGTGACTCAATCGCCATAGCAAGTAAAGAAATACTAATCTGCTCACCAGCTGTAAGAAGCTGGTCCATTTCTCTCTTGGCTGCTGTAGGATTGATTTCGTTAGCCTTTTCAATCAAATCATCTGTTGTGTCACCCTGTGCAGATACTACTACAACGACGTCATTACCAGCCTTGTAGGTATCAGTAACAATACGGGCAACATTCATAACTCTTTCGGCATTGGCAACAGATGAGCCACCGAATTTCTGTACAATAAGTGCCATATTATCCTCCAAAATATTCACCAAATGGTGAGTTAAATTCTGCTAAAGCAGAGATATTTAATAGTTTGTAACCTTGATGGTATTTAGTACCTCGATACCATCAAGCTTTGCAACAAGTGCATTTTGGGTCATTGAATCAGTGATGAATGCAACCTCATTTGATGGCTGACCAACACGGCTCAAGAACTTAACCTCATCAAAAATACTCTTAATCTTGCTTTCGCTAGCGATAGCACGAACATAGAATGGCATCTCGATAGTATCCTTCTCATCAACGACATAGGTCTCTGAGCCTTCGCCCCAACCGAATGCCTTGCGACTATCGATATGCTCACCACAATCAATCATATCGGCAACAACAGCAGAAGCTGTAGCAAGCTTGCCAGCACCTTGACCATAGAAGCATACATCACCAACAGCGTCGCCACGAACAAGAATAGCATTGAACACGCCATTTACTGACGCAAGCTGTGAACCGTGGAACACAACAGCTGGGCTAACGAATGCAGCAATCTTGTCATCAGAGATATTCTTAATCTGACCAAGAAGCTTTATAACACCGTTAACGCTGTGAATATATGCCACGTCCTCTAGTGTGATATTGGTGATACCCTCAGTCTGCACCTGATTAGGATATACATGCTTACCAAATGCAAGAGATGCAAGAATACACACCTTTCTGCAAGCATCAAAGCCCTCAATATCAGCTGTAGGGTCTTTCTCTGCGTAACCATTATCCTGTGCTAGCTTTAGAGCGTCAGCAAAATCCATATCCTCCTCAATCATCTTGGTAAGGATAAAGTTTGTGGTACCATTAAGGATACCAGCAACGCCCTCAACATTGTTAGCAGCAAGGCACTGTGCCATAGGTCTAATGATAGGAATACCACCACCAACGCTAGCCTCGAACAAATAGTTTACTCCATTCTCCTTGGCTGTGTTGAGTAGCTCCAATCCCTTCTGTGCAACAAGCTCCTTGTTGGAAGTAACAACGCTTTTACCAGCCTGAAGAAGTTTCATGGTAAAGTCGAATGCTGGGTTAACTCCACCCATTGTTTCTGCTACTACCTTGACCTCTTCATCATTCAAAATATCGTTAAAATCCTTGGTGAACAGAGCCTCGTGCTCATCACCAGGAAAATCACGCAAATCAAGAATATGACTAACCTCTAGAATATCATCACCTAGTCGTCTAGCCATGCTTTCCTTATGATTTTCAATTACCTCTACGACTCCAGAACCTACTGTTCCGTAGCCCATAACTGCAACCTTCATTTTGCCCCTCCTAAATTATTTCTACTGTCTTAACGCCAGATATTGTCTTTATCCTACTGACCAAATCATCGCTGGTCATATTAACACCAGAGGTAGTAACTGTAATAGTAACGTCAGCAACATTGTTTACTGGTATGCTCTGGTTAACAGAAATGACATTTGCCCCAGCAAGATATAGCTCATTCATAACAGATGATAACACTCCTGCGTTGTCGAGCAACTTGGCGTTGATGGTGGCTGTGTCCTCAGCCTCGCTAGCGTATTCGAATATCTTATCCTTATACTTATAGTATGCAGAACGAGATATACCTGCCATCTTTGCAGCAGCAGAAGCTGAAGCAGCATCGCCACTAGCCTGCAAATTCTTCGCTAGTATCACCTTAGAATACACCTCAGGCAATATAGACTCGTCAATTAGCAAATATTTTACCTTGCCCAAACTGTACACCACCCATAGACACTTGTTTTACTGTGAAAAACACTGTTCTATATTAACACTATTAAATAGAATAATCAAGAGTTATTTTTTCTTTTTTTCAAATTTTTTGTTACAAATTCTATTTTAACTTGAAATATATTAAATATGAGTATAAAATATCATTATAAACCTAATTTAATGGGAGAAATATGATGAACGCAAAAGTAGAAAAAAGACGAGATTTTTTAATTAATCTGCTATTTTTAGGTGCTATACTAGCACTAATGTATGTATTTTTCAAATATCTATTCTGGCTAGTAGCTCCATTTTTAATTTCATTCTTTTTCGCAATGGTGCTACAGCGACCACTACGCTGGCTGGACAAAAAGACTAACAAAAAAGCACATACCCTATGGGTATTCGTACTGATAATTCTTATGCTAGCCATCATCATCGGTCCTATCAGCCTAATATTATCATCGGTAATTAACAGAATTAGCGAGTTCGTGGCATATATCACAACACAGCTAAATGATTTGCCAGCATTCCTAGCAACGCTAGAAAATCAAATTCTTGATATTATCAAATTCCTACCGGACAAGCTATACAATATTGCTAGTGAGAATATCACAAATGTGTTCTCTGACTGGATTGAGGGCAGTGGCAAGGCTAATTTTGCCATCGATATGGATACAGTAAAGACTGGTATCACCACCGGTGTGAATGGTGTATACTCTGTAGTAAAGAGCATACCATCAATCCTTATCAGCATTGTTATCGGTGCTGTGGCGTTAGTACTATTCACCAAGGATTACGACTTCATCGTTGGATTTATCAAAAAACAGCTCCCATCTGACAAGAAGAACGCTTTATCTGATATGAAAAAGGTGTTCTCAAAGACTATCGTTACCATGTTCAAGGCGTACGGTCTAATTATGTGTGTAACATTTATTGAGTTGTTCCTTGGTTTATCGATTATGTCTATGCTTGGCATACTAAACAACAATTTCTATATCCTAATAGCACTAGGCACAGCGATATTCGACATCATGCCAGTTGCTGGCTCTGGTGGTGTGCTTATTCCTTGGGCGTTCATTGCTCTTGTTACTGGCAACTACAAGCTAGCTATTGGTATCATCGTTCTATACGCTTGTATCACAGTTATTAGACAGTATATCGAGCCAAAGATTGTTGGCTCATCACTAGGTGTTCATCCTATCGTAACTCTAATGGGTCTATACATTGGTCTAAAGCTATTCGGATTTATCGGTATGCTAATCGTGCCACTAACAATTATGACACTTAAGGCACTAAACGACAGTGGCAGAATCAATCTATGGAAACCAGTAGAAGCGCCTATCAGCAAAAAGGCAAAAAAGGTAAAATAATATGAAAAAAGTTATTTGCATAATGCTGTCACTAACATTTGCAGCAACGATATTTGCAGGCTGTAGCAAGGCAGAAAGACAGCCATTTACTGGTAGCGACTACACGATACCAGAGCTGGATTTGAGCCAGAAGCCAAAGGATTTAGACAGCAAATATGACTATCTATATGATTTGGTAACAGTTGATGATAGCCGAGGATACCAGGCACACCCAGACAGTGTTCTGCTAAAGAATGGTAATATTCTCACTATGTTCCCTGCTGGTCACGGCAAGGGTGCTGTACAAACAAAGATTAGCACCGATGGTGGTATCAGCTGGAGCGAAGAGGTGGAGAACACACCAGCAAGCTGGGAAAACTCACAGGAAACGCCAACAGTTTATCGCCTACAATTCACCGATGGCAAGACTGATGACAAACTAATTATGATATCAGCTAACCCAAAATGGGGCGATGAAGAAACAATTGGTGGATTTAATAGCTCCGTATCCACTGATGAGGGCAAAACTTGGACAGAGTTTGAGCTATTCTATGATTTGGAGAGTGAGAATTCTGTTATACCAATCGTTGCTATGGCTAGCTTAACACAGCTAAAGGAAAACGGAAAATTTGTTGACAAGTGGATGGGTTTCTTCCACGACAGAGATTTTTACAACTACAAGACTATACTTACCTTTGACGAAGATGGCAATGCACACTGGTCCACACCGGAAAAATACTTTGCACAGTACAGGGATATAGAGGAAGAATCTAATATGTGCGAGGTCGAGGTTATCCGTAGTGAAAACGGTCAAGGTGACGAGCTATGTTTGATTTCTCGTAGCAATTCAAAGCGAAAGAACTCGCTAATATCATTCTCAAACGATGAGGGCAAAACCTGGTCAGAGCCAGTAGAAGCACCAGCAGCGTTAAATGGTGAGCGTCACAAGGCAGAATGGACAAAGGATGGCAGACTATTCATCACATTCCGTTCTATCGAGCGTGGTAAAAAAGCAGAGCAGAATGCCAAGAACAGCGACAAATGGGGCTGGATATCTGAAGGCTGGATTGGTTGGGTCGGTACATACGATGACCTAAAGAATGGCACAGAAGGACAGTATAGAATAAAGCTAGCGCATATCTACAAAAAGGGTCAAACAAAGCCACAATATCGTGCAGAGGCTGACACTGGATACTGTGGCAATGTAGTGTTAGATGATGGCACAATCGTGACCTCAACATACGGCAGATTCAAACCATTCAACAAGGGCAAGACCTATATTGCATCAAAGCGAATTAATCTTGCAGATACAGATGAATTAGTCAAGAATTTGTAATTAAAAATGAGAACAAAAAATCCGATACCCTCTTTATTGAAGGTATCGGATTTTTGTTTATTTATAGCTTTTTAACGTTTAATGCTCGGATTGCATTTATTACAGCGATGACCATTACACCAACGTCTGCAAAAATCGCAAGCCACATATTAGCGATACCAAGAGCGCCTAACACTAGGCACAAAGCCTTGATACCAATAGCGAAATAGATATTCTCGTATACAATACGAAGACATTTTTTTGATATACGGATAGCTTTAACAATCTTGCTTGGGTCATCATCCATCAGCACAATATCAGCAGCCTCAATAGCAGCATCAGAACCAAGAGCACCCATAGCGATACCGATATCTGCACGAGATAGAACTGGTGCATCATTGATACCATCACCAACGAATGCTAGCTTATCCCTGTTACTTTTTTGAGCGAGAAGCTCCTCTACTCTGCTGACCTTATCAGCTGGCAAAAGCTCACTGTACACCTCGTCAACACCGAGCTCCGCAGCAATACTCTGTGCCACAGAATTAGCATCGCCAGTAAGCATTAAAGTTTTCTCAATACCGATAGATTTTGCACTCCTTACGCTATCAATCGCCGTATCCTTTAATGTATCAGAAATCACGATATATCCAGCATATTCGTCATTTACAGCGATATGAACGATAGTGCCAATATCATCAGCATCGTCGCACTCGATACCAAGCTCATGCATAAGCTTGTAGTTACCGACAGCAACATTATCATCATCGACCAATGCCGTCAATCCATGACCAGATATTTCATTAACATTGGACACTCTAGCTTTATCAATCTGTTTTGCATATGCCTTTTGGAGTGACTTACTAATAGGATGAGAGGAGTAGCACTCTGCGAGCGCAGAATACTCCAACAGTTCATCATCAGTCATTGATTTTGCACAAATTCTATTAACCTCGAACACACCCTTGGTCATAGTACCAGTCTTGTCAAAAACAAGGTATTTCGTCTTTGACAGTGTTTCGAGATAATTTGAGCCCTTAACTAGCACACCCTCGTGGCTTGCACCACCGATACCAGCAAAGAATGACAATGGTATGCTGATAACAAGAGCACAAGGACAGCTGATAACAAGGAATGTTAGCGCTCTATATATCCACTGTGCCCACATAGCATCCTTGCCGGCAATAAGCATAATCACCGGTGGCAAAACAGCAAGCGCTAGTGCAGAATAGCACACAGCAGGAGTGTATACCCTTGCAAATTTTGATATGAATTTTTCTGATTGTGATTTCTTCGATGATGAATTCTCTACTAAATCAAGAATTTTTGACACAGTGGACTCACCAAATGGTTTTGTCGTTCTAACACGGATAGTACCACTGAGATTAATACAGCCAGAGATAACCTCATCGCCCTCACCAGCCTCACGAGGAACGCTCTCGCCAGTGAGTGCTGCTGTATCTAGCGAGGTAGAGCCATCAATAATCACGCCATCGATAGGCACCTTTTCACCAGCTGAAACGACGATAATGCTACCAATCTCAACCTCATCAGGATCGACCATCTCTATCTCACCATCACGCTCGATATTAGCGTAATCCGGTCTAATATCCATCAAATCAGCAATATTGCGTCTTGATTTGCCAACAGCGTAGGACTGGAACAACTCACCAATCTGATAAAACAGCATTACAGCAATCGACTCGGTATAGCTACCATTTTCGTAAATAGCGATAGCAAGTGCACCGATAGTCGCAACAGCCATCAAAAAGTTTTCATCAAACACCTGTTTGTTAAGTATTCCCTTAAATGCCTTTTTGATAATATCGTATCCGATAACGATATATGGCACCAGATACAAACATAGTCGCAAAATAGCAAATGGAATACCAACAAGCTTATCCACTAGCACCAACGCTATCAACAGCACAGTTGATATAATGATACGGATAAGCATTTTCTTTTGTTTTCTAGTCATAGTTACTCTATTCCAAATTATAGATAAATTTCGCAATCGTCCTCAACCTTGCGACAAGCCTTGAGCACCTGCTTCATTACCTTCTTCTCGTCTGCACCATCCTCAAACTCTACAATCATCTTTAGCATCATAAAGTTAACAACAGCAGACTTAACACCATCAACATTATTTGCAGCAATCTCCATCTTATTAGCACAGTTTGCGCAATCAACCTCAATCTTATATGTCTTTTTCATAATATATCTCCTGTAAAGTAATCATATTGAACATATGAACAGTTGTTCATATGTTAGTTTTATTATACCACCCCAAAGGAAAAAGTCAATAGATTATATGAAAAAAGAGCCGTGCATATACACGACTCTTATACTGTATAAAATTATGTTAAATAGAAACCTCATGAGCAACATTGTATAGGTTCATATCAATGCTCTTTGTCATATTAAGTGCCTCGAAGATATCGAAGTCAACAACCTCTTCCTTCTGAGCAGCAACAACACGGTTGCCGATATTATCCATAAGTAGCTTAACAGCATAGTTACCCATACGAGTAGCCATAACTCTATCCTTAACAGTAGGATAGCCACCACGCTGTGTATGACCAAGAATAGTTGCACGAGATTCTACACCTGTCTTTGTCTGAATCTCATTTGCAAGCTCATTAACGTCAACATTACAGCCCTCTGCAACAACAATGATAAAGTGCTTCTTGTCAGTACGCTGTGTCTTCTTCATACGCTCGATAACATGCTTCTCAATATCGAATGGAATCTCTGGGATAAGGATAGCTGTAGCACCACAAGCGATACCAGCGTTAAGTGCGAGATATCCTGCTCTACGACCCATAACCTCTACAACAGAGCAACGGTCATGTGACTCTGCTGTATCACGGATACGATCAACAAGCTCCATAATAGTGTTAAGACAAGTGTCATAGCCGATAGTGTAGTCACAGCAAGCAATATCGTTGTCGATTGTGCCAGGAATACCAACACAAGGGATACCACGCTCACTAAGGTCACGAGCACCACGGAATGAACCGTCACCACCGATAACTACAACGCCCTCGATACCCTTCTCCTGACAGGTACGAATAGCCTTACGCATACCCTCCTCAGTAGCGAACTCTACTGAACGAGCAGAATAAAGGATAGTACCACCACGGTTGATGATATCAGAAACAGAACGAAGGTCCATCTCGATAAAATCGCCATTGATAAGACCGTTATAGCCACGAACAACGCCATAAACCTTTATGCCATTTTCACAAGCTGTTCTAACAACTGCACGAACAGCAGCGTTCATACCAGGAGCGTCTCCACCACTGGTCAAAACTGCGATAGTCTTCATATATATCTCCTCCTAATGAGTAAGTAAAAAACATAATTATTCGGTTAATATTTTACTTAATAACATTATAAATGTCAAGTGTCAAATCTGTTACATGACAAAAGCAACATTTTCGTCGCCCAATATCTGCTTTAACTGGGACAGTAATTCTGGGTCGACCCAAGCATATTCTAGCTGGTCAAGACGATGATATTTCTTCGTATCCTCAAAGTAATAGTATACAGGAGTTCCACCACGCTTTTCGTCTAATAACTTGCGACAAGGTGATATTCTTTCGTCATTTTGTGATGAAAATTTTAGGAACAGACCGACACGCTTTTTCTTCTTTTTCTCTATCTTATATGGAGTAGCAACTGTATTTACTAGTATCTTTGGATCCTTGTCCTCCTCTAGCGATACAGAGCCAACAACAGAGATAACATTACCCTCTGCTATGAGATGAGAATGCTCGGCATACACCTTTGGAAACAAAATAACCTCGATACTACCATAGAGATCCTCTAGCGTTACAAACGCCATATTAGCTCTCTGTGCCCTAGTCTGCTTAATAACAATGCGAGTTATGATGCCACATAGGGTGACAGTTTCGCTGTCCCTTGCATTCTCCAAAATCTCAAAGGTCTTGGAGCATTTGGCACTCTTGACAAAATACTCATATTTATCCATAGGGTGACCAGATAGGTAAAGACCAGTCATCTCCTTCTCCATCTGCAGAAGCTCTGTCTTGCTGAACTCCTCAACATTTGGCAATTCGAAATGGTCAAAATCATCACTGATGTCAAAAAATCCAACTTGACCATACATAGTCTTGCGATACTTTTCCTCTAGATTGCTAACAAGCACTGGCAAGGCCTGGAGCATTTGGCGACGATTAGCACCAAAACAGTCCATAGCACCACAGCGTATCAATGACTCAACAGCACGACGATTAAAATGTCCACTTTGCATACGATTGCAAAAATCAAACAAATCGACAAAATCACCTTTTTTTCTCTCCTCGATGATTTCTTCAATAAAATCATTGCCGAGATTCTTGATACCAAGCAAGCCATAGCTAATAATTCTACCACTAGCTGTAAAACCTTTCATCGAGGTATTGATATTAGGTGGTGCAAGCCTTAATCCAAGACGCTTGCACTCTGCAATATATCTAGCAACCTTATTAGCAGAGTCCAAAACAGAGGTCAAAAGTGCTGCCATAAACTGTGCTGGATAATAGCATTTTAGATAAGAGCACCTATATGCAACAAGAGCATAGCACGCTGCGTGCGACTTGTTAAACGCATAGGACGCAAAGTCCGTCATCTTGTCAAATATTCCGTTGGCAATCTGTGGCGAAATATTGTTCCTACCACAACCCTCAACAAATGTGGCACGCTCCTGTTCCATAACATCATGCTTTTTCTTGCTCATTGCACGACGGACGACGTCGGCACGACCATAGGAATATCCTGCAAGGCTACGGAATATCTGCATAACCTGCTCTTGGTACACGATACAGCCATATGTATTGCGCAAAATAGGCTCAAGCATAGGTGTCTCGTAGGTGATATTCGACTGATTTTGCGAATTAGCAACAAAGGTGTCAATTTGGCTAGCAGGACCAGGTCTGTATAGCGAGGTTGCTGCTATCAAGTCCTCAAGTGCTGTAGGCTTCAAATTCATCAGCATCTGTTTCATACCACTGGATTCAAACTGGAATATACCCTCTGTCTGTCCACGCTGATAAATCTTATATACATTTGGGTCATCGATAGGAATGGTATTGATATCGATACCAGCTGACCTAGCAGCGTCATCAATAACTGTCAATGTACGCAGACCCAAAAAGTCCATTTTTAATAGACCAAGCTCCTCAAGAGTGGTCATAATATACTGTGTAACGACCAAATCGTCATTAGTAGCTAGTGGCACATATGACGACACAGGATCGTGAGTGATAACAACGCCAGCAGCATGAGTCGAGGTGTTGCGAGGCATACCTTCTACCTTTTTTGCTGTTTCGATAAGGCGTTTAATTTCTGGGCTACTGTCCATAGCATCACGCAGAGGCTTGCTCTGTTGTATAGCCTGGTCAATAGTTATATGAAATGCATTTGGCACAAGCTTTACTACTGTGTCAACAGCAGAATATGGCATACCCATAGCTCGTCCAACATCACGGATTGCTGCTCTAGTTTGCAATGTACCGAATGTGACAATCTGTGCCACATGGTCAGCACCATACTTTTCGGTAACATAGTCGATGACCTCTTGTCTACGCTCATAGCAAAAATCGATATCAAAATCAGGCATAGATACACGCTCTGGATTCAAAAATCGCTCAAAAATGAGGTCGTATTTCATAGGGTCGAGGTCAGTAATACCGATACAGTATGCAGCGATAGAGCCAGCACCAGAGCCTCTACCAGGACCGACCGGAATACCCTTTGACTTTGCAAAGGCTACGAAATCAGCAACAATCAAGTAGTAGTCAGTATAGCCCATACGATTGACTGTATCTAGCTCATACTCGAGTCTGTCGATATACTCCTTTGGTGGATTAGATCCATATCGCTCAGCCATACCCTCATAGCAACGCTGTCTAAAGAACTCAAAATGGTCCATATTATTAGGCGTTGCAAAGAATGGAAGCTTTGTATTACCAAACTCAAAATCAAAATTGCACATATCAGCAACAAGCTGTGTGTTATCAATAGCACTAGGAATATCAAAGAAGATATCCCTCATCTCTTGCTCTGATTTGAGATAAAAATTGTCGCTATGAAATTCTAGCCCAGTGTCATCACCGATAACATGGTTAGTAGCGATACAGATGAGCACCTGCTGAATTTGGGCATCATCCTTTTCAACATAGTGCACATCATTAGTGGCGATAAGAGGAATACCTGTTTCGTCGTGCAGACGCTTTATACCATCAAGTATAACCCTCTGCTCGTCAAGTCCATGATTTTGCACCTCTAAAAAGAAGCTATCCTCACCGAACAAATCACGATACCAAAGTGCTGTGCGCTTCGCTTCGTCATAATCTTTTTTCAAGATAAGCTGTGGTATCTTGCCTACCATACAGCCAGACAAACAAACTAGACCATCAGCATATCTCTCTAGCAAATCCTCATCGATACGAGGCTTGTAATAAAATCCCTCTGTATACGATAAGGACACCATTTTTATCAAATTCTTATACCCTTGTTCATTCTTAACAAGTAGCACAAGATGGTTATATTCTCTATCAAGGGCAGAGTCCTTGTCATACCTAGTACGAGGTGCAACATACACCTCACAGCCGATAATAGGCTTAATACCCTGCCTCTTACATTCTCTGTAAAAATCCACAGCACCGTACATATTGCCGTGGTCAGTGATAGCAAGCGAGGTCATACCCAGCTCCTTAGCACGTGAGACTAGATTGCCGAGACGACAAGCTCCGTCCAGCAAGCTAAACTGTGTGTGCACATGAAGATGAGTATACATACGACTATAGCTCCTCTGCTATCTTAACAAGTTTCTTTAATCTATGGTTTACACCACTCTTTGACAGTGGTGGGTCGAACATTTCAGTCAACTCTTGCAGAGACATTTCAGGATTATCGAGTCTAATCTCTGCCATTTCCTTTAGGGATGCTGGAAGGTAGTCCAGTCCCTTTTTGTCTTGAATTTTTAATATTGCAGATATCTGTGGTGACGCTGCTCTTATCATTTTGTCAATATTTGCAGTTTCACAATTAGCCTTTCGATTGGCAGAATTGCGTATCTCCTTGACAATCTTGATATTCATCATCTCGAACATAGCAGAGCTAGCGCCCATTATGTACAAAAAGTCCTCTATCTGCTCACTCTCTTTGAAATAAATGATATGATAGCCCTTGCGATTAGTCATCCTTGGGCTAAGCTCCATCTCTTGAAGCAGAGTAACAAAGCTCTTCGACAAGTTCATATATGCCACAGAAAACTCAAGATGATAATTCTTCTGTGGGGATGACACGGTGCCACAAGACAAGAATGCGCCAGCGACAAATGCATTTTGACACGCCTGACAGCTAAAATTAGAAACATTCACCTTTAGGCTAGTTTCAGTCCTATCGTGACCAAAATATGTCATCAGCTTTGATGCAGTAGCACTATCGTCAATCAATATAGAAAAGCTCTTGCCAGACGGAGAAACAGATATGCCGACTTCTATATAACAAAGCTCCTTTAATAAACTTTTGAACAGTAGTGCTGTAGCCTCATTCTCTGTCTGAAAAGCAATCTCTCTAAACGAAAAAGCCTTTGAAAAAAGAGCCATGCCATAGAGCAGACTCCTTTTGCAACACTGATTATCATATTCTATTTTTACAAGTTCATTCTTTACCTGTGATGAAAAGGTCATTTTTGCCCTTATCTCCTATTAATATCTCTATGATTTACAGTAACATTATCCCATTTTCTGCTAAAATACTTTGCCAAAGCCTCTGCAATTGCAACACTACGATGATTTCCACCAGTACAACCGATAGCAATAACTAGCTGACTCTTGCCTTCTTTTATGTAAAGTGGGTTTAGAAAATCAAGCAGATCCTTTAGCTTATCTAGTAGCTCGTGTGACTGGTCAAAGCTGAACACATAATCATACACCTCTTGGTCAAGACCAGACATAGGACGAAGTTTCTCCACCCAATATGGATTAGGTAGGCATCGAACGTCAAGTACAAAGTCAGCATCAGTAGGAACACCATGCTTAAATCCAAAGGACATAACATGGAGATTCATAACATTCTTGTCCTCTCCAATAAGGATTTGGGACAATCTACTCCTCAGCTCTGGAGAGGTCATATCTGAGGTATCGACAACATAGTCAGCACTCTGTCTAACTGGAGCTAGCACCTCTTTTTCATAATTCAATGCATCCTCAATTGCACCATTAAATTTATCAGCATATGGGTGCTTTCTTCTAGTCAGCTTATATCTCTTTAGCGCAACATGATTCTTAATATCAAGGTAGATAACCTTAACACTAGCATCATCGTCCTTTAGGCTCTCAACAGACTTTTGAAATGCGTCAAAAACGCCCTTTGAACGAACGTCAGTCACGATTGCAATCTTATTATACTTATCCGAGGTATCCATAAGAGATAAAAACACCTCTACGAGCTCTGCAGGCATATTATCAATACAGTAGTATCCAACGTCCTCCAAAAAACTCATAGCAGTCGACTTGCCTGCTCCAGATACACCGGTTAAAAATACTATTTCCTTCATAATAAAACTCCGTTTAGTTTCTAGCGACTAACTCTAATCTCCATCTCCATCTCAACGCCAGTCTCCTCAAACACTGTCTTTGAAACGTAGTTGCATAGCTCTAGCACGTCCTTACAGGTTGCGTCACCCTTATTGATGACAAAGCCAGCATGTTTCTCGCTAACCTGAGCACCACCAACGCTATAGCCCTTAAGGTTGCATTGTTCTATAAGAGCACCAGCAAAATATCCCTCTGGGCGTTTAAAGGTTGAGCCAGCAGATGGATATTCAAGTGGCTGCTTATCCTTTCTTCTACCGATGAGGTCGTTCATCTTTGCCTTAATCTCGTCCTTATTGCCTTTTTGTAGCTTTAGGTACAAGCCAACAACAATACAGCCGTTGTCATAATATGCTGAATGACGATATCCTAGCTGTAGGTCATCGCCCTCTAGTGAGCCAGTGTTACCATCAGCGTCAATATGCTCACACTTATAGAGAACGTCCTTCATCTCTCCACCATAAGCGCCAGCATTCATAAAGGCAGCACCACCACATGAGCCAGGAATACCATATGCAAACTCTAGGCCAGTCAACTCGTTATCAAGTGCAAAACGACAAAGTTTCATCAGTGAAGCACCAGCTTCAACAAAAATTGTTGTCTCATCAACAAGCCATATATCAGAAAAATCCTTGTCAAGCATGATGATGCAAGCATCTATGCCATCATCCGACACTAGCATATTAGAGCCATTACCAACAGCCATATAGCGAACACCAAGCTCTCTACATAGTTTAACAAACGCAGACACGTCATCGCTACTCTTTGGATACACGATTAGTCTTGCTGGACCACCAATTTTAAATGTGGTATGAGCTGACATAGGCTCATTTTCGGCATAATTGCAACCAAGCTCTTTTGCTAAATCAATTAATCTATCCAATCAAATCACCAAATTAGTCAACAACACCAAGGATTGCTGCACCGATAATACCAGCATCGTTGCCTAGCTGTGCCTTTACAATCTTGGTCTGAATTTTAGAATAAACGCTGTATCTCTCTGCCTCAACATATCTGCGAAGTGGTCTAAGAAGAGTTTCACCCTCATTACAGATACCACCACCGATGCAGATAACCTCTGGCTGTAGTGCATTAACAAGGTTAATTACACCACAAGATACATACTTTATGTACTTATCTACTACCTTGATACCAGCGATATCGCCACGACGCATAGCGTCAAATGCTGTTCTGCCAGATACCTTGCCCTCTTCCTTTGCTAAATCGTGCATAACAGAATCTGGGTACTCCTGCATAGCAGCCTTTGTCTGATTAATAAGTGCTGTAGCAGATGCATAAGCTTCCCAACAGCCCTTACGACCACAGGTGCAATCCTCGCCGTCAACAACGATAACCATATGGCCACACTCACCACCAGCACCGTTAACACCAGTACAAATCTTACCATCAACGATAACACCAGAGCCAACGCCAGTACCAAGTGTTACAGCGACAAAATTCTTTGCGCCATTACCACAACCAGCATAAGCCTCTCCAAGTGCTGCACAGTTAGCATCGTTAGCGATGAACACTTTCTCACAGCCAAGACGGTCGATAAGCATTTGTTTTGCTGGGATATGGTCAAATCCAAGGTTGTTAGCATACTCGATAACACCCTCTGCATTAACAGTACCAGGAGTGCCAAGACCAACAGAGTCGATATCAGCAATAGTTAGTCCAGCCTCTTCCATTGCTTCCTTTGATACTCTAGCGATATCATCAAAAATTTCCTCTGCAGAGCGTGGCATAGCAGTAGGTGTCTTTGACTTTGCAATAATGTTATATTTCTCGTCAACAACAGCTGACACGATATTTGTTCCACCTAAATCAATTCCAATAGTATACATAGTTTTATCTCCTCATAATTATGAATTTGTCCAAATTTCTAGTTCCTTATCGGTAGGCTCAACATCGTCCATACCCAAGGAATTCATTAACTCACGAGCTCCATTGTAGCCCATCTTCTTTTGACGGTTGTTCATAGCAGCCGTCTCAACAATAACAGCAAGGTTTCGTCCAGGAGTGATAGGCACTGTAATAACTGGCACCTTAACGTCCAAAATCTTGACATACTCGTTATCAAGACCAAGACGGTCATAAGCCTTTGTTGAGTCCCAATCCTCAAGCTGAATTACCATATTGATACGCTCCTGCTGTTTTACAGCACCCATACCAAAAATACGACGAGCGTTAACAATACCGATACCTCTAAGCTCAATAAAGTGACGAATATTGCTAGGTGATGAGCCCTCCAATGTGGTATCATTCACCTTTCTTATCTCAACAGCGTCATCAGCGATAAGACGATGACCACGCTTGATAAGCTCAATAGCTGTTTCGCTCTTACCAGCACCAGACTCGCCAACGATGAGAATACCCTCACCATAAACCTCAACTAGCACTCCGTGACGAGTGATACGAGGAGCAAGCTCTCTGTTCAAAAATGCGATAAGTGATGCCAAAAATGGCGACGTTTCCTCATCAGTGAGGAGCAATGGCACCTCATATTTCTTGCAAGCGTTAACAAAATAATCTGGTATCTCCAGTCCTCTGGTAACAACTGCTGCAGCTGGATGAAGCCCTAGCCAGTAGCCAAGCGCTCTGTCCCTTTCCTCATCGGACATATTCTGCAAAAATCCGAGCTCTGTCCAACCAAGAATCTGTATTCTCAATGGATCAAAGTAATCAGTATATCCAGTAAGCACGATACCAGGACGATTAACTTCATTAGTAATAATTTTTATCTCGTCGGCAGATTTTGGAACATAAACTATCTCCAAATCGTGTCGCTGAATGATTTTTTCAAGAGTAACAAAATATTGCTCTGCCATTAAACCACTCCTTATATTTAGTCAGTATTTATTATATATTATATTGGTGGATTTATCAAGTAAATATAAATTATTTTTAATGTGATTTACATTTAATTCTCACTGTGGTATAATGTCAAAAAAATGAATGGACAAATCTGTATGAGTAATAAGCTAAAAATTGCAATAGGAACAGAGGCATTCCCCCCAACAATAGATGGCACCAGCACTGTAGCAAAGTGCTATGCTGATATCATCAATAACCAGCTTGGTAAGGCTGTTGTTGTCACACCAAAGAATCCTAACCAAGAGGACTATAAATATCCATATGAGATATACAGATACAAGAGCTTGTTCACCTTTGGCGAGGGATACCCAGTAGGCTGGCCATTCAAAGAGGAATTTGCTACCGATATCATCGCAAAGGATTTTGACGTCCTACATTCGCACTGTCCTATTGCTACGAGCTACTTTTTTAGAAGAATAAACAGAATACACCGTATCCCACAGATACTAACTTATCATACAAAATATGAGTACGACTTTGACCAAAGAATACCTACATATGCGCTCCGTCACAGAGCATACGGTTTTCTTCTCAACAATATCAAGAGTGCTGACGAAGTATGGGTAACCAGCAAGGGCACGGCAGAATCACTACGCAAGGTAGGATATGACGGTGACTATGTAGTTATGCCAAATGGCTGTGATTTGCCAAAGGTGCACTGCACTGATGACGACCACGCCATGATTAGACGCAAACACAATATCCCAGAGGATGTGCCAATTCTCATCTTTGTTGGTCGAATGATGTGGTACAAGAATATCAAAATCATTCTCGACGCTTGCAAGCTACTAAAGGACCGTGGCAGAGATTACCGTATGATAATGATCGGTATGGGTCCAGATGAGCAGGCTATCAAAAAATACACACGAAAGCTGATGCTAGACGACAAGGTAATATACACAGGTCAGCTACTAGACAGACACGAGCTACAGATATACTATAGCGCTGCTGATTTACTAGTCTTTCCATCACAGTTTGACACCAACGGACTAGTAGTTAGAGAGGCTGCTGCGTCAGCAACTCCAGCTATTTTGGTGGACGGTAGCTGTGCGTCAGAGGGTATCATCGATGCTCAAACTGGATTTATCTGCTTTGAAACAGCACATTCTGTTGCATCAAAAATTGACCAAATCATTGATAACAAAGATCTACTACAGAGGGTCGGCATCAATGCCCAAAATGATATATATATCAGCTGGGAGGACAGTATCAAAAACGCATACAACAGATACCAAATTGTTATCGATGCATTCAAATCTAAGCCAAAAGAAAAGTACAAATACTAGACAAATTCTAAATCAAAAAGAGGCGAACTGTGTTCGCCTCTTTTTATATTTCATGTCGATTTTTTACCTTTAGTCGCTCCATAGCACGAGCTAGGTCAGCCTTGCTCTGATGGTACTCATAGATAGAGCGTTCTTGACGAAGCTCCTCCTCTGCTCGTAGCTTTGCCTCCTCTGCACGACGTTTGTCTATCTCATGTGGTAGCTCTGCAGAGATGCAAACAAGGCTAGCATTGTTGTCAAAAAACTCAAAAAATCCAGAGCCAACAAATGCCACAATCTCCTCATTATCAGCAGTAACTATCTTCATTTCACCAAACTCGACAGGTGCAACAGTGTTCTCATGATTAGCAAGAAAGCCACACAATCCACCGTCAGCAACTGGCAGAACAATGCTATTGCATTCGCCATCAAAAAACACCTTGTTAGATGCAACAACCTTCAAATTAAATGTAGCCATATCGCACCTCGTTACAGTGTTTTTGCCTTTTCAATAGCATCATCAATTGTGCCGACATTGAAGAATGCCATCTCTGGCAAATCATCAACCTCGCCATCAACGATAGCCTTAAATCCACGGATTGACTCCTTTAGTGGAACATAAACACCAGCTAAGCCAGTAAATGTTTCAGCAACATGGAATGGCTGTGACAAGAATTTTTCTATCTTTCTAGCACGGAATACAGCAAGCTTATCCTCATCAGACAGCTCCTCCATACCAAGAATAGCGATAATATCCTGTAGCTCCTTATATTTTTGCAGATACTCTTGAACTCGACGAGCAACCTCATAATGTTCCTCACCAACAACGTCAGCCTCAAGAATACGAGAGTTAGACTCCAATGGGTCAACAGCAGGATATATACCCTTTTCTACTATCTTTCTGGACAATACAGTAGTAGCGTCCAAATGGGCAAATGTTGTCGCTGGAGCAGGATCAGTAAGGTCATCAGCAGGTACATAAACTGCTTGAACAGAGGTGATAGAGCCATTCTTTGTAGAGGTAATACGCTCTTGAAGCTCACCAACGTCAGTAGCTAGTGTAGGCTGATATCCAACGGCTGATGGCATTCTGCCAAGCAAAGCAGATACCTCCGAACCAGCTTGGATAAATCTAAAAATATTATCAATGAATAGCAGAACATCTTGATTTTCTCTATCACGAAAATATTCTGCCATAGTAAGTCCAGTTTCTGCAACACGCATACGAGCTCCAGGTGGCTCATTCATCTGGCCGAACACAAGCGCTGTCTTGTTAATAACACCAGACTCTTTCATCTCGTTCCAAAGGTCGTTACCCTCTCTAGAACGCTCACCAACACCAGTGAAAATTGAATATCCACCATGCTGTGTAGCTACATTAGTAATTAGCTCCTGAATAAGAACAGTTTTACCAACACCAGCGCCACCAAAAAGACCGATCTTTCCACCCTTTTGGTATGGAGTAAGCAAATCGATAACCTTGATACCTGTCTCCAAAATCTCAACCTCAGAGCTCTGCTGATCAAAGGTAGGTGGCTTGCGATGGATAGACCAATGCTCCTCATCATCAAGCTTTTGCATATCATCAATGGTCTCACCAACAACATTAAACAATCTACCAAGTGTCTTTTCACCTACTGGGACCTTGATAGAGTCGCCAGTATCGAGCACCTGCATATCCTTATACAGACCATCAGACGCAGCAAGCATAATACAGCGAACAGTGTTGCCACCAATATGCTGTGCTACCTCCATAACAGCTCTTTTGTCACCGTTGACTACCTCAAGAGCGTCCTTGATTTTTGGTAGACTACCCTCAAATTCTACGTCAACAACAGGTCCCATAACCTGCACAATCTTTCCATAATTCATATCAAAAAACTCCTATATAATAGGGTGATTAGGCATTTCTTTTCTTTGCCTTTGCGCCACCACACACCTCTGTAATCTCCTGTGTGATAGCAGCTTGGCGAGCACGATTGTACTGAATGCTCAGCTCTCGAAGCATTGATGATGCAGAATCGGATGCGTTCTGCATAGCCATCATGCGAGCATTGTGTTCACTACAATATGACTCAATAAGCGCACCATAAACAAAGCCAGCAACATAATCTGGCACAATCTTGTTGAACACCTCTTGTGGATTAGGCATAAAATTAGCATTATCATACCTTTCAACAAGCTCGTTATCGTGCATTTCTATCCTATCAGCCTTTAGTGGCAAAAGCCTTTGGCTAGTAGCCTCGACTGTCATAGAATTGACCATACGAGTGTATATAACATAGACCTCATCAATCTTGCCATCCATAAAGAGTGACACAAGCTTGCCAGCAATATTACGTGCTCTGTTCATAGTTGGATTTTGTGCTGTGTAATTAAAATTGATATCAATAGGGATATCACGCTTCTCAAAATAGTGCTTGCCAAGCTGTCCAACAACGAAAAGCATATCCTTTTCCTCATTCTTTGCCATATTCTCTGCAAGCTTGATAACATTGTGATTGTAAGCACCAGCAAGACCCTTGTCAGCTGTGATAACTAGGTAGCCAACGGTCCTTTCGCTAGGTGACTTGCGTTCCCTCTTGTCAAAAAACACATTTCCAGCCTCTGGAGCAGCGTCCAAAATCTTTGCAAGCGAGTCCTGAATCAGATTAAAGAAGGGCTCTGTATTTTTCAAATCTCGACGAGCCTTTTGTAGCTTCGATGAGGACACCATATACATAGCATTAGTTATCTTCATAGTGTCCTTAATCGATTTCATTCGGCTCTGGATTTCTCTTGCATTTGCCATAATGCGTAGTCCTTATACCTCATATTTGCTATTAAATCTATCAATAGCGTCCAAAATATTAGCCTTTAGTCCATCGTCAAGCACCTTTGTGCTCTCGATTTCGCTAACTATAGTATCCTCGTTAGTAGCAAAATACTCTAACAGCTGTGACTGATATTCCTTCAGTCTAGCAGTAGGGATATTAACAAATTTCTTACCTATTGCACCAACAAGGGTGATAACCTGCTCTGCTAGTGACAATGGCTTGCCAAGTGGCTGCTTTAGTAGCTCCATTAGTCCCTTGCCATAGCTTAGCTGTGCCTTGGTATCATCGTCCAAATCAGATGAAAACTGTGTGAAGACCTCCATCTCTCTAAACTGTGCCAAATCGACACGAAGAGAACCAGCAGCCTTTTTCATAGCCTTGGTCTGTGCTGCACCACCAACACGAGATACAGAAAGACCAACATTTACAGCAGGACGCTGACCAGCAAAGAACAAGTCAGACTCCAAATATATCTGTCCATCAGTGATGGATATAACATTAGTAGGGATATATGCTGATACGTCACCAGCCTGTGTCTCGATAACTGGTAGCGCTGTAATTGAGCCACCACCAAGCTCATCAGACAAACGACTAGAACGCTCTAGCAAACGTGAATGGAGATAGAATACGTCACCAGGATAAGCCTCTCGTCCAGGTGGTCTCTCCAAAAGTAGTGATATAGCACGATATGCAACAGCGTGCTTGCTCAAATCATCATATACGATAAGAACGTCCTTGCCTTGATACATAAAGTATTCTGCAAGTGCTGTAGCACTATATGGTGAAATATACTGTAGTGATGATGAGTCGGACGCTGTGGCACACACAACGATGGTGTAGTCCATAGCACCACGCTTTTGCAAATCACCAACTAGCTTTGCAACAGTGGACGCCTTTTGTCCAATAGCGTTGTAAATACAGATACAATCCTTGCCCTTTTGGTTAATGATTGTGTCAAGAGCAATAGAGGTCTTACCAGTCTGTCTGTCACCGATAATCAGCTCTCTCTGTCCTCTACCAATTGGGAACATAGAGTCGATAGCAAGAATACCGGTTTCAAGTGGCTGTGATACACTCTTACGCTCAACGATAGATGGTGCAGGCTGTTCAATAAGTCTGTAATCATCAGCCTTAATCTCACCTTTGCCATCAATAGGTTCACCAAGGGCGTTAACAATTCTGCCGATGAAAGCATCGCCAACTGGCACGCCAGCCTTCTTATGTGTACGCTTAACCCTTGAGCCCTCTGCAATCTCTGTTTCTGCACCAAATAAAATACAACCAACCGTACCACGCTTGATATCCTGTATCATACCCTTGATACCACACTCAAACTGTACAATTTCGCCATACATAGCGTGGTCAAGACCGTGAATAGTAGCAATACCATCACCAACGCTGACAACAGTACCAATTTCCTCACCAGAAGTGATGAACTCAAACTCCTTAATCTCCTCACGAAGAATGGAAATAATACCATCAGCATCGACATTAGTGGTCTTGCGAGCATTCTCGGACACCTTATCCTTAATACGAGCTAATTTTGTCCTAATAGAACGGTCGAACTGTTTGTTTCCAACCTGAATAATGAATCCACCAATAAGTGACTCATCCTTGACTATCTCAATCTTTGCATCAGAGGTACCCTCCTCCTTGCAGACAAACTTTTTGATACCATCAAGCTGGTCTGCATTAGGCTCTGTGACACAAAAAACAGTAGCGTTTGCGATATTATTCTTCTTGTCTAGCTCGACTAGATACTGATTTGCAATCTCTGCAAAATCCTTTACACAGCATTCATCACAGAGAGAAATAACAACCTCTTTAACACCTACTGGGAACAATTCGTCCACCACATTTGCCTTTTCATTAGATGGCACAGCTGGGCTATCGAGTATCTCGATAACCTCGTCAGTGGACGCAATTATAGCACTAGCCTTGTTCACGTCATCTGCACTAGCATTTGATTTAAGCAGTGCAGAAATATATTTTTCATTAATCATTAATCTACACTACCCTCATTCAAAAATTCATCAAAGATATCGCTATCGGACTGTGCAGACACAGACTTGCCAACTACCTTTTCAGCAGCCTGCATAGCAAGTGACGCAATCTCCTCCTGTGAAACACGACGAGCAGCATCCTGCTCAATCTTAATCTGCTTTCTAGCAGCGTCCTTCATATCAGAAGCGTCTTTCTCTGCACGGTCGATAATCTTTGAATATTCAACCTTTGCATCATCTCTAGCCTGAGCGATAATCTGGTCGCCCTCGGCATATGCATTGGCGATTTTCTTCTCATAGTCAGCCATCTTCTCCTCTGCAAGAGCATTAGCCTCCTCTGCAGCCTTGAACTGATTGTCTATGAGCTCCTTGCGCTTATCCATGGTTTTTTTAATAGGCTTGAACAAAAACAGCCTCATAAGTACAAAAAATAATACAAGGTTAAAAATCGTCCAAAGAAAATTAAAATCAAACTTTAACATTGATTTAGTCCCTTCAATCGTTTTTGTATGGCTAAATTACTTAATCATTACCATAATAAGAATAGCACCGATAAGTCCATAAATAGCAGTAGCCTCTGCAAGTGCACCACCAAGTAGTAGCGCTGTTTGAATCTTACCAGAAGCCTCTGGCTGACGAGCAATAGCCTCTGTAGCCTTACCAGTTGCGATACCTAGACCGATACCTGCACCAATACCTACTAATACTGCAATACCTGCACCAATAGCAATTAATCCTGACATAATATATCTCCTTTAAATTAATTATAAATTTATCAAGCTGCTTGTTGCTTTGCAGCTCTTTTTGCTTCTTTTTTTGCCTGTTTTTCTGCCTTCTTGGCAGCCTTTTCCATCTTTTTCTGTTCCTTGGTTTTTGGATTCTCCTCTTCCTCTACAGCCTCCTCAAGATAAAGCGCTGTTAGGAATACGAAAATATATGCCTGCAACAGTCCATCGAATATATCGAAATACAAACTTGCGACCATAGGTGCGACAATATTATGGGTAGCAATCTTAATTACCTCCATAATAGTAAACGCTGCAAGAACATTACCAAAAAGTCGCATACAAAGTGACAAAGGCTTTGTGAACACCTCTAGGATATTGATAGGAGTTACGACCCAAATCGGCTTTGCAAATCCTTTGATCCTGCCCCATATTCCTTTTGCCTTAAATGCACTGAATTCGACAATCACGATACTGGTTATCGCCATAGCACCAGTGACCTGCATGCTCTTCGTTGGTGGCTTAAATCCAAACATACCAATAAGGTTTGACACGCCGATAAACAGAGCCATGCTCATCAACCAAGGTATAAACTGCTGTACCTTCGGTCCCATCAGTCCCTTGAAGAAGCCCTCTGCCTTTTCGTACGCCATTTCCAAAAATGCTTGGCGTCGAGATATTTCACCCTCAACCTTGAGCCCTCGTGTGAGGAGTATCGCAAGGAGTGTCATAACAGCGATAATAATCCACGATACGACCGTAGCCTCGTCAAACCCGATGGTGATATCACCAACCTTGAAGCTAAATACCTCTTCAATCTCTAGCTCCTTGGTAAGCTCACCAGCCAAATCCATTTTCATATTTATAGGTGCAAAATTCATCGACACACCTCCTAATACAAATTATTATATATTATACCACTTTTTCCAAATTTTTCAACACATAGACAGTGAATGTTGAGCAAATTTTTCGCATTGTATAGCGATATTATTGGCAAAAATAACTGTTTACATAAGTAATAAAATAGAGTATAATACTTATTTAGAATATTATAGTCAGGAGTATTATATTATGGCAAAGCAACAAAAAATGGTTGACGCTATAACCTCAATGGATGAGGATTTTGCAAAATGGTACACAGACGTGTGCAAAAAAGCAGAGCTTATCGAATACACTAGTGTTAAGGGCTGTATGGTCATCAGACCTTATGGCTATGCTATATGGGAGAATATCCAGCGTATCCTAGACGGTATGTTCAAGGAGACTGGCCACGAGAATGTATGTATGCCTATGTTTATCCCAGAGAGCCTATTGCAGAAAGAGGCTGATCATGTAGAGGGATTTGCACCAGAATGTGCTTGGGTAACATACGGTGGCTCAGAGAAGCTTGAGGAGCGCCTTTGCGTTCGTCCTACCTCAGAGACATTGTTCTGTGAGCATTTCAAGAATGTTGTACAGTCTCACAGAGATTTGCCAAAGCTATACAATCAGTGGGTATCCGTTGTTAGATGGGAGAAGACCACAAGACCATTCCTACGCTCAAGAGAGTTCCTATGGCAAGAGGGTCACACCCTACACGCAACAGCTGAGGAGGCTATCGAGGAGACAGAAAAGATGCTTGGCATCTACACAAAGTTCTGCCAAGAGGAGCTTGCTATCCCAGTTGTTCAGGGTCAAAAGACAGAGAGCGACAAGTTCGCTGGTGCAGAAAGAACATACTGTATCGAGGCTCTTATGCACGATGGCAAGGCACTACAGGCTGGTACTAGCCACTACTTTGGTGATGGCTTTGCAAAGGCATTTGACATTCAGTTCTCGAACAAGGAGAACAAGCTAACATATCCACACCAGACCTCTTGGGGTATGACAACAAGACTTATCGGTGCTATCATTATGACACATGGTGACGACAACGGTCTTGTACTACCACCTGCTGTTGCTCCAATTCAAGCAATCGTTCTTCCTATCGCACAGCATAAGGAAGGCGTTCTTGACAAGGCAAATGAGATTACAGAGCGTCTAAAGAAAGTATGCAGAGCAAAGATTGACGACAGCGACAACAGTCCTGGATGGAAATTTGCAGAATACGAGATGAAGGGTGTGCCAGTACGAATCGAGATTGGTCCTCGTGATATCGAGAACAACCAGTGTGTAGTAGTAACTCGTCACAACAGAGAAAAGACAATCGTATCACTAGATGAGCTAGAGACAGTTATCCCACAGAAGCTACAAGAGGTGCGTGATGGTATCTACGCTTCTGCTTTAGAAAATAGAGAACGCAGAACATATATCGCAAAGACTATGGACGAAATCACCAAAAAGCTAGAGGCTAATGGTGATGGCTTCGTCAAGGCTATGTGGTGTGGCGATGAGGAATGCGAGGACAAGGTAAAGGAGATTACCGGTGTTGGCTCACGCTGTATCCCATTCGACCAAGAGAGTTTTAGCGACACATGTGTATGCTGTGGCAAACCAGCAAAGACAATGCTCTATTGGGGCAAAGCTTATTAATATAGAAGGAGAAATAATATGTCAGTATTAGTAACTGGTGGACTAGGCTATATTGGTTCACACACCTGCGTTGAACTAATGAACGCTGGTGTAGACGTAGTTGTTGTAGACAATCTATACAACTGTAAAAAATCATCATACGACAGAATTAAAGCTCTAGTAGGCAAGGATTTTCCTTTCTACGAGTGCGATATCAGAGATTTTGACGGTCTTGACAAGGTGTTCAAGGCAGAGAATATCGACAGCGTTATCCATTTTGCTGGACTAAAAGCTGTTGGTGAAAGCTGTGAGAAGCCACTTGAGTATTTTGACAACAACATTAACGGTACTCTTGTTCTTCTTGATGCTATGAGAAAGAATGGCGTTAAGAAAATTGTTTTCTCATCATCTGCTACAGTTTATGGTATGAACAATGTTTCTCCTCTAACAGAGGATATGCAGGTTGGTGGCGTAACAAACCCATACGGCAGAACCAAGTTCATCATCGAGTGTATGCTACAAGACCTATATGCTAGTGATGACGAATGGAGCATCTGCCTACTCCGTTACTTCAACCCAATTGGTGCTCACAAAAGCGGTACAATGGGTGAGGATCCAAATGGCATTCCAAACAACCTAATGCCATATATCACACAGGTTGCTATCGGCAAGAGAGAGCACCTAAACGTGTTCGGTGATGACTATGACACACCAGATGGTACTGGCGTTAGAGATTATATCCACGTTGTTGACCTTGCACTAGGTCATGTAAAGGCTGTAGAAAAGGTTGAGGGCACTACTGGTCTATTCATCTACAATCTTGGCACTGGCGTTGGATACAGCGTTCTAGACGTTGTAAATGCATTCATCAAGGCATCAGGCGTAGACGTTCCATATGTTATTGGTCCTCGTCGTGCTGGTGATATCGCAACATGCTACAGCGATCCATCAAAGGCTCTAAAGGAGCTTGGCTGGAAGGCTGAAAGAGGAATTGAAGAAATGTGTGAGGATAGCTGGAGATGGCAGAGCACAAATCCAAACGGCTACCCAGATTAAGAGGTAATATATGAAAAAAGCAATATCAATATTGTTATCACTTGTATTAATGATAACAGTTTGCTCTGCTAGTATGAGCGCAATGGCAAAGAACACACTCATCAGCCCAGAGAGCACTAACAAAAAAGTCGTTATCAAGGTAACACTTAATGGTGAGACCTCGCATAACACCTCATACAAACCAGATAAGAACGATTCTAGTGTACTAACATTCACCTACACCGGTGGTGGCGAGCTATCTGGATGGGAGTTCCCTGGCGAGGTCGAGGGTGTCGACTATATCATAACATCACAGGATGAAAACAGTATCACCATCAAGGTGCTTGACGGACTGGATGATGAATTTTTCTGGGGTAACGCTATTGAAAAGGACCCTAACGAAACAACTAACCCTGCAAAAAAAGATGACAGTCACAAATCACCAAACACTGGTGCAACAACTGGCGTCAGCATTGCAGCAGCTGGTCTAGCAATACTACTAGCAAGCAGAAAAAGAAAGTAAACAATAAAAAAACAGCAAATCCGATATCCATCTTTATGAAGGATATCGGATTTTGTGTTTAACGCACCATAGCAGATATTTTTGGTATTGCGACAAGATTTGTAGAATGTAAAAATGATACAATTATCGTAGGGGAGGATATCATCCTCCCGTTTTGCATTGTTAAAATTTATGTGCAACGGGCGATTGATAATCGGTCTCGGCTCCCGCCTCGGTCGGTGCTTCTGCTACGCAGAGGTGTCCACTGGACACCCGCACCCTACAAAATTCTGTTGCAACAACCTTGTCGCATTATTTTAGTATCATGTAGGGGCGACCTGTGGTCGCCCGTTTCGTTTTTATTACGATATTGTTGGTGAATACAACGGGAGAGCACAGCTCTCCCCTACAAAATTTTGTTACACATATCTAATTTAATATTTTTCCTTTACAAAATCTCTGAAGAATTCACAACAATCGTTGACCCAATTCTTGTTTCGTGAGATACCCTCGACTGTGTCGTTGATTTCGGCATTTGCGACACTCATTCCGTGGCCACCGTTCTTGTAAACATGTAGCTCATATGGTATGCCAGCGCTAGCCAGTGCCTCGGCATATTTTAGCGAGTTCATCGATGGCACGGTCTTGTCCATATAGGTCGAAAAGATGAACGCTGGCACTGTGAATTTGCACACATTTTCGTCCAGTCTAAATTCATCCGACACACTGTCGTCCATACAAAGATTATTGTACGAGTCGACATGACCATATTTGTCCGAAATTACTGGATAAATCAGTCCTGCAGCAGTGATGCTAGCATCAATTTTGCCATCATATTTTTCCTCTGCAAGCCTATAGTTTGTTGACAAACAACCTGCAAGGTGACCACCAGCACTGAATCCAACGACAAAAATCTCCTTTGGATTAACAGCGTATTTTTTTGCATTCTTCTTAACAAAATCGACAGCACACGCTAGCTCCAAAAACTGCTCTGGATAGCTTGCTCCATCCGGCTTGCACAAATACTCTAGCACAAAAACATTGTATCCCCTTGCCAAGAACTCAAATGCGACCGGCTCATTTTCACGCTTGGAGCAAAAGCTGTAGCCACCACCTGGTGCAATAATTACAGCAGGTCGCTTCCACTTGCACTCCCTATCGAATGGCATATCAGCACAAAGGCTAGTCAGTGTGCCACCCTTAAGATTATATATCTCACAGAGATTAATAATATCATTTTTCATATAATATCTCCCAATATCATAGGTAAACAAAAGGACTAATGGAGCACATTAGTCCTTTCTTTGTCATTATTTTGTAGGAACAATCTTGTCCTTGCCACCCATGTACATACGTAGTGCCTCTGGGATAAGAACAGAGCCATCAGCCTGTAGGTTGTTCTCTAGGAATGCGATAAGCATTCTTGGTGGAGCAACAACAGTGTTGTTAAGTGTGTGAGCAAGATAGTTGCCATCCTCACCCTTAACTCTAATCTTTAGTCGTCTTGCCTGTGCATCAGTTAGATTTGAGCAAGAGCCAACCTCAAAGTATTTCTTCTGTCTTGGTGACCATGCCTCTACATCAACGCTCTTAACCTTTAGGTCAGCCAAATCACCAGAACAGCACTCTAGTGTTCTAACAGGGATATCAAGAGTACGGAATAGGTCAACAGTGTTCTGCCATAGCTGGTCAAACCAGTACATTGACTCCTCTGGCTTACAAACAACAACCATCTCCTGCTTCTCAAACTGATGGATACGATATACACCACGCTCCTCGATACCATGAGCACCCTTTTCCTTGCGGAAGCAAGGTGAATATGAGGTGAGTGTGAGTGGTAGCTTCTCCTCTGGGGTGATTGTGTCGATGAACTTGCCTATCATTGAGTGCTCTGAGGTACCGATAAGATATAGGTCCTCGCCCTCAATCTTGTACATCATTGCATCCATTTCCTCAAAGCTCATTACACCAGTAACAACGTTTGAACGAATCATAAATGGTGGTACAACATAGGTAAAGCCACGATCAATCATAAAATCTCTAGCGTAGCTGATTACAGCACTGTGTAGACGAGCGATATCGCCCATTAGGTAGTAAAATCCGTTACCAGCAACTCTACCAGCAGCCTCTAGGTCGATACCATCGAATTTTTCCATAATATCTGTGTGATATGGCACCTCAAAATCAGGTACAACTGGCTCACCATATTTCTTAACCTCAACATTTTCGCTGTCATCCTTACCGATAGGCACTGAATCGTCGATAATGTTAGGAATCATCATCATTTTTTGTGTAACAGTCTCGTTTAGCTCTGTCTCTCTCTTTGCAAGAGCATCTAGCTCATCCTTTTGTGCAGAAACCTGAGCCTTAACCTCCTCAGCCTCGTCACGCTTGCCCTGTCCCATAAGAGCACCAATCTGCTTTGATAGCTTATTTCTGTTTGCACGAAGCTCATCAGCCTTTGCCATTACCTCTCTGCGCTCGGTATCTAGTGCGATAACCTCGTCAACAAGTGGTAGCTTGTGGTCCTGGAACTTTTTCTTAATATTTTCCTTTACTATTTCTGGATTTTCTCTGACAAATTTAATATCTAGCATTTTTTATATTCCTTTCATTATATATTAGCCTAGCTTGTTGGCTAAATCCTTCAAATCATCAAGATTGTAGAACTCAATTTCTAGTGTGCCCTTGCTACGACCGTTGTAGACCTTGACCTTTCTGCCAAGTGACTCGGACAATGCAAGCTCAACCTCGTCGTAGAACGAATCTCTACGCTTTGCACTGGTCTTTTTTGTGGTAGCGACTGGAGCATTTTGGCGCTTTACCATCTTTTCGACATCACGAACCGTTAGTTTAAGTGAAACAATTTGTTTTGCACCCTCAAGCATCATAGCTTGGTTATCAAATCCAAGCAAAGCCCTAGCGTGACCTGCTGAAATATCGCCATTCTTGGTCATATCTCTAACCTCTTGAGGTAGGCGTAGAAGACGCAATGCATTAGCGATTGCTGGTCTTGATTTGCCGACCGAGGTAGCGACCTCCTCTTGTGTAAAGCCACATTTATCGATGAGCTGCTGTAGACCCTCTGCCTCTTCAATAGGATTTAGGTCCTCTCTCTGCAAGTTCTCGATAATTGCAAGCTCCATTGCCTCTGTATCGGACAATTCCTTGATAACAACTGGCACTTCCTTTAGTCCAGCCAAGCGTGATGCTCTCCATCTACGCTCACCAGCAACAAGCTGATAGCCACCAGTAACCATTGGTCTAACGAGTAGTGGCTGTAGCACTCCGTGAATACGAATGCTGTCAGCAAGCTCCTCCAGAGCAGCCTCGTCAAATGTCTTTCGTGGCTGGTCCTTGTTAGGAATAATATCGTTTATACTCAAGGTGCTTGTAGATGCATCAGAGGTCATATCATTTTCTAGCATAAGGGACTGAAAGCCCTTGCCTAGACCATTCTTTTTTGCCATAAACATTCACTCCTTTTTTCAAAATTCATCAAGATTTATTACTACCTGTTATTTTTCAAGAACTCATCAACAAACTTTTTGTATGCAAACGATGGTTTTGAATACTTATCGTAATAAATTACTGGCTCACCATAGCTTGGTGATTCTGCGATTTTTACAGAACGAGGTATCATGGTTTTGTATCCCTTGTTAGGAAAATACTTGTTTACCTCCTCGATAACCTGGCTATTGAGCTTTAGCCTGCTGTCGTACATTGTAAAGAGAACACCCTCTAATTCAAGATGCTCGTTATAATGCTGTTTGATTGTTCTAACAGTAGATAGTAGCTGTGACAGACCCTCTAGTGCATAGTATTCACACTGTAGAGGTACAATCAAAGTATCAGCAGCAACAAGAGCGTTGATTGAAAGCAAGCCAAGGCTAGGTGGACAATCTATAATAATATAGTCAAATTCCATCACCAATGTGGCAATAGCCTTCTTTAAAATATGATTTCTGTTCTCTTTTTCTGCTAATTCTAGCTCTGCACCAGCCAAATTCATATTAGCAGGGAGCAAAAATAGGTTTTTGAACTCTGTTTCTACCATAATAGCTCTAGCAGACACAGAATCGACCAACATATCATATGTTGAGTATTCTACCTTACTTTTGTCCACTCCAACACCAGATGTTGAGTTTCCCTGTGGGTCAACGTCAATTAAAAGGGTCTTTTTGCCCTTTAAACCTAGTGCTGCTGCCATATTAACACAGGTGGTAGTTTTGCCAACGCCACCCTTTTGATTAAAAATAGCAACTGTTTTGCCCATTTTTTCACCTCTTATATAAATATGGAGATATTATACTATATTATATAGTAGTTTTCAACCCACTAAATGTTTCACATGAAACAATGACAGCACCTATATATAGTATTCTGCTCTGTTTAACGCACAATGTTTCACGTGAAACAAACATATATCTGTATTGTTAAACGCACTGTTTCACGTGAAACAATATAAAATGCAGAATGGGTGAGCATTTCTGCCCACCCATTCCACGTGATGAAAAGAGGAGAATATGTTTAAAACGGTTGCCCGTTTTAAGCCGAATTAGCCTTTTTAGGTATCTTTACCCTAAACTCTATATAATCATCTGTTTCAGTTTTGTCTGTTTCAGCATCTATACCAGATGCTTTCATTGTTTCTATTGCTTTATTTACTGTGTTTACGAATATTCTTACGTCTTTAAACACTCTAACTATCGTTTTCTTTGGCTTTTCGCCCTTTTGGAGCATTGTATCAATATATCGCTCCGTTTGGTCGACTGTATAGCGTCGCTCCTTTATTACATTAAGTACAGTCCATATATCCTGCTCGTTCTCTAGCTTGAGCAAAGCTCTAGCGTGACGCTCGGTCAGACCCTCTTTTTCGATAAAATAACGCACGTCTACTGGTAATGATAACAATCTAACCTTATTTGACAGGGCAGACTGGCTCTTTCCTAGTCTTTTTGCTAGGTCTGTTTGTGTTAAACCAAAATGATTCATCAGCTGTCCTATTGCACTTGCTTCCTCAAAAAAGGTCAAATCAGCACGCTGTACATTCTCTAGTATTGACACCACGGCACTCTGCTCATAGTCACAATCCAGTATTATACAAGGAACGCTCTCCAGATTTGCCAGTATTCCTGCTCGTAGTCGTCGTTCTCCAGCAATCACCTCAAAATAATCGCTGTTGTTTATTCTTCTTATTAGTAATGGCTGTAGTATTCCATTCTCCTTGATAGAATTTGCGAGCGACAGCATATCCTCACTTTGAAATCTGTGTCTTGGCTGATAGGGGTTAGGTAGTAGCTTTTCCGTTGGGATGAAAACTATATCCTGCATTCTATCAGCTCCGTATCATTTGCTTGTCCTAAGTACAAGATAATACTATCATAAACATATAATAAATAAAAGGATTTTCCATCGTGGAAAATCCTTTGCTTTCGGCATTATTCGTCATTATTATAGTGGCTTGGTGGTGATTTTTTTGGACCTTCTAGGGTACTGTGTCGGAGTTTGCGATATTTTTCTTACCACTACTATCAACCTAGCGTCGCCATTAGGTAGTTTATATGAAACATTTTGCTCAATTTCGCCACCAAGTGTGGTAATAGCGTTAGCTGAAGCCTCTGTTTCGTCCTCACTACCCTTGAGTGCAACGAACAGACCACCAGCCTTAACGAACGGCATACAATATTCTGCTAGCACATTGAGTGGAGCTACAGCTCTTGCAGTTGCAATATCGTATTTCTCCCTATAATCAGTGTCTTGTCCCAAATCCTCTGCACGACTATGCACTAGCTCGGCAGTAAGACCTGTTTCACACAGAACAGCATCAAGGAACGACAATCTCTTTTGTAGCGAGTCCATCAGTGTAACGCTCATATCAGGTCTAGCGATAATCGTTGGCATACCAGGAAATCCAGCACCAGTGCCAACGTCAATTAGACTCTGTGCATCACCGATATAATCAAGGAGATACAAGCTGTCGACAAAATGCTTGATTACTATCTCATCAGGCTCGGTTATGCCAGTCAAATTCATTTTTTCATTCCACTCAACTAGCAGACGAGCGTAGGTGTCAAAATTATCCAGTGCTTCATCAGTTAGGCTAGGGGAGTGGAGCTTTAGCAATTCTTTATTAATCATAGCTTCCCAATAATATATTTAGTGCAGTGATATCTGCTGGGTTAACGCCACTGATTCGAGATGCTTGTCCCAAATTCTGTGGTCTGATTTTTTGTAGCTTTTCGATAGCCTCAAGGCGCAAGCCCTTTAGCTGTGTGTAGTCTATATCCTCTGGGATAGAGCGCTTCTCTATTCTGCGCATCTCCTTTATCTGTGCCTCTTGCTTTTGGATATAGCCCTCGTATTTTATACTGATTTCGACCTGCTCAAACACTTCGTATGGCAAATCTGGTCTTTGAGTATCAGCGATAGCCAAATCGTCATATGTAATCTGTGGTCTTTTGAGTAGCTCGAACATTTTGCACCCAGTTTTCATAGGTGCTGTGCCTTTTTCGATGAGTATATTCTGCAATTCATCAGAAATAGGGATTGACAGAGCCTTTACTCTCTGCATTTCGTTCTCTATCTGCTCCATCTTGTGCAGGAACTTGTCATATCGTTCCTGTGAAATAAGACCTAGCTTGTATCCGATAGGTGTCAGTCTTGCATCAGCATTATCCTGGCGCAGAACGAGTCTGTATTCGCTACGACTGGTCATCATTCTGTATGGGTCAGAACAGCCCTTTGTAACGAGGTCGTCGATAAGTGTGCCGATATATGAGCCACCACGGTCTAGGATAAGTGGCTCCTCACCCTTTACCTTTAGCGCAGCATTGATACCAGCGACCAAGCCCTGTGCTGCAGCCTCCTCATATCCTGATGAGCCATTAAACTGACCAGCACCAAACAATCCGTCAATATCGTTGAACTCTAGCGTTGCCTTTAGTGCTGTAGGATCGACACAGTCATACTCGATAGCATATGCTGTTCGCATAACATGTGCGTTCTCCAGTCCTGGAATTGTACGGATGAACGCTAGCTGAACGTCCTCTGGTAGAGATGATGATAATCCTTGCAGATACATTTCCTCTGTATCCATTCCACAAGGCTCTATGAAGAGCTGATGACGCTCCTTTTCACCAAAGCGTACAATTTTGTCCTCAAAGCTAGGGCAATATCTTGGACCTTTGCCCTCAATCTTGCCACTGTACATTGGTGAACGGTGGAGATTGTCTAGTATAATCTGCTTTGTCTTTTCATTAGTATATGTCACATGACAAGCCACCTTGTTTGTAGGTGGTGTCTCGGTCTCAAACGAGAATGGTACGACTCTTTCGTCGCCCTCTTGCACCTCAAGGTTGTCAAAATTAATGCTTCGACGGTTAACTCTCGATGGTGTACCAGTCTTAAAGCGTCGTAGTGGAATATCCAGCTTCTTTAAAGCGTTAGCAAGCTCCTTTGCAGGGAACATACCATCTGGTCCACTCTCGTATGTAACATCACCGATATAAACTCGACCACCAAGGAATGTGCCAGTAGCGATAACGACACATTTTGCAGAGAACACAGCCTCTAGTCTAGTCTTTGCATACCATAGGTCATCCTTTTTGTACAGGTCGACGATTTCACCCTGACGGATATCGAGATTGTCGCAAAGCTCCATAGTATGCTTCATACCAGATGAGTACTCTCGTCTGTCAATCTGTGCTCGTAGGGAATGAACAGCAGGACCCTTGCCAATATTCAGCATACGAGATTGCAAACAGTATTTGTCAGCAGCCTTACCCATTTCGCCACCAAGAGCATCAATCTCTCTAACCAAATGGCCCTTGGACGTACCACCAATAGATGGATTACATGGCATATTGCCGACCCAGTCCATATTTATCGTAAACACAGCAGTGCTGACGCCAAGGCGTGCAGAAGCAAGCCCTGCCTCAATACCAGCATGGCCTGCACCTATTACTATTACCTCATACGCTTGTGCAAAATATTCCATAATTTTTTCCTAATAACTTTTTATATATCAATAATTGGTGGGTTTTTCGATTGGCTATGCTTTGGCAAAATGAATGGGAGAACATACTTTGTGTATGTGGCCGAAATTGATTTTTACCTTTAACGACGCCAAGCAAAAAAGACACAATTATTTTCCAACGCAGAATTTGGAGAAAATATTATTAACAATCTCTGTTGTTGCCTTTCGTCCAGTCAGTGACAAAAGCTCCTCTATCGCAGAGTCTATCATTACATTGATAGCGTCGAATGTTATACCAAGTGTCGCACCATTGATTGCCTCGATAATATTATCGTATGCATTGGTGCAATTAGCACGCTGACGAGCATTAGCGAGCATTGGGGCTGAGGAGTCAAACTCTGCAACACCCAGTAGCGAGGTCACAGCCTGCTCCAAATCAGCTAGACCATCGGCATTCTTTGCACTGATATATACAGTTTTTGCAAATGCAGGGGATATCGCATCGATATCTATCGCTGATGGCAAATCAGTCTTGTTAATGACAGCGATTGAACGCTTGCCAGAGCATTTCTCCACTAGCTCCATATCGCTAGGTGTCAGCTTTTGTGAGCTGTCGAACACAGCAAGCACTAGCTGTGCATCGTCGAGCGCCTTGTATGCCTTTTCGATACCGATTGTTTCGACCAAATCATCGCTTTCTCGTAGTCCGGCTGTGTCACGAAGGTGCAAAACGATGCCACCAAGTCTAACACTCTCTTCAACAATATCACGAGTAGTGCCCTCGATATGAGTAACTATGCTCTTGTCTGTGCCAGTGAGCATATTCATTAGTGATGATTTGCCGACATTAGGTCTGCCAACAATGGCAGTGTCGACGCCATTCGTGATAGTTTGAGCGTTGTCGTAGCCATCGAGCAGAGATTTTAGCTCGTCTGCGACAGTAGTCAGTGTCTGCATCAGCTCCTCATCCTCTAGCTCTGGGATTTCCTCATCTGGATAATCAACCCACGCAGCCATAACAGCGCTACAATCAAGCAATTTTTCTAATACAGAGTTGATTTTTGTGCTGAGTGCTCCTTGTAGAGCGTTGAAGGACGCCTTCATAGCCTCCTCACCCTCTGCAGAGATGAGCTCTGCTACCGACTCTGCTTGTGTGAGATCCATTTTGCCATTTAAAAATGCACGCTTGGTGAATTCTCCAGCCTCTGCTGGCACAGCACCAGCCTTTAGCACTGACTCAAGTGCCTTTTGCACGACTAGGATACCACCGTGAACGCTTAACTCAACAACATTCTCACCAGTGTAGCTCCTTGGTGCTCTAAAAACTAGCGCAACACAGTTGTCTGCAGGCTTGCCATCAATAATTAGGTTGCCATACTTCGCTCTGTAGCCACCAAGCTCGGTCAAAGAGGAATTATCCATTGGTGCAAAGACCTTGCTTGCTATCTCAATAGCGTTGTCGCCACTAATTCTAACAACACCGATACCACCAGGCGCATTACCGGTAGCAATAGCACATATTGTCGACGACATATAATCCCTCCTTAATAAAATCTATATCATATTATAATAAAAAGGGTAGACATTGTCTACCCTTTATTTATTAGTCCTTATTTGGAACTTCGATTTTGCCAAACTTTGGCAAATCTGCTCTGTCAGCCTTTGGCGCTCTTGATGGAGCAGATGACTGTGCTGGCTTGCTGTTTGGTCTGCGATTGCCATTGCTTCTTGGCTTAACGCCACCAACTGGCTCTAGCACAACTCGTCTGTCCTGATTGTAGCCGATTGACTTGGACTCAACACCGTCGATTGTCTGAACTGTGGTATGAATGATTCTTCTCTCATATGGGTTCATTGGCTCGAAGGTGTATCTTCTACCTGTGCGAAGAACGTAACCAGCATTCTTCTTTGCAAGATTGCGTAGTGTCTCGTTTCTCTTTTCACGGTAGTTGCCTACATTTATTGTTACTCTAACATAGCCGTTAGAATGCTTTTTCATAACTAGTGAAAGAAGGTACTGAATAGAATCAAGAGTTTCACCTCTGCGACCGATAACAATACCGTAATCATCAGCCTCTAGCTCCATAGTGATTACACCCTGAGCATATTCAGCAGAGATCTTTGCACCCTCTACCTTTAGACCTGTTAGGATTTCTGCAAGATAGCTCTTTGCATACTCTAGGTCAACGCTCTGTGGATAATCCTTTTCCTTTGCTGGCTCCTCTGCCTTTGGTGCTTCCTTTTTAGAAGCTTCCTTCTTTGGTGCCTGCTTCTTTGAAGCATCTGCCTTTTTAGGGGCTTGCTTCTTGTTTTCCTTTTTTGGAGCCTTCTTTTCCTTTTTTCCGTCGTCGTAGTATGCCTTAACCTGAGCGTCAGCACCACCGAACAAGCCTAAAATCTTCTTCTTTGGGTGGGAGACAATCTCGATCTTAACGTCGGCACTTTGAGGAGCATTTAGTCCAAGCTTTGCGACCTGTGCTGCCTCTTCGACAGTTTTACCGGTACCGATAAATTCCTTTATCATATATCCTCCAAAATTTACTATTGTCTGTTCTTTATGTTTTGCTCTCGTGATCTGCGCTCAACAGTGCCCTCAATCATAGAGCGTGCAATGTTCCTCTTTGGTGGGAAGAACTTTGCCATAACTAGCTGCTGAATGATAGCAATTAGGTTAGAGATAATCCAGTAGAAGCCTACAGCTGCTGATACCTTGAATGAGATATAGAATGAGAAGAATGGCATCATCAGCATCATAATCATCATCTGGTTACCCTGCTGTGCCATCGCTGGATTGTTCTTCTTCTGGATAAGAGTTGACATAATTGATGAGCCAAAAGAGGTGATAAGACAGAGAATAGGGATGATAACAACACTACTCTTCCAGGTAGGAACCTGTGTCATATCTAGTGAGCCGATGAACATATTGTCCTTGTACTGCTCGATAGCAGCAACCTTGTCTGCAGTGAATAGCTTTGGTAGCTCCTGCATAAGTATATCCTTATACTTGTCAAAGTTCTGCAAAATCTCGATTTGGAAATACTGGCCCTCAAAATTGATAGCATTTGCGATAGCAGCGCTGTTGTCAGCAACATTAATGCCGATGATATACTCGATAGGGTAGTAGATGATACCGATGATACCCATAAGGAATATCATCTGGAACAGCATTGGTCCACAGCCCATGTTCATTGGGTTATGTCCCTCACGAGAATACATAGCCTGCATTTCCTCGTTCATCTTTTGGCGATCTCTAGGATCATTTGAGTTAGCATATTTCTTTTGAATTTTTTGGATCTTTGGCTGAAGTCGGCTTGTCTTTGCCATTTTCTTCTGCTGGTTAATGTTGATAGGGAACAGCACCAAACGAGTCAAAATGGTAAATACGATTAGCGCAAGGAAATACTTGTTATCAAAAACATATAGCAAGCCTTCCATTACCTTACCAAAGAACCAATATAGAGGTTTAAACAAACTCATGCCGTTAGACACTCTAGCAGCCATGGTTATTAAGTCAAAATTAAACACTTATTTTCTTCCTCTTATTTTTTCTTTTTTTGCGGAACAGGGTCGTAGCCACCCTTAAAAAATGGATTGCACCTTAATATACGCCTAGCACCTAGCATTGTCCCCTTGATGATACCGTGCACCTCGATAGCCTCGATGGCATATTGTGAGCAGGTTGGGGTGTAGCGACAGGCACCGTTGGAAAATCGTGGCGACATAGTGAGCTGATAGGTCTTGATGAGAAATATCATCACTTTTTTTACAAAAGTCTTAATCCTCTGCATCGATAACTCCTAGCTTGACGAAATGCTCTGTCATCGCTGACAGAATATCCTGCATCTTTACCTCGCTGGTCTTGCTCCTAGCAACGAACACAAAATCCCAGTCACCGTTAATCCTATCCTCTAGTAGCGAATATGCTGCTCGGATAACACGACGACTACGATTGCGCTGTACAGCACCACCAATCTTTTTGCTAGTGGTGATACCTATATGACACCCAGTGTCCTTTGATTTCATAGCGTAGGTGACAAGAACTGGCGATGCAACGCTCTTTCCACGATAGTACAATCTGCGAAAATTCTTGTTTTCCTTAAAGGTCTGACTTTTCACAAAACCGTTCCTCTGTTTTAACTCGATTGTTTAGTAAGAAAGTGTCTTTCTGCCCTTTGCACGACGACGAGCAAGTACCTTTCTACCGTTCTTTGTTGACATTCTCTTTCTGAAGCCGTGTACCTTCTGAGCGTGTCTCTTCTTTGGCTGATAAGTTCTCTTCATTTTTTTCACTCCATTCGAAAGACTAAACTGGTCTTAATCTTTATTTTCTCTATGCGGTATAGCATAGGCAATTTCTGTGTAAAAAAGGCTTGTGCCTTTTTCAGCGTTGATATTATATATTATAAAATAGTATTTTGTCAACAAAAACTTGTATTTGTTTCAAATATATTATATAATGACACTATATATTGGGGGTGGATATCCTGCATACAACAAGAGATAAAAAAACTATTGTCCGTGTTGCATTCGTTTTGGTAGTATTTTATACCACTGTGTGCATCACAGAGGCTGATATCCCATCTTCCATTTTCTACACCCATTGGGGCGATTTGGTCCGATTGCTAAAGCTGATTTTTGCTTTTTCTATGCCTATGGTGATGGTATGGCTCGACTACAGGGTGGAGAAAAATCTGCACTTTGTTGCTAGGTCGAGCGCTGTGATACTGTCGCTGTTCTCTGTTTTTTACCTACTGGATATGCTGACATTCAATTTTATCAGCAATCACGGATTTAACTACTCTATGTACCATGTCGTTTTTTCGACAGCATCTGCTTGTAGCATAATGCTTATGTGTGTTATCCTACAGATTAGAGAAAAGGGCAGAGATATCGGTTTTTCACATTTTTATAGGCTGTATTTTGACGGAATGGCGATTATGCTCATTATGGTGTTCGTGTTCTCGTTCGGTCTGTCACGAATTCAGTCGAATTTTTACTACGAGCTGACATTTGAGAACAATTTTGTACCATTTCGTGGCGAAATAGGGGAGTTTTTTAGCAATATTTCGCTGTTTAGATTGCTACGAACTGGTGGCAATATGCTACTGTTTACAGTGCTTTCTCTTACCGTCATCAGATTTGTCGACAGGCACAAGATGGTGCTCGGTGTTGCTGTGCCATTCGGCTTTAGCGTTCTGCTAGAAACTGCACAGCTGGTGCTTAAATTCGGTAGCTTCGACGTCGACGATTTGATTATCAACCTGCTTGGTGCGATAGTCGGAATTATTATACACAAATATGCTTTTGCTCGACTACTTGCCGAGTAGGAAAGGATAAAATATGCTAGGAATTATCGGTGCTATGGACGTTGAGATAGCACAAATCAAGGGTAAAATAACCAGTCCAGCGATATCTAATTATGCTGGTATCGAGTTCGTATGTGGCGAGATTGAGGGCGTTATGGTCGTTGCTGCACAGTGCTCACCTGGTAAGGTTAACGCTGCTATCTGCACCCAGGCTATGATAGACAAATTTTCACCAGATGCTATCATCAATATCGGTGTTGGCTGTTCGCTATCTAGCGAGGTTGTTATCAAGAATATCGTTATTGCGACTGACGTTTGCGAGCACGATATGAATATCACAGCTCTTGGTGAGCCAAGGGGATATATCAACGGTATCAACGCTATCAAGATACCTTGTGACAAGGCACTCAGCGACAATTTGGCTCGAATTGCTATCCTCTGTGGCGAAAAAATCCATCGTGGAACAGTTGCCAGTGGCGATTTGTTCATCTCTAGCGAAAAGATTAAGACAAAGCTTAACGAAAAATTCGATGCCATCTGTGGCGAGATGGAGGGTGGCGCAATCGGTCACACCTGCTACGCTAACGGTGTGCCATTCGCTGTAATTCGCTCAATCAGTGACGGTGGCGACGAAAATTCACAGATTGACTATCCAACCTTTAAGCCACTTGCAGCCAATCTGTCAACAAAGATATTAGTAAATTATATCAAAACATTGAATGATCAGATATCATTCTAATTGAAAATTAAAAATTGAGAATGTACAATTAATGGTACTGCGTACAGCTATTATATAGTGTGGCTATGCCACCCATAATTTTCAATTCTCAATTCTAAATTTTAAATAAAAAAGACCCCCATAAAAAGGGGGCCGAATAGGTTAGATTATAGTATATAGTTATTGAGGATATGCTCCTCTGCCTGCTCGATTAGGGCATTTAGCGCTGTGTGCTCTGTGGTGTCCATACCAGTTCTGCTCTTGTCCTCGATAAGAACGAACTTTGCGTCCTGCACTGCTATCGCTGCTGATGCCAAATCTCTAGCGATGGTGTAGTCGATTTTGAACATTTCCTTTGGCAAGATACCAGCCTTCGCTAGTGTCAATGCACCACGATATAGGCTGAGCATATAGTACTCATATAGGTGGGCACCTTCTGCTGATTTGCTAGATGCTGCTGTGGCATTTAGTAGCATTTTTGTTGCTTCAGCAAGAGTCTTGATGGAGCTACCATCCAAGCCCTCGACACCTGATAGGTAATCTGCTGATAGACCATTTCTGTTTTCACTAACACCTAGTAGGTAGTCTGTAGTTACTCCGTAGTATGCGCTACAACGGATAACGAAATCTAGTCCACATTCTCTTATTCCTTTTTCGTAATGTGATAGGAGCGCTTGGGATATGCCCAAGTCGGTGGCTGCCTTCTTCTGACTGATGCCACGCTCTTTTCGTAGCTGGGATAGTACCACAGCAAATTTTGATAATTTCTTTTCGTCTGCCATAATTATTACCCTAAATGGTCACTCTAAACCATTATCTTTTATTACTATTTGTATTACTATCACATTATAATTGAAATTATACTTATTGTAAATATAGTTGCGCTATTTGTTATTTTTTTGTAACAATATCGCAATTTGCACATACTTATGAGAGGTTTTTACTATGAAATCATACACACTGTATTTATTTAGACATGGTCTAACAAAGGGAAATCTAAACGCACAGTATATAGGGCACACAGATTATCCACTCACAACATTTGGTATAGACGAGCTAAAAAGCATCAAGGCAAAACACCATTATCCAGAGGTTGATGCCGTGTTTACCTCACCTCTAAAGCGTGCTGTAGACAGTGCATCAATTATGTTCCCAAAAAATAACAAAATTGTAATAGATAATTTTATTGAGTACAATTTTGGCGAATTTGAGGAATGCACAGCCGATGATTTGAAGGACAATGACGACTTTAAGGCTTGGCTACACGGTGACATAAATGCTCGTCCACCATTCGGTGAAAGCAATGCAGAATTCGTTCAGCGAGTTTGCGAGGCGTTTGAAAAGGTGATTGACGGATGCATCTCCACTGGCACAGAGAATATCGCTATCGTGTCACACGCTGGTGTGATTATGACTATTCTATCCTGCTATGGTCTGCCAGAAGCACCTATGGCACATTGGCAGATGGATGCCGGCTATGGCTACAAGCTCCGTATCACCCCATCCCTATGGATGCAGGCACGAAAGATGGAGGTCATCGACCTAGCACCACAGTCTATGAACGAAATGGAATAACCAAAATTTATAATAAAAAGTGAAGCCATAACGCACCCTCAATAAAGAAACTGTAAAATAACAATTACAAAAGCCAACAGCAGAAAAACCTTTAACTGCTGTTGGCTTGTTCTTTTCGGTGCATATATCTAAAATATCACGCAAACTTTACAAACTGTTAAAAACTGCATATTTATGCGAAAAAACACCCCACAAATGTGGGGTGTTTTCAATGTTATTTATGGTTTGTTTCTTTGTGGTTACATACTTTTTAACTGACCAGCTTGAATAGTATTTTGTTCCAGAAACTGTCTTATAAGTTCTAATTCTTACATAATACTTTTTGCCACCAGTTAGCTTTGTAATCTTCTTTGATACAGTTGAATTGCTTGTAACTGTATAGCTCTTAATACCCTTTGTGAAACCACTATCTGTTGCAATTTGAATTTGGTATCCTGTTGTTTGGGTTGTGTATTTCTTAATTGTTGCCTTGAAGCCACCCTTTGTTGCTGTAAGCTTTGAAATGCTTGTATTCTTTGGATTGATAACAAAGCTGAGTGACTTTGTGCCAGAATAATTACCCTTAAATGTAATCTTGTATGTGTACTTGCCAACATTCTTTCTGCCACTTGGGGTTGTTACTGTGTAATCAGTACCCTTTACAAGTGCTTTACCAGCACTATCCTTAACGGTTAATGTTGGAGATTTAACCTTACCATCATAAGTGTACTTTGTTGTTGAAAGCTTTACAGTTGAAACCTTTTTAATTGTTGTTGTGGATTTTGCACCACAAGCACATTTTTTAACTATCTTGCCGTCCTTAGTATTTGTTGCAGGAGTTTTACTTTGTACAGTCATAGAAGTGTGATTGCCCTTGTTACATTCATCAAGGCTTACATACTTAATTTCGTAGTTCTCGCACAATGCTCTTGCACCAGTTGATTCGTATGCACACAATATTGTAGATTTTGGCAATGACAGTGCATAAATAAAATCTTCTAAATCAAAATCTTCGTTACGCAAAACAACAATTGAATTAGCATTTATACTAAAATTCCAAGGCAGTGACAAATTAGAGAAATCAACATTTTTTCCTATGTCATAATATTTTAAGTCATCACAACCTTCAAACGCATATGGACCTATGCTCGTTACGCTATCTGGTATTAATACGCTTTTTAATCCTGTGCATTGATAAAATACATACTTGCCTATATTAGTTACGCTATTTGGAATAACCAAATCCGTTACTAAAGTATTATTCAAATATAATTTTTGTGCATATACTAATGGATTTGAATCAAGTTTTCCGAACTCAATATTACACCAAGCAGCTATACTGTTAATATTAACTCTTAACAATGATGAACATCCATAAAATGCATAATCTCCTATGTTAGTTACACCATTTCCTATTGTAACACTTGTTAAATTTCCACAACTATAAAATGCAGAATCACCTATGCACGTTACACTATCGGGTATTGATATGCTTTTTAAACCTGTGCATTTATAAAATGCATAATTGCCTATGCTCTTTACACTATTTGAAATAGTTAAAGTTGTTACTAGTTTATTGTTCAGATATAATTTTCCAGTATATAGTAATGGGTTTGAAAAAATATCACCAAATATTATATTACACCAAGCATCTATGCTATTAATACTAACTCTAACCAATGATACACACCCTTTAAATGCACTCTTGCCTATGCTAGCTACGCTGTTTCCTATTGTAACATTTTTTAAGCCAAGACAATCACTAAACGCATAATCATCTATACTGATTACACTATCTGGTATGTTTACACTTGTTAAGTTATCACATCCACTAAATGCATTCTCGCCTATGCTATCTACACTGTTTCCTATTGTAACATTTTTTAAGTCAATACAATGACTAAATGCATAATTGCCTATGCTCTTTACACTATCTGGTATTGTTACGCTTGTTAAGCCATAGCAACCATCAAATGCATAATTGCCTATGCTGGTTACACTATCTGGTATTGTTACACTTGTTAAGCCCATGCAATATTCAAATACATATTTGCCTATGCTGGTTACACCAGCTTGAATTTCTACCGATTTTATCTTTGTTTCACGATAAAAAGGAGAAGTAGAATGATAATAGGAATCATCCATTGCACCATTTCCACTAATAACCAATTTACCAGTTGAACTATCAAAGATGTATGTAACATTTTCACCACAATAACCCGAGCTTGACAAGGCATAAACAGAAAAATCAATCCCTGCTGTTATACTAAGAAGCATACATATTGATAAAATGAGTGATAATAATCTCTTTGTCTTTTTCATAATATCTTCTCCAACAATAATTATGTATAAATATAATAACATAATTTATGTATAAATTCAATGTTTTTGATTATTAGAATCAAAAGTCGTCGCAATACCAAAATTATCTTCCAAATGCATTAAATACAAAAACCGATACCCTTCATATAGATGGGTATCGGTTCGGACTCCACTTTTATGCGACTGTTGTTTCGTCGCTTTCTTTTGTTGTAGTAGTGAATGTTGTTGCTACACCGTAGCTGTCATTTGGTATCGTTGCCCATACAGCAGCTGCGCCCTCACTAAAGTAGCCCCTTTCGGTACAGTTGATATAATCTACTCTTGTCCTTGCTAGAGTGATTGAGCTCTTGCCATAGATAATTGACTGTAGATAATATGCATCGTGTGGAAAATCAGATTTCCATATCCAAGCACCAGCGAATGCAAAGTTACCACCAGCACCACGCTCCTCTAGGCGATACTCTGGCAAATTAGTTGTATCAGACTCGTAGTCCAACCAGCCCTGCTTCAATGCGTATCTGCCAAGCTTTAGAATAGTTGACTTTGACATATCGGTCTTAACATATGGTATTAGCTTTTCTGCCATTTTGATAAGAGTGGCAGGTGTTACGTCGTTAGCTTCCTTCGCAATCTCCTGCAGACAGGTCTTTTGTCTGTTAGCACGCATATTGTCCGAATCAAGCTTTCTAATTCTGCAATATGCTAGAGCCTGCTTGCCAGTAAGCTTTACCTCTCCACTATGGCCATCAAAGGTCTGCTCGATATAGACATTACCATATCTGCGTGGGTGATTGTTAATCTCCCAAATCTCTGATGAGGTGAGCTCCAATGTAATGCCACCCATAGCATCAATAATTGCCTCGAATGAGTCAAAGTTTACGATAACATAATTATCAATCTTGACCTTGTACAAGTTTTCAACAGCATTCTTGTACACATTGATATTACCTAGTGACATAGCAGCATTTATCTTGTCGAATGTACCAGAATCCTTGTTGCCAGGCTCATTCTCCCAGTATGCGTATGTGTCACGAAGAACAGAGGTTAGCTGTATCTTCTTTGTATCAATATTGATTGAACAAATCATAGCAGAATCTGCTCTAGTACCAGAATCGAGGATATCATCACCTCTTGTGTCCTCACCAACTAGCAGAATATTGAGCACATGTGTTGATGACACTGGTGATCCATTGTAGTACCAGGTCTTAATCATATCCTGTAGTGATGCAAGCTGACTAGCGTCAGTCTCCTCAATAGGATTGAACACCTCGACTAGCTTGTCCATGCCCTCCCATTCGGTAGGGGTGGTGTTGTTCTTGTCGGTAACAGTGTTTAGTGTTTTGTATACGAATATTCCACCAGCTGTTCCGATTGCAAGAATGAGCACTAGCAGAATAATGATGATTGCCCTTGCAATCTTTCTGCCCTTTGACCTTTCCTTCTTTGCCTTTTTCTTTGGCTTGTCCTCGACCACTGGCTCCTCATTTTCTTGATACTCGTCCTCGGCCTCGATGGAGAATAGGTCCACCATATCTGCAGTGCTAGCCTGCTTTGCCTCTTCTGCTGTTTGGAGAATGTCCTCGTCAGTCTGCTCTGGGATAGTGGTGTCGATTTCGTCAACTGTATCTTCGCTGACCTCGTCCTCTACCTCTTGAGTGACCTCGTCTTCAACCTCTAGCTCATCCATATCGTCTGGTGGCTGGAGCATAGTGTCATCTAGGACATATCCATCCTCAACATATTCTGGCTTATCGTTATCAAGAATGTCCTCATCTGCTACTTCTTCAGCAGATGGGATGCTTTCACCCTTGATTTCTCTTTCATTTTCTTCTCTTCTCTTTTTCACTTCGGAGAGAATATCGTCAATATTATAGTTATCTTTAGCCATAATACCCTCCTATTATATCGTGGTGGTGAAGATTACTCCTCTGTAGCCACGATTTCATCACTCTGTGCCTCTGTTTCCTGCACCTCGTCGATTTCTTCGTCAGTCTCCTCTTCCTCGAAGCGATCAACGATACCTAGGGTTGCCAAACGCTCACCCTCTTTTACTCTCATAACCTTAACACCCTTGCCAGGACGCTTAAATTCAGAGATTTGGTCAGCGTGTGTACGGATTACGATACCATCACTGGTGATCATAATAACATCGTTGTCCTCACTAACTGGTGCAATCATAGCAACCTTGCCATATTGCTCTGTTCTGTAGTTGATTAGACCCTTACCAGCTCTTGACTGAACACGGTAGTCACTGAACTGGCTCTTTCTGCCATATCCAGTTTCAGATACAGTGAGCAGAGTCTTGCCCTCGATAGCAACAGCAAATCCGACAACATAGTCACCCTCTGCAAGCTGGATAGCACGCACACCTCTAGCAGTTCTGCCGATTAGTCTAGCGTCGCTCTCCTTAAAGCAGATAGCCATACCATCGTGTGTTGCAACGATTAGCTCTCTCTCACCATCAGTGATATCAACCCAGCATAGCTCATCGCCCTCATCAAGATTGATAGCGATGATACCGGTCTTACGGATATGGTCATACTGGTCAAGTGCAGTACGCTTGATGACACCAGCACGAGTTACCATACATAGATATGCTCTGTCCTCTTCCTTTGGCACCTTTACCATAGCAGTAACTGTTTCGTCCTGCTCGATAGGGAGTAGGTTGATGACATTCATACCCTTGCTAGTTCTTCCACTCTCTGGGATATTGTATCCCTTTAGCTTGAATACCTTACCCTTGTTAGTAAAGATAAGGATATAATCGTGAGTAGAGCAGGTGAACATATTCTTTGCAACGTCCTCGTCACGACGGGACATACCCATGATGCCCTTACCACCACGGTTCTGTGCCTTGTAGGTGTCAACGGTTTGACGCTTGATATATCCACGCTCGGTTAGAGTTAGGATACAATCCTCTACTGGAATAAGGTCCTCATCATCAACATCGCCAGAGAATGCAGAAATCTCTGTTCTTCTGTCGTCGCCATACTTGTCAGCAACCTCTCTAGTTTCCATCTTGATGATATCTAGGATACGCTGTCTGTTCTGTAGAATGTCGAGGAAGTCCTTAATCTTCTCGTGGAGCTCCTCTAACTCGTTCATAATCTTCTCAATCTCAAGTCCAGCAAGCTGACCAAGACGATAAGCCACGATGGCACTAGCCTGTGGGTCATCAAATCCAAATTTTTCCATAATAGCTTGCTTTGCCTCGGACTGACCACCCTTACATGCACGGATAGTTGCGATAACCTCGTCAACTATATCAATAGCCTTTGCAAGTCCTTCCAAAATATGAGCTCTGTTCTGTGCTTTTTCTAGGTCGAACTTTGTTCTACGAGTGATAACGTCCTCTTGGAACTCAATATATTTGTTAATAATTTCCTTTAGTGTAAGGATTTTTGGCACTCCACCATCGAGTGCAAGTAGGATAACACCGAATGTTGTCTGCATTTCGGTCATCTTGTATAGATTGTTTAGTACAACCTGTGCGTTTGCATCACGCTTAACAGTGATTTCAACATTCATACCATGTCTGTCGGTGAAATCTTGAATATTTGCGATACCCTCGATACGCTTGTCCTTAACTAAATCAGCGATTTTTTCGATAAGTCTGCGCTTGTTTACACCGTATGGTAGCTCTGTTACAACAATCTTAAATCTATCGCCCTTTGTCTCGACAATTTCTGCTCTAGCACGAACATAAATCTTGCCACGACCGGTAGAATATGCCTCTCTAATACCTCTAGCACCCATGATGATACCAGCAGTAGGGAAATCAGGGCCCTTGATATGCTGCATAATATCCTCAAGCTGTGCATCTGGGTTGTCGATAACACAGCAAACACCCTCTGCTACCTCTTTCATATTATGAGGTGGGATATTTGTTGCCATACCAACAGCGATACCAGATGAGCCGTTAACCAATAGGTTAGGGAACTTGGTAGGTAGTACAGTTGGCTCCTCCTCTGTGTCATCAAAGTTTGGAGCGTAGTCAACAGTATTCTTCTTGATATCGTCGAGCATTTTCATCGATACCTTGCTCATACGAGACTCTGTGTAACGATAAGCAGCAGCTGGGTCACCGTCGACAGAACCGAAGTTACCGTGACCGTCAACAAGTGGATGACGCATAGAGAAATCCTGTGCCAATCTTACCATAGCATCATATACGGATGCATCACCGTGTGGGTGATAATGACCTAGCACGTCACCGACAGTGGTGGCGCACTTACGATATGGTCTGTCTGGGTATAGATTGTTCTTGTACATAGCGTATAGAATACGTCTGTGTACTGGCTTTAATCCATCACGAACATCTGGTAGGGCACGAGCCACGATTACTGACATAGAGTAATCTAGGAATGCGCCTCTAATCTCCTTGCTTATTTCGACATCAATAATTTTCTGATGACTGTAATCAATATTATCACGAACTACATCATTTCTAGCCATAATTATCTCTCCTTATAGATTAGACATCAAGATTCTTAACGAACTTTGCATTCTGCTCGATAAACAATCTTCTTGGTTCAACCTCTTCACCCATAAGGATTGAGAAGTTTTCTGATGCAACCTGTGCATCATCGATTGTAATTCTAACCATTGTTCTAAATTCTGGGTCCATAGTTGTTTCCCATAGCTGTTCTGGGTCCATCTCACCAAGACCCTTGTATCTCTGAACGTCGCAGTCGCCACCCATCTCCTCGATGAGTGCATCTCTCTGCTCGTCAGAATATGCATATTCGCTACGCTTGTTCTTTGTAATCTTGAACAGTGGTGGCTGTGCTAGGAACACGTGACCCTGCTCAATAAGCTGTGGCATATGTCTAAAGAAGAATGTCAAGAGTAGTGTTGTAATATGAGCACCATCGACATCGGCATCTGCCATAAGAACTATCTTGTGATAACGAAGCTTTGTGATATCAAAGTCATCACCGATACCAGTACCAAGTGCTGTGATAACTGGGATTAGCTTTTCGTTGCCATACACCTTGTCGAGTCTTGCCTTTTCTACATTAAGCATCTTACCCCAAAGTGGTAGGATAGCCATATACTGTGGATCTCTGCCAAGCTTTGCAGATCCACCAGCAGAATCACCCTCGACGATATAGATTTCACACTTTTCTGGCTCGTTGCTGGTACAATCGGATAGCTTACCTGGTAGAGAGTTGCTCTCTAGTGGTGACTTTCTTCTTGCATTTTCTCTTGCCTTACGAGCAGCCTCTCTTGCTCTTGCAGCGTCGAGTGACTTGTTTAGCAAATTCTTTGCAACGCTTGGGTGCTCTTCAAAGTATGTCATTAGCTTTTCATATACTAATGATGATACAAGACCGGTAATATCTGTGTTACCTAGCTTGCCCTTTGTCTGACCCTCGAACTGTGCCTCTGTCAGCTTAACGCTGATGACAGCTGTGATACCCTCACGAACATCGTCACCAGAGAACTTTTTGTCACTATCCTTTAGGATACCAAACTTTTTGCCATAGTCGTTGAATACTCTAGTGAGCGCTGTCTTGAATCCAGTCTCGTGTGTACCACCGTCGATAGTGTTAATATTGTTTGCAAAGGATAGCATTGTCTCGGTATATCCATCAGTGTAGCATAGTGCAACCTCGGCACTTCTGTCACCCTTTGTTGTTGAAATATGGATAACCTCGTCTTGAATTGGGGTAAATCCACGACTTTCGTTAATCCATTCTACGAAAGAACGGATACCACCCTCGTAGCAATATACATCTGTATGAGGCTCGTCCTCATATGTATCATCAACATTTCTGTCAGCTTTATCTCTCTTGTCAGTAAGTGAGATAGATAGACCAGCGTTGAGGAATGCCTGCTCACGAAGTCTTCTTTGGAGAATGTCGAATGTGTATCTTGTTGTCTCCTGAAAGATTTCTGGGTCAGCTTTAAATCTGATTAATGTGCCGTGCTCATCCTCTGGTACGTCAGCGATGATATGCAAATCATCAACAGCATGTCCACGCTCAAATCTCTGTGCGTAGATATGACCATTCTGTGTTACCTCTACCTCTAGCCATTCGGATAGGGCGTTAACTACTGATGAACCTACACCGTGTAGACCACCTGATACCTTGTATCCACTACCACCGAACTTACCACCAGCGTGCAATACTGTTAGTACTACTGTTACAGCTGGCAGACCAGTCTTTTCGTTGATACCGACTGGGATACCACGACCATTATCCTTTACAGAAATAATGTTGCCAGGTAGAATTTCGGTCTCGATATGGGTACAAACACCAGCAAGTGCCTCATCAATAGAGTTATCTACGATTTCGTACACAAGATGATGCAATCCTCTAGGACCAGTTGAGCCGATATACATACCAGGACGCTTACGAACAGCCTCTAGACCCTCAAGCACCTGGATATCATCGGCATTGTACTCGTCAGTAACGACGGTATCCATATCCTCTTCCTCAAGATTTGTTACATTTTTGATTTCTTCCATGATAAAACTCCGTTTTTTAGTAAAAATATTTATTTACTTCGTTTGTTTAATGTATTCGTATTTATTGGACTAATATATATTTTGTCACTTGTCACGACAAAAGATTTTGGCAAATCGTAGTTGACATAAATGACCTTTTTGTCCCTTTCAGCCTTCGTGAGATAATCTCTAGTAGCCTTGTTGACAGTCGAGGTATCTATATCAAATATGCCTATTATATCCTTGTCAGTGATAACAGTGTCTTCTCCAAGGTGTAAAAACATATATTATTCCTCTAACAAATTACCGTTTTCAATGTGGAACGTCTTTCCATTCTTCAGTCTTAATATCGTTTCCTTGTCACAGCAGGTGATGAACACTTGCCAGTCCTTGATATGATTTAAGATATAATCTTGACGCTTTTCATCCAGCTCACTCATCACATCATCGAGCAGAGCTATTGGCTGTGCTCCAGTCATTTCCTTTAGCAAGCTAGCTTCTGCCAACTTGATTGCTAGCACACAGCTTCGTTGCTGTCCCTGTGAGCCATATATTCTAGCGCTAGTACCATTGATAAGTATCTCAATATCGTCACGGTGTGGTCCTTTCGTAGTGATACGATTGATTATATCCACACCTTTGCTCTCATTTAGTGCAAATTTTAGCTTTTTCTCGATATCGTCGATATCCAGTGTGTACTCATCAGCACCGATATATTTTAAATCTATCTCCTCCTTGCCACCACTGATGCCTAAAAATATTTCTTTTGCATACGGTGTGATAGCATCGAGGTATTTTAGCCTTTGGTATATGATTTTTGCACCAGTGTGTGCAAGATTATCATTCCAAATATAGAGCATACTCTCCATCTCTGGATTGTTTTTCAAATCCTTGAGTAGCGAATTTCGTTGCTGTAATGCTCTGTTGTAATCCTTTAGCAGATTTCGATAATTACCCTTGATTTGACACAGTGCCGAGTCGATAAAATGTCGCCTTTCGCTAGGTCCGTCTTTTATCATACTCAAATGAACTGGGCTGAACACGACAGCCTTTAGCTCGTCACCCAGCAGGGCAGGACTTTTCTTTTTAATACCATTTAGCGAGGCGAAACGCTTGTTTTTTATCTCAATTTCTGCATTTTGCTCTCTATCATTGCTAACAAAATCTATGGAAATCTTACTTTGTTCCTTACCCATTTTTATTAGCTGGCTATCCTTTGCACCCCTAAAGCTTTTTGCTCCAGTGAACAGATAAATCGCCTCGATAAGATTTGTTTTACCCTGTGCATTTTCGCCCCAAATGATATTTACATCGTCAAAATCCACTGTCAAATCATCAATATTACGATAATTCTCTAGCTTTATTTTATTAATCTTCATTTATTATTGTATAATCTGTGCCGAACGCTGTAATAACGTCGTTTGCTCTGATTTTTTTACCTCTAGCAGTGCAAACCTCACCATTTACCTTAATTAATCCGTCTTGGATGAATTCCTTTGCCTGACCACCAGTCTCACTAATACCCTTAAATTTCAAAAAGGATTGTAGTTGAATAAAATCAGTATTTATCTTTACAGTCTCTTTCTTATGCTCGGCAACCTTTACCTTAATTTTCATTTCTTAACCTCATTGGTAGAACTAGGAATAAGAAGCCATCATCATTGATAGGCATAATCTTTACTGGACTAACTGGACCAGCAAGCTCTATCTTAACCTCATCAGTATCAGCAGCATTAAGAGCATCAAGCACGAATTTTGAATTAAATCCAATCTCTACTCTGTCACCACTTGTATTTGCGTGAGTGTAGTCAACTACTCGACCAAGGCTAGATACTGTGCTAACTCTCATCTGGTCATTGTCAAACAAGCAACGAATAGGATTCTTCTGATTATTCTCGATAACTGGTAGTGAACGCTCAATACAGTTGATTGCATCAGTAGTATTGATGAGAACAGTGGTGCTAATTGCCTTTGGCATAGCCTGTCTGTAATCAAGAAAATCACCATCTAGCAGTCTACTGATAATGCTGTATTTACCTAGCTCAAATACAATATGACGCTTGCCGATAGAAACACTAATTTTTTCATCACTTTCGATATCAACAAGCTTCATTAGTTCTCTAATAGTTTTCTTTGGTACGATGAATGTCAAATCTTCTCCAGTATATTCGATTTTTTCATTTCTAATAGCAAGACGATATCCATCAACACCAATCATAGTGAGATTGCCCTCACTAATATCAAATTTTAGACCAGTATATACTGGCTTTGATGACTCATTATCTGCTACAGCAAATAATGTCTGTATTACCATACTATAAAATTGTTTTTGGTCTAGCTGTAATGCAACACCATTGTTAACAGATGGTAACTCTGGATAATCATCAGCGTCGATACCAGTAATGCTATATTGTGCAGCACCACTAACGATTGATACAGAGGTGCCATTTGTTTCGATAGTTACATATTCATCAGCGAGCTTGCGAATAATGTCGCAGATAATCTTTGCATTAATAACAATAGCACCTGGCTCAACAATATCAACATCCATAATTGTGTTGATACCGAACTCAAAATCATATCCAGTTAGGCTTAATGTGTTTGAGCCACATTCGATAAGTATACCCTCAATAGTAGGTATAGTTACCTTTGCGCTAACTGCACGGATAACATTGTTGCAAGCATTTGATAGCTCTTTAGTGTTACAAGTAAATTTCATAGCTTTTTCTCCAAATAACAATTAATATTCTTTTAATAGTATTAGTATAGGGGGTTGAAAATGTGGAAAACTCAAAAAATTGTAGTAATTTAGCATTTTTGAGCCTCCACAATACCAAAAATATTTTTGTGTAAAAAATGTTGATAATGTGGAAAACATTTTCTGTCCACATGGGGTGTGGAACATATTTTTGTGGATAATGTAAGAATTTGTGGAAAATATCTTACTGATTATCCTTGATATTATTTATGATATCTGATACCTGACTATTGAGAACAGAGTCAGTTTTTAGTATCTCGTCAAATTTTTCTACATTGTACATTACTGTAGAGTGGTCACGATGAAATTCCTTTCCAATAGCCTTGTATGACATATCAGTAACCTCTCTGATAATGTAGAAACACATTTTTCTAGCGTTAGAAATATTGGCTGTGTGCTTTTTACCGTAGATATCCTCGCTTGATACACCAGAAGTTCTGCATACCTCTTCAACAATATGGCTAATTGTTACTGGTAGAGGCTGAACGTCAGTAAGTACGTCCTGTATTGCCTGCTGTGCCACAGCAATAGTTAGCTGATGACCACCGAACATATACATAGCGTGTAGCTTCTTTGTGACACCCTCAAGCTGACGGACATTAGATTTAATTTTTTCTGCGATGAATTGTACAATACTATCGTTGATTTCAAAATTAAGTAGCTCTGCCTTACGCTTGATAATAGCGCATCTTGTCTCAAACTCTGGCACCTGAATATCAGCAATCAGTCCACTCTCAAATCTGTTGCGCAATCTGTCAACGAGGGAGGTGAATGCCTTTGGTGGTCGGTCAGAGGTAAGTACAATCTGCTTGCCAGCATCTCTGATAGCGTTGAATGTATGGAAAAATTCTTCCTCGGTCTGTGGCTTACCAGCGATGAACTGTACGTCGTCCATCAGTAGTACATCAACATTTCTGTACTTATCGTGGAACTCCTCGATAGTGTTGTTACCAAGAGATTTGATGAATTCGTTAAGAAAATCCTCACTCTTGATATAAACAATCTTCATCTCTGGATAATTTCGCTTGATTTCGTAGCTGATAGCATTTAGCAAATGTGTCTTGCCAAGTCCACTGTTACCATAGATAAATAGTGGGTTGTATGAGCTAAAGCTAGAGCCTTTGCTAATCTGTCCACCTGGATCAGCAGCAACAGCCTTTGCTGTGGTATATGCAAATTTGTTGCTAGGTCCAACGATGAAATTATCAAATGTAAATGTCTCGTTCTTAAAATCAATAAGGTCGAGCTTTGCCTTCTCATCAAGAGTCATCAAATCCTCTGGACATAGGTATGTAATAATAACCTGAAAACCTACAACCTGCTCAAATGCCTCGTAGATAAGGTCACTATATTGTCCTACAACAGTATTCTTCCTAAATTCGTTAGAGAAGAACAGCTGAACAAGTCCTTGATGAAAGCTTGTCATCTCGATAGGTTTAATCCATAATGAATATGCTGTGTCGTTAACCTTTTCTTTGCAGTAGGCTAGTACACCATTCCATATATCATCAATACTTTCCATATAATTACTCATTTTATATTCCTCTTGTATTTTTATTTCAAAAAATGCATAATAATCCAAATTTAATTATATATAATAACTTATAATATGTCAATATATAATTTAATATATTATAATATTTTATCATATATAATATGTCATATTGGCAAAATTATTTTGTGTGCTCCTTTGACATTGGGGATAAATTAGTATATAATCATTTTATTATTTTAGAAGGGAGAAAAATTGTGAAAATATTTAAACACCGTGGCGATATTTATATTTCAAAATCTGGCTACAAAAGTAGCAGAGAAGAACGCATTTTGCTCTCCCTTTTGGCTGTTATTGTTGTGCTAACGCTGATATTTTTGGCGATTATGGGACACAAATATTCGTCCTTTGCCGAGTTTATCGCTGGTGATGATATCACTATCGAGCAGACAGAGGTTTATAATGAGGTTAATCTCCCAGATATCAGTGGCAGGACCAATTTTTTGGTGTTCGAGACTGATGACGAACAGTCAGTTATTCACTATGCTTATTTGGTGCAGATGGATTGCGACACAATGTCGTACAAGGCTTGCACCCTTGATCCAAAATTGACTATTGATGGCGATAGTCTGTATGATATTTATTTGTCCGGTGGTGGAGCATTGCTACAGTCTAGGTTGACCTCTGTGCTCGGTACAAATATTGACTATTATTTTGGCTTTGAGAATAGTGATATGGTAGAATTTATCAACTCGCTTGGCACGATTATCTATCCTATGAACGAGAGTATCAAGTTTAACAGTGGTGCTGATGATGACAGCTATTCTATCCGTATTAGTGATGGCGAACAGCGTCTTGGTGGTAATGATATCAGCAATCTTTTGCGATATTACAGCAACGAAAATATGAATATCTCCACCTCTAACGAGATATTGCTCTATGCCTTGACACAGCTGTTCAACGCTGATAACTTTGAAAAATGTGACCAGCTATTTCGCCAAATGGTGACCAATTCTAGCACTAATATCACTGTTCGTGATTTTGAAAATGGCAAGGATTCTATTATGGTCTTTTGCTACAAAAATTCGGATATAACTATCTATTCTTGCTCTCCAGATTATGCAAAGCATCAGCTTTCATCGAACGATTTGCAGGATATTAAGGGATACTTTAATTAATCCTTGTTGCTCCCTTGTTAAAGGGTGCGGGTGTCCAGTGGGACCATGATAGTGGTTGAGGGATTTTGTAGTCTTTTTGTATGATTAATTGAGGTGATTTTTATGATTACAGATGAAAATAAGATTAAGATTATGAACGCTGTTAGGGATATTCTCGAGGCTGTTGGTGAGGATCCAGATCGTGCTGGTCTTATCGAGACCCCAAAGCGTGTCGCTAATATGTATGAGGAAATGTTTGCTGGCCTTGACTCTGACCCAAAACAGCATTTGAAACTTTTTGATGAGTCATCTAATGATGAGATGGTTATCGTTCGTGATATCCCATTTTCGTCCATGTGCGAGCATCATCTATTGCCATTTATTGGCAAGGCTCATATAGCGTATATTCCATCTAATAATAAGATTATTGGTCTGTCAAAATTCGCTCGTATCGTCGACAATTTTGCAAAACGACCACAGGTGCAGGAGCGTTTGACCTCTGATATCGCAGATTTTTTGAACGACAATCTTCAGCCAAAGGGCGTTGCTGTTGTTATCGAGGCAGAGCATACTTGTATGACAATCCGTGGTGCAAAGGCATCTGGCTCAAAGACACAGACCTCTGCTCTGCGTGGTATTATGCGTAATGATGCCAGCACTAGAGCAGAAGCATTGGCATTACTGACAAAATAATGTAGAATTAATGGTATTCAATGAGTGTGGGCAACGCTCACCCATAATTTTCAATTCTTAATTTAGTAGCATATGATTTGGAACTGTAGAGATAAAAAAATTGAATATGGCGACAAGGTGCTCATTATGGGCATTGTCAATGTCACACCGGACAGCTTTTCGGACGGTGGCAATTTTGCCGATAGCGACAATGCTATTCGTCACGCTATGGAGCTAGTGGAGCAGGGTGCAGATATTATCGATTTGGGTGCCCAGTCTACTAGACCTGGATATGTCGAGATTTCTCCTGATGAGGAATGGGCTAGGCTTGAGCCAGTGCTGACCACCCTTCGTGGAATGACTGATTGTCCTATTTCGGTCGACACATATTTTCCTATCGTCGCACAGAAGGCTGTAAATGCTGGTGCTGATATCATCAACGACGTATCTGGTGTGTTTAATGTAGAAATGGCGTCTATCGTCAAACAAACGGGTGCTGGATGGGTCATTATGCACAATGGAGACGGTGGTGTTGACGAAATTCGTCGATTTTTTGCCTCTATTGCCGATAAATGCCATGATTTCGGTATCAGTGGGGATAGCATATGCTTTGATATGGGTATCGGCTTTGGCAAGACATATGAGCAGAATTTGGAGCTTATCGCTAATATCGACAGCTACAAGATGGACGGCTATCCTATCTTGCTTGGCACCAGTCGCAAGCGTGTTATCGGTGCGTCTAGCAATCAGCCTGTTGCTACCGAGCGTGTGTATGGTAATATCTCTGCTGACGCTGTGGCAATTCTTGGTGGTGTGGACATTATCCGTCTGCACGACGTTTTGCACGAACGCCAAGGCATTTTGACAGCACAAGCGTTGAAACAATTTAGAATGTAGAATTAATGGTATTACGCCCACCCATAATTTTCAATTTTCAATTATAAATTATTTAGGTAAACTTATGGATAAGATAACAATAAAAAATCTAAAATTATTCGCATATCACGGTGTTAATCCAGAGGAAAAGGAAAACGGACAGAATTTCGTCCTCGATATCGATTATTATTTGAATATTACTAGAGCGTGCTATAACGATGAGCTTGATGACACCGTCAGCTACGCAAAGGTGGTAAAGGTTGTTCGTTCTGCTTTCTTGCAGGAGAAATATGACCTCATCGAGCGTGCTGCACAGGTTGTTGCAGATGCTGTGCTCGACAGCTTTGAGCAAATCACAAGGGTGGATATTACTCTCAAAAAGCCAGAAGCTCCAGTATCAGCCGAATTTGACTATATGGCTGTGTCTATTTCTAGAGAAAGGTAAATAGTTTATAGTTTCTAGTATTTTGGATGAGCTCTGCTCATACTCGATTAATTTTTAGCTAGCAACTAACAACTAACGACTAGCAACTAATATGGAATACATTTTATCTATCGGCACCAATATGGGTGACAGAAAATTGAATATCGAAAATGCGATTAACGCTATCAACAATCTGCCTTATACCGACGTTGTCAAGGTGTCGTCTATCTACCAGACCGAGCCAGTTGGCTATCTGCGTCAGGATGATTTTTACAACGCTGTTCTGCGTGTTCAGTCAAAATTTGAGCCACACGAGATGCTTGGTATCTGTATGGGTATTGAGAGTGGATTTGGTCGTGTCCGTGCGTTCCAAAATGGACCTAGAATACTTGATTTGGACCTTATTTTTGCAGAGAATAACGAGATTGACACTATGAATTTGACTGTGCCTCACCCTCGTTATCACGAGCGTCGCTTTGTGCTAGAGCCATTACTAGAGATTTGCCCTAGTGGTGAGGTGTTTGGCATCGAATTTAAGCATTTTATCGATGATATCGATGGCCAATTTATCCAAAAAATTGACCAAATTAATCCAAATATAATCGTAGAAGATTAATATATTCAAACCGATTAGGCTCCCTTGCTAAAGGGAGCTGTTGTTTTTTAATGACTGAGGGATATTTTTATTTTAAAAATTACCACATTTATTTTTCTTTTTTGTTCAAATAATATTATTGATGACACAAAAAGGAGGATAAATATGTCTATCAAAACTACAAAAGTAATGCTCAAGGGTATCGGTATCGCAATGGCTGTTGGTGCAGCAATGATGATGGGCGAAAGCTGTATGCTCACCTCGTCCACAAAATCATCAAAAAAGATGATTAAAAAGGCAGTCAACAAGATGGAGGACATTGCCGACACCGTAATGGCATTTATGTAAAAAGGTGTACCGTTTTAAAAGAGAAACAGCCATAACGAAGACAAAACTTCGTTATGGCTGTTATTTTGTATTCTGTAGGGGAGGATATTATCCTCCCATTTTACATTATTCAAATAATAACGCAGGCGGGCGGATGATATCCGCCCCTACTTATATTCAGGTGTGGTATTTTATAGTAAAAGTAATAATTAAATGGATTTTGTAATGTTAACAAGATATTTTAGATATATAATAAAAATTCTCTATCAAGTGATAGAGAATAATAGTTGTTGACAAATATAAAATAATTGCATATAATATAAATGAACAAGGAGCAGTCTAATAGACGATTAGCCCCAAATATTGTTTGAATTAATCGCCCAATGTTTTGTTAGGACTGTGGGCGATTATCTTTTTATGCTTAATATGTAGCCAGTGGCTGCAATAAGAATTACTACAATGATTGCAAGATATTCCATAGCATCACCCCCTAACATAAATTAGAGGGCATCGCCCTCTATCATAAGAGGGGATAATCGTCCATCGTTTTTTATGACAAATCTCCTTGCCCAACAACATTATATATTACACAATATATTAATGTCAATTGTTAAATCAAGGCTTGTCACGATATTTTAGATATGTGCAATCGTAGGGGAGGATATTATCCTCCCGTTTTACATTATTCAAATAAT